>NZ_VWVS01000013.1:0-382246 GCF_008638355.1 Nocardiopsis deserti | reverse complement strand
ACCGTGACAAGAAAGACGGCCGGACGCGTCCCTGGGACGCGTCCGGCCGTCGGGCGGGGGCCGCCGCGCGGTGCGGCGGCCCCTCCCTAGTGCTGGAACTCGTTGCGGTAGTACTCGAAGATCCAACCGATGGCGGTGAGGATGATGGCGAAGGCGCCGATGAACACCATCCACCAGCCGATCGCCACGCCCACCGCGGTGAACGCCACGGCCAGCGCCACCCACAGCGGCCACGAGCTGTGCGGGCTGAAGAAGCCGTACTCGCCGGAGTTCTCGGAGATCTCCCCGTCCAGCCGCTCCTCCGCGGGAAGCCCGTGGAAGTGCTCGCTGCGGCGGGCCGCCTGCCAGAGCCAGAAGCCGATCATCCAACCGAAGCCGATGGAGACCACCAGGGCGGTGGTGCCCGTCCACTCGATCGCGCCGGTGTCCTGCCAGGACCAGTACACGTACAGGGCGGCGGCCAGACCGAAGAAGGTCGAGACGCCCATGAACAGATAGGCCTGCGTCTTCATTGCGCCCTACTCCTTCGTGACGCCCACCGGGACGGCGCCCGGGGCCGCGGCGTGCGGGTGGTTCAGGTCGAACGCGGGACGCTCGGAACGGATCCGCGGCAGCGACGTGAAGTTGTGCCGCGGCGGCGGGCAGGACGTGGCCCACTCCAGCGAGCAGCCGTAACCCCACGGGTCGTCCACGGTGACCAGCGGCGCCTTCTTGGAGGTGATGTAGACGTTCCAGAAGAAGATCAGCGTCGAGGCCGCCAGCACGAACGAGGAGACCGAGGAGATCTGGTTGAGCTCGGTGAACCCGTCGGTGGGCAGGTAGTCGGCGTAGCGGCGCGGGAAGCCCGCGGCGCCCAGCCAGTGCTGCACCAGGAAGGTGCCGTGGAAGCCCAGGAACAGCAGCCAGAAGTGGAACTTGCCCAGCTTCTCGTTGAGCATCTTTCCGGTGAACTTGGGCCACCAGAAGTAGAAGCCCGCGAACATCGCGAACACCACCGTGCCGAACACCACGTAGTGGAAGTGGGCCACCACGAAGTAGGAGTCGGTGACGTGGAAGTCGATGGGCGGGGAGGCCAGCAGCACACCGGTCAGACCACCGAAGAGGAAGGTCACCAAGAACCCGATGACGAAGAGCATCGGCGTCTCGAAGGTGATCTGGCCCCGCCACATGGTGCCGATCCAGTTGAAGAACTTCACCCCGGTCGGGACCGCGATGAGGAAGCTCATGAACGAGAAGAACGGCAGCAGCACCGCACCCGTCGGGAACATGTGGTGCGCCCACACGGTGACCGACAGGCCGGTGATGGCGATGGTCGCCGCGACCAGGCTCTTGTAGCCGAAGATCGGCTTGCGGCTGAACACCGGGATGATCTCGGTCACGATGCCGAAGAACGGCAGCGCGATGATGTACACCTCGGGGTGGCCGAAGAACCAGAACAGGTGCTGCCACAGGATGGCGCCGCCGTGCTCGGCGTTGAACACCTGGGTGCCGACCATGCGGTCCGCGCCCAGCGCGATCAGGGCCGCGGTCAGGACCGGGAACGCGATGAGCACCAGCACGCTGGTGAGCAGGGTGTTCCAGGTGAAGATCGGCATGCGGAACATCGTCATACCGGGCGCGCGCATGCACAGGCCGGTGGTGATGAAGTTGACCGCGCCCAGGATGGTGCCCAGACCCGAGACCACCAGGCCCAGGATCCACAGGTCACCGCCCAGACCCGGCGAACGCACCGCGTCCGACAGGGGCGTGTAGGCGAACCAGCCGAAGCTGGCCGCGCCGCCCGGGGTCAGGAAGCCGCTGATGGCGATGAGGCTGCCGAACAGGAACAGGTAGTAGCTGAACAGGTTCATCCTCGGGAACGCCACGTCGGGCGAACCGATCTGCAACGGCATGATCACGTTCGAGAAACCGACGAACAGCGGCGTCGCGAACATCAGCAGCATGATCGTGCCGTGCATGGTGAACAGCTGGTTGAACTGCTCGTTGGACATCGCCTGCATGCCCGGGAAGAACAGCTCGACGCGCATGAGCACCGCGAGCAGACCACCGAAGAGGAAGAACACGAACGAGGTGATCAGGTACATGTACCCGATGACCTTGTGGTCGGTGGACGTCATCCATTTGACGATCATCGACCCCTTGCGCGACGGTACCTGACCGCCCGAGGGAACGGGGTTTGGTGTGGTGCTCATGACTGCTCATTCTCCTCGGCGTCGGCCCCGCCGGAACCGGTGTCCTGCTCGTCGGTACCGGAGCCCTCGGCCTCGGAGTCGCCGCTGCCGGTGCCCTCCTCGTCGGTGCCGGTGCCCTCGGCGCCCGCACCCTCGGCGCCGGAGCCCTCACCGGAGGCCGGCTGGTCACCGGTCTCGGCGGCCTCGAGCTCGGCCTCCTCGGCGGCCTGCTGCTGCTCGGCGGCCCAGGCGTCGTACTCGTCCTGGGGCAGGACCTCGACGTTGAAGAGCATGCGGGCGTGGTCGACACCGCACAGCTCGGCGCAGCGGCCGACGTAGTCGCCCGCGGTGCCCTCGTTGATGTCGGCCTGGAAGGCGTTGTCCCGGCCGGGGATGACGTCCATCTTGAAACCGAACTCGGGGATCCAGAACGAGTGGATGACGTCCGGCGAGTGCAGGTCGAAGTGGACGGTCGCGCCCTCGGGCAGCACCAGGGTCGTCTGGGTGGAGGGGTCGGCGGTGCCGTCCGGGTTGGGGATACCCGTCTCGGAGAAGAGCACCTCCCCGCCGTTCTCCTTCTTGTCGTCGAGGTAGTTGAACTGCCAGGCCCATTGGAAGGCCACGACCTCGATGTTGACGTCCGCCGGCTCGTCGGTGTCGAGCAGGATCGCCTGGTCCCGGGCGGTGAAGAAGAACAGCACCGAGATGATGACGATCGGCAGCACGGTGTAGAGCGCTTCGATGGGCATGTTGTACCGCACCTGCGGCGGCAACTGCTCAGAGCGCTTGCGGTGGAAGATGACCGACCAGACGATCAGCCCCCACACGAGAATGCCGACCGCGAAAGCCGCCACCCAGGAGCCCTGCCAGAGCGAGAGAACACGCTCGGCCTGGTTGGTGATCGGCTCCGGCATGCCCAAACGAGTGAGATCGTTCGACGCGCAGCCGGTCGCGGCCAGCCCCAGCACGGCGAGCGCGGCGCCGCGTGGTGCCCATCGGCGCAGGTTGCGGCGCCGATTCTCTTGGCGGGTCGGACTCACGGATTGCCTTCCCAGCGGTGTAGCCCGTGGAACCTCCACGGGCGGCCTAAGTATCCAAAGCTTTTCAGGGGGAAACATTATCGCGAACCGCCCAGCGCCCAGTTCAGGGGCTTGCCTGGTCAGCGTGTTGCCGACGCCCCCCGAGCGGAGCTCGCGGCGGTACGTGGAGCCGGGCCCGTTCGCCCGCGGAGGATATCCTCCCGGCTGGCTACGGAGCGCGGCCCGGCGTTCCCCCGGGCCCTCTTCCTTTCTTCGATCGCGTCCCCTCCGCCTCTCGGGGGCGGCGCGGACGTTTCACGAGGAGAGAACAAGGTGAGCGTATCGCTGGGTTTACGACGCCCTTAACCGGGTTCGCCTTAGGGGCGGGACCAGGTCAGGATGGTCATCACCAGACGACGACACACGGGGGTTTTCCGTGCCCGAGTACCCGCCCCGGCCTCCTCTGGTCACCGTGGAGGCGGTGGGCCGCAAGTGCCCCATCCCGATCATCATGCTCGCCGCCAGACTGCACGAGGTGCCCATAGGCGCGGTCATCGCGGTCACCGCGGACGATCCCGCCGCCAGCGCGGACATCCCCGCCTGGTGCCGGATGAAGATGCACGAGTTCGTCGTGGAACGGCCCCTGGCACGGGGCAGCGCCTTCCACATCCGACGCATGTACTGACCCGCTCCGGGCCCGGCGGCCGTCCGCCGCCCCGGGGGCGGGGGAAGGGACACCGAGCGAGGGGAGGGGTTAGAGGAGGACCGAAACCCCCGCAACAGGGGGCTCGGGAGTTCCGGTTCCGGTGCGATAACGATTTCCACCCCGCCGAATCCTGGGCGTGGCGCGTTCCACACCACCCCCGGACACGACGAGGCCGCGCGGACCGGGTCCGCGCGGCCTGCCTGCTCCACATCGACCACCCCCCGGGGAGGAGGCGACCGCGCACTCGGCTCGGCGAGTGGCTAGCGGGCGTAGAACTCCACGACCAGCTGCTCGTCGAAGGGCACCGGGATCTGCTCACGCTTGGGGCGGTCGACGACCGCGATGCGCAGGTCCTTGTGGCTCACGGCGAGGAATCCGGCGATCTTGTCGTCGGCGTGGACACCCTCGGTGGCCTCGACGAACGGCACCATGTTGCGGGACTTCTCCCGAACACTGATGATCTGACCGGGCTTGACCTGGTACGACGGGATGTCGACCTTCTTGCCGTCCACGGTGATGTGACCGTGGTTGACGAACTGACGCGCGGCGTAGATCGAGGCGGCCAGACCGGCGCGCAGCACGACCGTGGCCAGACGCAGCTCCAGCTCGGCGAGCATCTCCTCACCGGTACGCCCCGGGCGCTTCTTCGCGCTCTCGTAGACGCGCAGCATCTGCTTCTCGGTCAGGTCGTAGTACCAGCGCACCTTCTGCTTCTCCGCCTGACGGACCGCGTAGTCGCTGCTGTTGCGGCGGACGCGGCGGCCGTGCTCGCCGGGCGGGTAGGGACGCTTCTCGAAGTAGCTGACCGCCTTACGGGTCAGCGGAGTGCCGGCGCGCCGGGACAACCGCACCTTCGGTCCGGTGTAGCGCATGCAATGTCCTTTCCGGATGAATCCGGGGAATCCCAGGTAAGGCTGGCCTAGATCTGGGAGGCGCTCAGCGCGCCCGGGCCCGCGTGGGCGTGCCGGAGCACACGCAGCGGGACAGGTTCCCCACCGTCGCGGCGACCCGGCGCGGACGGCTTGGGCTGGGTAACCGGCACGCGTTTCAGCGCACCGGCGGGCACGGGGCTCCCCGTGCGGGACACCGGCTCCCAGGGAGCGGCGGCCGTGCGGGGCGCGGCCCGGTCCGGCAGGCGGACACGGGTCGTGCGGGTCGCGGCTACCCACTCTACGGGCTCGCGGACACCACCCCGACCCGTTCCGGCTACACGAAGGGCGCGACCTCGGCCGAGACCCCGGCGCCGTAGGACTCCTCCAGACGCGCCAGGAGGGACGCCCCGGTCAGCGTGTACTCCTGCGGCCCGTCGGCCTCCAGGCAGTGCACAGCGGTCGCGTTGCCCACCTGGGCGGCCCGCTCCAGGGACAGCCCCCAGGAGTACGCGGCCAGGAAACCCGCGCGGAACGCGTCCCCCATACCCGTGGGGTCGACCAGCTCCCCCACCGCCGCGGCCGGGACGTGCACACTCGGCTCGCCCCTCCGGTCGATACGCGCCCCCTTGGCCCCCAGCGTGGTGACACGGGTGCCCACCCGCTCCAGGACGTCGGCGTCGGACCAGCCGGTCTTCTGCTCGGCCAGCGCCTTCTCGTACTCGTTCGTGAACAGGAAGGCCGCGCCCTCGACCAGACCCCGCACCTCGGGTCCCTCCATGCGCGCCAACTGCTGGGAGGGGTCGGCGGCGAAGGCGATACCGCGTGTACGGCACTCCTCGCTGTGACGCACCATCGCGGCCGGGTCGTCCGCCCCGACCAGCACCAGGTCCAGCCCACCCAGGCGGTCCGCGATCGGCTGGAGCTCGATGTTGCGGGCCTCGGCCATGGCCCCGGCGTAGAAGGACGCGATCTGGTTCTGGTCCCGGTCCGTGGTGCAGATGAACCGGGCGGTGTGGCGCAGCTCGGAGATGTAGACCGCGGAGGTGTCCACACCGTGGCGGTCCAGCCAGGCGCGGTAGTCCTCGAAGTCGGCCCCGGCCGCACCCACCAGCACCGGGCTGAGGCCGAACCCGCCCATGCCGAAGCAGATGTTGGCCGCGACGCCGCCGCGCCGGACGTCCAGCTCGTCGATCAGGAAGGACAGCGACAACTGCTGGATCTGGTCGGGGATGATCTGTTCCGCGAAGCGCCCCTCGAAGGACATCAGGTGGTCGGTGGCGATGGATCCGGCAACCGCGATACGCACGGGACGAAGACTCCTTGGTCGGGAGGTGTCGGTCTGCTGACCGGACGGGGGCTGCGGGCATGGCAGAGGACGTGCCCGGTTCGGACTGCCCCAGGTTAGTGCAGCGCGCCCGCGGCACCGTGGCCACCCGCTCGCGGCCGCCCCCGCGCACACGACCTGCGCGGGGGCGACCCGCGCACGGCGAAGGGGAGGGCGGCACGAACCGCCCTCCCCCGAAAACCGCGTCCCCGACCGGCCAGGACCCTACGCCCCGACCCGCCCGACGAGACCCCCGGGCCGCGTTCCCCGGACCGCTCCGGGCCCACCGGCCCGAAAGCCCCCGGCGGAACACTCCCTAGTTGAAGGAGTCACCGCAGGCGCAGGAGCCGGTGGCGTTGGGGTTGTCGATGGTGAACCCCTGCTTCTCGATGGTGTCGACGAAGTCGATCGTGGCGCCGATCAGGTAGGGGGAGCTCATCCGGTCGGTGACGACCTCCACACCGCCGAAGTCGGTGACCACGTCGCCGTCGAGCTCGCGCTCGTCGAAGTAGAGCTGGTAACGCAGCCCCGAGCAACCACCGGGCTGAACGGCCACGCGAAGACGCAGGTCGTCCCGCCCCTCCTGCTCAAGGAGCGCCCTGACCTTGCTGGACGCCTCGTCGGTGAGGATGATGCCCTCGGTGGTCTCGCTCTGAACCGTCATGCTGGAAAGCTCCTCTGGAAAGGGGTAGCGGCTGGCCGGCGACCCCCTTGGTCGCGTCTGGACCGGCCCGCCGCGGCGGGTCCCGTCCTCTTCAACGGTTCTCAACGCCCGACACCGGTACCGCATTCCTGCGCACCGGCGGACACGGGCGTCACAGCGCCGCGGTGTTCTCCCCCGCCCCCGACCCGCACTGCGGGCGGGGCCGCGGCCGGGCACGGACGTGCCCGGCCTCCCAGGGTAATTTGTCCCGGCCCGGGACGCCATCTCCCGGCCGGGCCTGTGCACGAGGCCACCCGACCCCCGCGACACACCGGCAGCGCACCCCCGAACGACGACAGCACCCCGCACAACAGCAGGGGGCGGAGCCCACCACGGGCCCCGCCCCCTCCCCCGACGCCTCAGCCCTTGGCCAGCGTCCCCAGGTACAGCTCGATCACGTTGGGATCGTTCAACAGGTCCGCACCCGTACCGGTGTAGGCGTTGCGCCCCTGGTCCAACACGTAGCCGCGGTCACAGATCTGGAGGCAGCGACGCGCGTTCTGCTCCACCATGACCACCGACACACCCGTCCGGTTGACCTCCTTGACCCGCTGGAAGACCTCCTCCTGGTAGATCGGCGACAGACCCGCGGTCGGCTCGTCCAACAACAGCACCGACGGCTCCATCATCAGCGCACGCCCCATGGCCACCATCTGGCGCTCACCGCCCGACAGCGACCCCGCCTTGGCCCTGCGCCGGTCCGCCAGCAGCGGGAACAGCTCCGCCACCGCCGCGAACCGCTTCGTGAACGACCGCGGCCGCAGGAACGCCCCCATCTGGAGGTTCTCCTCGATGGTCAGCGACGGGAACACGTTCTGCGTCTGCGGAACATAACCCACCCCCCGCTCCACCAGGCTGTGCGCCGGCAGGCCCGCGATGTCGGCCCCCCGCAGCGTCAGAGCGCCCTCACGCACCGGGATCAGCCCGAACACCGTCTTGATCAGCGTGGACTTACCCGCCCCGTTCGGGCCGATGATCGCCACGACCTCGCCCTCGGACAACGTCAGGGTGCACCCGTTGAGGATGTTCACCCCCGGCACGTACCCCGCCACCAACTCCCTGGCCAACAGCAGGTAGTCCTCCGGGCCACCCGCCGGCGCCGCCCCGCCCGCGTGCTCCAGGACCTCCTCACGGTGCTCCTGCACGGCGGACACCTCCCCGGCCTCCACCGGGACCTCGTCCGAAACCTTCGCCGCCTTCTCCGGACTCGGCTTCGCGCTCTCAGTCATCACCACTCCCCGGGGCCTCGGCCGTCTCCTCCTGGGCACCCAGGTAGGCGTCGATCACCTGCTGGTTGGACCGGATGTCCGAAGGACGACCCTCCGCGATCACCTGGCCCTGCGCGAGCACCACGATCCAGTCGCTGATACCCATGATCACGTCCATGTCGTGCTCCACGAAGAGCACCGTCTTGCCCTCGTCGCGCAACGACGTGATGTGCCCCAGCAACGACTGCACCAGCGCCGGGTTCACCCCCGCCATCGGCTCGTCCAGCATGATCATGGTCGGATCGGTCATCAGCGAACGCGCCATCTCCAACAGCTTGCGCTGACCGCCCGAGAGCGACCCCGCCATGTCGTCGCGCTTGTCGATGAGCTTGAAACGCTCCAACAGGTCCAGCGCGCGCCGCGTGTTCTCCCTCTCCTGCACCCGCCACACCGACCGCAGGAACGCACCCGCCATCCGCTCACCGAACTGCCCCGGCGCGCCCAACAGCATGTTGTCCAACACCGTCATCCGGGTCAGCGCCTTGGTCAGCTGGAAGGTCCGCACCATCCCCGCACGCGCCACCTGGTGGCCGCGTTTGCCGTTGATCGGCCTGCCCTGGAAGGTCCAACGCCCCCCGTCCACCCGGTCGAAACCGGTCAACAGGTTGAACAGCGTCGACTTACCCGCGCCGTTCGGACCGATCAACGCCGTGATCGTCCCCCGCTGCACCTCCAGGTGCCCCACGTCCACCGCGGTCAGACCGCCGAAGGAACGGCGCACACCGTCCGCCACCAGGATCGGATCCGGCTTCGCCGAACCCGGCACCGGCTCCGCACCGGCCACGCGGTCGACCCCGGACCCGACGCCGCCGTCCACCTTGTCACTTGACATTGATCAGCATCTCCTTGCGGTCGCCGATGAGACCCTGCGGCCGGAAGACGATCAGCAACACCAGCAGCAGACCCACGAAGGCCAGCTGGATCGCACCGTAGTCCGGACCGTCCAGGAACGGCAGCCACCCCATCGAGCCGAAACCCTGGAGCACACCGTCGGTGAAGTTCATCAGGAACCAGAACACCATCGCGCCCAGCACCGGACCGAACACCCGGCCCGCACCGCCCAGCAACAGGATCACCCACAGGAAGAACGTCACCTGCGGCTTGAACTGGTCCGGCTGGATCGACGCCTGGTACACGGCCAGCATGCACCCCGCCAGGGCACCCACCAGACCGCCCAACACCAGCGCCTGCATCTTGTACGCGAACACGTTCTTGCCCAGACTGCGGACCGCGTCCTCGTCCTCCCGGATGCCCTTGATGACACGCCCCCACGGGCTGTGCATCAGCATCCACGTCAGCCCGGCCATCAACAGCACCAGACCCCACGTCACCACCAGGACCCACAGGTGGTTGCCGTTGTAGGACAACGCCCCGAAGCCGTAACGCTCACCCCCGTCGAACGGATTGATCGCGCGAAAGTCCGACGCCAGGTTCTGCAACCCGTAGACACCGCCGGTCAGCGGCTCGGCGAAACCCGCCCGGTACACCAGACGGATCACCTCCGCCGCCGCGATCGTCGTGATCGCCAGGTAGTCCGAGCGCAACCGCAGCGTCGGGATACCCAGCAACAGGGCCATCACGAACGCACACAGCAGGCCCACACCGAAACCCACCACCAACGGCAGGTCGAACACCGCCACACTGATGCCCACGCCGTAGGCGCCCACCAGCATGAACCCCACCTGGCCGAAGTTCAGCAGCCCGGTGTAACCGAAGTGGAAGTTGAGTCCGATCGCGGCGAGCGCGTAGATCGCCGCGATCGGGCCGAGCGCCGATCGGGTGGACTCGGCGAGGATCGAAAGGATATCCATCGTCTTCTCTCCTAGCCGACCCGCTCACGCCGACCGAGCAGGCCCTGGGGCCTGACCAGCAGCATGAGGATCATCAGCGCCAGAGCCCATGCCTGCATGAGCTGGGACGGGAACCACAGGGTGGACAACATCGCCACCAGGCCGACCGCGAGGCCGCCGACCATCGCACCGTAGGCCGTGCCGAGACCGCCGAGGATCACCGCGGCGAACATCATCAGCAGCAGACGGAAGCCCATCTCGTACTCGACCACCTGGTTGAGCCCGTAGAGCACACCGCCCAGAGCGGCCAGACCGCCACCGAGCCCCCACACGTACAGCGTGACCCGGTCCACGTCGATACCCGACGACTCCGCCAGGTCCCGGTTGTCGGACACCGCGCGCATCGCCTTGCCGATCCGGGTGAACTGCAACAGACAGGCCACCCCCACCAGCACCACGATCGCCACCGCCATGACCACCAGGTCGCGCGGCGGCATCGACACCGGCCCCAGCCTCACCATCTCCTGGAGCTGGAAACCCGCGTAACGCTCCCGGCCCGCCCCGAAGAGCACCAGGATCACGTGCCGCACGACCAGCGCCAGACCGATCGAGACGATGAACATCTGGATCATCGCCACGTTGCGGTGCCGCAGCGGACGCCAGATGTAGCGCTCCATCGACCCGCCCAGCACCGCGCCCATCAGGACCGCGACCACCGCGGCCAACCACAGGGGCACGCTCCAGCCGACCGCGTCACCCATCACACCCAGGACCGTCGCCAGCGCGATACCCGCGAAGATCGACAACCACTGCGCCACGATCAGCGCCGTCCGCGACAGCCTGCCCTCCAGGAAGGCGCCGATCAGGACCGCGGCGCCCAGACCCACGAAGAGCGCCAGCAGCGCGTTGCCCATACCCGCGGCACCCGTGCTGAAGAGCAGCGCGATCATCGCACCGAAGGTGACCAGGTCACCGTGCGCGAAGTTGATCAGCTTCGTGGTGCCGAAGATCAGCGAGAGCCCGATCGCGGAGACCGCGATGACCAGGCCGAACAGCAGACCCGCCGCGGTGAGCTGGATCGCCCGGTCGGCGAAGGAGCCCCCGGCGTCGGTGTTGGGCGCCAACGACTCCTCGTCGGCCGCCTCCCCGCCGGAGGAGTCCTCGGTCTCCTCCTCCGAGGGCGAGGCCGACTCCTCCCCGGCCGCGCCCGCCGCCTCCAGGGCGACGATCAGCGGCCGCCGGTCGTCCGCCTCGACCTCCACCTCGGTCTCTCCGTCGACGAAGAGGGCCTCGATCACCGCGAACTCCTCGGGGACGGACTCCTGGTCCACCACCACGCGGTAGGTGCCCGGTCCGGGCAGGCCCACTTCCCACATTCCTTCAGAGTCGGTCTCCGCCGCCCCGACCTCGTCCTCGCCGTCGTAGACCGTGATCATGATGCCTTCGACACCCTGGTCCCGGTTCTCCGGATGGAGGATCTGACCGTGCAGCGCTTCACCGCCCTGTTCGTCTGCCGTCGCCGCTGGCCCCGGGATCACCAGGATGGCGGTGATCAGGGCGAGCAACACGGTCACAAGACGTGTGCGCACGCGCGCTCCTTGCGCATCTGAGGCTGGCGGTGGCGAATGCGCGCACGCGCCACCGCTGTCCTTTGCTGTTCGGTGCGGTGAGTTTAGCCCGATTTAGGCAAGTTGTTCAGATGCGCTAATGCCACGTGACCCAACCGTCATCCCATCGTGTGCAAACGAGATCAAACTGGTACGCATGGCGCATTGACCCTGAACATCTGTCTCGTTTCCGTCCCGTTAAGTACCTGATCTGCACACTTTCCCCGCACCGGGCGTACCGGAGTGATCACAGGGGCCAGGCGGCGGGAGACGGGCGGGGCGGAAGGAAGAGGTCGCGGCCGGGCACGACGAAGGGGCCGCACCCGGTCGGGCGCGACCCCTTCGTTCAGGTCAGTTGAGTCCGGCTGGCGCGGACGCGTAAGTCCTGCTTACCGGCGGCCACTCACTGCTTACCGCCGCCGAGGGTCTCCACCACCGTCTCGGCGACCCTGCGCATGGTGAGCCGCCGGTCCATCGAGTTCTTCTGGATCCAGCGGAACGCCTCGGGCTCGCTCATCCCGTGGCGGCTCTGGAGCAGGCCCTTGGCCTGTTCGACCAGCTTGCGGGTCTCCAACCGCTCCTGGAGGCTGGAGACCTCCGACTCCAGCGCGGACAGCTCCGCGTAGCGCGAGGTGGCCATCTCGATGGCGGGCACGAGGTCGGCCTTGTTGAAGGGCTTGACCAGGTAGGCCATGGCTCCGGCCTCGCGCGCCCGCTCGACCAGCTCCCTCTGGGAGAAGGCGGTCAGGATCACCACCGGGGCGATGCGCTCGGCGGCGATGCGCTCGGCGGCCGAGAGGCCGTCGAGCACGGGCATCTTGATGTCGGTGATCACCAGGTCGGGTTTGAGCTCCTGGGCAAGACGGATCACGGTCTCGCCGTCACCGGCCTCACCCACGACGGCGTAGCCGTCCTCTTCGAGCATCTCCTTGAGGTCCAGGCGGATCAGGGCCTCGTCTTCCGCGATCACCACACGGCTCTGCGTCCTCGTCACGTACACGAGGTTACCGAGATCAGCTAGGATGCTGGACGTCGGGACGGGCATGCGCGTCAATCGTGATACCACTGTTGACGGATCAAACCGGTCCGGCGGGATGATGGGCAGCCAAGCACGATGTCCGTTTCGCCCAACAAAAAGCCCTGATACCCCAATCGGCAGAGGGAAATAGCTCAAACCTATTACAGTGTGGGTTCGAGTCCCACTCAGGGCACAGACACGCAGAGCCGCCTCAATCGGGCGGCTCTCGTCATTTGGAGCATATCAACCCGCTGTAGTTGAGCCATCACTAGAATGTCATATGCGTGAGCAACCATTCACGCTATGTACTCACGTGACGTAGTAGACGAAACCTTCCGCCTCAAAGCTCTGGGGTTGACCGATAAAGCCATCGCGACACAGTGTGGTGTCTCTGTGCGGGCGATCAGGCACTGGCGCTACGGCAACCGACGTGCCCCCGCAACCGAAGCCCGTCGCCAGGACCGTACGACCTACTGCCCTCGGTGTTACGGCGCACAGCTCGACGATGAGGCTTACGCCTACCTCTTGGGGCTCTACCTAGGGGATGGGCACATCACCGCCTCACGCCGAGATGTGTACGTCCTCTGGGTCTTCTGCGACAACAAATACCCCGGGCTGATCGACGCATGCACCAAGAGCATGGAGACGGTCTTCCCTGTCGGAAGCTTCCTCGTGTCCAAGGACGGATGCACGGCCGTCAAAGCCGCTTCCAAGCACTGGCTCTGCTTGTTTCCCCAGCACGGCCCAGGCCACAAGCACTCCAGGAGGATCGTCCTGGAAACCTGGCAGCAGAAGATCGTCCACGATCGCCCGGAGCCGTTCATCCGTGGACTGGTCCACTCTGACGGATGCCGCGTCCTCAACCGCATACGGAAGAGGAGCAGGAAGGACGAGTACTACGAGTACCCGCGCTACCACTTCTCCAACACGTCGCAGGACATCGTGAACCTCTTCACGTCGTCCCTGGACCAGCTCAGCATTCCCTGGACGAGCCACATCCAGCACCAGCCTCCGTTCAAGGACAAGACCGCCATCTCGGTGTCGCGGAAGGAGGCCGTGGCGCGTATGGACGCCTTCGTCGGGCCCAAGTACTGAGGGACCGGGCAGACGGGCCAGAACCTGCGTAACTACCCAGCCAGTAACGCCCCAAATAGGCCCTTTGTCACTTTATGCCGGGGCATCCTGGCCGAACCGGTCACATCACGGCCACAACCTGAGTACAACCCGTGGGTTCGGTCGTCTCTGCGGGCGCGCGTCCATGATCCTGGAAGTCCAGAAGCGAGTTCTCAGGAGAGGAGCAGCGGGTGCTGACCGCGGTGGCCGGGATCGTCGGCGCACTGGTTATCGGCGCCTGGGTGGTGGTGGCGTGGGGTTCCCAGCGCCGCCAGCCGTGGCTGCTGACCCCTGTCGCGTTGCTCATCGTCCTTCTTGTGGCAGTCGGCCAGCCGGGGTGGGCCTTCGTGCCCGTCGTGGCGCTGGTCGCCGGTTCCTTCGCGGAGCTGGTGGTGGGTTCGCGCGAGTCCCCCGCCCTGCGCACCAAGGACCCCGACGCGCCGTTGAGCACCGAGCGCTGGGCGGCGGCCGTTGCGGCGCCGTTCCGGGTGGCTCTGGCCGAGCCGTGGGACGTGGTCGCCCGGCCGTCGCTGCGCCGTCCCTACCAGCGGATGCTGGAGCGCCAGTGGGGGGTGACCGACCGCGAGTCGCTGCTGGAGGCGGTGGACGCCCTGTTGGAGGAGCTTCGCGAGGGTCCGAAGCTGGACCTGGTGGTGGATCTGAGCGCGGGGGTGGCCAGGTCGCGTCTGCCGCGTGAGCGGGGCGGGCAGGTGACGGGGGCGCACGTGCGGCTGGGTGAGGAGCAGGTGGCGCGGTTGCGCGCGGTCACGGGGGTGGCCGAGGCGGACGAGACGGTGCTCATCGGGGCCTACCAGTGGTGGAAGTCGGTGCACGTGATCCGGTTGGTGTGCGGGGGCGCGTCGTTGGACTGGCTGAGTCCGGTGGAGACGCAGACGCTGTTGCGTCGGGTGGCCTCGGACCTGCAACGGCGGTACGCGTCGTGGCAGCAGTTGTCGATGGCCTTCCACGCGGGTTACCTGTTGTGGCCGGAGAAGGGTGTGGAGGGCGACCACGGCGGGACGGACCGGGTGTGGGCGGCGCTGGGTCTGCTGACGGAGGACGAGCGCAGTCCGTGGAACCTGTTGCCGTGGGACATGCCGTTGGAGCGTGTGCTGCCCGAGGGCGGCGCGTCGGCTACCGGGCCGGAGTCGCGCGGGGAGTCGGCGGCCTGAGGCGGTGTCAGCGGCCTGAGGACGGCTCAGCGTCGGGGCCGCACCTGGTCCTGACCCGGTGGGCGGCGCGGCTCATACGCCGTGTCCTCCGGGCCGGACCTGATGCGGCACGTCGGGGGCGCCCTGTGTGGGGCGCCCGGTCCTCCCTACTGCGCCGCGAGGGCGACGGCGTCGCCGAGGCGGTGGACGCGCAGGAAGTTGGTGGAACCGGTGGTTCCGGGCGGGCTGCCCGCGACGATGACGATCTTGTCGCCCTTGTGGTAGTCGCCGAGCTGGAGGAGTTCTGCCTCCACCTGGCGGACCATGTCGTCGGTGTTGTCGACCCAGGGCACGATGTTGCTCTCGACTCCCCAGGTGAGGGAGAGCACGCCGCGGGTGCTCTCCTCGGTGGTGAAGGCCATCAGCGGGATGGGCGAGCGGTAGCGGGCCAGGCGTCGGGCGGTCTCGCCGGACATGGTGAAGGCGACCAGGGCCTTGGCTCCGACGGTGGCGCCGATCTCGGCGGCGGCGCGGGCGATGGCTCCGCCGGTGGTCTCGGGTACCCGGTTGAGGATGTGCGAGGCGCGCAGGGATTCCTGCTCGGCGGCGCTGACGATGCGGGCCATGGTCTCGACGGTCTCGACGGGGTACTTGCCGACGCTGGTCTCTCCGGAGAGCATGACGGCGTCGGCGCCGTCGAGGACGGCGTTGGCGACGTCGGAGGCCTCGGCGCGGGTGGGCCGGGGTGATCCGATCATGGATTCGAGCATCTGGGTGGCGACGATGACCGGTTTGGCCTTGTCGCGGCAGCGTTCGACGGCGCGTTTTTGCACCATGGGGACGTTTTCGAGGGGGAGTTCGACGCCGAGGTCGCCGCGGGCGACCATGACTCCGTCGAAGACCTCGATGATGTCCTGGAGCCGTTCGACGGCCTGGGGCTTCTCGACCTTGGCGATGAGGGGGACGGTGATGCCCTCCTCGTCCATGATGCGGTGGCACTCCTCGGCGTCGGCGGGGCTGCGGACGAAGGAGAGGGCGACCATGTCGACGCCCTGGTGGAGGGCCCAGCGCAGGTCCGCCTCGTCCTTCTCGGTGAGTGCGGGGACGCTGACGGCGACGCCGGGGAGGTTGAGTCCCTTGTGGTTGGAGACGGTGCCGCCGACGATGACGCGGGTGTGGACGTCGGTGCTGGTGGTCTTGGTGCACTCCAGCGCGATGCGGCCGTCGTCGATGAGGACGCGGTCGCCGGGGCGGACGTCCGCCGGGAGTCCCTTGTAGGTGGTGGAGACGCGGTGGGCGTCGCCGGGGACGTCGTCGGTGGTGATGGTGAACTCGTCGCCGACGTTGAGGTCGACGGGGCCGTCGGCGAAGGTGCCGACGCGGATCTTGGGCCCTTGGAGGTCGGCGAGGACGCCGACTGCTCGTTGTGCGGCCTCAGCGGCGTCTCGCAGGTTGGCGAGGTTGGCCCTGTGGTCGTCGTGGGTTCCGTGGCTGAGGTTGAGTCGGGCGACGTCCAGTCCGGCTTCGACGAGCTTGCGGAGGACTTCCGGGCTCGAGGTGGCGGGACCGAGGGTCGCGACGATTTTTGCTCGACGTGTCACGCATAACACTCTAGAGCGTCTGGAGGATGGAGTGGTCTAAACCAGGTTGCGAATGGACGTATGTGGGGCTGCGGGAAGTCGAACGGCGGGCACCCTGGGTGAGGGTTCGCTGCGGTGGGTGGTGCTGGGGGCTTCGGCTGGTGGGTGGGGTGTGAGGTTGTGCCGGATCGCGGAGGGGGCGTTGGGGCGTGGGGAAACCGGTCTCCGCGGGGCCCGGGTTCGCGGGGTTCGGTGTGTCAGCTGTCGTGGCGGCGGGGTGGGAGGGAGCCCTGGACGCGTCCGTAGGCGCACAGGATGCGCAGGCGTTGGACGGTGCGCATGCCTTCGCGTTCGAGGGTGGCGGCGGTGTCCCAGTGCTGCCAGGTGGCGTCCCAGCCGCCGTCGGGCCGTTGGGTCTGTTCGAAGAAGTCGAGGTTGCGTTGGATCTCGGCGTCGGTGAACAGGGGTCGGGCGATGTGGTCGGGGTGGGTGGCGAGGTCGAGTGCGGTGTGGGCGTGTCGGCGCGGGTTGGGTTTGGGGTCGGTGTCGATGACGGCGCGGATCATGGGGTGGAGTCGGCTGGTGGTGCGCAGGGCGCGGTCGCGGTCGGGGACGTGCTGGAGGAAGGTGCAGATGCCGATGGCCTGGTGTGGGTCGGTCCAGTGCAGGGCGTTGATGTGTTTCCAGCAGTAGGCGGTGGCGTTGTCGCGCCAGGTGTGGCTGATGTTGTGTTTGTGGAGGTATCCGGCGAGGAGTGCGGTGAGGCCGAGGTCGCTGGTGACGTCGTGGTGCTGTCGCCACCAGGGGGCGGATTCGGTGTGGCGGACGTTGGGTCGTACGCAGGGCAGGCCGCCGTCGGGGTTGGTGACGGTGGCGAGGTAGCGGCAGATGCCGGTGCCGAGGCTGGTGGGGATGGGGCCGAGGTCGTCGAGGTAGCGCAGGGCGAGTTCGGTGGCGGCGGGTTGGCTGGTGTGTCCGCGCAGGTCGGGGTCGAGTCCGTTGCCGTAGCCGCCGTCGAGGTTGCGGTAGGCGGAGAGTGCTGAGCGGATGGGTTCGGTGGGTCCGCCCTGGAAGAGGTGGGCGAAGCGGAGCCGGTCGATGAGCCGGGCGTTTCGCATGGTGAAGTGTTCTGCGGCGCGAAGGGATTCCCAGGTCACAACGGTCATGTCTTCGACGGTACGTCCGTGTCCGGGGCGGGGGCATGGTCGGTGGGTCAATCCATTCGCGATCTTTACGCGCGGTCCGGGGTGGTGTTGCGTGTGCGTCTTCGGGTGAGGATGAGGAGTCCGGTCCAGGAGGCGAGGACGGCGAGGGCGACGGCGAGTTGTGCGGTGAGCAGGTGCTCGGCGGGGTAGACGATGCCGGTGAGGTAGTGGTCGATGAAGCCTTCCGGGGGGAGGCCTTGTTGTCCGGCGCGTCGGCGGGCCCAGTTCTCGACGTGGGTGAGGGGGCAGGGCCAGCCGATGAGGGTGATGGCGAGTCCGTAGAGGGCGCAGCCGAGGTGGATCCAGAGGGTGCGGGGCCACTTCCAGGCGAGGAATCCGCCGAGGGCGAGGTAGGCGAGGAAGGCCAGGTGCACGACCATGGCGGTGTCGGCGATGAGCCGGTAGGTCATCGTCTGGCCTCCTGGTCGTGCTGTGTGGTGGGTCCTCCTGGTTTCCAGTATCGGCGTCGTTTCTGGGCGGGGCCAGGGGGTGTTGGCGGTTGTGGATTCTTCTGGTGGAAACCCGGATGGCTCCTCGCGTGGTGCTGTCCGACCCGGCGGGCGGGGTCGGGCCGCGGGGCCTGGGGCGGTGGACACGACGACGCGCCGGGTGCGGAGGTTTCCCTCCGCGCCCGGCGCGTGTGTGTGCCTGGTTGTGGTTAGACCAGCGGTCGCGCGGTCGGCGGGATGGTGACCGGCAGTGCGCTGTCGTCGGTGAGGTAGCGGTCCACTCCGGCGGCGGCGGAGCGGCCCTCGGCGATGGCCCAGACGATGAGCGACTGGCCGCGGCCCATGTCCCCGGCGCAGAAGACGCCGTCGACGGTGGTGCGGTAGTCGGCGTCGCGGACGACGTTGCCGCGTCCGTCCAGCTCCACGCCGAGCTGGTCGAGCAGGCCCTCCTTCTGGGGGCCGACGAAGCCCATGGCGAGTGTGACGAGTTCGGCGGGGATCTCGCGCTCGGTGCCCTCGACGGGTTCGAAGCCCTTGTCGGTGCGCTTGACCTCGACGAGCTTGAGTGCGCGGACCTGGCCGTTGTCGTCGCCGAGGAACTCGACGGTGTTGACGGCGTAGATCCGCTTGCCGCCCTCCTCGTGGGCGCTGGTGACCTTGTAGAGCATGGGCATGGTCGGCCAGGGCTGGTTGTCGGGCCGCGTGGCGGGCGGCTTGGGCATGATCTCCAGCTGGGTGACCGACGCGGCGCCCTGGCGGTGGGCGGTGCCGACGCAGTCGGCGCCGGTGTCGCCGCCGCCGATGACGACGACGTGTTTGCCCTGGGCGCTGATGGCGGGCGTGTCGTAGTCGCCCTCCTGCACCCGGTTGGCCAGGGGCAGGTACTCCATGGCCTGGTGGATGCCGCCGAGTTCGCGGCCCTTGGCGGGCAGGTCGCGCCAGGCGGTGGCGCCGCCGCTGATGACGACGGCGTCGTGGTCGGCGCGCAGCTGCTCGGCGGTGATGTCGACGCCGACGTCGACCCCGGCGCGGAAGGTGGTGCCCTCGGCGCTCATCTGGGCGAGGCGGCGGTCGATGTGCCGCTTCTCCATCTTGAACTCGGGGATGCCGTAGCGCAGGAGGCCGCCGACGCGGTCGGCGCGCTCGTAGACGGTGACGTCGTGTCCGGCCCGGGTGAGCTGTTGGGCGGCGGCGAGCCCGGCGGGGCCGGAGCCGACGACGGCGACCTTCTTGCCGGTGCGGGTGGTGGGGGGCAGGGGCTTGACCCAGCCCTCCTCCCACGCGCGGTCGATGATGGAGACCTCGACGTTCTTGATGGTGACGGCGGGCTGGTTGATGCCGAGCACGCACGCGGACTCGCACGGGGCGGGGCAGAGCCTGCCGGTGAACTCCGGGAAGTTGTTGGTGGCGTGCAGGCGTTCGATCGCCTCGGCCCAGTCGTGGGTGTGGACGAGGTGGTTCCACTCGGGGATGAGGTTGCCGAGCGGGCAGCCGTTGTGGCAGAAGGGGATGCCGCAGTCCATGCAGCGCGAGGCCTGCTTGGTGACGGTTCCCCGGTCGAAGTCCTCGTAGACCTCGCGCCAGTCCTGGATGCGCACGTCGACGGGTCGGTGCTTGGGGAGCTCTCGCTCGGTGGTCTTCAGGAAGCCCTTGGGGTCGGCCATGTGCCTTCCTCCTCTCGTGTCAGGACTGTGCGGAGGCCATGACGGCCTCGTTGACGTCGCGGCCCTCGCGTTCGGCCTCGGCCTGGGCGAGCAGGACGCGCTTGTAGTCGCGGGGCATGATCTTGGTGATGCGGTCGATCTCGCCGCTGGTGAGGATGCGGTCGGCGACGGCCGATCCGGTCTCGGCGCGGTGGCGGGTGAGGACGTCGGTGAGGAACGCGCGGTCCTCGTCGGTGAGGGCCTCGATCTCGACCATCTCGGTGTTGACGCGTTCGCGGTCCAGGTCCAGGACGTAGGCGACGCCTCCGGACATGCCGGCCGCGAAGTTGCGTCCGGTGCGGCCGAGGACGACGGCGTGGCCGCCGGTCATGTACTCGCAGCCGTGGTCGCCGATGCCCTCGACGACGGCGAGGGCGCCGGAGTTGCGGACGCAGAAGCGTTCGCCGACGACGCCGCGCAGGAGGATCTCTCCGGAGGTGGCGCCGTAGCCGATGACGTTGCCGGCGATGATGTGGTCCTCGGCGACCAGCTGGGAGGCGTTGTCGGGGCGGACGATGACGCGTCCGCCGGACAGGCCCTTGCCGACGTAGTCGTTGGCGTCGCCGGACAGGCGCAGGGTGATGCCCCTGGGCACGAAGGCGCCGAAGGACTGGCCCGCGGATCCGGTGAAGGAGACGTCGATGGTGTCGTCGGGGAGGCCTTCGGCGCCGTGGCGCTTGGTGACCTCGTGTCCGAGCATGGTGCCGACGGTGCGGTTGACGTTGCGTACGGGCAGTTCGAGGCGTACGGGCTGGCCGAAGTCCAGGGCGCCCTCGCTGAGCTGGATGAGGGTGTTGTCCAGGGCCTTCTCCAGGCCGTGGTCCTGGAGGCGCTGCTGGACGCGGTGGTCTCCCGCGCGGGGCTCGACCTCGTGCAGGATGGGCGACAGGTCCAGGCCCTGGGCCTTCCAGTGGGTGACGGCGTCGGCGGTGTCGAGCAGGTCGATGGAGCCGATGGCCTCGTCCAGGCTGCGGAAGCCGAGCTGGGCGAGGTACTCGCGGACCTCCTGGGCGATGAACTCGAAGAAGTTGACGACGTACTCGGCCTTGCCGGAGAAGCGCTCGCGCAGGAGCGGGTTCTGGGTGGCGACGCCGACGGGGCAGGTGTCCAGGTGGCACACGCGCATCATGACGCAGCCGGAGACGACGAGGGGCGCGGTGGCGAAGCCGTACTCCTCGGCGCCGAGCAGGGCGGCGATGACGACGTCGCGGCCGGTCTTCATCTGGCCGTCGGCCTGGACGACGATGCGGTCGCGCAGGCCGTTGAGCAGCAGGGTCTGCTGGGTCTCGGCGAGGCCGAGCTCCCAGGGGGTGCCCGCGTGCTTGAGGGAGGTCAGCGGCGAGGCGCCGGTGCCTCCGTCGTGGCCGGAGATGAGGACGACGTCGGCGTGTGCCTTGGACACGCCGGCGGCGACGGTGCCCACGCCCGCCTCGGAGACCAGTTTGACGTGGACCCGGGCGGAGGGGTTGGCGTTCTTGAGGTCGTGGATGAGTTGGGCGAGGTCCTCGATGGAGTAGATGTCGTGGTGGGGCGGCGGGGAGATGAGCCCGACGCCGGGGGTGGAGTGGCGGGTCCGGGCGACCCACGGGTAGACCTTGTGGCCGGGCAGCTGGCCGCCCTCGCCGGGCTTGGCGCCCTGGGCCATCTTGATCTGGATGTCGTCGGCGTTGCTGAGGTAGTGCGAGGTGACGCCGAAGCGGCCGGAGGCGACCTGCTTGATGGAGCTGCGCCGCAGGTCCCCGTTGGCGTCGGGGGTGAAGCGGTCGGGGTCCTCGCCGCCCTCGCCGGTGTTGGACTTGCCGCCGAGGCGGTTCATCGCGATGGCGAGGGTCTGGTGGGCCTCGGCGGAGATGGAGCCGTAGGACATGGCTCCGGTGGAGAAGCGCCGGACGATCTCCGAGACGGGTTCGACCTCGTCGACGGGCACGGGTTCGCGCACGCCGTCCTTGAAGCGCAGGAGACCGCGCAGGGTCATGAGCTTCTCGGACTGGTCGTCGATCTGGGAGGTGTACTCCTTGAAGATCTCGTACCTGCGGGTGCGGGTGGAGTGCTGGAGTTTGAAGACGGTCTCGGGGCTGAACAGGTGCGGTTCGCCCTCGCGGCGCCACTGGTACTCGCCGCCGACCTCCAGGCGCCGGTGGGCGTTGGGGTTGGCGGTGTGGGCGCGGCGGTGGCGGATGGCGACCTCCTCGGCGAGGACGTCGAAGCCGACGCCGCCCAGGCGGGAGGTGGTGCCGGTGAAGCAGCGGTCGATGACCTCGGCGCCCAGGCCCAGGGCCTCGAAGATCTGGGCTCCGGTGTAGGAGCTGACTGTGGACACGCCGATCTTGGACATGACCTTCAGGACGCCCTTGCCGAACGCCTTGACGGTGTTGCGGACGGCCTGGTCGGCGTCGACGCCGCCGATGGTGCCGTGCTCGACGAGGTCGCGGACGGTGGCCAGCGCCAGGTAGGGGTTGACCGCGGAGGCGCCGTAGCCGATGAGCAGGGCGACGTGGTGGCATTCGCGCACGTCGGCGGCCTCGATGAGGAGGCCGACCTCGGTGCGGGTCTTCTCGCGGACGAGGTGGTGGTGGACCGAGCCGGTGAGCAGCAGCGACGGGATGGGCGCGCGGCCCTCGTCGGCGCCGCGGTCGCTGAGCACGAGGATGTGGGCGCCGTCGGCGATGGCGGCGGAGACCTCGGTGTTGATCTGCTCCAGGCGGGCGGAGAGCGCGTCGCCGCCGCCGTCGACGGGGTAGGTGCCGTCGACGGTGAAGCTCTTCAGGGCCGGGTTGCCCTGTCCGGCGGCGACGATGGCGGCCAGTTCGGCCTGGTCGACGACCGGGGTGGGCAGGACGAGGCGCTGGGTGCTGCCGGGTGCGGCGTCGAGGATGTTGTGCTCGGCGCCCAGGAGGGTGGCCAGGCTGGTGACCATCTCCTCGCGGATGGCGTCCAGGGGCGGGTTGGTGACCTGGGCGAAGTTCTGCGAGAAGTAGTCGAAGAGCTGGCGGGAGCGCTCGGAGAGCGCGGCCACCGGGGTGTCGGTGCCCATGGAGCCGATGGGTTCGGCGCCGGTGCGGGCCATCGGGGTGAGGATGACGCGCAGCTCCTCCTCGGTGTAGCCGAAGACCTGCTGGGCGCGCTGGAGTTCGGTGACCGGGACGGGCGGGGCGTCGGGCAGGTCGGCCAGGCGCAGGACGCCGGTGTCGATCCACTCCTGGTAGGGGTGCTGCGCGGCGAGTTCGGCCTTGATCTCCTCGTCCTCGACGATGCGCCCCTGGGCGGTGTCGACGACGAAGATGCGGCCGGGCTGGAGGCGTCCCTTGCGCACGACGGCGGCGGGGTCGATGTCCAGGACTCCGGCCTCGCTGGCGAGGACGACGAGGCCGTCCTCGGTGACCCAGTAGCGGCCGGGGCGCAGGCCGTTGCGGTCCAGGACCGCGCCGACGACGGTGCCGTCGGTGAAGGACACCGAGGCGGGGCCGTCCCAGGGCTCCATGAGGGTGGAGTGGTACTCGTAGAAGGCCCGGACGGCCGGGTCCATCTCGGTGTGGTTCTCCCAGGGCTCGGGGATCATCATGAGCACCGCGTGCGGCAGGGAGCGTCCGCCCAGGTGGAGCAGTTCCAGGGCGTCGTCGAAGGAGGCGGTGTCGGAGTCGTCGGGGTCGACGATCGGGAAGATCCGGTCGAGGTCGCCGGGGATGAGGTCGCTGGCGAGCTTGGCCTCGCGCGCCCGCATCATGTTCCGGTTGCCCTTGACGGTGTTGATCTCGCCGTTGTGCGCGACGTAGCGGAACGGGTGGGCGAGCGGCCAGGACGGGAACGTGTTGGTGGAGAAGCGGGAGTGGACCAGGGCCAGGCCGGAGGCGTAGCGCCGGTCGGACAGGTCGGGGAAGAACGGCTCCAGCTGCGGGGTGGTGAGCATGCCCTTGTAGGCGATGGTGCGCGGGGACAGGCTCGGGAAGTAGACGTCGCTCTCGTGCTCGGCGCGCTTGCGTACGCAGTAGGCGTGGCGCTCCAGCTCGATGCCGGTGAGGCCCTCGGTGGCGGTGCCGGGGGTGCCCGTGATGAAGAGCTGCCCGAAGTAGGGCATGGCCTGGCGGGCGGCGGGGCCGCTGTACTGGGGCTCGAAGGGCAGTTCGCGCCAGCCGAGCAGGGTCAGGCCCTCCTCGGCGACGATGGCGTTGATGCGCTCCACGGCGGCGGCGCGCTCGGCGGCGTCGGCGGGCAGGAACCCGATGCCGGTGGCGTAGGCGCCGGCCTCGGGCAGGGTGAAGTCGCAGACTTCGGTGTAGAGCTCGTGCGGGATCTGGGTGAGGATGCCCGCGCCGTCGCCGTCGTCGGGGTCGGCGCCGGAGGCTCCGCGGTGGTCGAGGTTGCGGAGTACGGTGAGCGCCTTCTCGACAATGGAGTGGCTGCGACGTCCAGTGAGGTCGGCGACGAAGCCCACACCGCAGGCGTCGTGCTCGAAAGCGGGGTCGTACAGGCCCTGGGAAGTGGTCTCGGGGTTCGTTCGGACGGACGAACGCCGCACCTGGCCAGCAGGCATCTATCCTCCTGTCGTCTTGCGTCGGCTTCGTGAAAAGCGCATCCGGGACGACGTTGGCCCTGCTGCGTGCGGATGGAGTTGTGTCGCCGCGTGGTGCGGCGGTGACCGTCCTGTGGGCGCCGTGGCCGCCTCCGTCGTGCGTCCACGTCCTCGTGGTCGCCGGTGGCGGGTGGGGTCGCCCGTGACGGGCAGGTTCCCTTATACATGCCGGTCCAGCCGCGACGTTAATCGCAGGTCTAGACCATGTGGCGCCGCGGTGCGCCGGTGGCCCCCTGCCATGCCCGTGTGTGCGGGCTCGGGCACGGTCCCCTCCGGGAGGGTTCCCGGTGTGGGCTGGCCTAGCGGGTTTTTCCACGGGGGAACTCCGCTAAACCTCCCAAAGGGGCCGAAACACCGACCTCGGGGGTCGGGTACGCCACTTCGGGTATGCGGGCGCGACGCGCCGCGGCCCCACATTACCCCGCTGTTAACCCCGTTCCCAAGAGGGCGGGGGAGGGGTCGCCGAGTGATATGCCCCTCACCGGCCGGTGCCGCTGACCTGCGTGGCGGTGGACCACGCGCCGCCCCGGCGCGCGTGGGACCATCGACGCATGCACGCGACTCCTCCGGGCCCGGACGGCCCCCCTTCCGCTGCCCCCGGCCGGGTACCGGCCGCGGACGCCCGCGCCGACCGCTCCCCCGACGACCCGCCGCCCCTTCCCGAGCCCGCCTCGGAGCTGCTGCGCGGCCACGGTGTGGACGCGCCCCGGCTGCGGCGTGTGCTGGTGCTGCTCTCGGACGGGCGCGAGTGGGAGGCGAACGCGCTGGTGCGCGCCAGCGGCGTCGCGTACGCGCTGGTGTCCTCCCTGGTGGAGGCCCTGACGGAGGCCGGTGAGCTGGTGGCCGGGGACGGGCGTGGCCGGGTGCGCCTGGTGCGTCCGGAGCGTTACGCGGGCGCGGCCGGAGAGGAGCCCGCCGACCCGGTGGCCCATCTGCTCCCCCGCTACTCACGGGCGCTGGCGGAGCTGGCGCGCGCCGTGGAACAGGGGCCCGCCTCGGACCTGGACCTGGACCACGTCGCGGCGACGGCCGGGACCGCGCTGCGCCGGGCGCTGCTGCTGTCCACCCGGTTCGACCTGCGCGACCGCACGTTGCTGTGCGTGGGCGACCACGACCTGACCTCGGTGGCGCTGGCCCTGGTGTGCCCGGGCGCCCGCGCGGAGGTCGTGGACATCGACGAGCGTGTCCTGGCCCACATCGACGCCCTGGCGGCCGGCCTGGGGCTGGCGGTGCGCACGCACGCCGCGGATCTGCGCCTGGGGCTGCCGCCCGCGGTGCGCGGCGCCGCGGACGTGGTGTTCACCGATCCCCCCTACACGCCCGACGGGGTGGAGCTGTTCGTGCGGCGCGGTGTGGAGGGGATGGCCGATCCCCGCCGGGGCCGGGTGCTGGTGGCCTACGGGGCCAGTGAGACCACCCCGCGGCTGGCCGCGGCCACGCAGGCGCGGCTGGTGCGGATGGACCTGCTGGTGGAGGCGGTGTGGCCGGACTTCAACCGTTACCACGGGGCCGAGTCGATCGGCGCGGCCTCGGACCTGTACGTGCTGCGTCCGCTGGCGCGCACGCTGCCCGCGCCCTCGGGTGAGGTGGCGCGTGTGTACAGCCAGGGGGTCAACGCCAAGGAGGCCCGGGGCGGCCTGGACGCCGACCGGGCCCGCGCCGTACTGGACCGGGTGGCCGAGGAGACCGGAAGGCCCGGGGAAGCCGGGGAGGCGGGTGAGACCGGTGGTGACCGTGCGCCGACGCTGGTGGGCGCGTGGCCCGGCGAGGTCGCCGGGTCGGGGCGGGTGCGCCTGTCCACGTGGATGGAGGCGCCCGGTCAGGGCGGCGGCTGCGCGGTGGTCAATCTCACGGGCGGGTGGGACCGCTGGGCGGCGCGCGCGGCCCTGGCCGCCGCCGGGGACACCGTGTACGTGCTGGTGCCGTCCTCCGCGGCGTGCGTGCGCGACGAGGCGGGCCAGCGGGGGCTGCGCGCCCTGGTGGAACCGCGTTTCGGGGTGCGGTTCCTGCGCGGGTTCGGCGCGGACGGCCTGACGGCGGTGCGGTTGACCCGGCGCCCGGACGCGGACTCGGCGGTGGAGCGGCTGCTGGTGCACGTGCAGGAGCGGGCGCACGGCACGCTCACCGCGACCCTGCGGGCGGGGCTGGTGGAGGTGTCGGCGTGGCGGGGAGGCCCGGTCAACAAGCGCACGGCACGCCACGCGGTTGCCGCCGCGCCGGAGTGGGTGTCGGGGCACACCCTGCTGGACCTGCCCGAGCACCGCTTCGGCGAGCTGCGCGGGGTGGCCGCCGACCTGTGGGAGCGGGTCCAGGCGCCCCCGTCCTGATCCGGTGACCGACATGCCGCCCCCTTCGCCGTGATCTTGTACCTACAGGGAGTCTCGACCGTCGACATCGACTATAAGTACAAGATCATCGCAGGTCAGGGCCCACTCATCACACCGGTAACACTTCCGGCCAGCCAACGGGCTGCTGCGTGCCCGTCCCGGGAACGACGAAGGGGCCCGCGATGCCGCAGGCCCCTTCGTGCGTGTGTGTGGGGGGGAGGTCAGCCGGTGCCGGTGGTTCCGGTTCCGGGCAGCTCCGTGCCCGTACCCGTCCCCTCGGTACCGGTCACACCCTCGCCCCCGGTCCCGGTGCCCGTCCCCTCGGTCCCGATTCCGTCGGTCCCGGTTCCGTCGGTGCCCGTGCCCTCGGTCCCGGTTCCCTCGGTCCCCTCCGTCGTCCCCTCGCTGCCGCCGGTGGTGCCCTCCTGCTGCACCATGCGCCGGTAGAGCGGGTCGCGGAAGTTGGCCAGCGCCACGAGCGGCCCGGACAGGCTGACCCTGTCCTCCACCGACTCCGACTCGGTGGGCTGCACCCACACCAGGACCAGGTAGTGGCCGCTGACGACCGCGTCGCTGGCGCTGTAGCCGCTGCCCAGGCGGTCGAAGGGCTCGGCCCCGGACGGGGAGAGCACGAAGCCGGGCTCCTGGGCGCCCTCCCCCTCGGGCTCGTCGAGGGCCGCGGCGACCGCGCGACTGCCCTCGGCGTCGGCGAGGTTGAACACGGCCACGACGCCGAAGTAGGTGTCGGAGACGTAGGTGGCGCGCCCGGCCTGGGTGCAGTCGGCCTCGGCCAGGGCGGCCTTGGCGGGCTCACCCCACACCGCGGCGGCGCAGTCCTCGGCCAGGACCGAGTCGCGCAGGGCGAAGTCGATGCTCTGGCTGGAGATCTCGGCGTTGCGGTCCCCGAACAGCTCGTTCTCGTTGAGGGGGCGGCTGTCGGCCTCGCGGGTGGCGAGCACCTCGTTCATGCTGCCGGCGTCGATGATCCGGTACACGGCGGGACGGGTCTGGGGGGCGGCCTGCCCTTCGCCGCCGTCCTCCCCCGCGTTGAGGTACAGGACCACGCCGAGGGCGATCAGCGCCACGACCAGCACACCGGCCACGACGGCGATGAGGGGGCCCAGGCGCCGGGACTCCTTCTTCCTGCGCCCCCCTGCCCGTCGGCGCCCGCCCTCCCGGGAGGAGCGCCCCTCGGGCTCGGTGTCGGGCTCGCTGCTCTTCCTCCGACGCCCCGCGGGTCCGGACGCCGACGGTTCAGAAGGGGACACCCAATGGACCTTTCCTCGGATGCGGTCCGGCCCGCGCGTACGCGGGCCGGACCGGTGTGTTCGGGGGTGTGTGAGGCCGGGAATCCTCGCCGCGCCTCGTGTGACCTCGGGTCGGTCTGTCGCAGATCCTATCGGGGCCTCCGACAGGCCGGGACAGACTACTCCTCAGCCTGCTCCGCCGCCTGGTTCACGGCCACGACCTCCTCGTAGACGTAGCGCGCCGCGTTCATGGAGGCCACGCTCAGCGTCGCCATGTCGGTGTCGTCCCCGGGCGGGGTGCCGTCGGTGTCGGCCACCCAGAACACGGCCAGGTAGTGGCCCATGACCTGGGTCGTGGCCTGGCTGTAACCGTCCCGCAGGCCGGGGACCTCGTCGCCGGTCTGCGTGAGCAGGAACCCGGCGCCGCTCTCGGCGTTGGTCGGGTCCAGCTCGCGCTCGACCTCGGCCGCGGCTTCGGCGTTGGCCAGGTCGAACAGGGTGAACTGGGCCACGTGCTGCTCGTCCCCGTCGGTGTACACACCGGAGGCGGCCTGGACGCAGTTGGCGTCGATCAGGCTCTGGCCGAGTTCCTCACCCCACACCAGCGAGGTGCAGGAGTCGGTGATGGCGCCCTGGCGCAGCTCCAGGTTCATGTCGTCCAGGCCGATCTCGCGGACCGGGTCGAACACGCTCTCCTCGGTCATCGGTTCGATGCCCTCGGGGCGCTCGTTGATGGCGCCGAAGACGTCCTCGCGGTTGGGCTCGGACAGGTACAGCTCCGGGGTGAGGGTGCTGTGCCCGTCCGGCGGGGTCACGACCGTGTCGTCCCCGCCCGCGACGGCGCCGCCGCTCCCGGCGAAGAGCTGGTAGGAAAGCAGGCCGAGGAGGGCGATCAGCGCGACGCTGAACGCTCCGAGCAGGACGCCGAGCATGGCGGTGCCGCGCTTGCGCTTGCTCTGCTCGGCGAGGGTGTACACGATCTGGTTGGGCCGGTCGCCCAGGACCGAGACGCGCTTGATCGCGGCGGCGGAGAAGGCCGAGACCTTGTTCACTCCCGTGGCTCCGGCCCGCCTGCCTCCGGCGGCCCGGTTGCCCGGGGCCCTGCGGCGGGAGGGGCCGCGGCCCCCGCGCCCCTTCCTGCGGCGCGAGGCACGGCCGCCTCCGGCCTCCTCGGCGCCGTCCGCGTCGATGCCGTCGGCGTCGTCGTCCTCGTCGTAGGAGCCCTCGTCGTAGGGCCCGTCGTCGTAGCCGTCGTGGCCGCCGTCGTCGGCGGGGCGGGTGTGGCCGTACTCCGCGGAGAAGTCCTCCTCGGGGTCGTACCCCTCCTGGTCCTGGTCCAGGTCCTGGATCTGGTCGTCGGCGCGGTCCTCGGTGTGGGCGCGTCGGCCTCTGCGGCCGTGCCCGGACTCAGCTCTGCTCACGGTCTTTCTCAATCGTCAACCCGTGGTCTGCTCGAAAGGTACAGGGGCCCAGATGCGTGTCCGGACACGGCCGGTCCACGTGGCTTCCCTGTGTCTACTCGGGCTTCGTCCCGGGTTCGGTTCCCGTGTCCCCGGCGTCCCTGTCGGTCGAGCCCTCGCTACTAGATCGTTCAGGGCTCGGGTGGTATTCCGTCCCCGCCTCCTGTGAGCTGGAGCTTTGCGAACCGACACGCGATTCCTCGCTGTCCAGGGCGCTGTAGACGGTGCTGTCGTCGCGCGTCTCACCCTCGGTTGTGGGCCCGAACACCTGGGTTCCGGCGTCGTGGCCGTGGGGGACGACGGCGCTGGAGAAGGAGTCGATGCGCCGTCCCGCCCACACGAAGTAGGCCAGGGCGGCGAGGAGGACCAGGAGGGAGGTCCAGTTGTTCAGGCGCAGGCCCAGGAAGTCGTTGGCGGGGTCCACGCGCAGGTACTCGATCCAGAACCGGCCGACGCAGTAGCCCATGACGTAGAGGGCGAAGAGGCGTCCGCCCTGGAGGGAGCGCTCGTAGCGGCGGCCCGCCCAGGCCAGCAGGACGGCGAGGCCCAGGCACCACAGGGACTCGTAGAGGAAGGTGGGGTGGTAGGTGCTCACGCCCAGTTCCATGCCCGGGCGCAGGGCGCCGTTGGGGTAGGGGGTGATCTCCACGGCCCAGGGCAGGTCGGTGGGCCTGCCGAACAGCTCCTGGTTGAAGTAGTTGCCCCAGCGGCCCAGGGCCTGGGCCAGGGGGATGGTGGGGGCGATGGCGAAGGAGAGCTTGGACATGGACAGGCCGCGTTTGCGGGCCACCAGCCACACGCCGAGGGCTCCCATGGGGATGGCTCCCCAGATGCCGAGTCCGCCCTCCCAGATGTACAGGGCGCGGATGGGCTCGCGGCCCTCGGCGAAGTACAGCTGTGCGTCGCTGATGACGTGGTAGAGGCGTCCGCCGATCAGGCCCAGGATCACGGCCCACACGGCCATGTCCATGATGGTGCCCTTCTCACCGCCCATGGCGGCCCAGCGCCGCTCGCTCCACAGCACCGCGACGATGACTCCGGCGAGGATGCACAGGGCGTAGAAGTGGATCTGCAGCGGCCCGATGGGGATGGAGTTGACCTGCGGGCTGGGGAAGGCCGCGAGGGCCCGGCCGAACTCGACCGCGCCCTCCGTGGCTGTCGACGACAATGTCACTGGTCTGCTCTCGGGTTCGCCCCGCGTGCGGGGGTGTCTTAGGGGATGGCTACTCCGCGCCACCCCCGTCGCCTGTGGGTTGGGTGTCGACCTCACCGGGCTCCGCTGAGGCGATCGCCTCGTTGAGGCCCCGGGCGGTCATGGCGGTGTCGTTGTCGAGCAACTCACCGTTGATGTAGACGGAGGGCGTTCCGCGGAAGGCGTTGTCTCCGCTGTAGCGAGTGTAGGCGTTCCCGGTGGCTTCGATGATCTGGCCCGTGTACGTCCCCTCCAGGAACGAGGGGTCGTGGCCGTGCTCGGCACCCCAGGCCAGCAGGTCGGACAGCACCATGGTGGCGAGGGTCTCCTCGCCGATCTGCGCCATGGCGTCCTCGGTCAGGGCGGGCAGGAACTCCTCGGTGAAACGGGAGACCACGGCGGCCTCGTCCTCCACCCGCTGGTCGAACCGCTCCTGCTGTTCGGGGGTGGGGTCGGTCTCGGCGAACCACTCCTTGAGCTGGTCGACGGTGAAGCCCTCGGTGCGCTCGGTGGGCTGGTTCTCGAAGAGGATGTCGTTGTAGCGCACGAACCGGTCGTGTTCGGCGGCGGCGCGGGCGGCGGCCCCGGCGCGCAGCGAGTTGCTGCTCAGGGGCACCGGCTGCTGGGCGAAGATGCTGACCGGCCGGTAGTGGACGATGGCCTCGCCCTGGGCGGCGTTCTCCTTGAGGACTCCGCCGTTGAGGAGTTCGAACTGGCGGCAGGCGGGGCACTGGTAGTCGGCGTAGACCTCGACGACGGGGGCCGAGGCGCCCTCCTGGGCCATGACGACGCTGCCGTCCTGCTGGAGGGTGGTCGGCGCCAGGGCCCCCTCGTACTCGCCGCTGCGGCGGTCGGCGTTGAGGGCGACGTAGCCGATGCCGACGATGAGGAGCACCACCGCGGCGGCGACGCCCACCACGATGAGGGTCCTGTTGCGCTTGGCCCTGCGCTTGTCCTTCTCCCTCTGCTCCTTGAGTTTCTCGCGGGAGCGCCTGCGCGCTTCACTGCCCATGTCTTCCCCTGTTCCTCACTACTGCTGGATACGGTCGGCCGTCCGGGGTCACCGGAAGAGGCCGAGGGCGCGGTCGACGGCGAAGGGCGAACGCGGCCAGACCGCGACGAAGGCGCCCATCGCGGCGAAGGCGATGTCGCGGGCGATGGAGAGCCCGTAGGTGGTCTCCTCCGGGTCGACCTGTCCGCCGCCGCCGAAGCAGCCGCAGTCGATGCTCAGTCCCCGGGCCATGGCGGAGAGGATCCCGGCGATGAAGACGACCATGAGCAGCGCGCTGACGGCGCCGACGTAGCGGGTGGCGAGTCCGACCAGGAGGAGGGCGGCCAGGGCGAGTTCGAACAGGGGGAGGGTGTAGCCGATGAACCGCGCGACCTCGGCGGGGAAGAGGTCGTAGGCCTCGACCGCCTGGACGGACAGGGCCGGGGGGAACTTGGAGACGGCGGCGAAGACCAGGACGGCGGCCAGTCCGACGCGGCAGGCGAGGCTGAGCCAGGGCTGGACGGCCTCCCAGCGCGATCGGGGCGCGGGGGCGGAGGCGGGGTTCTCGTTGGGTGTGTCCATCACTGCGGCCTTCGGGGAGAGAGCGGGCGGGTCATCTGGTGTGCGGGGCGGGTGTCCCCGCCTGCGGGCGGGAGGGTGAGCCCCTGCCTCCTTCCGTTCGGTGCGGCCGTGGCGCCCGCCGGAGCGGACGCGGGTTCCTCCATGGAGTCGTCGCCGGGCCGTGCGGGGTTCCCGGGATGTGGAGATGTGGTCACCGCCACCGCGCGCCACCACCCGCCTCGTGCGCGTCCGGTACGGACACGGCCCGGGGGGCCGGAGGGGCGGGTGGGTGTCGGGAAAGGGGCCCCGCGACCACGGTGCGTGGGCGTGTCGTCGCCCTTCGCGTCGGGTCAGATCCTACTGCCTGTGTTGAGTGCGTGACGCTGGGTCCGGGATTTCGGGCGCAGTGACCGGCGCCCCTCGGAACGGAGGGCGCCCCGCCTCCTTCACGGGTGCCTGCTCAGAGGGGCGCCACGAGGTTTTCCCGGGGCTCTCCCACCCGGTTCTCACCTGCTTGACCGCTGCCCTGCCCGGAACGGCGGCGGGGGTCCCTTGGGGGCGGGGGGCCGCACGACGAAGGCGGGGGCCGTCCCGTGGACGGCCCCCGCCGGTGTTCACGCGCCCCGCTGGCAGCGGGGCCTTCGGGTCAGGTGCGGCCCGAGCGCACCCCCTGCGCCAGTTCCTGGGCGAAGGAGCGGACCGCGACGAGTCCGGTCTCCAGGTCCGGCGCGTCCAGGACCCGCTGGCAGAACCCGGCGCCGACGATCACGCCGTCGGCGTAGGCGGCCACCTCGGCGGCCTGGGCGCCGGTGGAGATGCCCAGGCCCACGCAGACCGGCAGGCCGGAGTCGCGGGTCGCCTCGCGGGTGCGCCGCACCAGCGCGGCTGCGGTGTCGGCGACCTGGGTGCGGGTGCCGGTCACGCCCATGAGCGAGGCGGCGTACACGAAGCCGGTGCACTCCCGCGTGGTCAGGGCCAGGCGCCGGTCGGTGGAGGAGGGCGCGACCAGGAACACCCGGTCCAGGCCGCAGGCGTCGGAGGCGGCCACCCACTCCTCGGACTCCTCGGGAATGAGGTCGGGGGTGATCACTCCGGCCCCGCCCGCCTTGGCCAGGCCCGCGGCGAAGCGCTCGACCCCGTAGCGCTCGATGGGGTTCCAGTAGGACATCACCACGGCGGCGGCGCCGGTGGCGGCGGTGGCCTCGACCACGCGGAACACGTCGTCGGTGGTGGTGCCCGCGGCCAGGGCCCGGTCGGCGGCCCGCTGGATGGTGGGGCCGTCCATCATGGGGTCGGAGTAGGGCAGGCCGACCTCGATGACGTCGCAGCCCCCCTCGACCATGGCCTGGATGACCCGGACGGAGGACTCCACGTCGGGGAACCCCGCGGGCAGGTAGCCGATCAGGGCGGCGCGTCCGGCCTCGCGGGCCTCGGCGAGCTTGGTCTGTAGTGCGGTGGCGCTCACGCCTGTCCCTCCGGGTCAACGAGGCCGAAGTAGGCGGCCGCGGTGTCAACGTCCTTGTCGCCGCGCCCGGAGAGGTTCACCAGGATGACGGCGTCGGGGCCGAGGCGCTCGCCGAGCTTGCGGGCGCCGGCCAGGGCGTGCGCGCTCTCGATGGCCGGGATGATGCCCTCGGTGCGGCACAGCAGCCGGAAGGCCTCCATGGCCTCGGCGTCGGTGATCGGTTCGTAGTTGGCGCGGCCGGTGTCGGCGAGGTAGGCGTGCTCGGGGCCCACCGCCGGGTAGTCGAGTCCGGCGGAGATGGAGTGGCTGGGCAGGGTCTGGCCGTACTCGTCCTGGAGTACGAAGGTGCGCGCCCCGTGGAAGACGCCGGGGCTGCCCGCGGTGATGGAGGCGGCGGTGCGGGTGGTCTGCGCGCCCTCTCCCCCGGCCTCGAAGCCGTACAGGGCGACCTCCTCGTCGGGGATGAAGGCCGCGAAGACCGCCATGGCGTTGGAGCCGCCGCCCACGCACGCGGCGACCGCGTCGGGGAGCCTGCCGACGCGCTCCAGGACCTGTTCGCGGGCCTCCTGGCCGACGACGAAGTGCAGGTCGCGCACGAGCTTGGGGAAGGGGTGCGGACCGGCGACGGTGCCGAACAGGTAGTGGGTGCGGTCGACGTTGGCGACCCAGTCACGGAAGGCCTCGTTGATGGCGTCCTTGAGGGTGCGGCTGCCGATGGTGACGGGGACGACCTCGGCGCCGAGCATGCGCATGCGGGCGACGTTGAGCGCCTGGCGGCGGGTGTCCTCCTCGCCCATGTAGATCACGCACTCCAGGCCGAGCAGGGCGCAGGCGGTGGCGGTGGCCACGCCGTGCTGTCCGGCGCCGGTCTCGGCGATGACGCGGGTCTTGCCCATCCGCTTGGTGAGCAGGGCCTGGCCGAGGACGTTGTTGATCTTGTGCGATCCGGTGTGGTTGAGGTCCTCGCGCTTGAGCAGGACGCGCGCGCCGCCGCAGTGCTCGGAGAAGTTGCGGGCCTCGCTCAGGGCGCTGGGGCGCCCGGTGTAGTCCTTGAGCAGTTCGGCGAGTTCGGCCTGGTACCGGGGGTCCTGTTTGGCCTTCTCCCACTCCGCGGCCACCTCGTCGAGGGCGGCGATGAGGGCTTCGGGCGCGAAGCGGCCGCCGAAGCGGCCGTAGTGCCCGCGCTGGTCGGGCAGGGGTTGGTCGTGACTCATGGCACGCTCTCCTGGGAAGGGCCGACCGCGGGGCTCCCCCGGCCTCGCGCCGCGGGGTCCGCGCGCCGACCGGCTGTGCGCCGCCCGGCTCCGGCGGCGCGTTCTGACTGTGGGTCAACGCGGCGGCGGGAACCCGCGGCTCACTGGCGCGGGTTCCCTAGAGCCATCGCCATCTGCGGACGGGGCGTGTCGTCGCCGTGTCCGCCGGTGCCTGCGTCGACCCTCTCACGGGCTGTGGCCCCCTAGTTCCGGTCCCGCAGGGCGGGGTGGGCCCCGGCGGTGACCAGGTCGGCGACGGCCTCGCGCGGGTTGCGGCCGCGGACGAGGCTCTCTCCGACGAGGACGGCTCCGGCTCCGGCCCCGGCGTAGGCCAGCAGGTCGTGCGGGCCGCGGACACCGGACTCGGCGATCTTGACGACGTCGGAGGGGATGAGGGGGGCGAGCCGGGAGAAGGTGTCCCGGTCCACCTCCAGGGTCTTGAGGTTGCGGGCGTTGACGCCGACGACGGTGGCGCCGGCGTCGAGTGCGCGCGAGACCTCCTCCTCGTCGTGAACCTCCACCAGCGGCATCAGGCCGAGCGAGCGGGCCCTCTCCACCAGGGAGACCAGGGCCTCCTGGGGCAGGGCCGCGACGATGAGCAGCACGGCGGAGGCCCCGAAGACGCGGGCCTCCCACAGCTGGTAGGAGCTGACCACGAAGTCCTTGCGCAGCAGCGGGGTGTCGACCGCCTTGTGGACGGTCTGGAGGTCGGCGAGGCTGCCCTTGAAGCGGCGCTGCTCGGTGAGGACGCTGATCAGGGCGGCGCCGCCGGCCTCGTAGTCGCGGGCCAGGGACGCGGGGTCGGTGATGGCCGCGAGGGGCCCCTTGGAGGGGCTGGCCCGCTTGACCTCGGCGATGACGTGCACGCCCGGGCGGCGCAGGGCGGCTTCGGCGTCCTTGGGGGTGGGCACCGACCCGGCCTGGGCCTTGAGGCGGTCAAGGGGCAGGGCCTCCTGCCGCTGCGCCAGGTCAGCGCGTACTCCGTCGAGGATCTCGTCGAGCACGCTCACCAGTTACTGCTCCCTCGTGAAAGTGGGCCGGCACGGTGGCCCGTGGTGCGGGCTCCTCGCGCGGCGGGATCGGACACCGCCGCACCGTGTTGCTGGTCATCGTATCCACCCGCGGGGACCGCGGGGCCGCCGACCCCGTGGGAGGCCACCACGGTGGCGGCGCTGGGAGCCGGAAAGGGGGACTCGCGCACCGGTGTGTCGGTGCGGCGCGCCGACCGGCGGTCACATGGTCGCCAGTACCGCGAACATGAACAGGAAGTACACGAGCACGAACAGGAGGTAGAGAACCACGGGGACGAAGCAGACCAGACCGATGATGCCCAGGATCTTGGCCGTGTCGGAGGCGGACTGGGCTCCCGCGTAGTCGCCCATCTCCCACTTGCTGTTGACCTGGAGGGCGAAGACCAGACCGATGATGCCGATCACCGGGATGCAGCTGACGATGCCCAGGATGTTGAACACCAGGTAGTTCCTGGGGGGTCCGCCGGGGGGCGGGACGTGGTAGCCGTAGCCGCTGGGAGGGCCGTAACCGCCGTTGGGCGGGGGGCCGTAGTGCATGGGGGGACTCTCCAGAATTCGTGGGGCGTGTGGTCGCGGTTTCGCGGATCCGCTCGTTGGCCCGGATCGCGGGGAAACCCGTTCCGGTTCCGTGTCACCATCCGGGGATCCGTGTCACCATCCGGGGAACAGCGGGATCCCGGGGGCGAGGAAGGAGAACCAGGGCAGGTTCCGGGCCACCCAGTACACGAGGATGAGGACGAGCAGGCCCCAGATGAACCATGTGGGCGTGAGCTGGCGCGGTCCGCGGCGGAAGCCGAGCGCGTCGGCGAACCAGCGCGCGTAGGACAGCAGCAGGTAGGGGGCCAGGACGAACAGCAGGGGGTTCATGCTGATGGCGCCGAGGATGTCCAGGTTGGTGGTGAGCGCGACCGCGCGCATGGTCCCGCAGCCGGGGCAGAAGGTTCCGGTGAGCAGGAGCCAGGGGCATGTGGGGTAGTTGCCGGGCTCGTTGGGGTCCAGGACATGGAGGAGGAGGGCGCCGGCCAGGCCCGTCGCGCCCAGGGAGACCGGCCAGACAACCGGGTGCACGCGCTCGACGAGGTTCTGGAGGCGGCTGGGGCGGGGCTCGGACGACGAGGCCGCCGGAGCGGGGCCGGTGCCGGGGTTCTCGTGGAGGTGCACGGGGTCAGCCTACCCATCGCGGGGTGTCGCCGGGAAAAAGGCGGCTCCGCCCTCGTGACAGTGCGAGGGCGGAGCAGGGGATGTGCGCGGCGGGCCCCGACGTGGCGGTGCCCCGCTGCTAGTAGGTGTAGGTGGTGTCGTAGGTGGCCGCACTACCGACCGCGACCACCATGAGGATGATGTAGAGGATCGTGCCGATCACGCTGATGATGAACAGCACCAGGCCGATGATGCCCAGGATCTTCGCGGTGTTCGCCGAGGACTCGGCGCCGGCGTAGTCGCCGGCGGACCACTTGCTGTTGACCTGGATGGCGAAGACCAGGCCGATGATCCCGATCAGCGGGATGCAGCTGATGATCCCCAGGATGTTGTGGATCAGGTAGTTCTTCGGTGCCTGGCCCGAGGGGGGCTGGGCGCCGTAGCCGCCGGAGGGCGGGCCGTAGCCGCCCCCGGGGGGACCGTAGCCGCCGCCGGGAGGCGGGCCGGGGTTGCCGGGGGGAGGGGGACCGTAACTCATGCTCGGTACAACTTTCCGGAAGAGGACAAGGGATTTGCGCGGCGCACGGAGGAGCACTCCGGTCCAACACGGGGCAGGGTTGGATCACCAGGTCGCGTACACCGCGGGCAGAAAGGAATGATGCCAGATCGGTGGGACTCCCACCGAACCGAACCAACGCGGCAGTCGTGGCCGGTGGGCCGAATCTACCCGCCCCGTGGGACCTTCGTCCATATTTCCGTTACTCACTCGTTGTGAGCTGCTGCTCTCCCGATGTCCCGTGTCCCTCAGACCTTGGTCGCGTCGGGGTCCAGCGCGGGGCCGGGCTGCGCGGCGGCGGGCTCGGGCTGCGCGGCGCCGGACTTGCGGCCGGCCTCCCACTCCTCGCGCGTGGGCGGGACGGGGCGGGGCTCCTTGCGGCCGTAGCCGGCCTTCTTCATGACACCGGCGATCGCGGCGAGCACGACGCTGGCGACGAGGGCGACGGCGGTCCACAGCAGCAGGTCGCCGCCGAGGAAGACGATGGCGAAGGCCGCCACGGACCACGCCACGATCCAGGACACGGTGAGGAACCAGGCGGACAGGGTGTTGCCGTGGTCGTCGTGGTGCTCGTCGGCCATCAGGTGTTCTCCTTAGGTTCGGCTGGGCGTGCTGCCAGCGGTGCGTGTGCGGCGCCGCCGGAGTCCGCGGGCGTGGCGCCTCCGGGCTCAGCGTCGAGTGTGGGGTCGTCACCGGCGTCCAGCGACCTCCACAGGTCGGAGGGCGTCTCGGACCGGGTCGCGCGCGGTGCGGCGTCCCGATCGTACCGGGTGCCCATACCCGGCCAGGCAGGGGCTCGCAGGACCGCGACCAGCCCCGCCGCGACCAGGAGCACGGCTCCGGCCACGGCCATGGCGGGCCCCAGGGCCAGCAGTCGGGGGTCGGCGGCCACCTGGGCGGCCCCGGCGGTGTCGGTGGTGTTGTCGGCCACCGCGTCCAGGAGCGCGCTGGGGCGGGTGGCGCCCCAGACGGCGTTGAGGGCGGCCGCTCCGCCCAGGGCGACGAGGAGGCCGACCGCGCGGCGGGCCCAGCCCCGGGTGGCGTACAGGCCCGCGATCCCGGCCAGCCCGGCCCAGCCGATGCCGCTCAGGGCACCGGTGAGGTCGGTTCCGGTGAGTTCCACGGAGACGGGGGCGACCGGCCCCGGCGCGGTGAGCTCGCCGGTCGCCCACTGGCGTCCGGCGGCGGCGAGCAGCAGCCCGGCCCCGGCGGCCAGGGCGAGCATGGCCAGGCCGTACTCCCGGCGCGCGCGGGGCGGGAGGGCGGACGAACTCACAGGAGTCTCCCTGCGTCGAAGCAGGTGTGGTCGCCGGTGTGGCAGGCGGCGCCCTCCTGGTCGACGCGGACCAGCAGGGTGTCCCCGTCGCAGTCGAGTGCGACCGACACCACACGCTGGGTGTGTCCGGAGGTGGCGCCCTTGACCCAGTACTCGCCGCGGCTGCGCGACCAGTAGGTGGCGGAGCCGGTGGTGAGGGTGCGGTGCAGGGCCTCGTCGTCCATCCAGGCGAGCATGAGTACCTCCCCGGTGTCGTGCTGCTGCACGACGGCGGGGACGAGGCCGTCCGGGTTCCGCTTGAGGCGGGCGGCGATGTCCGGGTCGAGGCTGGTGACGCTCATGCACTCCAGATTATGGCCGCCGCCGGAGCGCCCCGCACCGGGTGTCCCCTGTCGTCGGGGCGGCGCGGAGCGGCACGGGGTTGGCGCGGCTCGGGGCGGAGGGCCGGGGGACGGTGGGTGCCGGGAGGCGGGGGTCCCGGATGTCCTAGAGTTCGTGCGTCGTCCTTCGCCCTGCCTTCGTACCCTGGGGGTTTCGTGACCGCCGAGTCCCTGTCCCGCGACCTCGCGGGCAAGCCCGAGGCGCTGATCCGGCTCGCCGACCGCTTCCCGCGGTGGGATCCCTACGCCGCGCTGCCCGCGCTGCTCGACGACGAGCCCGCGGCGGTGCGCTTCCTGGGTCTGGGCGCGGCGCGGCACGCGTGCGAGGTGGCGGCGGCGCGGCTGCGCCGGTCGGGGATCGCGGCGAGCGCGGACTTCTCCTCGTCGGCGGAGGAGCCGCCCGCGGGGCCCGAGACGCTCGTGGTCGCGGTGAGCCTGGGCGGCGGGCAGCGTGAGCTGTACACGGCGCTGGACCGCTACGTGGCGCGGTCGCCGGTGATCGTGCTGGCCCCGTCGGTGGACTCGGTGGTGGGGCGCCAGGCGGACCTGCTGGTACCGCTGCACGCGGGTGAGGAGGCGAGCGGTGTGGGCTGTCGCGCCTACCAGCACGCGCTGGCCCTGCTCCTGCTGCTGGGGCACCGCCTGGGCGCGCCCCGGTCGGGCAACAGCCAGACCCTGCCGGGGCTGCTGCGCCGCGCGGCGAACGCGACGGCGTCGCTTCTGGAGAGCGCGCCGGGGTGGGTGCCGGAGGCCGCCCGCACCCTGGAGTCGCCGCACGGTGTGCACATGGTCGCTCCGGCCGAGCGCATGGCGTCGGCCTGGCAGGGGGTGCGGGTGCTGCGCCAGGGGCCGGTGCGGGTGGCGCACGCGTGTGAGACCGGGGAGTGGTCGCACACCGACCGCCACCTGGCGGCGGTGACGGACTACCGGGCGCTGCTGTTCGCGGGTTCGGCCTACGACGAGCGCTTCGCCCAGCACCTGGGGCAGCTGCGTGGGTCGTTCGTGGCGGTGGGTCCCACCCCCGGCCAGGAGCGGATGCCGGAGGCGGAGCTGACCGTGCGCTACCCGGGCGACACCGACCAGGACGTGAGCCTGCTGGTGGAGCCGCTGGTGGCGGAGCTGCTGGCGGCGCACTGGTGGCGCGGCCGGTAGAGGTCAGCGCGGGCGCAGGAAGCTCCGGACGTCGTCACGGCCGTCGAGGGCCCGAGCGTCCACGTCCGCGGGGTCCGCCTCGGCACGCGCCGCCAGCGACTCCGCCAGCGCGCGGGCCTCGTCGCTGAGGCGTCCGAAGCGTCGGGCGACGTGGCCCAGGCACAGGCACGCCAACCCGAGCAGCGGACTACCCGGCGCGGCCCGTGTCCCGACCCGCACGCACCAGTGCTCGACGAACTCCCCGTCGGCGTCGTTCAACGCGCTTCCGACCAGGGCGCTCGCCGCCTCCCCCTCCTGCGAGCGGTCGCGCAGAGCACGCTCCACCGTCTCGGCCACCGCCCCGTGCGGCAGCGCGGGAGGGTTGACGAAGTCCGGCCGGGAGTACACACCCCGACACTACGCGCCCCGCACCGAACGCACGGGGCCCGCGGGAGCTGGACGTCCACAGGCCCGGGCCGGGTGTTGCCCCAGCTCAAGTGGCACGGGGAGAATGGATTCGGGGGGCCGCCCCCGCCACGGGAGGAACGCGGCGCCCCCGAATCAACGGTAGCCCGGCGGCTGTGCGGGCGCACCCCCTCCGGCTGGCCTGTGGACGACCCGGGTCAGGCCGAGGAGCGCACCCAGGAGGCGTACAGGTCGGCGTACACGCCGGGCCTGTCCACCAGCTCGGTGTGCGAGCCGCTCTGCACGATGCGCCCGGCGTCGAAGACGAGGACCCGGTCCGCGGCCTCGGCTGTGGACAGCCGGTGCGCGATGGCCACGGAGGTGCGCCCGCGCGTGAGCCGGTCCAGGGCGCGCTGGATGCGCACCTCGGTGTGCGGGTCCACCGCCGAGGTGGCCTCGTCCAGCACCAGCAGGTCGGGGTCGGCGATGTAGGCGCGCACCAGGGCCACCAGCTGCCGCTCCCCCGCCGAGAGCGACTCCCCCCGCTGGCCCACGGGGGTGTCCAGCCCGTGGGCGAGGCTGTCGAGCCACTCCGCCAGCCCCAGTTCGGTGACGGCGGCCTCCAGTTCGGCGTCGGTGCTCTCGGGGCGGGCGAAGCGGATGTTGTCGCCCAGGGAGCTGTCGAAGAGGAAGCCCTCCTGCGGGACCATCACCACGCGGCTGCGCAGGGAGGAGAAGGCCACCTCGCGCAGGTCGACGCCGTCGAGCCGGACGGTGCCCCGGGCGGGGTCCATGAGGCGGGTGAGCAGCTTGACGAAGGTGGTCTTGCCCGAGCCGGTCTCCCCCACCACGGCCACGCGGGTGCCGGGGGTGATCTCGACGCTGACGTCGTCGAGGACGACGGGTCCCTCGGGATAGGAGTAGGTCACCTCCTCGAAGGAGACCCGGACCGGTCCGCGCGGCAGCACCCGGCCCGCCTCGCCGGGGTCGGCGATGTCGGGGACGGTGTCGAGCACGCCCAGGACGCGGCGCCAGCCCGCGATGGCGTTCTGGGCCTCGTTGAAGATCTCGGTGGCCATCATCATCGGCTGGATGAACAGGGTCATCAGGAACAGGAAGGCGATGAGCTGTCCGGCGGTCAGGCCCCCGCCCAGTCCGAGCCAGACGCCGATGAGGACGACGGCGGTGTTGCCCAGGGCCGCGATGATCTCGGCGAAGGGCGAGACCGCCATGGACAGCCGCTGGGCGCGCACCTGGGAGCGGCGCGTGGTCAGGACGGTGGTGTCGATGCGCTCGGCGGTGCGCCGCTCGGTGCCGTGGGCGCGGATGACGGAGGCGCCCATGACGGTCTCGCCGATGACGCCGAGCATGTCGCCGGTGTTCTCGCGGACCTTGAGGTAGGCCTTGGACAGCAGCTTCTGGAGCCAGCGCACGCCGAACAGCAGCGGCAGGAAGCAGATCCACACCACGAGGGTGAGCTGCCAGGAGTAGACCGCCATCAAGGCGGTGGCGACCAGGAGCTGGCCGCTGCTGACCAGCAGGAGCAGGCCGCCCCACTGCATGAAGGTGCTGATCTGGTCGACGTCGCTGGTGACGCGGGAGACCAGGGCGCCCTTGCGCTCGCTGTTCTGGGTGAGCACGGACAGGTCGTGCACGTGCCGGAAGGCCTTGCGGCGCAGCGTGGCCAGGCCGGACTCGGTGGCCCGGTACAGGCGCACGTTCATCAGGTAGGAGCAGATCATGGTGACCACGAGCAGGGCGGCGCAGACGGCCACCATGCGGGTGACGAAGCCCAGGTCGGGTCCGTCCGCCCCGGACAGCCCGTTGTCGATGATCTGCTGGACGGCGACGGGCACGACGACCTTGCCCGCGGTGGCCACGACGGCGAAGGCCAGGGTGAGCCACAGGCCGCGGGCGAACTCCGGGGAGAGCCGCAGGCCGCGCTTGAGCGTGTCCATCGCGCCCTCGGAGGAGCGGTGCAGCGACACGGCCGGGTCGTCGGAGGAGCGGTCGGGCCGCTCCTCCCGCTCCCGCTCTCGCTGCTCGTCGCGGGTGGGCGCGCTCATCGGGTGGCCTCCTCGGCGGCGTCGTCACGGGTGGGGCGGGCGGGTTCGAGGGGGCCGGGCTCCTCGGGCAGCGGGGCGTTCTCGGCCTGCCCCTCGGCGGAGGCGCGTTCGTAGGCGGTGACGAGCCTGGTGTAGCCGGGCGAGGTGGTGAGCAGTTCCTCGTGGGTGCCGCGGGCCAGCACGCGCCCGCGTTCCATGTAGACGACCTCGTCGGCGAGTTCGATGGTGGCGCGGCGGTAGGCGACCACGAGCACGGTGGCGGCGTCGTCGCGTTCGCGCAGGCCCGCCAGGATCTGCGCCTCGATCTGGGGGTCGACGGCGGAGGTGGCGTCGTCCATGATGAGCAGCCGCGGTCGGCGCACGATCGCGCGGGCCAGGGCCAGGCGCTGGCGTTGTCCTCCGGAGAGGGTGGTGCCCTTCTCGCCGAGCCGGGCGTCGAGCCCGCCCTCCAGTTCGCGGACGAAGCCGTCGGCGCGGGCCAGGCGCAGGGCGGCCCAGACCTGGTCGTCGTCGGTGTCGGTGCCCAGGGTGATGTTGTCGCGGACGCTGTCCTCGAACACGAAGGTGCCCTGGGGCACCAGGGCCGCGTGCCGGGGGAGCTGGTCGCGGGCCAGGTCGCGCACGTCGACGCCGTCGAGGGTGACGGTGCCGGTGTCGGCGTCGACCAGGCGCATGAGGACGGTGGTGAGCGTGGACTTGCCTGATCCGGTGGGGCCGACCAGGGCGACGGTGCGCCCGGGGGCGATGTCCAGGTCCACGCCGTTGAGGACGGTGGTGCGCGGCTCGGTGTCGGCGCCGCCGTCCATCAGGTCGCGCGCGCCGCCCCGGGCGTCGTAGGAGTCGGCGTAGGAGAAGGTGACGCCGCGGGCGCTCAGGGCGATGCCGGTGGGGGTGTCCTCCAATGTGCGGGGGCCGTACTCCATGGCGCCGCCGGAGTTGAGGACGGACTGGACGCGGTCCCAGCCCACGACGCTGCGGGGCAGGTCGCCCAGGATCCACCCGAAGGAGCGGATGGGCAGGGCCAGGAGGGTGAACAGGAAGGCGATCTGGACCAGGTCCCCGGCGTCGATGGCGCCGGTGGACAGCCGCCACATGCCCAGGAGCAGGACGGCGAGCACGCCGAAGTTGGGCAGGGCCTCCATGACCGGGTCGAACATCGAGCGCATCCGGCCGACCTGGATGAGCGCGTCGCGCAGGCGGTGGGCGGCGGAGGTGAAGCGCTCGGTCTCGGTGTCCTCGCGGCCCAGGGTCTTGACGACGAGGGCCCCGTCGAAGGACTCGTGGGCGACGCCGCTGACCTCGGCGCGCAGCGCCTGGGCGCGGGAGGCCATGGGTGAGACGCGGCGCTGGAAGACGACGTTGGCGGCGGCCAGTACCGGGAAGACGACGAAGGCGACCAGGGACAGGACCGGGTCGGTGGTGACCATGGCGACGGCCGCGATGACCAGCATGAACACGCTGCCGACGGCCATGGGCAGCGGAGCGAGCGGCTGCCAGGCGGCCTCGACGTCGGCGTTGGCGTTGGACAGCAGCTGTCCGGTGGGGTGGCGGTGGTGCCAGGACAGGGGCAGTTCGAGGTACTTGCGGGCGACGGCGCGGCGGTAGCGGGCCTGCATGCGGAACTGCATGAGCGCGGCGAGCATGCGGCGCATGGCGATGCCGGTGCCCTTGCCCAGGCCCACCCCCATGAGGAGTGCGGCGGCCCCGACGAGGGCGGCGGCGGTGGTGCTGCCCTGCTCGAAGGCGGGGAGGATGGTGGCGTCGGTGAGGTAACCGAGGACGGAGGCGGAGCCGACGGTGACGGCGGCGTGCAGCATGGCGCCGATGACGGCGGCGAGGAAGACCCACGGCTCGGCGCGGGCGGCGGTCCACAGCACGCGCATACCGCGGGCGAAGACCCCGGTGTGCTCGGCGGCGTCGGCTCCCTCGCGTGCTCCCGGTCCGTCCGCTGCCTCGCGTGTTCCCGGTCCGTCCGCGGCTCCGGGCGGCGCCGACCCCTCCTCGTTCTCCGGTTCCCTGGTGCTCGTACCCCGCGCCATACGCCCCCCGTTCTCCTCCGTGGCCGGGCAGGCCCGGCACAGCCCGACACGCGCACGGCGGCCTCCGGGCATGCCGGAGGACGTGAATGTGCGCGTGTCGTGTCAACCTATCCAGCGGCACCGACAAGGTTCCACCGGATTGTTTCAGCGCACGGCGCGACGGGGCTATTCCGTCTGGTTCGGGGTGCGGCGGGGCCCGGGCCCCGAGAGGGTGGGCCCGGACAGCGCGGGAGAGGGCGCGCCCTGGTGCCCGGAGCGGGTCACCGGGGCGCTGCGGGGCCGGTCAGCGGGCGTAGTCCTGGTAGCTGATCACGGCGTGGAAGGAGACGGGCCCGAAGACGCCGTCGACGCCGATGTCGAAGTACTCCTGGGCGTCGCGGACGGCCCGTTCGGTGGCGGGTCCGTAGACGCCGTCGGTGGCCAGGTGGGCGTTGAACTTGGCGTTGAGCTCGCGCTGGATCATGGTGACGACCGGGCCGGTGTCGCCGCGGCGGAACTGGTGCTGGCCGAAGACCAACTCCTGGAAGTGCTCCCAGGTGTCGGGGTTGAGGTCGCCGTCGTCGTGCAGGCCGAAGGCCTGCTGGTAGGTGACGAGCGTGTCGTGGAGGTCCTGGTCGAACTCCAGGTCCAGCTCGCCGGGGTTGATCTCACCGTAGGAGAGCAGCATCTTGGCGGCGTAGACGTCGATGCTGGAGTCGCCGAGGGTGTACTCGGGCCAGACCTGGGACTCGATGGCGGCGAGGGCCTCGGGAGAGGTCTGGTCGAGGTCGTCCGCCAGGGCGGCGGGCGCGGTGGCGAGGGCGGTCGTCGCGGCGAGGGCGGCGGCCGCGAGAAGGGAGGCGGCCCGCCCGGTGGTGGTGGACATGGAGAGGTTCCTTTCCCCTGTGGTCCCTGTGGTCGGTGCTACACACAGTTCGATGTGTGAGACCCGCATCACGTTCACAAAATGCACACAAATACCACTACAAGGACACAGTTCTCTATCCTTGTCCCTTTTTCTCAGCACATACGCCAACCGATTCGACGGCGTGCGCGTGTACGGGTCCACGGAGCGGAACCGGACCCCGGCCGGGGGCGAGTCCCCGCCAAGGAACGGGCGGGCCGCGCACGCACACGGCCTCCGCGCGAGCGCGCGGAGGCCGTGTGCCCGGAGCCGGCCGAGCCGTCCGGGGCCGGGGCCCGCTCCGCTCAGCGGACGGGGTGGCCCGCCTCGCGCAGGCTCTTCTTGACGTCGGCGATGGTGAACTGCCCGAAGTGGAAGACCGTCGCGGCCAGCACCGCGTCCGCGCCCGCCGCCACGGCCGGGGCGAAGTGCTCCACGGCGCCCGCGCCGCCGGAGGCGATCAGCGGCACCTCCACCCGCGAGCGCACCGCCCGGATCAGCTCCAGGTCGAAGCCCGACCGGGTGCCGTCGGCGTCCATCGAGTTGAGCAGGATCTCCCCCGCCCCCAGCTCCGCGGCGCGCTCGCACCACTCCAGGGCGTCGACCCCCGCGCTGCGGCGCCCGCCGTGCGTGGTGACCTCGAACCCGCTCGGGGTCGGCCGCCCGCCCTCGCGCACCCGGCGCACGTCGGCGGAGAGCACCAGTACCTGGCGGCCGAAGCGCTCGGCGATCTCCCGGATGAGCTCGGGCCGGGCGATGGCGGCGGTGTTGACGCCCACCTTGTCCGCGCCCGCGCGCAGCAGCCGGTCCACGTCGTCGGGGGTGCGCACCCCGCCGCCCACGGTCAGCGGGATGAACACCTGGTCGGCGGTGCGGCGCACCACGTCGTAGGTGGTCTCCCTGTCACCGCTGGAGGCGGTGACGTCGAGGAAGGTGAGCTCGTCGGCGCCGTCGGCGTCGTAGGTGCCCGCCAGCTCCACCGGGTCGCCCGCGTCGCGCAGGTTCTCGAAGTTGACGCCCTTGACCACCCGCCCGGCGTCCACGTCCAGGCAGGGGATGACGCGTACCGACACGCTCACCGCTTCACGCTCCCGGCCTCGCGCACCGTGGCCAGGGCGTCCTCCAGGGTGAAGGCGCCCTCGTACAGGGCGGTGCCCATGATGGCGCCCTCCACGCCCAGCGGCACCAGCGTGGCGATCGCCCGCAGGTCCTCCAGGCTGGAGACGCCGCCGCTGGCCACCACCGGCTTGTCGGTGCGCTCGCACACGGTGCGCAGCAGGTCCAGGTTGGGGCCCTTGAGGGTGCCGTCCTTCTGGACGTCGGTGACGACGTAGCGGGCGCAGCCCTCCGACTCCAGGCGCTCCAGGGTCCGCATGAGGTCGCCGCCGTCGCGGGTCCAGCCGCGCGCGGCCAGGGTGGTGCCGCGCACGTCCAGGCCGATCGCGATCCGGTCGCCGTGCTCGGCGATGATCCTCGCGCACCACTCGGGGTTCTCCAGGGCGGCGGTGCCGATGTTGACCCGCCTGCACCCGGTGGACAGGGCGGCGGCCAGCGACTCGTCGTCGCGGATGCCGCCGGACATCTCCACCTTCACGTCCAGGCGGCCGACGATGTCGCGCAGCAGGTCGCGGTTGTGGCCGCGGCCGAACGCGGCGTCCAGGTCCACCAGGTGGATCCACTCGGCACCGGCGGACTGCCAGGCCAGGGCCGCCTCGAAGGGGTCGCCGTACTGCCCGCCGGAGCCCGCCTTGCCCTGGACGAGCTGGACGGCCTGGCCGCCCGCCACGTCCACGGCGGGGAGCAGTTCGAGTACGGGGGTGGTGGTCTCGCCGGTCATGGAGTCATCTCGTTCTCGTCGGAAGGATCGGTCTGAGGATGCGGCGGGCCAACGCGGTACCGGAGAAGTTCACAGGTCCGCCGTCCGCATGCGTGATCTTGTACTTGCAGCGAGGTTCGAGCGCCCGACCTGGCTACAAGTACAAGATCACCACGGATCGAATCCCATGTGTCACACCGGCAGCGTTTCCGGCCGGTCTGTCAGAGGGTGTCGACCCAGTTGGCCAGGATGCGGGCGCCCGTGTCCCCGGACTTCTCCGGGTGGAACTGGGTGGCCCACAGCGGCCCGTTCTCGACGGCGGCCACGAACGGCTCGCCGTGCTCGGCCCAGGTCACCCCGGGCGCGGGGATGCGTTCGTTGGTGGGCGTGAACCCCCACTCGCGCACGGCGTAGGAGTGCACGAAGTAGAAGCGGTCCTCGGGCCCGATCCCGGCGAAGAGCCGGGTGTCCTCGGGCGGGCGGACGGTGTTCCAGCCCATGTGCGGAACGACGGGCGCGCGCAGGCGGTCCACCGTGCCGGGCCACTCTCCGCAGCCCTCGGTGACCTCCTCCCCCTCTTCGGAGCCGGAGTCGGCGCGTTCCACTCCCCGGTCGAAGAGCACCTGCATCCCCACGCAGATGCCCAGGACCGGGCGTCCCCCGGCCACGCGCCTGCCGATGATCCGGTCTCCGCCCGCGGCCCGGAGGCTGGACATGCACGCGCTGAACGCGCCCACGCCCGGGACGACGAGGCCGTCCGCGTCGAGGGCGGCGTGCGGGTCGGAGGTGACGGTGACGTCGGCTCCGGTGCGCTCCATGGCGCGCTGCGCCGAGCGCAGGTTGCCGGAGCCGTAGTCGAAGACGACCACTCGTGACGGCATGGTGCTGCCCTTCCCCTTCAGAAGTAGTCCAGGCGCAGTACGCCGGAGGCCAGCGCGAGCGCCGTGCATCCGGCCAGGACGACGGCGAGGGGCCGGTTGACCCTCCACAGGGCGTACGCGCCCCCGGCGAGGAAGCCCCCGAGCACGATGAGGGCGATCCCCCACAGGTGTCCGTCCATCTACAAAGCGCCCTTGGTGGACGGGATGCCGCTGACGCGCGGGTCGTCCTCGGTGGCCGTGCGCAGGGCGCGGGCCAGCGCCTTGAACTGGCACTCGACGATGTGGTGGGCGTTGCGGCCGTAGGGCACACGCACGTGCAGGGCGACCCGCGCCTGGGCCACGAACGACTCCAGGATGTGGCGGGTCATGGTGGTGTCGTAGTCGCGGCCGATCACCGGGGCCATGCCCTCGGGCTCGCTGTGCACCAGGTAGGGGCGGCCGGAGACGTCGACGGTGACCTCGGCCAGGGCCTCGTCCAGGGGCACCTTGGCGTCGGCGAAGCGGCGGATGCCGCGCTTGTCGCCCAGGGCCTCGCGGAAGGCGGCGCCCAGGGCCAGGGCGGTGTCCTCCATGGTGTGGTGGGAGTCGATGTGCAGGTCGCCCTCGGTACGCACGGTCAGGTCGAACAGGCCGTGCTTGGCGAGCTGGTCGAGCATGTGGTCGAAGAAGCCGACGCCGGTGGAGACGTCGGCGACGCCGGTGCCGTCCAGGTTGATCTCGACCAGGACCTTGGTTTCCTTGGTGGTGCGCTCGACGCGTCCGGTGCGGCTCATGGTGGCGGAACTTCCTCGCTCGGTGCGGTGGGTGGGGGGCTCGGCCGGGTCGGCCCCGGCGGCGGTTTCGGGGTCGGCGGGCACGGCTCAGCGTCCGGTGGCGCGGAGCAGGGCCCGGCGGAAGGCGGCCATCTCCTCCGGGGTGCCGACGGTGACGCGCAGCCAGCCGGGCGGGCCGACCTCGCGGATGAGGACCTGCTGGTCGAGCATGTCCTGCCAGACGCGGGTGCGGTCCTCGAACTCGCCGAACAGGACGAAGTTGGCGTCGGACTCGGCGACGGAGAAGCCCTGCTCGCGCAGCCAGGCGACCAGGGAGTCGCGTTCGGCGCGCAGGTCGGCGACGGCGGCGAGGAGTTCGTCGGCGTGGTCGAGCGCGGTGAGCGCGACCGTCTGGGTGACGGCGGACAGGTGGTAGGGCAGGCGGACCAGTTGGAGGGCGTCGACCACGGCCGGGTGGGCGGCCAGGTAGCCCACGCGCGCACCGGCCAGGGCGAAGGCCTTGGACATGGTGCGCGAGACGACGAGCCTGGGGTGCTCGGGCAGCAGGCTCAGCGCGCTGGGCGTGCCCTCGCGGCGGAACTCGGCGTAGGCCTCGTCCACGACCACGACGCCGGGGGCCGCCGCCAGGACGCGCTCGGTGTCGGCGAGGTCCAGGGCGGTGCCGGTGGGGTTGTTGGGCGAGGTGAGGAAGACGACGCTGGGCTGGTGCTCGGCGATGGCGGCCAGGGCGGCGTCCACGTCGATCCGGAAGTCGGCTCCGCGCGGCACGGACACCCAGCCGGTGCCGGTGCCCCGGGAGATGATCGGGTGCATGGAGTAGGACGGCTCGAATCCCATGGCGACCCGGCCGGGGCCGCCGAAGGCCTGGAGGATCTGCTGGAGGACCTCGTTGGAGCCGTTGGCCGCCCACACGCGGTCGGCGGTCAGGCCGTGGCCTAGGTAGGCGGCCAGGCCCTCGCGCAGGCGGACCGCGTCCCGGTCGGGGTAGCGGTTGAGGCCCAGGGCGGTGTCGGCGACCGCCTCGGCCAGTGCCTTGGCCAGGCGCGGTGAGGGCGGGTGCGGGTTCTCGTTGGTGTTGAGCACCACGGGCACGTCCAGCTGCGGCGCGCCGTAGGGCGAGCGGCCGCGCAGGTCGTCGCGCAGGGGCAGGTCGTTCAGGGTGAAGCTCACGGTTGCACGCTCATGGTCGGTCGGAGGCGGTCGGGGGCGTGCGGGTCGCGGCCGGTGCGGCCGCGGGGTCCGCGCTCCCGGATCCCGCCGGGCGGGTGGCCGTCGGGCTCAGGCCGGGTCCGTGCGCGCGGCGACGGCCTCGCCGTGCGCGGGCAGGTCCTCGGCGTTGGCCAGGGCGACGACGTGGTGGGCGACGTCGGCCAGCGCCTCGCGGTCGTACTCGACCACGTGCACGCCGCGCAGGAAGGTCTGCACGCTCAGGCCGCCGGTGTGGCAGGCGCAGCCGCCGGTGGGCAGCACGTGGTTGGACCCGGCGGCGTAGTCGCCGAGGGAGACCGGCGAGAAGTCGCCGACGAAGATCGCGCCCGCGTTGCGCACGCGCGCGGCCCACGCGGCGGCGTCGGCGGTCATGACCTCCAGGTGCTCGGCGGCGTAGGCGTTGACGACGGCGAGGCCGTGGTCGAGGTCGTCGACCAAGGCGATGCCGGACTGCGGGCCGGACAGGGCCTCGCGGACGCGGTCGCCGTGCTTGGTGGCGGCCACGCGTACGGCGAGGCGGTCGGTGACCGCCTCGGCGAGCGCCTCGTCCGGGGTGACCAGGACGGAGGCGGCGACGACGTCGTGCTCGGCCTGGCTGACCAGGTCGGCGGCGACGTAGTCGGGGTTGGCGGTGGCGTCGGCGAGGATCGCGATCTCGGTGGGACCGGCCTCGGCGTCGATGCCGATGACGCCCTTGAGCAGGCGCTTGGCCGCGGCCACCCAGATGTTGCCGGGGCCGGTGACCATGTCGGCGCGCTCGCAGGGGCCCGCCCCGTAGGCGAACATGGCGATGGCTTGGGCGCCGCCGACGGCGTAGACCTCGTCGACGCCGAGCAGGGCGCAGGCGGCGAGGATGGTCGGGTGCGGCAGTCCGCCGAAGGCGCTCTGGGGGGGTGAGGTGACCGCCAGGGAGCGCACTCCCGCCTCCTGGGCGGGGACGACGTTCATGACGACGCTGGAGGGGTAGACGGCCCGGCCGCCCGGCACGTAGAGGCCGACGCGGTCGACGGGGATCCACTTCTCGGTGACGGTGCCGCCGGGCACGACCCGGGTGGTGTGGTCGGTGCGGCGCTGGTCGCGGTGGACCGCGCGGGCGCGGCGGATGGACTCCTCCAGCGCGGCGCGCACGGCGGGGTCGAGTCCGTCCAGGGCGGCCTCGATCGCGTCCTTGGGCACGCGGATGTCGGTCAGTCTCACGCCGTCGAAGCGCTCGGTGAGTTCGACCAGCGCCTCGGCACCGCGATGGCGTACGTCCTCGCACAGGGGGCGTACGCGCTCGGCGGCGGCCGCCACGTCCAGTTCCGCGCGCGGAAGGGCCTGACGCGGGTCGCCTTGGGTGCCTCGGAGGTCGATTCGACTGATCACGGTCCCAGTCTAGGGGGAAGTGCCCATTCGGTGGGCGGTGCCGTCCGGATGATGGACGCCACACGCGCGCCACCGGCGGGTACGCGCCGGTCCGGGAGGTCGCCGACGGGGCGCACCGAGCACACGAATAAGTGCGCCCTAAGTTTGGGACACCTAACCTTATTAACCTTCAGAAAGGCTTGCCTAAGAAATTCGGGTCACACCGATAAATGTCGCGAAATGCTTTTGCGTGCGTTATCGTGTACCCATGACTTCGAACAAGAGCAGCGATATCGGCCTTTCCAAGTTCCATCGGCTCCTCGTGGACCAGGTGCGGCACGAGTTCACGGCCTCGCACCAGTACGTGGCCATCGCCTCCTGGTTCGACGACCACGACCTGCCCCAGCTGGCGCGGGTCTTCTACGAGCAGTCCCTGGAGGAGCGCGACCACGCGATGATGATCGTGCGTTTCCTCCTGGACACCGACGTTCCGTTCTCCCTTCCGGGCGTGGACGAGATCGAGACCGATTTCGCCGTGCCCCGGGACCTGGTCGCCCTGGCCCTTCGCCAGGAGCGCGAGGTGACCGACCAGTTCCAGCGCCTGGCCAAGGTCGCCCGCGACGAGGACGACTACACCGGCGAGCAGTTCCTCCAGTGGTTCATCCAGGAACAGACCGAGGAGGTCGCCAAGATGTCGACCCTCCTCAACGTGGTGGACCGCGCCAACGGCAACCTGTTCGACGTGGAGACCTTCGTCGCCCGGGACATGCCCAGCGAGGACGGCGGCAGCCAGGGCGCGCCCGGCACCGCCGGTCCGTCGGTCTCCTGACCCCGCGACCCGGGACCACCGGCCGCCCCCGGGCGGCCGTCTCCGAGGCCCGGGGCACCGGACGCCCGTTCCAGAGGGGGGACGCGGGCACCGTGCCCCGGGCCGCTCCGCGTCGTGGGGGCCGTGGCCGGGTGGGGACGCGCCGCCGGTTTCGGCGCCCGCGTTCCCGGCATGAGGGGCATACTGGAACCATGCCCTTGGCCCTGCCGATCTTCCCGTTGAACACCGTGCTGTTCCCCGGTATGACCGTTCCCCTGCACGTCTTCGAGCAGCGCTACCGCCGACTGGTCGCGGAGCTGCTCGGGCCCTCCTTCGCCCAGGGGGACGACCTCGGACGCGGCCGGGGGCCGCTCCGGTTCGGCGTGGTGTGGATCGAGCTGGGCCAGGAGGTGGCCTCGGAGTCCGGCCAGGGTGCGGGCGGCGCCGACACGGGGACGCCCAGCACCGGCGGAGCGGGCACCGCGCTGCCCCGGATCAGCGCGACCGGGTGCACCGCCCTGGTGCGCGACGTGCGCACCTACGAGGACGGCCGCTACGACCTGGTCGTGGAGGGCGGCGCGCGGTTCTCCATCACCGACCTGTCGGAGGTGGACGCCTCCTCCCCGGAGGAGTACTCGACCGCGTCGGTGGCCTTCCTGCCCGAGCCGGCGGGCCCGGACGTGGAGGAGCACGCCGAGCGGGTGCGCGACCTGTTCGGGACCTACTCCCAGCGCCTGGCCTCGATCGGGATGTCGCCGGACGCCTCACCCGACCTGCCCAAGGACCCCATCGCGCTGTCCTACGCGGTGGCCGCGGCCGCGGTCCTGGACCAGGCGGAGAAGCAGCGGCTGCTGGAGGCCGAGGACGCCGCGACCCGGCTGGCCGTGACCGCCCGGTTCCTGCGCCGGGAGAACCGCATCGTGGCCGCCCCCACGCTGCCCAACCTCCCCGCGGGCCCTTTCCTCAACAACGGTGTGTCGTTCAACTAGGCGCGTCCGCCGCGCGCCCCGGAGTGCGCGGCGCGTTTTCCGGTCCCTTTCCGGGCCGAAGGTCCCGATACCGGTGTCCAGCGGAGGAAACACCGCCTTTCCCCGCACGCCTGCGCGCGGTCCGGCCCCGTGTTGGCCTAGCCTGCTGTGCGAACCGGTGCGGCGTGCCCGGGACCCCGACCCGGGCTGTTGCGACGCACGCACCAGCGCGTTCGCGCGCAGAGAAGGAACCAGGTACTCAATGAGCGCAAAAGCCACACCCGCGACCGTGGCCGCCGGGCGGACCAAGACCACGTACACACTGCACCCGTACGAGGTGGACGGGCCCTCGGACGGGCACTCCTACGGCACCGACGCGGCCGACGCGCTCGGCGTCCCCCGCGAGCACGTCTTCAAGACCCTGATCACCGAGGTGGACGGGCAGCTCACCGTCGGGGTGGTGCCCGTCAGCGCCACGCTCGACCTCAAGGCGCTGGCCGCCGCGGTCGGCGGCAAGAAGGCCGCCATGGCCGACGCGGCCCTGGCCGAGAAGGCCACCGGGTACGTGCGCGGCGGGATCAGCCCCCTGGGCCAGCGCAAGCGGCTGCGCACCGTGATCGACGCGTCGGTCACCGATCTGCCCACGGTCTACGTCTCGGCCGGACGGCGGGGTCTGCAGATGGAGCTCAAGCCCCGGGACCTGATCACGCTCACCGAGGCGGTCACCGCGCCGATCAGCGCCTCCTGACCCCGGACGGGGACCGTTTCCGAGGGCGTGCACGAATTGTTGCCGGGTTACCTACCCAGGGGTAGTTTTGTGACATGCGCAACACTTCATCCCCCTTTTCCTCTGTTCCCGGTATGTTCCTCTCCCGCGTCGCCGAGTCAGCCGACTCCGAGGCGTTCAGCTATCCCCTCCCAGGCGCGTCCGGCGCCCCCGAGAAATGGGAGACCCTCACCTGGTCAGAGACCCGTGACCGGGTGCGCGACATCGCGTTGGGCCTGCACGACCTGGGCGTGACCCCCCAGGCCCGGTGCGCGATCGTCTCCAGCACGCGCGTCGAGTGGATCCTCGCCGACCTGGCCGTGCTGTGCGCGGGCGGTGCCTCCACCACCGTCTACCCCTCCTCCGCCCCGCCCGACTGCGCCTACATCGTCTCCGACTCGGGCAGCATGGTGGCCTTCGCCGAGAACGACGAGCAGGTCGCCAAGCTGGTCGACCAGCGCGCCCAGATGCCGGGGCTGTCGCGGGTGATCGCCTTCGAGGGCGCGGCCGGGGGCGACGACGACTGGGTGATGTCCCTGGAGGAGCTGGCCGCCCGGGGCGCCGAACTCCACGCCGGGAACCCCGACCTGTTCGAGGCGCTGGTCGCGGCGGTCGAACCCGACCACCTGGCCACGCTGATCTACACCTCCGGCACCACGGGCAGGCCCAAGGGCGTGCGCCTGGACCACGCGAACTGGCTCTACGAGTCCCAGGCCATGGCGGACCTGGACACCGAACTGCGCGCGCAGGGCTGGGACCTGATGGGAGCCGACGACGTCCAGTACCTGTGGCTGCCGCTGTCGCACGTGTTCGGCAAGCTCATGCAGGTCAGCCAGTTGCGGATCGGCTTCCGGACCGCCGTGGACGGCCGCCCCGAGCGGATCGTGGACAACCTGGCCGTCGTGCGGCCCACCTTCATGGCCGCCGCCCCGCGCATCTTCGAGAAGGTGTACAACCGCGTGGTCATGCAGGCCCGGGAGGGCGGCGCGGCCAGGTACCGGATCTTCCGGTGGGCCGCGGGGGTGGGCGACCGCGTCGCCCGGCTCAGGGAGGAGGGCCGCGAGCCCACCGGACTGCTCGCCGCGCAGTACCGGGTCGCCGACAGGCTCGTGTTCGCCAGGCTGCGGGCGCGCTTCGGCGAGCGGCTGAAGTTCTTCATCTCCGGCAGCGCGCCGCTGTCCCCCGAGATCGGCCGGTTCTTCTACGGCGCCGGGATCGTCATCCTGGAGGGCTACGGGCTCACCGAGACCAGTGCCGGGACGTTCGTCAACCGCCCCGGCGACGTGCGCTTCGGCACGGTCGGACTGCCCATGCCCGGCACCGAGGTGCGCATCGCCGAGGACGGCGAGGTACTCATCCGGGGTGGGGGCGTGATGCGCGGCTACCACAACCTCTCCGGTGCCACGGAGGAGGTGCTCACCGCGGACGGCTGGTTCGCCACCGGCGACATCGGCGCGCTGGAGAACGGCCGCCTGCGCATCACCGACCGCAAGAAGGAGCTGATCAAGACCTCCGGCGGCAAGTACGTGGCGCCCCAGAGCATCGAGAGCCGCTTCAAGGCGCTGTGCCCCTACGTCAGCAACCTGGTCGTGCACGGCGACCGGCGCCCCTACTGCGTGGCGCTGGTGGCCCTGGACCCCGAGTCCATCGACACCTGGGCGGCGGAGCACGGATTGGGCCACCTCAACTACACGGGCCTGACGCGGGAGCCGAGGGTCCGGGAGATGGTGCAGGAGGCCGTCGACGAGCTCAACCGGGGCCTGCCCCGGCACGAGACCGTGAAGAGGTTCGCGATCCTGCCCAACGACCTGACGGTCGAGGAGGGCGAGATGACGCCGAGCCTGAAGATGCGGCGGCGGGTGGTCGAGGACAGGTACCGCGACCTGCTCGACGGCATGTACGAGGAGAGCGTCCGCAGGCTCTGAGGGCAGGGACGGAGGGCAGGGGCCGGAGCGGGGTCAGCCTCGGGGGTCCTCCGGTCCCGCCTGGTCGTGCTCGGCCGGGATCGGCTCGACGGGGGACGGGTGCGCGGTCGGGTCCGCGTCCGGGCCGCGGCCGACCGGAGCGCCGGGTTCGGCGTGCGCCTGCGCCTCCGGGTCCCGCCGCACGGGCACGTGCCGGGGCACACCGGGCAGGTCGCGGCGCACGAAGCTGATCGCGTCGAGCAGCCCGTACTGGAGGACGAACACCAGGGGCCAGATCAGCAGGAAGGCGGTCGCGTCGAGCTGGAGCCCGGTCTGTACCGTGGCGCCGGGCTCGGCCGCGCCGACGGCCGCGTGCGCCGGGCCGTCCAGGGCCACACCGATGCGCCAGGTGAGCACGGCTCCGCCCAGCGATCCGAGGAAGCCCGTGACCAGGCAGACCATGCGCAGGTCCTGGAAGCGGCGGCGCGACAGCGGGAACTGGGCCATGTAGGCGGTGTAGCCCGCGATCAGCCCGGTGCAGGCGGTGATGAGGGCGAACCAGCCCTCGCCCGCGAACACGTCCTCGGTGGTTCCGGTGAAGACCTCGCCCCCGCCCAGGGCGGTGCCCTCCGCACGCGGCGCGAGGCCCCACCACAGCGGCCCCAGGACCGCGCCCAGCAGGAGGAGGACCCCCAGGACGCACGCTCCCACAACCAGTCGGCGTGTCGGCGCCGACTTCTCCCCCCGGTTGCGCTCCGCCATCTCCCCCACTCTCCGCGCCCCGTCCCGGCCTGCGGAAAACCAGTGGATACGGGGCATAGCCGGAACGGAGAATACCGGCATGAGTGACAAGAACAGCCCCCTGGCCGTCCCCGGACTCCAGCGTGTCGACCCGCCCAAGGCCGCCGACGAGCGCACCATGCTCACCAGCTGGCTGGACTGGCACCGCGCCACGGTCCACGCCAAGTGCGCCGGGCTGTCCCCCGAACACGCCGCCGCCACTCCCCTGCCGACGTCCCCGCTGATGAGCGTGGGCGCCGTCGTCTCCCATCTGCGCTGGGTGGAGCACGCCTGGTTCGAGATGATCCTGCTGGGGCGGCCCGACGAGGGCTACGCCACCCCGGAGGACCCCGACGCCGAGTGGCGCCGGGGCGGACAGGTCCCCCTGGCCCGGCTCCTGGAGGAGTACGAGGCCCAGTGCGTCCGCTCCCGAGAGATCACCGCCCGGTTGGAGCTGGGTTCGGGCTCGCGGCGTGCCCACCGGTCGGAGGGACACACCACGCTGCGGTGGGTGCTGGTGCACATGGTCGAGGAGACCGCCCGCCACAACGGCCACCTGGACGTCCTGCGCGAACTCGCCGACGGAACGACCGGCGAGTAGTCCGCGCGGCGGGGCGACGGGCTCCGGGGTGAACGACGCGCCCCGCGGGCCGAGGCACCGACGGGTCGAGACGTTGGCGGGCTGGGGCACTGACGGGCTGGCGGGCTGGGGCGCTGGCAGGTGGAACCGCTGACCGGCAGAGGCACTGACACAGCAGGGGGTGCCCGGGGACGTGTTCGCGTCCCCGGGCACCCCCGCGTCGTCACCGGCCCGTGCCCGGCGCCTCAGACCTCGTCGTCGTCCGCCGGAGCGGAGGCGGTGTCGGCCTCCTCCTCCGCGAGGATGAGGTAGAGGCCCCGCCGGGTCTCGACCAGGAGCCGCTTGGCCCGCTCCAGCTGGTCGGCGCTGCCCGCCTGGGCGACCTGCGCCGCGGCCGCGCTGAGCTGGTAGGCCAGGGCCGCGATCTCCTCGTACCGGGACCGGGTGTCGGCGTAGGCGTCGGCGACCGCCTCCCAGGGCGGGGTGAGCCCGGCGCCGTGCTCCTCCAGGTGCGCGATGCCCTCCTCGGTGAGCCGGTAGGGACGGCGGCGCCCCTCACCCTCCTGTTGGACGACCAGGCCCTCGTCCTCCAGCTGCTGGAGCATGGGGTAGACCGAGCCCGGGCTGGGCCGCCACATGCCGCCGCTGCGGTCGCGGCCCTCCCGGATGATCTCGTAGCCGCTGCGCGGCTCCTCCGCGAGCAGCAGCAGGATGCCGGTGCGCACATCGCCCCGCTTGGCGCGGTGCCCGCCCCGGCGTCGGCCGCCGGGGCCGCCTCCCGGGCCGAACCCCCCACCCGGTCCGAAGCCTCCGGGACCGCCGGGGCCGAAGCCGCCGAACGGGTGGTCGTGGCCGAAGGGCCCCGCTCCCCAGGGCGGCTGTCCCGGCCCCATCGGGGGTTCGGGGGGTGGGGGCGGGCCGGGCGGACCGAACGCGAACCGCTCGCCGCCGCCTCGCGGACCGTGGTGGTCCCCGTACTCGGAAAACCCGCGTCGCTCGTCCTGCGGTCGGCGACCCCAGGGGCGGCGCGAACGGCGCGGTCCGCGTGCGTCCCAGGACCAGGGGCCGGGCAGTGCCATGGCGCTCATGGTGTCCTCCTTGAGGTGGTGCGATACAGAGCGACTATCGTGCTCCGTTCTTATAGATCAAAGATATATCGCTAACTTCGATCGGGCAAGGGCGGGCACGAAAAAGGTCCCCGCCCGCCCGAGGGCGCGCGGGGACCGTGAGGTCGCGGGGCGGTGGTCAGTAGTCGACCGCGAAGGCCCCCAGCAGGCTCTTGACCTCACCGTTGAACTCCGGGGAGATCCGCACCGAGTAGCGGTCCACGGCGTAGACCCGCGACCGGACCGGGTTGTCCACCCGGATCCGCACCGGGGTGTCCCCCTTGTGCGTGGCCAGCACCTGGCGCAGGTCGCCGACCAGCTCGGGGGTGAGGCGTTCCTCCGCGACCGTCAGCAGCACCGGCGGTTCTCCCTCGGTGACGTGCGAGATGTCCAGGATCGACATCTCCGAGGCGAACATCGACCACGTGCCGTCCCGGTCGTTGAGCCTGCCCTTGACCGTGACCGCGGTGTCCTCCAGCAGGGCCTGGACGTACAGCGGATAGGTCTTGGGGAAGAACAGCACCTCCATGGAGGCGTCCAGGTCCTCGACCGTGGCGATCGCCCACTGGTTGCCCGCCTTGTTGGTGCGCTTGTCCACCTTGGAGATCAGGCCGGAGATACGCACCTCACCGCGCTCGCGGGCCAGCTCCCCCGCCACGATCTGCGCGATGGAGGTGTCGCGCGAGCGGGCCAGCACCCGCTCGGCACCGGCCAGCGGGTGGCTGGAGACGTACAGGCCCAGCATCTCCCGCTCGAAGGCCAGCTTGGTCTTGCGGTCCCACTCCTCCTCGCCCCAGTTGATGTTGAGGCCGATGGGGGTGGAGTCGCCGTCGTCGCCGCCGCCGAACAGGTCGAACTGTCCGTGCGCCTCCTGCTTCTTGGAGCTGATCATGCCGTCCACCGCGGTCTCGTGGTGGCGGTAGAGCTCACGGCGGGGCTGGCCGAGCGAATCGAAGCCGCCCGCCTTGACCAGTGACTCGATCACGCGCTTGTTGCAGGCCGCCAGCTCGATCTTGGACAGGAAGTCGGTGAAGGAGCTGAACTTGCCCTTCTCGGTGCGGGTCTTGATGACCGAGTTGACGACGTTGGCGCCGACGTTGCGGACCGCGCCCATGCCGAAGCGGATGTCCTTGCCCACCGGGGTGAAGCGCAGGCCCGACTCGTTGACGTCGGGGGGCAGCACCTTGATGCCCTGGGTCCGGCACTCGGCCAGGTAGACCGCCATCTTGTCCTTGTCGTCGCTGACCGAGGTCAGCAGCGCGGCCATGTAGGCGGCGGGGTGGTTGGCCTTGAGGTAGGCGGTCCAGTAGGAGACCAGGGCGTACCCGGCGGCGTGCGACTTGTTGAACGCGTACCCGGCGAAGGGCAGCATGACGTCCCACAGCGCCTGCGTGGCCTCCCGGGAGAAGCCGCGGGCCTCGGCCCCGGGGAAGAACTTGGCCTCCTCCTCCTCCAGGGCCTCCTTCTTCTTCTTGCCCATCGCGCGGCGCATGAGGTCGGCGCCGCCCAGGGTGTACCCGGCCAACTGCTGGGCGATGGCCATGATCTGCTCCTGGTAGACGAGCAGGTGGAAGGTCTCCCCCAGGATCGGCTCCAGAGCGTCCTTGAGCTCCGGGTGGATCGGGGTGACCTCCTGGCGGCCGTTCGAGCGGTCGGCGTAGTCGTTGTGCGCGTTCGCGGCCATCGGGCCGGGCCGGTACAGCGACAGCACGGCCGCGATGTCGCCGAACTTCTTGGGCTCCATGCGCTTGAGCAGGTTGCGCATCGCGCCGCCGTCCAGCTGGAACACGCCCAGGGTGTCGCCGCGCGAGAGGAGCTGGTAGGTCTTCCTGTCGTCCAGGGGGAGCTGCCCCAGGTCGATGTCGATCCCCTCGGCCTCCTTGATGGACTTGACCGCGTCGTCCATGATCGTGAGGTTGCGCAGGCCCAGGAAGTCCATCTTGAGCAGGCCCATGTCCTCGCACTGAGGGTAGGGAAAGCCCGTGATGATGGCCCCGTCGGTGTCGCGCTTGTGCAGCGGGATGACGTCGAGCAGGGGCTCCTTGGACAGGATCACCCCGGCCGCGTGCACACCCGTGCCGCGGGTCAGACCCTCGATACCGCGCGCGGTCTCCATCACCTTGGCGACCTGCGCGTCGTTGTCGATGAGGCTGCGCAGCTCGGTGGTCTCGCCGTAGCGCTCGTGCTCGGTGTTGGTCACCGCCTCCAGCGGGATCTCCTTGCCGCCGACCGCGGCGGGGAAGGCCTTGGTGATCTGGTCGCCCACCGAGTAGGGCATGCCCAGGATGCGCGTGGAGTCCTTGACCGCGGCCTTGGCCTTGATGGTGCCGAAGGTCAGGATCTGCGCGACGCGCTCCTCCCCGTACAGGCGGGTGACGTACTCGATCATCTCCCCGCGCCGACGCTCGTCGAAGTCCAGGTCGACATCGGGCATGGTGACGCGCTCGGGGTTGAGGAACCGCTCGAACAGCAGCCCGTGCTCCAGCGGGTCCAGGTCGGTGATGCCCAGGACGTAGGCGATCATCGACCCCGCCGCGGATCCGCGCCCCGGACCCAGCGCGATCCCGTTCTTGCGCGCGTACTGGCAGATGTCGGCGACCACGAGGAAGTAGGCGGGGAAGCCCATCTCGTTGATGATGCCGAGCTCGAAGTCGACCCGCTGGCGGATCTCGTCGTTGATCCCGTTGGGGTAACGGCCAACGAGCAGCCGATCGACCTCCTTGGCCAGCCAGGAGGCCTGGGTCTCCCCCTCGGGCACGGGGAAGACCGGCATCAGGTCGCGGTGGGCGAACACCGCGTCGTAGGCGCCTGGATCGATGCGCTCGGCCACCAGCAGGGTGTTGCGGCACCCCTGCTCCCACTCGTCGAAGTTGAGGAGGCCGCGCATCTCGTCCGCGGTCTTGAGGTAGTAGCCCGAGCCGTTGAACCGGAACCGGGTGGGGTCGTCCAGGTTCTTGCCCACGCCCACCGCCAGCAGCGCGTCGTGCGCCGCGGCCTGGGACTCGTAGACGTAGTGGGAGTCGTTGGTCACCAGCGGCGGGATGTCCAGCTCACGGCCGACCCTGAGCAGGCCGTCGCGGACCTCCTTCTCGATGGGCACGCCGTGGTCCATCAGCTCCAGGAAGACGTTCTCCTTGCCGAAGATGTCCTGGAGTCCGGCCGCGTAGGCGACGGCCTCCTTCTCCTGGCCCAGCCGCAGCCGCGTCTGCACACCGCCCGAGGGGCAGCCGGTGGAGACGATGATGCCCTCGCTGTGCTCCGACATCAGCTCCAGGTCCATGCGGGGCTTCATGTAGTAGCCCTCCATGGACGCCAGCGAGGACATCCGGAACAGGTTGCGCAGGCCCTTCTCGTTCTGCGCCAGCATCGTCATGTGCAGGTAGCGGCCACCGCCGGAGATGTCCTTGCCGCCCTCGGACGAGGCGTCGTCGGAGCCGCTGGCCCTGCCCCAGAAGACCCGCTTCTTGTGGAAGCGCGACTCGGGGGCGACGTAGGCCTCGATGCCGATGATCGGGGTGACGCCGGTGCCCTTGGACTGCTGGTAGAACTCGTAGGCACCGAACATGTTGCCGTGGTCGGTCATCGCGACCGCGGGCATGCCCAGCCGCGACGCCTCCTTGAACAGGGGCTTCAGCTTCGCGGCCCCGTCGAGCATCGAGTACTCGGTGTGGACGTGCAGATGGGCGAAGGAGTCGGCCATGGCTCAGGTGCCCCCAGGAGGGTCGGTGGACAGGTGGTGACTCCTGAGCCTACGACTTTCCCGCGACACTCGCAGACCCCTGTGGACAACGTGTCCCGTCCGCCTCGCGGAGCCCTCATCCGCCCCTCACACGTGCTTTGCCTGTGTCTCGCAACCCCCCGCCTGGGTCTCGCAGCCCCCGCCGGTGCCTCAGCAGTCCCCGCCTGGGTCTCGTAGCCCCTGTGCCTGGGCCTCATAGCTCCTGCCTGGGCCTCGTAGCCCCTGCCTGGGTCTCACCCGGGATGTGAAGCCAGGCACACCGGCCAGAAATTGGGAAGAACGAAGAATATTTTGAGGGGCAGGGAGGGGCCGTCACCAGGCCCCCTCCCTACGCCACTCCCCCTCGGGGACGTTGACGCCGACGAAAGCGCACCAGCTGCCGCGAAAGGGCACGGGCAGCGGGGAACAGTCAGGGCCGGTGGAGGTCCGGGCCCCCGACGAACAGCGGCACCAAAGGCGGGAGCGGCTGGCGGGAGGCGGCCAACGCCTGAGGTCCGGGGATGGCTGGGCTCTGCCGCGAAAAGCGGAGCCAAAGGCAGGCGGACATTTCGGTCGCGCTTTTTAGTTGCGCCCCCCAGTCGTGCTTTTCGGACATCCCCATTATGGCCTACAGAGAAGAAAGGAGCCTCCGAGGAGAGAGACAGAAAAAGGCCAAACCCGGACCGTGAATTCATGGCACAATGACATATCGTCGCCTATAATAAAAATATGGAGATGATGCTTGCAGCGCCCGACGGGGCCCCCGGGGAATGCTCCCCGGTCGTGGCCGCGCTGGCCGGTGCGCGCGAGATCATCGACCAGGCATGGAGCGGGGAACTGCCGCCCGGAGCGGACGAGAGTGCGGCTGAGGAAGTCGCCGCCTTGTGGGCGCAGCTGGAGAAGATCCGTTTGCGCGCGTTGACGCGGATGGCGGGTTTGTACGCACGGGGCGAGGTGGCCCGCTACAGCGGTTACTCCACGTTGGACAAGTGGCTGGTTCACCACGGCAAGATGCCCACCGCCCAGGCCAAGGATTTGGCCCGTCTGGCCCAGCACGTGCACGAGGAGACCCTGCCCGCCACCACTCAAGCGGTGGCTGAGGGCGCGGTGGTGTTGGGTGAGGCGGTGGCGATCGCCAAGGCCACCGACACAGCCGTCCAGACCCGCGACGCCCAGCATTTCCCCGACGAGGCGGAATACCGCCAAGGATTTGAGTCCGCTCTGGTGGCCGCCAAGCAGGAGCGGCCTGCGTTGTCGGTCAACCAGCTTCGGTCGGTGGCCCGTCAGGTCGCCTACCGGTTGGATCCGCACCGTCTGGACCGTGATCATGAGGCCGCTCACGCCGGGCGTGGCCTGAGCGTGCATGACACGTTCCAGGGCAGCTACCAGTTGCAGGCCTGGGGAGGCAGTGGGGACGCGTTGGTCGTGCGCGCGGCCATCGACACCTTCACCACCCCGCCTTCGGATGAGGACACCCGCACCCGGTCCCAGCGCGAGCACGACGCGCTCATCGCGGCGCTGCGCTTTGCCACCACCCACACCGGATGCACCCACACCCCTGCCCCATTGGCGCAGATCCGCATCCTGGTGCCCGTGGAAACCTACCTGGACGCTCAGGGCCAGGAGCTTCCGGCGTTGGACGAGCGCGGCCGGGTGATCCCGGTCGGTCTGGTGCATGAGTTGGCTGGGGACGCTGAGGTGGTGCGGATGCTCACCGCACCGCCCACCGGACAGGTGCTGGATGTGGGCCACAGCCGACGGTTGGCCTCAGCCCGACAGCGCACCGCCGCCTTCCACGGACACACCACGTGCGCCCACCCGGGCGGATGCGAGGTGCCGGTGACCTGGTGCCAAGCCGACCACGTCACCTCGTTCTCCCGAGGAGGGCGCACGGTGGTAGCCAACCTGCAACCGCTGTGCGGCCCGCACAACCGGGCCAAGTACCAACGCGAACTGCGCACACACCAACACCGAGGACAAGGACGGGGCCACCCGTCCGACGGGGACCCGGACCCACCGCCCCGGGAATGACCCCCGGCCGTGCCGAGCCCTGGCATGCCCGCGCCCGACACGCAACCCGGGCCCAACGCCCACCGTCGTCGCTGCCACCGTCGCCCACCCCCACCACCGGGGGCCGGTACCGCTGCCCAAGGCCGGAGGGACCGCTCGCCTTTGGTGCCGACGCAGCAGAGGCCCACCACCCCCGAACGCCCACCGTTGACCGCCCTCCCGCACCACTACGCGGCAGCCGGTGCCGCCACCTCCGGCCACCACCCACAGCCAGGGCGTTGAACGGGGACCCCAGCCCACCGCTGCCTTTGGTGCCAACGCAGGAGCGAGCAACCACCCCCACACCCCCACCGTTGAACGCCCTCCCGCACCACCACGCGGCAGCTGGTGCCGCCACCTCGGCCACCATCAGCGGGCGGGGCGTCGAAAGGAAGCGGGAACAGCCCACCCGCCCTCCGGCCCCCTCAGAGCACGCCCAGTCACTCAGTCCTCGCCCAGCCACAGGTCCGGGCCGAACACCTCGTAGCGGATGCGGCGGGCGGGCACTCCGGCAGCGAGCAGCTGGGCGCGCACACCGCGCATGAACGGCAGCGGCCCGCACAGGTAGACCTCGGCGCCCTCGGGCAGGTCCACCCCGTCCAGGTCCATCCGCCCCCGGTCGGTGCCGCCATCACCCCCGTCGTCCCCGTCGCCATCGCCCCCGCCGCCGTCACCCCCGTCGCCGTCACCTCCTCCGCCAGCACCCTCGTCGCCACCGGTCTCGTACCAGGTCCGGGAGCTCGCGCCGGGCAGCGCACCTACCAGGGCGGCGGTCTCCTCGCGGTGGGCGTGTTCCTCCGGGCTGCGATCGGCGTGCAGGACCAGGACCCTGCGGTCGCTGCCCTGCTCGGCGAGCCGGTTCAGCATGGCCACCATCGGCGTGCAGCCGATCCCGGCCGAGACCAGGACGAGGGGGTGCTCTCCCTCGGACAGGGTCACGTCGCCCGCCGGGGTGGAGACCATGAGGACGTCGCCCGGGACGACGGTGTCGTGCAGCAGGGTGGAGACCTCCCCCGCCGGATCGGCCCCGGCGGCTCGCAGGCGCTTGACGGTGATACGGCGGCACCCGCCGTCCCCGCCGGTCAGGGAGTACTGGCGGGCCTGGCGGACGCCGTCGGGCATGCGCGTGCGGACGCTGACGTACTGGCCGGGCAGGAAGGCGGGGAGCGGGGCGCCGTCCTCGGGTTCGAGGGTGAGGGAGGCGGTGTCGGGGGTCTCCTGGCAACGCCGCGTGACCCGCCAGGGGCGCCAGGCCCCGTGCCCGGTGTGCCCGCGCTCGGCGTACAGGCGGGCCTCCAGGGCGATCAGGGCTCCGGCCATGAGCCAGTAGACCTCGTCCCAGGCCCTGACGACGCCGGGGGTGGCCGCGTCCCCCAGGGTGGAGGCGATGGCGTCGAAGAGGTACTTGTGCACCATGACGTACTGGTCCTCGGTGACCCCGAGGGAGACGTGCTTGTGGGCGATGCGGGAGAGGAGTGCGTCGGGGCGCTCCTCCGGGTGCTCCAGGAGGAGGGTGGCGAAGGCGGCGATCGATCCGGCCAGGGCCCTGCGCTGTTCGCCCGAGGCCTGGTTGCCCCGGTTGAACAGGCCGTCGAGGAGTTCGGGGCGTTCGCCGAGCATCGTGTCGTAGAAGCGGGCGGTGATGGTGTCCAGGGCTCCGGCCACGGCGGGGACCGTGGCCCGGACGGTGGCGGCGGACTCTGTGGAGAGCATGCGACCTCACTTCGGAGAGGGTGTCTCGGAGCAGAAAACTGGTATCTGAAATGCATATTAAATCCGCCTCCACGGGCCCCCGCTTCCGGGGCCGCTCCCGCGCCGAGGGGGCAGGTGGGAACGGTTGGACCCGGGAGGGCTGGCGGGCTGGCGGATTGGTGGGCTGGCGGATTGGTGGGCCGGTGGACCGGTGGGCTGGCGAAGGGGCCGGCCCCGGCGAAGCTCGGCCGTGCACCCGTGGGGCGGACGGAGACGGAGCGCCGCTGCGGGCTCTACGGACGCAGCAGGGTCAGTGCGTCTCGCGTGGGCGGGGACACCAGGGACTCCACGGTGACGCCGTCGAGCGAGGTGTAGAACGCCTCGTGCGCCTCGCGCAGGGCCCCGCGCAGGCGGCAGGCGGCGCGCAGCGGGCAGGGCGGGTCGTCCTCGCACCCCGCGAGCTCCCCCGCGCCCTCCAGCTCGCGCACGATCGACCCGACCGAGGCCCGCCGCCCGCTCTCGGTCAGGAGCAGTCCGCCGTTGCGGCCGCGCCGCGCCTCCACCAGCCCCATGTCGGACAGCCGCGCCACGGCCTTGGCCATGTGCGTGTAGGGCACGGAGAGCATCGCGGAGACGGTCCTGGTGGTGAGGAGTTCGCCCTCGTCCGCGACCGCGAGCCGCATGACCAGGCGCAGGGAGACGTCGGTGAAAGCGGTCAGGCGCATGTGTTCAACGTAGGCGACCGACCCCGGTCACCGCTCCCCCCGGCCGGGGGCGGGAGCGGCTCCGGCGGAGGGGCCGCCGTCCTCGGCGTCCAGGGGCTGGTGACGCCCGGTCTCGCGCGGCATCCAGACCAGGATCACGACCAGTCCGACCACCCCGAAGAACAGCGACACCGTCGCCGCCGTGTGCAGCCCGGACATGAACGCCTCCTTGGCGGGGTCCACCAGGACCCGCCCCTGCTCCCCCAGGCTCCGGGCCAGGGCCAGGGTGCCCTCGATCGACTCCCCTGCCGATCGCAGCCGCTGGTCCGCCACGTCCGCCGAGCCCTCGTCGGCGAGATCCTCCAGGGTGGGGGTGATCCCAGCCCGGTAGCGGAAGGAGATGACCGCGCCCAGGATCGCGACGCCCATCGCCGTGGCCACCTGCCGGACCGTGTTCTGCACGGCGGAGGCGGCACCGGCCCTGCCCGGCGGCACCGACGACATGATCGCGTCGGTGGCGGGGGTCAGGACCACCGCCATCGCGCCGGCCTGGAGGAAGAAGAACCCGACGATCAGCGGCAGCGGCGTGTCCGGTTCGAGCTGGGTGAAGAACAGGAAGCTGGAGCACACGCCCAGCACACCGAGCGCCGCGACCACGCGCGGCCCCGCCCAGCGCACGAGCGTCGGGCTGAGCGGTGCCATGATCATCTGCCCCAGCGCCGCTGGCAGCACCAGCAGACCCGCGATGAACGGGGAGAACTCACGGACGCTCTGCCAGTAGAAGCTCAGGAAGAAGATGATCCCGGACATGCTGAAGAACAGCACCATGATGGTGGCCACGGAGACGCTGAACCGCGGATCCCGGAAGAAGCGCACGTCCAGGGAGGGGTTGGGCGCGCGCGACTCGTGCACCAGGAAGAGCACCAGCACCACCACGCCGCCGATGAGCGCGCCGTACACGTCCCAGTCCGCCAGGGAGGCCCGCTCTCCCGCGGTGATGATGCCGTAGATGAGCAGCACCAGGCCGGGGACGGACAGCAGCACGCCCAGCACGTCCAGCCTGCCGGGGTCGGCGTCGCGCGACTCGGGGATCAGGAAGAACACCAGCGCCAGACCCAGCGCCACGAAGGGCACGTTGACGAGGAAGATCGACCCCCACCAGAAGTTCTCCAGCAGCAGCCCGCCCGCCGAGGGGCCGATGGCCATCGCCAGCCCGACCGCGCCCGCCCAGATCCCGATGGCGCGTGCGCGCTGCTCGGGCGGGAAGACGTTCGCGATGATCGACAGGGTCTGCGGCGTCACCATGGAGGCGCCGAACCCCATGACCGCGCGGGCCAGGATGAGCTGTTCGGGGGTCTGGGAGTAGGCCGACAGCGCCGAGGCCGTGCCGAACACCGTCAGCCCCACCACGATCATGCGTCGGCGCCCCCACCGGTCGCCGAGTACGCCGAAGGTGAACAGCAGGCCCGCGAAGACCAGCGTGTAGGAGTTGATCGCCCAGGCCAGCTGCGACTGGCTGGCCCCCAGGCCCCGCTCGGGGTCGGACAGCACACGCAGCGCCACGTTGAGGATGGTGTTGTCGGCCACGATCACCAGCAGGCAGATGATCAGTACCGCCAGCCCGCCCCACCTGCGCCGGTACGCCGTCTGCGCGTCCACCAGCCACCTCCACCGCCGAGACCACCACCGAAACTTCCGCCGATCGGACCGTACCCGCGAACCGCGCCGCCCGCGCGCTTCGGGGCCCGCGAACGGTGTGTTGGCCGTATCCGGTGCGGTCCCGGCCGGAAAGTACCGGCCGCCTCCGGGGCGGCCCCGGCGGAAAAGCCCTGGCCGCCCCGGGGCGACCCCGGCGGAGGAGCACGAGCCGGTCCCGGCGGGAAACATCCGACCGTCCGACCGGGTTGTCACCGGTGCGGAGAGACGCGGAGCGGGCATGCGATGATGCTTGCGTGCGGCGGCCGCGCCCGGTCGTCCGCAGACGCCGGTCCCCGTCTCCTCCGCACCCGCCCGGTCCCCCCGCGGACCGCCCGCGGCCCCCTCGGCCGCCCCGCGCACGAGCGCGACAACACCATTCGTCCACACGTCCGGAGACACCCGCGAGGTGCTTCGAGACAACGGAGGGATAAGTATGAGCACCACGGACAAGCCCCTCGCCCCGACCGGGGCGCCGACAGGAAACGCCCTGTACGGCGGGGTCACCAGCCGACGCGTCACCATCCGCGACCTGGCCGCCGCCAAGGGGCGCGGCGAGCGCTGGCCGATGCTGACCGCCTACGACGCGCTCACCGCGCGGGTCTTCGACGAGGCCGGGATCCCGGTCCTGCTGGTCGGCGACTCGGCGGCCAACGTCGTCTACGGCTACGACACCACCGTCCCGGTGACGGTGGACGAACTGCTCCCGCTGACCGCGGCGGTGTCCCGCTCCACCCGGCGGGCGCTCGTCGTGGCCGACCTGCCGTTCGGCTCCTACCAGGCCTCTCCCCAGCAGGCGCTGGAGGCGGCCTCGCGGTTCATGAAGGAGGGCGGGGCCCAGGCGGTGAAGCTGGAGGGCGGCCACGCGGTGGCCCCCCAGGTGGAGCTGCTGGTCTCGGCGGGTGTACCGGTGATGGCGCACCTGGGCCTGACCCCCCAGTCGGTGAACACCCTGGGCGGCTACCGGGTGCAGGGCCGCGGCGAGGCCGCGGCCGGTCTGCTCAAGGACGCCAAGGAGATGGAGCGCGCGGGCGCGTTCGCGGTCGTGCTGGAGTGCGTGCCCGCCGAGCTGGCCGCGCAGGTGACCGAGCAGCTGTCCGTCCCGACCGTGGGCATCGGCGCCGGTCCGTCCACGGACGCCCAGGTACTGGTGTGGCAGGACATGGCCGGGCTGAGCCCGAAGGTGGCCAAGTTCGTCAAGACCTACGCCAACCTGCACGAGACCCTGCGCGAGGCGGCCTCCGCCTACGCCGACGAGGTCGTCAACGGGGCGTTCCCCGAGGAGCGCCACTCCTACGCCGGTTGAGGGGCGGGGTGACCTCGCCCCTCTCCGGACACCGGTGAGCACCGCCGGTCGGGGCCCGCCCCGGCCGGCGGTGTGGTGTCAGGGGCCCGGCGGTGTGCGGGCCGGACGCGGTACCGCGCGGCGGTCTGTGAGCCGGACAACAGACCGAACCGTACTCGGGAGTAGAGTCGCACCGTACCCAGCGCCGACGGGCCGGGGGTCCGGCCCTCCCGGGAGGACAGATGCGCGTCTCGATGCCGCTCCAGTACGCGGGCGACCCCAAGGCCTCCGTCGACCAGGTGGTCGAACTGGAGAAGGCCGGTCTCGACACCGTGTGGGTCGCCGAGGCCTACGGGTTCGACAGCCCCACCCTGATGGGCTACATCGCCGCCCGCACCGAGACCGTGGCGATCGGTTCGGCCATCCTGCCGCTGTACACACGCACCCCCGCGCTCATCGCGATGACCGCCGCCGGGCTGGACGACCTGTCCGGCGGACGGGCCATCCTCGGCCTGGGCGCCAGCGGCCCGCAGGTCATCGAGGGCTTCCACGGCGTCCCCTACGTCAAGCCGCTCGCCCGCACCCGCGAGACCATCGAGATCTGCCGCAAGGTCTGGGCGCGCGAGGACCGCCTCACCCACGACGGCACCGTCTTCCAGCTGCCGCTGCCCCCGGAGCGGGGAACCGGCCTCGGCAGGCCGCTCAAGATCATCAACCACCCCGTGCGCTCCGAGATCCCCGTCTACGTGGCTTCCCTCGGCGTGAAGAACGTGGCGCTGACCGCCGAGATCGCCGACGGCTGGCTCCCGCACCTGTTCATCCCCGAGAAGGCCGACAGGGTGTGGGGCGAGGCGCTGGCCGAGGGGAAGGCCAGGCGCGACCCCTCCCTGGGAGAGCTGGAGGTCTCCGCGGGCGGCCTGCTCGCCATCGGCGAGGACGAGGACACCAAGAAGCTGCTGGACCTCGTGCGGCCGATGATCGCCCTCTACGTCGGCGGCATGGGCGCCAAGGGAAAGAACTTCTACAACACCGTCGCCCGCCGCTACGGCTACGAGGAGGCCGCGGAGAAAATCCAGGACCTGTACCTGGAGGGGAGGAGGGACGAGGCCGCGGCCGCCGTGCCCGAGGAGTTCGTGGAGCTGACCAACATGGTCGGCCCGGAGTCCTACGTGCGCGAGCGCGTGGAGGCCTTCCGGGCCGCCGGGGTGACCCAGCTCAACGTGACCCCCGTGGGCGAGAACCCGGCCGCGCTGGTCGGCAAGGTCAAGGAGTGGGTGTCCTGACCTCTGCTCCCAGGAACTGACGGCGGCTCCGCAGCCCCTTCCGGGTGCGGAGCCGCCGCCGTTCGCCCGAACACCCCGGTTCCACAGCGTCACGGAGAACCACAGGAACACACGCGACAACCCGCGTTCCCACATCGCTTTCCAGAAGAACTGACGGCAGGAAAGGGACACGAATGGAACGGAGAACCACGTGGGCGAGGTCCAGGACCCAGACTCCACCCGCTCCCCGCCACGTGTGTTTCCCACTCCCTCCCTCCGAGGGCGAACACCCGGAGTAACCCCCTTGGATCGGTCGAACCTCTGTACGTGATGAGGGCCACACAAGAAAACTCCGCCCCGGCCCGTCCGTACGGGGGCTTTCGCCCCGCGCGAGGCCTTCTGCGCCCCGAGGGCCGCCCTCCGCCCCAGGCCGGGGGCACGACGCCCGCCGGGTCGGCGCGGAGCGCGGCAAACAACCCACCACCAAACGAAAGCCGATAAAAAACGGCACCCGTCCGGTATTCGGCGAAGAAAAGATTCCTCAGCGCCCGAAGAACCACCGCACAGCCCCACATCACTCCAGGTAACCAATTCGCGCCGAACAGTTTTGTTAACCTGCGTTAAGCATCATCCCCCGACACAACGGAGAAGGCATGACCTCACCGCACCGGCGGCCACGGGCCCTCGCCCTCGCCGCGGCGACCGCGGCCGCAGCCCTGACCGCGACCGCCGCGGCGTCACCCGCCGCCGCAGGCGAGCGGCACTGCATCAGCGACACCGGCACCGGCCAGGAGCGCTGCTTCGCCACCTTCGACGCGGCGATCACGGCCGCGGAGAGGGAGACCGGCCGGACCCTGGAGGAGCAGGAACGGGCCCTGAGCGGGGGCGGCGCCTCCCTCAGGGCGGCCAGCGCGGACGTCATCATCGGCACCTACTTCGAGCACGAGAACTTCGGCGGGGCCACGTTCACCCTGTACGGCGACGGCCTGTGCACCGGAGGCGACGACACCGAGTTCTGGTTCACCTTCCCCGCCGACTGGCAGAACCTGGTCTCCTCGGCGCAGCCCTGGGCCACCTGCGCCCTGTGGCTGCACTCGGGGCCGGACGGAACCGGCGACCGCGACGGCCCCTACCGCGAGAACACCAACTACGTGGGCGACCACATGAACGACCGCGCCGTCTCCACCACCCTGGGCTGACCGGCCCCTCCCCCCTTGCCCCCGCTCGAAGGGAAAACGACATGCGACGCACGTCCACCGTGCTCTGCGCCGCCGCCGTCGCCATGGCGGGCGCGGTCGCCGCGCCCCCGACCGCCGCCAACGCCGACCACGAGGGCTCCCCCAGCGTGCGCGAGCTGCTGGAGCGGTGCGGCGTGGAGACCGACGTCTGCGAGTTCCACCCCAGCGGTGAGCCCGAGCTCTTCGCCGCCCCCAGCCGCGTGGTGGGCTCGGAGGTGTTCAACTGCACCTCCGGCCGCCAGGACATGGCGGTGATCTGGTCCGACACCACCTCCCAGAGCAACAGCGTCGGCCTGACCCTGACCACCGAGGCCGGATTCGGCGAGGTCTTCTCGGTGTCCTACGAGCAGTCGTTCGAGCACACCTGGACCACCTCGCACACCGAGACGCAGACCACCTACGTCAACACCGCCCCCGGCGAGGTGGGCTGGGTCGAGCGGCAGCCGCGGATGCAGCGCGTCCACGGCACCTACGAGCTGCACTTCCCCGACCGCGAGTGGGGCCACTACGTCTGGTACGCCCCCTTCACGGTGGAGGGACCCGTCCCCGGCTCCCCCGACGAGGTCGTCACGCAGAACGTACGCCCGATGACCGACACCGAGCGGGCCGCGTGCCCGTGACCCCCGACCACCACGAAAGCCCGACCCCCACGAGAGGCGGAGCGATGAGAACCCTCGCAGCGGGTGCCGCGGCGGGCCTGGCGGCCGTCCTGGCGCTCACCCCCGCACCGGCGGCGGCCGACCACGAACGGAACCCGACGGTCCGGGAGCTGCTGGAGCGGTGCGGTGAGGGCACCGACGTGTGCGAGTTCCACCCGTCCGGCCAGCCGGAGTACTACCAGAACACCTCCGAGCCGGTCGGCTCACCGGTCTACAACTGCACCGACCACGAGCAGATGTCCATGGTGCAGTGGTCCAAGACCACGGGCGAGTCCAACAGCGTGAACCTGTCCATGACGGCGACGTTCGGGGCGATCTTCAAGCAGAGCTTCAGCGTCTCCTACGGTCACGAGTGGGGCTCGTCGCACACCCAGAGCCAGCGCACACAGGTCGTCGCCCAGCCGGGCGAGGTGGCCCGCGTGTACTACGGCCCGCGGATGCAGCGCGTCCACGGCACCTACGAGCTGCACTTCCCCGACCGCGAGTGGGGCCACTACGTCTGGTACGCCCCCTTCACCGCCGAGGGGCCCGCGCAGGACCAGGGCAGCACCGTCACCCAGTCCACGCGGTCCATGACGGACGAGGAGCGCGCCACCTACTGCGGCTGAGCGCGCCCGACAGCGCGGCGCCGGTCCCCGCCACGGGGACCGGCGCCGTACGCGTGCGCGGGCGGGTGCCTCGGGCCGTCACGGACGCGACCGGTCGAACGCGGTTCTCAGGGACCGCGGGCTCCCAGGGTTACAGGCCGGTGATCCGGATGCCCGCGTGGGTCTTGTAGCGGCGGTTCACCGCGATGAGGTTGGCGGTCAGGGCCTCGACCTGGTGGGCGTTGCGCAGGCGGCCGCCGAAGACGCCGCGCACCCCCGGGATCCGCTCGGCCAGGGCGCGCACCACGTCGGTGGCCTCGCGGTCCTCGCCCAACACCAGGACGTCGAGGTCCACCTCCTCGACCTCGGGGTCCAGCAGCACCACCGCGGACACGTGGTGGAAGGCGGCCGTGACGCGGCTGTCGGGCAGCACCTCGGCGGCCTGCTGGGCGGCGCTGCCCTCGGCGACGTCGAGCGGGAAGGGGCCCTTCTTGTCGAAGCCGAGGGGGTTGACGCAGTCCACGACGATCTTGCCCGCCAGCGGACCGGCCAGCTGCTCCAGCAGCTCACGGTGGCCGTCCCAGGGCACGGCGACGATGACGACGTCGCCCGCGGCCGCGGCCGAGGCGTTGTCCAGGCCGCGCACGTCGATCGGGGAGGTCTCGGCCTCCACCAGCTCCCGGGCGGCCTTCTCGGCGCGCTCGGCGCTGCGCGAGCCGAGGTGGACGGTGTGCCCCGCCAGGGCGAGGCGGCGGGCCAGGCCACGGCCCTGGTCTCCGGTCCCGCCCAGGACGGCGACGGACAGCCCGGCGATGTCCGCGCCCGCGGGTGTGCTCTGTTCAGTCATGCGCCGATCCTGTCAGAGGCGCCGACGGGAGGCGCCACCCGGCGCGGCCCCGCGCGGTGGACCGGAGCGCGCGCGGAGGGGGTCACCGCTCCTCCTCGTCGGCTTCGTCCCAGGCCTCGTTGCGCCGGGCCGCGATGGCCAGCGCGCTGGCGGCGGTGGCCTCGTCCGGATAGGGGCCCATGCGCTCCTTGTTGGGGCAGCCGGGGCCGTGCTCCACCCGGTTGTGCCTGAGGCAGTACCACCACTTGTCGTCCAGCGGAGTGTCCTCGCTCACCGTGACTCGCTTTCTACGGGACGCTGCCCGGGCGGGAACGTGCTTTCTCGGGGCACCTACCCAGGCCCGGGCGCTCCCTACACCCGTGGGGGAAGGGCATCGTCCAGGACCGCGGGGCCGACCCACGAACTACAATCAGTGTCCATGACTACTCCGCTGGTTCCTGGGCGAATCTCGCCACAACGTTCGGTTCCCTCCCACATCGTCCGCCCGGAGTACGTCGGACGGAAGCATCCCGTGGAGGGGGTCCTCGGCGACGTGCAGACCCCCGAGACCATCGAGCGGATGCGCGTGGTGGGACGGCTGGCGGCCCAGGCCCTGGAGGAGGTCGGCCGCAACGTCCGGCCCGGGGTGACCACGGACGAGCTGGACCGGATCGGCCACGAGTTCCTGCTGGACCACGGGGCCTACCCCAGCCCGCTGGGCTACAAGGGCTACCCCAAGTCGCTGTGCTCCTCGCTCAACGAGGTGATCTGCCACGGCATCCCCGACGACACCGTGGTCTCCGACGGCGACATCGTCAACATCGACATCACCGCCTACCGGGACGGCGTGCACGGCGACACCAACGCCACGTTCCTGGCCGGGAACGTCTCGGAGGAGCACCGGCTGCTGGTCGAGCGGACCCGGGAGGCCCTGACGCGCGCGATCAGGGCGTGTCGGCCGGGCCGCCAGATCAACGTGATCGGCCGGGTCATCGAGTCCTACGCCAAGCGCTTCGGCTACGGCGTGGTCCGTGACTTCACCGGGCACGGCGTGGGGCCGGAGTTCCACTCGGGCCTGGTGGTGCCGCACTACGACGACCCGCGCGCGGACACCGTCATGGAGCCGGGGATGACCTTCACGATCGAGCCGATGATCACGCTCGGCGGCGTGGAGTACGACATGTGGGACGACGGCTGGACCGCCGTGACGGCCGACCGCAGGTGGACCGCCCAGTTCGAGCACACCCTGGTCATCACCGATTCCGGCGCGGAGATCCTCACCCTGCCGTAGTCGCCGCCCCGGCCCCTCCCGTGCGCCCTCGGGCGGAACGCGGCGCCCGAACCGTGGCTGCGGGAGGGGCCCGGGGCGTAGGGTCGTGCGGGTGAAGATCCTCATCTCCGCCGACATGGAGGGCGCCACGGGCGTCACCTGGCCCGCCGACGTCGAGCCCGGCACCGAGCAGTGGCAGCGCTGCCGCGCCATGTTCACCAGCGACGTCAACGCCGCCGTCGAGGGCCTGCTCGAAGGCGGCGCCACCGAGGTGCTGGTCAACGAGGCACACGCGACCATGCGCAACCTCCTGCTGGAGGAGCTCAACACCGACGCCACGATGATCACCGGGCGGCACAAGGAGCTGTCCATGGTCGAGGGCGTGCAGTCCGGCGACTGCGACGGCGTGGTGTTCCTCGGCTACCACTGCGGCGCCGGTGACGAGGGCGTGCTGGCGCACACCTACCTGCCCAACGCGGTGACCGGCGTGTGGCTGGACGGCGAGCCCGCCAGCGAGGGCCGCCTCAACTCCGCGGTGGTCGCCGAGTACGGCACACCGGTCATCCTGGTCACCGGGGACGACCGCGCCTGCGAGGACGCCGCCACCTACGCCCCGTTCGCGCGGACGGTCGCGGTCAAGGAGCACGTCAGCCGGTACGCGGCCCGCTGCCGTCCCCCGGCCGCGACCGCGCGGGACATCCGGGCCGGGGCACGCGCCGCCATGATGCTGGCCGGGCGTCTGGAGCCGGTCGCGCCCGAGCCCAGGGCCGTGGAGGTGGAGGTGGACTCCGCGCAGCTGGCCCAGGCCGCCGCCGTCGTCCCCGGTGTCACGCGCACGGGGGTGCGGCGCGTCCGGTACGTCTCCCCGGACTCCTACGAGATGATCCGCTGCTTCAAGGCGGTCACCACGCTCATCTCCAACGCCATGGAGGAGCGCTACGGCTGAGGCCGGGTCCGGGACCGCGGGGCCGCCGCCCGCGAATGCCGGAGCGCGGCGGGCGGGGCTGGTAGAACTGTGCCGGGGAGCACTTCGTCACCACTGGCCACCAGGGTCCTCCCCCGTTACTGACACCTCAGCGAAAGCGAGGCGCGCCCGTGGGCCACATCGCCACTTCCTTCCCAGAGAGAACCGACGGCTTCCCAGAGAGGACCGACGGCCTCGCGGCGGCCGGGGAGGACGCCGTCCACCTGGCCCGCGGCCTCGTCCGCCGCGACTCCACCAACCACGGGGGCGGCCGGGGTGACGAACGCGAGGCCGCCGAGTACGTCGCCGAGGCCCTGGGCGACGCCGGGCTGGACCCCCTGCTGCTGGAGTCGGCCCCCCGGCGCGCGAACGTGGTCGCGCGCGTTCCCGGCACCGACCCCTCGGCCCCGGCGCTGCTGGTGCACGGCCACCTGGACGTGGTGCCCGCCGACGCCGCCGACTGGACGCTGCCCCCCTTCGCCGGCGAGGTCGCCGACTGCCCCGTCACCGGCGTGCCCGCGCTGTGGGGGCGCGGCGCGGTGGACATGAAGAACACCATCGCCACGGTCACCGCCGTCGTGCGCCACTGGGCGCGCCACGGGCTGCGGCCCCGGCGCGACATCGTGCTGGCCTTCGTCGCCGACGAGGAGGACAGCGCCGCCTACGGTGCCGACTACCTGGTCCGCGAGCACGCCGAGCTGTTCGAGGGCTGCACCACCGCGATCGGCGAGGGCGGCGGGGAGACCATCCACGCCCGCACGGCCTCCGGGGAGCCGGTGCGCCTGTACCCGGTGGGCGCGGCCGAGCGCGGCAGCGCCTGGCTGTCCCTGCGCGCCCAGGGCACGGCCGGGCACGGTTCCCGGCCGCCGCGCGACAACGCGGTCGGCGCCCTGGCCGCGGCCCTGGCCCGGATCGACGGGTACGAGTGGCCGCTGCACCTGACCCCCGTCACGCGGGCGGCGATCGACGCGATCGCCGCGGCCCTGGAGGTGGAGCGCTTCCCCGGCGACACGGCGACCGCGGAGGCGGTGGACGCCCTGGTCGCCAGACTGGGGACGGCCGCCCCGCTGATCGGCCCGACCACGCGCAACAGCGCGACGCCCACGATGCTCTCGGCCGGGTACAAGGTGAACGTGGTGCCCGGGGAGGCCACGGCGGGCGTGGACGGCCGGGTGCTGCCCGGCGCGGAGGAGCAGTTCGCCGCGGCCATGGAGGAGCTCACCGGCGACCGGGTGTCCTGGGAGTACGCGCACGGTTCGCCGCCGGTGACCGCGCCCGTGGACTCCCCCGCGTTCGCGGAGCTGCGCGAGGCCCTGCTGCTGCACGACCCCGGGGCCCACGTGGTGCCGGTGTGCCTGTCGGGGGGCACCGACGCCAAGGTGTTCTCCCGGCTGGGCATCGACTGCTACGGCTTCTCCCCCCTGGCCCAGCCCGAGGGCCTGGACTACTCGGGTCTGCTGCACGGTGTGGACGAGCGGGTGCCGCTGGAGGGACTGCACTTCGGCGTGCGCGCGCTGGACACGTTCCTGCGCGCCTGAACAGCGCACCCCCTGGTCGGCTGGGAGGTTGGTGTTTCGGGGGCCGGGTTCCGGAAGGCCCCGCGGCCGGGCGGGACCGGGCACGCGGTCGGCGCGACGGCGGGAGTGTCCGAGCGCTGGTGGTGGGGAGAGGCGTCGCGTCCGGTGGCGCGCACGAGCGAGGGAGAGGGCCGAGGGTGGGAGAGGCGATGACCGAGGTGGCGGACGCGGCGGTGCGGGTGCCGGTGCCGGACGCGCGGGGTGTGCGCGCGCTGGTCCGACCGCCGCGCCTGCGGGAGGGCGACCGGGTGCGCCTGGTCGCCCCGTGCAGCCCGGTTCCCGCGGAGCGGCTGGAGGCCGCGGTGGGAACGCTGCGCGGCTGGGGGCTGGAGGTGGAACTGGCCCCGCACGTGCGCGAGCGCCACCCGCGGCTGCCCTACCTGGCCGGTGCGGACGCCACGCGGGCCGCCGACCTCCAGGAGGCCTGGTGCGACCCGGACGTGGACGCGGTGCTGTGCGTGCGCGGCGGCGACGGTGCGCACCGGACGGTGGACCTGCTGGACTTCGACGCGATGCGCCGGGCCGAACCCAAGGCGCTGGTCGGGTTCAGCGACATCACGGCTCTGCACGAGGCGTTCGCGGTGGAGCTGGGCGTGGCCACGGTGCACGGGCCCGTGGTCGGCACGGGGTACTTCGTGGGCGACCCGGCGGCCCAGGAGGAGCTGCGCGCCACCCTGTTCGAGCCCGAGCGGCGGACCGTGCTGACCTCGCCGGGCGCGCACGCGCTGGTGCCGGGACGGGCCGAGGGGGTGACCTTCGGCGGGAACCTGAGCCTGCTCAACGACGGTCTGGCCGCGCCGCACAGCCGCCTGTCGGCCTCCGGCGGAATCCTGCTGCTGGAGGACGTCGCCGAGGACGTGGCCCGGCTCGACCGGATGCTCACGCACCTGCTGCGCACGGGGTGGGCGGCCGGGGTGGCCGGGGTGGCCCTGGGCACGTGGACGGACTGCCCGCCGGGGCCGGAGGTGGTCGCCGAGCTGATGCGCGACCGGCTGGAACCGCTGGGGGTGCCGGTGCTGTGGGGGCTGGAGTTCGGGCACTGCGCGGCCCAGCTCACGATTCCGCTGGGGGTGCCCGCCCGGCTCGACGCGGACGGCGGCCGCCTGGAGCTGGCCGTCCCGGGTCTGGCCTAGGTTCCCTTCTCCAGCGGCGGGGCGGGGTACGGGAACGAAACCGTCCCCGCTTCGCCCCGCACCGGCGGCTCCTGAGAGCGGGAACGTCCGGCCTGGCCGGTCGGTGGTCCTCTGCGCTCCCTCCGCGCACCAGGCAGCCATGACGGTATTTTCATCCCGCCCCGGTGCCGTGGCGTTAGACTCGTCGCATGGTGCGTGAACCGCTGACCGCAGACCAGATCGAGCGCGGGCGCCTCCTGGGCGGTCTGCTCCGGCAGGCCCGCGCGGAGCGCACGATGGTCGACGTCGCGCGTGAGGCCCGGATCTCGGTCGAGACCCTGCGCAAGATCGAGGGCGGGCGCATCCCCACCCCGACGTTCTTCACTGTCGCGGCGATCGCCGCCGCGCTCGGCCTGTCCCTGGACGACCTCCTGCACAGGGTGGACTCCGCCGCGACCGCGACCCAGGACCCCGCGACCGCCTCCCTGGCCGTCTGACTTCCCGCCCGCCCCCTAACGTTGGTCGTGTACCCGCGGGTACGGGTCCGTGCCAGCCGCCCCTTCCGGCGGCGGGCACGGGCCGGGCCGCGTCAGCGAGGACCACAGGGGGAGCACATGAACGAACAGGCGCTGAGGGTGGACGAGGCCGAACTGCGCGGCCTCCTCGACGGCCGCTGGGCCCACGTGCGCGAGCACATGCGCGACGCCCTGCGGGGAGACCTGTACGCCCCCGTGTACGGACTGTCCGTGGAGGAGCACCGCGCCCGCACGCTCACCCAGATCAAGGCCCTGGCCAAGACCGACCTGCCCGCCTACGGCTTCCCCGCCTCGGTGGGTGGGCGCGACGACGTGGGCGCGTCCGTGGTCGGCTTCGAGATGCTGGTCAACGACCTGTCGCTCATGGTGAAGATGGGTGTGCAGTGGGGGTTGTTCGGCGGGGCGATCAGCGCCCTGGGCACCGAGGCCCACCACGCCGAGTACCTGCCCGGCACGATGTCGATGGAGCTGCCCGGCTGCTTCGCCATGACCGAGACCGGCCACGGATCGGACGTGCAGAGCCTGCGCACCACGGCCGTCTACGACCCCGACACCGAGGAGTTCGTGGTCCACACGCCCGACGAGGCGGCGCGCAAGGACTACATCGGCAACGCGGCCCGCGACGGTCGCCTGGCGGTGGTGTTCGCCCAGCTGAGCACCGGCGGCGAGGAACACGGCGTGCACGCCCTGGTGGTCCCGATCCGGGACGGGCGGGGCAGGCCGATGCCGGGCGTGCGCATCGGGGACTGCGGCCCCAAGGCCGGACTCAACGGCGTGGACAACGGGCGGCTGGAGTTCGACCGCGTGCGGGTGCCGCGCACCAACCTGCTCAACCGGTACGGGGACGTGGCAGCCGACGGCACCTACTCCAGCCCCGTCGAGAGCAAGGGCCGTCGCTTCTTCACCATGCTCGGAACGCTGGTCCGTGGCCGGATCAGCGTGGCGGGCGGCGCGGGGAGCGCCGCCAAGGCCGCGTTGACCATCGCGGTGCGCTACGGCGACACCCGCCGCCAGTTCACCCGGCCCGACGGCGAGGGGCGGCCCGAGCGGGAGGTGCGCGTCCTGGACTACCTGGCGCACCAGCGCAAGCTGCTGCCCGCCCTGGCCCGCACCTACGCGCTGCACTTCGCGCAGGAGGAGCTGGTCACCCGGCTGCACGAGCTGTCCCGCTCGCCCGAGCGCGACGAGCACGCCCAGCGCGAACTGGAGTCGCGGGCGGCCGGGCTCAAGGCGGTGGCCACATGGCACGCCAGCGAAACCATCCAGACCTGCCGGGAGGCGTGCGGCGGCGCCGGGTACCTGTCCGAGAACCGGATTCCGCAGCTCAAGGCCGACTCCGACATCTTCACCACGTTCGAGGGCGACAACACGGTCCTGCTCCAGCAGCTCACCAAGGGCCTGCTGACCAACTTCAAGGACTCGTTCGGCGACCTGGACCAGCTGGGGCTGGCCCGGTTCATGGCGGGCAAGGTCTTCGAGACCGTCATCGAGCGCACCGCCGCGATTCCGCTGATCGAACGGCTCGTCGCGGCCGCCCCGGGACGCGGCGAGGAGGCCAGCCTGTACAACCGGGGCTGGCAGCTGGAGCTGCTGGAGGACCGCGAGAAGCACGTCATCGAGGGCCTGGCCGCGCGGCTGCGCAGGTCCGGCAGGAACGGCGACGACGCCTTCGACGTGTTCAACCGCGCCCAGGACCACGTGCTCACCGCGGGCCGCGCGCACATGGACCGGGTGGTGCTGGAGGCGTTCGTGGCGGGGATCGACCGCTGTGGGGACACCTCGACCGCCAAGCTGCTCAACCGGCTGTGCGACCTGTACGTGATGTCGGTGATCGAGGAGAACCGCGCGTGGTTCCTGGAGCACGAGCGGCTCTCCACCTCGCGGGCCAAGGCGGTCACCCAGGCGGTGAACGACCTGTGCCGGGGCCTGCGCCCCTACGCCGTGCAGCTGGTGAACGCGTTCGGCCTGCGCGACGAGTGGCTGGCCGCGCCGATCGCGCTGGGGGGCGAGCACGCCCGCCAGGGCGACCCGGTCCCCGGGCGCGGCTGAGACCCGCCGCCGTTCCTCCCGTGCCGGGCCCGCCCGGGCACGGGAGGCGGCGCGGAGCACAGGGCGGCGCGGGCGCACGGGAGATATGCTAGTCAAAGTTGAATAGCGCGGATCGTCGAACAGCACGGATACCGCGCCGGTGAGACGAGGGGTGTGGATGTCGGCCATCCGGCTGCTGGTCCTGGGGGCGGTCCGCCTACGCGGGCGGGCGCACGGCTACCAGGTGCGGGGCGACCTGGAGTTCTGGGGCGCGCACGAGTGGTCCAACGCCAAGCCGGGGTCGATCTACCACGCGCTCAAGCAGATGGCCCGGCAGGACCTGCTGCACGCCCACGAGACAGCGCCGTCCACCGCGGGGGGCCCGCCCCGGACCGAGTACGAGATCACCGGAAAGGGCACCCGGGAGTACTTCGCCCTGCTGCGCCGGGCGGTGTCCTCGCACGACGCGCGCCTGGACGTGCTCTCGGCCGGTCTGGGCTTCATCGTCGACCTGTCCCGGCGGGAGGCGGTCGACCTGCTCAGGCGCCGAGTCGAGGGCCTGGAGGAGTGGCGCGGAGGCGTGGTCACGTACTACGCCCCGGAGGCGGGGCCCGGCCAGATGGGCCACATCGGCGAGGTCATGGACATGTGGGTGCACTCCGCGGAGTCGGACGCGGCGTGGACGCGCTCGCTGATCCGGCGGATCGAGGGCGGCGCCTACTCCTTCGCCGGCGAGGAGGGCAACGCCTACGAGGGCGTCCTCACCGGGGAGGAGCCGGGCTCGATCCCCTCCGGCTGAGACGGCCGTCTCCTGCTGAGACGGCCGCCCCGTCCGCCTCCGCGGCCTCCGCGCCGAGCCAGCGCCGCAGCGCGGAGGCGTTGCGCAGCTCCCCCTCGATCCTGCTCAGCTCACCGCCGCTGAGGGCGATCCCGCTCAGCCGCTCCCGCCACTCCTCAACGCCCTCCTCCTCCCCGAGGGCGACCGCGAGTTCGATGAGCATGGCCAGCGCCAGCGCCCGCTCCACCGGAGGCGCCTGGTCCCCGTGCCGTTTCAGTCCGGAGCGGATCCGCCTGAAGGCGGCGAGGTCGTCGGTCTTGAAGTCGCGCAGGATCCGGGCGCCGTCCAGGACGCGGGCGAGCCCGTCGAGTTCCCTGGAGCCGCCGTACTCCAGCCTCTCGGGCTCGCCGCGCTGGATGAAGATGAGCGAGTTCCCCGAGGGGTCCATGAGCGTGAAGCGGCTGGCGCCCGGCCGGTGGCGCGTGATACGCGGCAGCCCCTTCGCCAGGACCCTGCCGTAGGCCCGGCGCATGGCCTGCGTGAGGGCGGCGTGGTAGGGCGCGACCGCGTCGACCATGACCAGGCAGCCGCCGCTGTTCTCCAGGGCGGGGTCCAGGCCCTTCGGGGCGCGGCCGTAGTGCAGGTCGAAGCCGCTCCAGTGGAAGGCCAGGTAGAGGTAGGGCCTGGTCTGCTCGTAGGTGACCTCGAAGCCGAGCGCCCGGTAGAACTCCAGGGTGGCCTCGGTCGAGACGCACGGCAGCAGCGGAACGGTCGTCTCGTTGGCCCGGAGCGCGGCCGCCCCCGGCCGCCCCTGACTCCGGTCCTGGTTCCGCCGGGTGTCCCCGCCCTCATCCCCGCCCGTGCCGCCGCCCGCCCGCGCGGTGTCCGTTCCGGCCACGCGCACCTCCTATTAGTCAAGTTTGATTACTTTGCGAGGGTAGCCCTCTCCGACTCCACTGGGCAAACTTGACTACCAAGACGGGAACGCAGAACCCGGCCGTCGAGCACGACCGGCCCCGGGGACGGCGGCGCCGCGCCGCGCACCGTGAACCGGACCCGTCGCGGGCCTTTCCCCGGCGGGACGACCCCTCTAACATGAGACACGTTCATGTTAGGTAGGTCACACGTGCGCACACCCCCCGCGCAGCCCTCCCCATCCCCCCAGACACCCGCCGCGCCCGCCGCGCTCGCCGAACCCACCCGGCCCGTGCGCCGCCTGTGGGTGGCCGGGATCAGCCTGGCCAACCTCGGCATGTGGATGGCCTTCTTCGGCCCGCTCCAGGTCCTGCTGCCCGAACAGGTCGGCCTGCTCGCCCCCGACTCCAAGGAGACCGCCCTGGCCTGGGTGACCGGGGCGGGCGCGGCCTGCTCCACCCTGGGCACCCCGCTGGCCGGAGCGCTGTCCGACCGGACCACCGGCCGGTTCGGGCGCCGACGCCCCTGGATCCTGACCGGTGCGCTCCTGGGCGGCCTGGGCCTGGTGGTGCTCGGGCAGCAGGACGGCTTCCTCGGCGTCCTGCTGGGGTGGTCGTTCGTCCAGGCCGCGCTGTCCTGCCTGAACGCGACCCTGCTCGCGGCCGTGCCCGACCACGTGCCGGTCCGCCAGCGCGGCGTGGTCTCGGGGTGGATCGGCATACCGCAGTCGGCGGGCGTGGTGGTGGCGGTGCTGCTGGTGACCGTGGTGGCCACGGGGACCGCCCCCGGCTACGCCCTCCTCGGTGCGCTGACCGTCCTGTGCGTCCTGCCGTTCGCCCTGCTGGCCCCCGACCCGCCACTGCCCCGCGAGGCCCGCCCCTCCTGGATCGGGTTCGCGCGCGGGCTGTGGGTGTCCCCTCGCCGGTACCCCGACTTCGGCTGGGCGTGGCTGACCCGTTTCCTCATGCAGACGGGCAACGCCATGTTCACCCTCTACCTGCTCTACTTCCTCGCCGACGCGGTGGGCTACGAGGAGCTGTTCCCCGGTTCCTCGGCCGCGGACGGACTGCTGGTGCTGATCGCCGTCTACACGGCGGCGGTCGTGGCCACGACCGTGCTGGCCGGTCTGGTCTCGGACCGCATCGGCCGCCGCAGGGGGATGGTGTGCCTGTCCGGGGTGGTCTCAGCGGTGCCCGCGTTCCTGATCGCCGCGTTTCCGACATGGCCGATGAGCCTGGTGTGCGCGGTGGTGCTGGGCATCGGCTTCGGCGTCTACCTGTCCGTGGACAACGCCCTGGTCACCGAGGTCCTGCCGAGCGCGGGCGGACGGGCCAAGGACCTGGGGATCGTCAACATCGCCAGCGCCGGGCCGCAGGTGATCGCGCCCGCCCTGGCCGGTCCGATCGTGGTGTACCTGGGCGGCTACCCGGTCCTGTACACCGTGTGCGGGCTGCTCAGCCTGCTGGGCGGGGTGCTGGTGTGGCGGATCCGGGGTGTCGCCTGAGCGCGCGCCGGTCCCACGCGGCCGGGCGCCGCCCGCGCGTACAGGGTGGCGCGCGACGCAGCGGCCTCGGGCAGTACACCGGCGCGCAGGGCCGGTCCCGCCCCCGTCCGCGCAACACGGTGCACCGCACGCGCACCACAACCACACATCCGCCTCAAACCCCCGTCAGACCCAGCGAAAGGCAGGTACCCGTCCATGTCGTCACCGTTCCTGTGGGGAGTGGCCTCCTCCGCCTTCCAGATCGAGGGCGCCCTCGACGAGGACGGGCGCGGCCCGTCGGTGTGGGACGTCTTCTCCGAGCGCCCGGGCGCGGTCCGCGACGGGCACAGCCCCGCCCTGGCCTGCGACCACTACCACCGGTGGGCCGAGGACGTGGGACTGCTCGACCGGCTCGGGGTGAACGCCTACCGGTTCTCGCTCGCCTGGCCCCGGGTCGTGCCGACCGGGCGCGGCGCGGTGAACGGGGCCGGCCTGGACTTCTACGACCGCCTGGTGGACGCTCTGCTCGCCCGGGGGATCGCCCCGGTGCCGACCCTGTTCCACTGGGACCTGCCCCAGGCGCTGGAGGAGGCGGGCGGCTGGAGCGCACGCGACACGGCGCGCGCTTTCGCCGAGTACGCGGCGGCGGCAGCCGACCGCCTCGGCGACCGGGTGGACCGGTGGATCACCCTGAACGAGCCCCTGGTGCACACCACCTACGGGCACGCGCTCGGCGTCCACGCCCCGGGGCGGACCCTGGAGGTGCCCGAGGTGATGCGGGTGGCCCACCACATGCTGCTCGCACACGGGTTGGCCGCCGGGGAGCTGCGCTCGCGCGGCCTGGAGGTACTGCTCACCAACAACTACTCCCCCGTCAGACCCGCCAGCGGTTCCGAAGCCGACACCGCCGCCGCACACGCCTACGACACCCTGCACAACCGGCTGTTCACCGACCCCGTGCTGGCCGGCGCCTACCCGGACCTGTCGGCGTTCGGCCTCGCGGAGGTCCCCGGCGTGCGCGAGGGCGACCTGAAGGTCATCGCGGGCAGCGCGGACGGCCTCGGGGTCAACTACTACAACCCGACCGTGGCCACCGCGCCCGACGGGGGTTCGGGACTGCCGTTCGGGTTCGGCGAGGTCGCCGGGGCGCCGGTGACGGCGTTCGGGTGGCCGGTGGTGCCCGAGGAACTGGGCCGGATGATCGATCTGCTGCGCGAGCGCCACGGCGACGCGCTGCCGCCGCTGTACGTCACCGAGAACGGCTGCTCCTACGAGGACCGGGTCTCCCCCGGCGGGCGGATCGCCGACCCCGAGCGGATCGCCTACCTGGAGGGGCACGTGGCCGCGGTGGAGGCCGCGCGGGAGCGGGGCGCGGACGTGCGCGGGTACTTCGTGTGGACGCTCACCGACAACTTCGAGTGGGCCGAGGGCTACCACCAGCGCTTCGGGCTGGTGCACGTGGACCGCGCCACCCAGGCGCGCACCCCCAAGGACTCCTTCGCCTGGTACCGGGACCTCGTCGCCGCCAGGACCGCCTCCGCCGGTGCGTGAGGGTCCGGGGCCGCCGCGGCCCGCCCTCCGCGACGCGCGGCCGCGCCCCGGCTGAGCGCACGCGGCGCCCGGGCGCCGGCCGGGGCTCAGTCCCCGACGGCGTCCAGGGTGCCGCTGTCGTAGCGTTCGGGGGCCTCCTCACCGCGCTGGCGGGCGGGTTCCCACCACCACCAGTGGGACTCGGGCACCCAGTCGGGAACCTCCTCGTCGTTGACCGGCCGCGCCCGGGCCGCCACCTCGGTGAGGGCCTCGTCGATACGCGGGAGCGCCTCCAGGTCGCCCGGGCGAAGGAAGGTCTCCCAGGGCACGAACTCCTCGCCGAGCAGTTCCAGCATGGAACGCCGCCAGCAGGCGGGGCGGTAGGCCTCGTGCTGGCCGTTCTCGGCCGCGGTCTGGGTGCGGACCACGTACAGGCCGAGCCGGTCGGGGTTGCTGCCGCCCACCAGCAGCTCGGCCAGGGTGGCGCTGAACTCCTGTCCGCCCGGCGACCTGCGCTGCGCGGGCGTGGTCGCCCGGTACAGGGCGAAGAGCGCGGCGAAGGCGTTGTCCATCAGTGCGTCGCGGTCCCTGCGGCGCGAGGCGCTCTCGGCGAAGGCGTCCAACGCCCGCCTGGCCAGGTCCGGGGGGTTCCCGCCCGCATCCGCGCTCACCTTCACACCGCCTTGTCCGGTTCGGGAATGACGTCAGCGGCGGGCCCGTGGACCCGCCGCTTCGATGATAAGCACGCTCCGTGCCGCCGGGGTAGCCGGTTCACGGCGCCGGGGTCCGCAGCTGCTCGTCCAGGGCGCGCGCCCACTGGCGCACGATCCGGCGCCGCCGGGGCCCGTCGTCGGTGAGCAGGTTGGCCAGTCCCAGGCCGCGTGCCAGGTCGAGGGTGGCCTGGACGGTCTCGCGGACCCCCGGGACCGACTCGTCCACGCCCAGCAGCTCCACGGCGGCCCGGTGGATCTCCCGGCCCATCCGCTCCTCCACGGGAATGATCCGCTCGCGCAGGACCGGGTCGCTGGCGGCGGCCGACCACAGCTGGAGGGCGGCCCGGAAGTCCGTCCCGGTGAAGGCGTCCACGACCATCTGCACGACCGCCTCGGTGCGGCCGCCGCCCTCGGGGACGGCGGCCGCGCCGCGCCGCAGTTCCGCGCCGCGGCTGTCGAGCATGTGCCGCAGCACGGCCAGGAACAGGTCCTCGCGGGTGGGGAAGTGGTGCTGGGCGGCGCCGCGCGAGACCCCGGCCCGCCGCGCGACCGCGCCCACGGTGGCACCGGCCGTGCCCTCCTCTGCCAGGCAGGCCACGGCGGCCTCCAGCAGTCGGGCGCGGGTGGCCCGGCTGCGCTCCTGCCGCGGCTCGCGGTCGGCCCCGGTGTCCACGTCGCTGCTTCCCCCTGTCCCCACACCCCTGAGGCGGCCGGCGTCCGCGCGCCGACGGCTCAGTACGACCTGGGCAGGCCGAGGGACTGCTGTGCCACGTAGTTGAGCACCATCTCCCGGCTCACCGGCGCGATGCGCGCCAGGCGGGCGGCCGCGATCGCCGACCCCAGCCCGTACTCGCTGGCCAGGCCGTTTCCACCCAGGGTCTGCACGGCCTGGTCGACCGCGCGCACACACGCCTCCGCGGCGGCGTACTTGGCCATGTTGGCCGCCTCCCCCGCCCCCGCGTCGTCGCCGGAATCGTAGCGGAGCGCCGCGTGCTGGGTCATGAGGCGGGCCTGCTCCAGCTCGATCTTGACCTGTGCCAGCGGGTGGGCCAGCCCCTGGTGGGCACCGATGGGGGTGTCGCGCCAGACCCTGCGCTCCCTGGCGTAGGCCACCGCCCTGTCCAGGGCGTGGCGGGCGCTGCCCGAGGCCAGGGACGCGGCCATGATGCGCTCGGGGTTGAGCCCGGCGAAGAGCTGGAGGAGGCCTGCCCCGGGGTCGCCGACCAGGGCGTCGGCGGGCAGGCGCACGTCGTCCAGGAACAGCTGGTACTGGTGGTCGGGGCTGACCAGGTCCATCTCGATCGGGCGGGCCTCGAAACCCGGGGCGTCGGTGGGCACCGCGAACAGCGCGGCGGACAGGCGCCCGGTGTCCTCGTCCTGGACGCGGCCCACGACGAGGACGGCGTCGGCCACGTCCACGCCGGAGATGAAGGTCTTGCGGCCGTTGAGCACCCAGCCCCCTCCGTCGCGCCGGGCGGTGGTGGTGATGCGGTGGGAGTTGGACCCGGCGTCGGGCTCGGTGATGGCGAAGGCCATGATGGTCTCGCCCGAGGCCAGGCCGGGCAGCCAGCGTTCGCGCTGTTCGGGGGTGCCGAAGCGGAACAGGACGGTGCCGCAGATGGCCGGGGAGACCACCATCATCAGGGTGGGGCACCCGGCCGCGCCGAGCTCCTCCAGGACGGCTGCCAGGTCGCCGATGCCCCCGCCCCCGCCCCCGTACTCCTCGGGGATGTTGACGCCCAGGTAGCCGAGCCTGCCCGCCTCGCGCCACAGTTCGGTGAGGTAGGCGCCCTCCTTGGCGCGGGCCCGGTAGTACTCGGACCCGTACTCCGCGGCGAACGCGGACACGGCGGCGCGCAGGTCGACGCGCTCGGCGGGTTCGTTGAAGGTCATGGCACCGGTCACGGCGTGGCCCCTTCGTAGTCGAGGACGGCGAGGGGCGCCCCGGCGGGCACCCTCTGCCCAGCCGCGACCGGGATCTCCCGGACGGCACCGGCGGCGGGGGCGGTGACGCGGTGCTCCGTCTTCATGGCTTCCATGCGCAGCAGGGTCTGCCCGGGCTCGACCCGCTCGCCCACGGCGACCTCCACGGCGGTGACCGTGCCGGGCATGGGTGCGGGCAGGGCGCCGGGGTCGACCGCGGCCTCGGGCGCGGGCAGGGGGTCGACGGGGGTGAGGGTGACCGATCCCAGGGGCGAGTCGACGTGGACGTCGCCGCCCGCGGCGGGGCGGTGGACGGCGAAGGCGCGTCGCAGGCCCCCGACTTCCAGGACCACCCGGTCGGGCGCGGCCGAGAGCACGCGGACCCCGGCCTGTTCGGGCAGGTAGGACCCTCTCAGGGTCCGGTAGGCGGTGGTGGTCCGCCTTCCCCCGTCCCCGTCGACGTCGTGCTGGCGGACGAAGGGTTGGGAGGGCAGGCCGCGCCAGTTGGCGGGGATCCCGGCGGGGGCGGCGGCGCCGGTGCGGGCGGCCTCGGCGGCGGCCAGGCAGGCGGCCAGCGCGGCGAGGCGCTCGGTGGCGGGAGCGGCCAGGGGCTGGACGAGGGCGGCAAGGCGGTCGCCGTCCAGGTAACCGGTGTGCAGCCCGCCGGGTCGGGCCTCGGCCTCAGCGAACGCGGGGTGGCGCAGCGCCCGCACGAGCAGGTCGCGGTTGGTGCCCACCCCGTGCACGCGCGCGGCGGCCAGGGCCGCGGCCAGGCGGCGCAGCGCGTCGCGGCGGTCTCGGCCGTGGGCGACGACCTTGGCGAGCAGGGGGTCGAAGTCGGCGCCGACGGTGTCGCCGGGTTCTACGCCGCTGTCCAGGCGCACCCCGAACGCGGGCGGCGGGGCGAAGCGGGTGTCGGCGGGGACGTCGAAGGCGTACAGGACTCCGGTGCGGGGTCGCCAGCCGTCGCGGGGGTCCTCGGCGTACAGGCGGGCCTCGACGGCGTGGCCGCGCGGCGCGGGCGGGCCCCCGCCGGGCAGGGGTTCGCCCTCGGCGACGCGGATCTGCCACTCGACCAGGTCCAGGCCGGTGACGCACTCGGTGACGGGGTGTTCGACCTGGAGCCGGGTGTTCATCTCCAGGAAGACCGGGTCACCGAAGCCCTCCTCCCCCACCGGGACGAGGAACTCGGCCGTCCCGGCGCCGGTGTAGCCGATGGCGCGGGCCAGGCGGCGGGCGGCCTCGTGCAGGCGCTCGCGCAGGTCGTCGGGCAGGCCGGGGGCGGGCGTCTCCTCGACGACCTTCTGGTGGCGGCGCTGAACGGAGCAGTCGCGCTCGCCCAGGGCCCACACGGTGCCGTGGGTGTCGGCCAGGACCTGTACCTCGATGTGGCGGCCGTGGGGCACGTAGGGCTCGCAGAACACCGCCGGGTCGCCGAAGGCGGAGGCCGCCTCGGCGCGGGCTGCGGCGGCCTCGGCGGGCAGGTCGGCCAGGTCGCGGACCACGCGCATGCCGCGTCCTCCGCCTCCGGAGACGGCCTTGACCAGCACGGGCAGGTGTTCGGGGCGCACCCGGTCGGGGTCCAGGGCGTCGGCGACGGGCACCCCGGCGTCCCGGGCGACGCGCTTGGCGCGGGTCTTGGAGCCCATGCTCTCGACGGCCTCGGCCGGGGGGCCGATCCAGGTCAGCCCGGCGCCGGTGACGGCGCGGGCGAGTGCGGGGGCCTCGGACAGGAAGCCGTAGCCGGGGTGGACGGCGTCGGCGCCGGAGGCGCGGGCGGCCGCCACCACGGCGTCGGGGTCGAGGTAGGCGTCCACGGCTCCGCGCCCCTCGGGCAGGGGCAGGCGCACGGCGGTGTCGGCCTCGGTCACGTGCGCGGCGTTCTCCTCGCCGGGGGCGTGCACGGCGACGGTGGCGATGCCCAGGGAGCGGCAGGTGCGCAGGATCCGGCGGGCGATCTCGCCCCGGTTGGCGACCAGGAGGCGGGTGACGGGGTTCACGGCTGCTTCTCCCTCACATCCGGAAGACGCCGAAGCGGTCGGTGCCCCGGACGGGGGCGTTGTGTGCGTAGGACAGGCACAGGCCCAGGACGGTGCGGGTGTCGCGGGGGTCGATGACGCCGTCGTCGTAGACCCGCCCGGACAGGAACAGGGGCAGCGACTCGGCCTCGATCTGGTTCTCCACCATCTCCCGCACGGCGGCGTCCTGGACATCGTCGTAGGGCTCTCCCTTCCTCGCCGCGGACTGGCGGGCGACGGTGGACAGCACCTCCGCGAGCTGGCGGGGGCCCATGACGGCGGAGCGGGCGCTGGGCCAGGCGAACAGGAAGCGCGGGTCGTAGGCCCGCCCGCACATCCCGTAGTGGCCCGCGCCGTAGGAGGCGCCCACCAGCACCGAGAAGTGGGGGACGGTGCTGTTGGAGACGGCGTTGATCATCATCGAGCCGTGCTTGATGATGCCGCCCTGTTCGTACTCGCGGCCGACCATGTAGCCGGTGGTGTTGTGCAGGAACACCAGCGGTGTGTCCGCGCGGTTGGCGAGCTGGATGAACTGGGCGGCCTTCTGGGCCTCGGCGCTGAAGAGCACGCCGTGGTCGTTGGCGAGCACACCGACGGGGTAGCCGTGCAGGTCGGCCCAGCCGGTGACCAGGCCAGCGCCGTAGGAGGGCTTGAACTCGTCGAACACCGAGCCGTCCACGAGGCGGGCGATGATCTCGCGCGGGTCCACGGGCACGCGCAGGTCGGGCGGCATGATCCCGAGCAGGTCCTCGGCCGGGTACAGGGGTTCGGGGGCCGCCGCGCGCGGGGCGGGTCCCGCCTTCCGGTAACCCAGGCGGGCCACGATCCGCCGTCCGACACGGATCGCGTCGCGCTCGTCCTCGGCCAGGTGGTCGGCCAGGCCGGAGACCTCGGCGTGCATGCGGGCCCCGCCCAGCGACTCGTCGTCGCTCTCCTCGCCCGTGGCGGCCCGCACCAGCGGCGGCCCGCCCAGGAACACCTTGGAGCGCTCGCGCACCATGACCACGTGGTCGCTCATGCCGGGGATGTAGGCGCCTCCTGCGGTGGAGTTGCCGAAGACCAGCGCGACGGTGGGAATCCCCGCGGCGGACAGGCGGGTCAGGTCGCGGAAGGTCCGGCCGCCCGGGACGAAGATCTCCTTCTGGGTGGGCAGGTCGGCGCCACCGGACTCCACCAGGCTGACCAGAGGCATCCGGTTGCGCTCGGCGATCTCGGCGGCCCGGGTGGTCTTCCTCAGGGTCCACGGGTTGCTGGAGCCGCCGCGGACGGTGGGGTCGTTGGCCACCAGCACGCACTGCACGCCGGAGACCGTTCCCACACCGGTGACGAGGCTGGCGCCGACGTGGAAGTCGCTGCCCCAGGCGGCGAGCGGGGACAGCTCCAGGAAGGGGCTGCCCTCGTCCAGGAGGAGTTCGATCCGCTCGCGGGCCAGCAGGCCGCCCCGGGCGCGGTGGCGCTCCACGTAGCGCTGTCCTCCCCCGGCCAGGGCCTTGGCGTGCTCGGCGTCGATCTCGGCGAGCTTGGCGAGCATCGCCTCGCGGGCCTCGGCGAAGGCGGGCGAGGCGGTGTCGAGCCTGGTCCTCAGTACGCTCACGGCTGCTTCACCCCCGCCAGCAGGAGTTCAGGGGCGGGGGCGCGCCCGGTTCCCGGCACTCTCACGGCTGGCCCACCTCCGCCAGCACGGCCTCGGGCACGGGAACGCGCCGGGCCCGCAGCCACTCGCCCAGCCCCTTGGCCTGCGGGTCCTCGCCCTCGCGGCGAGCGGTGCCCGGGGCGAGCAGGCCCTCGATCCAGAAGTTGGCGGCGTACAGGTTGGGCAGCAGATGCCGGGTGACGCGCAGCCCCGCGGTCTCGGGCAGGAGTTCGCGCAGCAGGTCGGCGGTCAGGGTGGTGGCCAGCCACCGCCAGGCCGTCTCGCCGCGCACCCACACGCCCAGGTTGGCGTCCGCGCCCTTGTCGCCGCTGCGCGCGCCCAGGACCAGGCCGAGCGGGACCGGGCGTACGGGGCCCTCGGGCAGGGGTTCGGGCAGCGGGGGTTCGGGAACCCCGGTCAGGGCTCGGGTGCGGGGCGCGGGCGCGACGGGCACCCGCGCGCCGTCGGGCAGGATCGCGGTGTGCGCGACCTCGGAGGCGGGTACGAGCGCGTGCGTGGCGGCGACCCCGTCGGGGCGGGCGTCACGCGGCGGCGCGGTGAGGTGGAACCCGGCGTAGCTGCCCAGGGCCAGTTCCACGGCGGCGGCGCCGAAGGAGCGGCCCACGACCGCGGGGTCGTGGTCGCGGGCGACCACGCGCAGACGGGCGGTGGCCGCGTCCTGGGTGTCGCCGTGGGGGTCCTGGGCGGGCACGAGGGTGAAGCTCAGGTCGTCCGGTGTCCGGTCGGCGAGGGCGGCGCGCATCTGGCGTTCGGCGCGGGCGGCCTTGGCCTCGGCGTCCAGGCCGGTGACCAGGAACTCGACCTCGTTGCGAAAGCCGGTGAGGCTGGTCAGGCCGATCCTGAGGTCGGGGGGCGGCTCCTCGCCGCGGGTGCCGCTGAGCAGGACGCGGTCGGGCCCCTGCCGGGTGAGGCGCACGGTGTCCAGGCGGGCGGTGACGTCGGGGCCGGGGTAGCGGGGCCCGGCGACCTCGTAGACGAGCTGGGCGGTGACGGTCCCGGTGGTGACGGCGCCGCCGCTGCCGGGGTGCTTGGTGATGACCGCGCTGCCGTCGGCGTGGATCTCGGCGAGGGGGAAGCCGGGCCGGTCCAGGTCGTGTCCCTCGCTCAGGAGTTCGTCGGCCAGGGCGTAGTTGCCGCCGGTGGCCTGGGTGCCGCACTCGATGACGTGCCCGGCCACGGTGGCCCCGGCCAAGGCGTCCAGGTCCCCGGGCGTCCAGCCGAAGTGGGCGGCGGCCGGACCCACGGTCAGGGAGGCGTCGGTGACGCGGCCGGTGACGACGATGTCGGCGCCCGCGTCCAGGCAGGCGGCGATCCCGAAGGCGCCCAGGTAGGCGTTGGCTGTCAGGGGGGAGCCCAGTTCGAGTTCCTCGGCGCGGTCGATGAGGTCGTCGCCGGTGACGCAGGCGATGCGGGTTGGGAGGCCGAGCCCGTCGGCGAGTTCGGTGAGCCGGTCGGCGAGGCCGCGCGGGTTGAGGCCGCCCGCGTTGGTGACCACCCGGGTGCCGCGTTCCATGACCAGCGCCAGGGTGTCGCGCATCTGGCGCAGGAAGGTCCGGGCGTAGCCGCGGCCGGGGTCGCCGAGCTGGTCGCGGCCGAGGATGGCCATGGTGAGCTCGGCCAGGTAGTCGCCGGTGAGGACGTCCACGCGCCCCTCGGTGAGCATCTCGTGGAAGGCGGCGAAGCGGTCTCCGTAGAAGCCGGAGGCGTTCGCGACCAACAGAGGGGGCGCCGGGGTAGCGGTCATGGACATGAGGGTGACACCGACCACACCAAAAAACAAGCGCGTGTGATTGTTTTTCCCGGTCGGGCGGACCGGGCCGGGTGGACATGGACGAGCGGCCCTCGTATGGCCGAAACCGGCCACGGAGCGTGCGTTACTCCCTCTCGGAGAAGGGGGAGGCGCGCGGTAGTTTGGCGCCGTGAACACCTCGCGAGAAGACACCAACCCCGCCGACGACGCCGCCTCCCCCGAGGGGACGGCGGAGGCAGCGGAGGCGACGGAGACGGCGCCAGCAGCGGAGGCGTCGGCGGAGAACGCCCCGGAGGCCGCAACCACCGGGACCGCCGGTGCCGTCGGAACGCGCGGGGAGGCCGGGGCTCCGGAGACGCGTCAGGAGACCGACGCCAGCGGCGCCTTCATCGCGGGCGCGCCGCCGGTCCGCTCCCCCGGCGGCCTGTTCGCCGCCGAGACCTTCAGCGTCATCGCCCTGATGCTGTTCGCCCTCACCGCGCTGAACACCCGGCTCTTCGAGCTCTTCGGCTTCTTCTTCGTGGGCCGGGTCCCCACCGACACCAACGCCGGGGAGGCGAGCGCGCTCGCGGCCGAGGTGATGGTCGCGGGCGGGCTGAGCGCGCTGACCGTGCTCGCCGGGGCCCTGGCGCTGCTGCGGAGCAACGCGGGCACGCGGGCGTGGAGCCGCTGGGGCGCCGCCGCGGCCGTGATCGTGGGCACGCTGCTGGTCGTGGTCTCGGTGCTGACCTTCATCACTCTGCCATCCGGGGCCTGAACGGGGGTTTTGTAGAAACTCCCTTGGCACTTCGGCGGGTACGTTGACCGCGTGAGTACATCAGCGGAAGGCAACGACCCGACCGATCCCACCCGTGGGCCCGCACGGGACCCCGGCCGTGAGCCGGAGCCCGGCGCCGACCCGGTCACCGGGACCGGGGTGCCCGCGGAGGAGCCAGCCATGGTGGAGGAGCCCCTGCTGGAGCCGGACTCCGGAGTGGCCGCCCCGGCGCGCACCGACCGGCCCAGCGGTCCTCTGGGGGCGGAGACCTTCGCCCTGACCGCGCTGTTCCTGCTCGCCCTGACGGTGCTTTCGAGCCAGCTGGTCCAGCTCTTCACCACCGTGGTGCTCATCGGGAACCAGCCGGTACCCGTGGACCAGGTGTCGCAGTTCTCCGTCCAACTGCTCATCGGCGGCGGACTGGCCGCGCTGACGGCGATCCTGGCGGGACTCGCGCTGGCACTGGCGGGTTTCAGAACCCGGCCCTGGGCGCGGTGGACGGCCACAGCAGTGCTGATCGTGAGCCTGCTGTTGGTGCTCCTGGCGATCGTGTCCTACGTCATGATGCCCGCGGGCAGCGCGCCCCAGCCCATGCCGATGCCGAACTGATCCGCCCGGGGCCGAGGGGAGCCCCGTCCAGCCGCGGGGGGGGGGCCCCGGGGGGGGGGGCCCCCCCCCCCCCCCCCCCGCCCCCCCCCCCCGGGGGGGGGGCGGGCCCGGCGGCACCCACCCCCCCGGCGGGCCCCCACGTGCCCCCCCGGGGGGGGGGGCCCCCCCCCCCCCGGGGGGGGGGGGGGGCGGGGGGCGGGGCCCCCCCCCCACGGCCATGCGACGACAGACATTCGGGGGTCAGGCGATCCGGTCGATCACCAGCGGCCGGGCCTCGTGGCCCGCCCCGCCCTCCGGCTCGATGTCGAAGGCGCCCTCCAGCGCCTCGGCCGCCCGCTCGAACCGCTCCGCCTCGTCCGCGTGCAGCGTGAACAGCGGCTCCCCGGCCTGCACGGACTCCCCCGGCTTGGCGTGCAGGGTCACCCCCGCCCCGAACGACACCGCGTCCTCCTTGCGCGCCCGGCCCGCGCCCAGCCGCCACGCGGCCAGCCCCACCTGGTAGGCGTCCAGCCGGGTCACCGTCCCCGAGGCTGGAGCGAGCACCACCCGGCGCTCGGAGGCCACCGGCAGCGGCGCGTCCGGGTCCCCGCCCTGGGCCCGCACGAGCCGCTTCCACGACTCCAGCGCGCTGCCGTCCCGCAGCGCCTCGGCCGGGTCCTTGACCCCGCCCTCACCCGGGACGAGCCCGGCCGCGGCCAGCATCTCCCGGGCCAGGGCCACGGTCAGCTCCACCACGTCCGCGGGTCCGCCTCCCGACAGCACCTCCACGGACTCGGCCACCTCCAGGGCGTTGCCCACCTGCCTGCCCAGCGGAACCGCCATGTCGGTGAGCAGCGCGACCGTGCGCACCCCGTGGTCGTTTCCGATGTCGACCATCGTGCGGGCCAGCTCGCGCGCGGAGTCGGCGTCCTTCATGAACGCCCCCGACCCCACCTTGACGTCCAGGACCAGCGCGCCGGTGCCCTCGGCGAGCTTCTTGCTCATGATGGACGCGGCGATCAGCGGGATCGACTCGACGGTGCCGGTCACGTCGCGCAGCGCGTAGAGCTTGCGGTCGGCCGGGGCCAGTCCGGACCCGGCCGCGCAGATCACCCCGCCCGTGGAGTCCAGCACCTCCCGCATCTCGTCGGTGGACAGCGAGGCCCGCCACCCGGGGATGGACTCCAGCTTGTCCAGGGTCCCGCCGGTGTGCCCGAGCCCGCGCCCGGACAGCTGCGGCACGGCCGCCCCGCAGGCCGCGACGGTGGGCGTGAGCGGCAGGGTGATCTTGTCGCCCACCCCTCCCGTGGAGTGCTTGTCGGTGGTGGGCCGCGACAGGTCGGAGAAGTCCAGGCGCTCCCCCGAGGCCAGCATCGCCTCGGTCCAGCGGCTCACCTCGGTCCGGTTCATCCCGCGCAGGAAGATCGCCATGGCCAGCGCCGACATCTGCTCCTCGGCCACCTCGCCGCGGGTGTAGGCGTCGATCACCCAGTCGATCTGGCCGGGGGTCAGCTCTCCCCCGTCGCGCTTGGCTCGGATGATCTCGATGACGTCCATGTCATCTCCTCTCGACCGGAAGAAGAAGGGCCTCCCCGGACGCCACCGCGCGGGCGGCGTCCGGGGAGGCGGAACTGGCGGGAAAGCACGGTCACGCGAGGCTGTGCGGGCCGAAGGCCTGCGGCAGCACCCGGTCCATGGTCCAGACTCCCTCGGGGGTGTCCACGAGCAGCTGCGGCCCGCCGTGTTCGAACAACAGCTGGCGGCAGCGCCCGCACGGCATGAGCAGCTCGCCCCGCCCGTCCACGCAGCTGAAGGCCGTCAGACGGCCCCCGCCGGAGGCGTGCAGGGCGCTGACCAGGCCGCACTCGGCGCACAGGCCGAGCCCGTAGGAGGCGTTCTCCACGTTGCAGCCGCTGACGGTACGGCCGTCGTCGACCAGCGCCGCCGCGCCCACCGGATAGCGGGAGTAGGGCGCGTAGGCGCGGCCCATGGCCTCGCGGGCGGCGGCCCGCAGGGCCTCCCAGTCCACGCTCGCCGGGTCCAGGGGTGCGTTCGTCATGACCGGCTCGCCCTCCACTGCTTGCCGACCCCGGCCGGTGGCCGGAGCCGCTGCGAGGCCAGTGAGAGCACCAGCAGGGTGGCGATGTGCGGGCTGTAGGTGGCCAGCTCGCGCGGCAGCGAGTCGGTGGAGAAGTACCACGCGAACAGCAGCACCGCCACGAGCGCGCCGAAGGCGGCCAGGCCCTTGCGGTCCCGGCGCACCTGCCACAGGGCCACGCCCAGCAGCGCCACGGCCAGGAGCAGCAGCAGGGCGTGGACCGCCTCGCCGCCGCCGCGCACCTGGAGGGCGTCGGTGTAGCCGAACAGGCCCGCGCCCATGGCCAGGCCGCCCGGACGCCAGTTGCCGAAGATCATCGCGGCCAGGCCGATGTAGCCGCGCCCGCCCGTCTGGCCCTCCTGGTAGATCTGCGAGGCGACCACGGACAGGAACACGCCGCCCATGCCCGCCAGGCCGCCGGAGACGATCACCGCGACGTACTTGAGGCTGTACACCGGCACGCCCAGGGACTCGGCGGCGTCGGGGTTCTCGCCCACCGAGCGCAGCCTCAGGCCGAACGTGGTCCGCCACAGCACCAGGTAGGTCAGCGGGATCATCAGGATCGCCACGACCGTCAGCGCGGGCATGCTCGTGGTCGCGCCGACCACCAGCGAGGCCAGGTCGGCGACCAGGAAGGTCCCGCTGTCGGCGACCGGCCCGAGCACCCGGTCCACGAGGGGCAGGTCCCACACCGGGAACGAGGGCGCCGGGGGCGACTGGGCCGCGCCCGCGCCCTGCACGTCGGAGTAGACCAGGATCGACAGGTAGCGCATCGCGCCGAGCATGAGGATGTTGATCGCCACGCCGGAGACGATGTGGTCCACCGCGAAGGTCACCGTGGCCACGGCGTGCAGGAGCCCGCCCGCCATACCGGCGAGCACGCCCGCCAGCAGCCCGATCCACGGGTTGCCCGTGGACCAGGCGAAGTAGGCGCCGAACCAGGTGCCCAGGATCATCATGCCTTCGAGGCCGATGTTGATGATGCCCGCGCGTTCGGCCCACAGACCGCCCAGCGCGGCCAGCCCGATGGGCACCGCGAAGGTGATGGTGGTGCTGATGGTGCCCGCGTCGGTGAGCATGTCGTGCCCGGTGATGACCCGCAGGCCCGCCAGGGACACCAGCACCGCGCCGAACAGGGTGAGGAGGCGCCAGCGCGCCCATCCCCGGGGCCGGGCGGCGGGCCTGGCCACCGGCTCCATCACGTTGATCTCCTGGCTCACTTGGCCTCCCCTCCGCGCCTGTCCTCGGACTCGGGTGCGGTGCCCTCGGTGGTGGACCCGTCCGCGGGGGCCGGGTACGCCTCGTCCGCGGACACCTTCACCTTCTCCTGTGCGGGCGACTCGGCGGTCGTGCCGAGCTGCCTGCCGATCTGCTGCTGCTGGTGGCGGCGGCCCCAGCGGTGCACGACCTCGTAGACCACGACCACGGTGAGGACGATGGTGGCCTGCGAGATGACCGCGATCTCCTGCGGGATGCCGTCGAAGGGCAGGATGCCCGACGCCTGGTTCAGGAAGGCCCAGAACAGGGCGGCGAAGACGATGCCCACGGGGTGGTTGCGGCCCAGCAGCGCGATGGCGATGCCGATGAAGCCGATGCCGGTCGGGAAGTCCAGGGCGTAGTGGTGCGAGCTGCCCAGCAGCTGGGGCAGGCCCACCAGACCGGCGACCATGCCCGAGAAGAGCATGGACAGGAACACCATCTTCTTGACGTTCACGCCGCTGGCCTCGGCCGCCGTCTGCGACTGGCCGGTGGCCCGCAGCTCGAAGCCGAAGCGGGTGCGGTTGAGCATCACCCAGTAGCCGATGCCGACGGCCACGGCCAGGAACACGAACCCGAAGATCGGCTCGGACGAGCCGAGGAAGCCCGCCGGGATGCCGGGCACCCAGGAGGACTCGGACATCGGCGGGGTGCCGATGTTGTTGGTGCTGATCTCCACCGCGAGGCGGTCGGTGCTGAGCAGGTAGGCGGTGATGCCCGTGGCGATGGAGTTGAGCATGATCGTGGAGATCACCTCGGACACGCCGCGGGTCACCTTGAGGTACCCGGCGATGCCCGCCCACACGCCGCCCACGGCCACGGCCGTGATGACGATGACGATCTGGCTGAGCACCGGCGGCAGCACGAGGTAGCCGCCCACGGCGGCCGACAACAGCGCGGCGAGCCGGTACTGGCCGTCCACGCCGATGTTGAACAGCTTCATCTTGAAGCCGATCGCCACCGCGACGGCGGCTAGGTAGTACGTGGTGCCGTCGTTGATGATGCGCACCAGGCTGTTGGGCCGGGTGCCGTACTCCAGCATCCGGTCGAACGTGGCCAGCGGCGGGATGCCGCTGAAGAACAGCACGGCCGCGGTGACCCCGGTCGCGATGACCCCGGCGGCCAGGACCGCGGCGAAGGACAGCGCCAGCATGGCCGACAGCCGGTGGAACAGCAGGAAGGCCGCGGCGGAGCCGACCAGCGCGCCCAGCGCGGCGGCCACCGGCTCGATCAGGGACAGGTCCAGGAACCACGCGGTCAGCAGACCGGCGGCCACCGAAAGCACGAGGGCGGTGGGCACCACCAGCGTGTTGTGCAGGGCCGTGCCCTCCTCGCGGGCGCCGTCGGCGCCCGCCCGGCGCCCGCGCGGCACCATGGGCCCGGACCAGGCCGCGAGGGCGAAGGCCGCGCCGACGCCGATGACCAGCGCGGCCCACCACAGCAGCGCTGTGTCCAGGGCGACGGTGAGCACCACGCCCAGGGCGGTCGCGACGCCCAGCGCCGCGGGCGCGGGCAGGGTCCTCGCGGGACGGGGGAGCTTACTCATGCGCCGCCCTCGCTTCCGTGTCGGTCGGCACCGCTGTCGCCTTCCGTGCTCTGGTCGGCCCGGTGCAGTCCGGCGCCGGTCATGGCCGAGCCCAGCTGTTCGGGTGTGACGGTGGTCGGGTCGGCCTGCGCGACCAGTCGGCCTCGCAGGATGACGTGGAGGGTGTCGGACATGCCGATCAGCTCGTCCAGGTCGGCGGAGACCAGCAGCACGGCCAGGCCCGCGGCCCGGGCGTCGCGCAGCTGCTCCCAGATGGCCGCCTGGGCGCCCACGTCCACGCCCCGGGTGGGGTGGGCGGCGACCAGGAAGCGCGGGGAGCCGCTCATCTCCCGGCCGATGATGAACTTCTGCTGGTTGCCGCCGGACAGGGCGTCGGCGATGACGTCGATGCCCGGGGTGCGCACGTCGTACTCGGCGACGATGCGCTCGGAGTCGGCGCGCGCGCCGGTCCGGTTGATCCAGGGGCCGCGGACGCTGGGCTCCTTGGTCTGGTGGCCGAGGATGCGGTTCTCCCACAGGGGGGACTCCAGCAGCACGCCGTGCCGGTGGCGGTCCTCGGGGATGTAGCCGACGCCCGCCTCGCGGATCCTCAGGGTGGACCAGCCGGTGATGTCCCGCTCCTCCAGGCGGATGCGCCCGGCGGCCAGCGGGCGCATGCCCATGATGGCCTCGATCAGCTCGGACTGGCCGTTGCCCTCGACACCGGCGATGCCGACGATCTCACCCCGGCGGATGTCCACGGTCACGCCGTCCACGACGGCGCGGCCGTCGGCGGAGTGCACGGTCACGCCGTCCAGGGACAGCACGACGTGGTCGGTGACGGTGGACTCGCGCAGCTCGGGCACGGGCAGCTCGCCGCCGACCATGAGCGTGGCCAGGTCCCGGGCGGTGGTGGTGCCCGGGTCCGCGGTGGCCACGGTGGTGCCGCGGCGGATCACGGTGATCTCGTCGGCGACGGAGAGCACCTCGTCCAGCTTGTGGGAGATGAAGATGACGGTGAGGCCCTCGCGCTTGAGCTCGCGCAGGTTGTCGAAGAGCTCGTCGACCTCCTGCGGGACCAGGACGGCGGTGGGCTCGTCGAGGATGATGGTCCGCGCGCCGCGGTAGAGGACCTTGAGGATCTCCACGCGCTGGCGGTCGCCCACGCCCAGTTCCTCCATGAGGCGGTCGGGGTCGACCCCGAGGCCGTACTGGGCGGACAGCTCCCGGATGCGGGCGCGGGCGCGGTTGCCGATGCCGTGGCGGCGCTCGGCGCCCAGGACCACGTTCTCCAGCACGGTGAGGTTGTCGGCGAGCATGAAGTGCTGGTGCACCATGCCGATGCCGTTGCGGATGGCGTCGGAGGGCGAGCCGAAGCGCACCTCGCGGCCCTGGACGCGGATCTGCCCCTCGTCCGGCCGGTGCATGCCGTACAGGGTCTTCATCAGCGTGGACTTGCCCGCACCGTTCTCGCCGACGATGGCGTGCACGGTACCGGGAGCCACGGTGATGTCGATGTCGTGGTTGGCCACGACGCCGGGAAAACGCTTGGTGATCCCGCGCAGCTCAACGGCGGGGGGCGCCAGTGCCCCCTCGCCCGATGGCGTGCTGCTCATCTGTCTCCTCTGAACTTGCGGCGTGGCGCGGGCCGAAGGGCCGGGTCGCGGCCGCTGCCGGGCGCCACCGTCGCGGAACGGCAGCCGGGGCGGCACCGACCGGGGATCGACCCCGGTCGGTGCCGCCCGTGGATGCGGTGACCGCGGGCCGTGCCCGCGGCGACGGTGTGTTCTTGGACCGGGCTCTGGAGTTCGGTTCGGGCGCCCGCGGGGCTCTGGAGGTGAGACTGCGGGGAACGAGCCGTCTCACCGCAGGCTCCGGAGGTTCCCGCTCCTGGGGCGTTCGAACACGGACCGAAGCGAAGCGAAGGTCCAAGGGAACACGGTCTACGGCTCGGTCGGGACCTCGATCTCGCCGTCGATGATCTGCTGCTTGATCTCGTCCAGCTGCTCCTGGATGGGGCTGATCGCCTCCTCGTTGGAGAGCGTGTAGTCCACACCGCCGTCGGCCAGCTCGAAGCGCTGGACGCCGCCCTCAACCTCTCCCTCGGTGGCGGCGGAGATCAGCTCGAACACGGCCACGTCCACCTGCTTGATGGCGGAGGTGAGCACGTGCGGCTTCTGGTCCTCGGCGGCGTTCTCGTACTGGTCGCTGTCGACGCCGATGAAGGTGAAGTCGTTGGCCACGGCCGACTCCAGGATGCCGTTGCCCGACGCGCCGGCGGCGTGGTAGATGACGTCCGCGCCGCGGTCGTACTGGGCCTGCGCGGTCTCACGGCCCTTGGCGGGGTCGCTGAAGCCGCTGAAGTCCGGCGGCTGGCTCAGGTAGTCGACCTCGACGGTGATGTCCTCGTTGACGTGCTCCACGCCCGCGGCGTAACCGGCCTCGAACTTGTGGATCAGCGGGGTCTCGACGCCGCCGACGAAGCCGACGTGGTCCTCCTCGGTGGTCAGCGCCGCGGCGGCACCGGCCAGGAAGGAGGCCTGCTCCTCGGCGAAGACCAGGCTGGTGACGTTGTCGATGTCGGCGATCTCGGAGTCCACGATGGCGAAGTGGACGTCCGGGTACTCCGGCGCGACCGCGCGCACGGCGCCGTCGTAGGCGAACCCGACGGCGATGACGACGTCGTAGCCCTCCTCGGCCATGGTGGCCAGGCGGTCCTCCTTGGCGGACTCGGCCTCGCCGTCGCTGGGCTCGAAGTCGTTGGTCTCGACGCCGAGCTCCTCGGCCGCCCGCTCCAGCCCCCGGTAGGCCGAGTCGTTGAAGGAGCGGTCACCGCGACCGCCGACGTCGTAGGCCAGGCCGACCTGCAGCTCGGAGGCGGACTCCTCGCCGCCGCCCTCGCCGCCGCCCTCTTCGGCCGCGCTGTCACACGCGGTGAGGGCGAGCACACCGGCCGCCGCGACCGCGGCGAACCTGACTGCGTTGCTGCGCTTCACTTCTCACTCCTCTTACGCCCTCTCAGCGGCCAGCATTCGCTCGCGACCGACCTGAGTTCTGAAGCCGGACGATATCCGGTGGCCGAAAGTACATCTAACCAACGAGCGGAGTTGTTATGAAGGCGAGAGCGTAGCGACACGGGGCCTTACCCGAAAGTCGACAAGCGTGCGCCCGAAGCGGTCCGGTGTGTTTCGGGATTGTGTTGCGCGGGGGCCGTTCCCCGCCCCGACACGGCATTACCACGCTTGGCTTCACCACCCTCACCGGTTGTCACACCGGCACGTCGGGGCCAGCCGGTCTAGACCGGACCAACCACGCCGGGGCAGCAGGGCTCCGGGGCGGCGGAACTCCGGGCGGGGCGTCGGGGGCGGGGCCGCCGGGCGGCGTCAGTCGGCCAGGAAGTCCAGCACGGCCTGCCGGAAGCGCCTCGATGAGACGGCGTTGGCGTGGTCGCGCCCGGGGACCTCCACGTGGGTACCGCCGCAGCGTTCGGCCAGTGCCGAGGCGCCCTCGGCGAGCGCGTCCCGGGCGCCCGAGACCACCAGTACCGGAAGCCCGGTGAGCGGGGGCTCGGCGGCGAAGGGGCGCGAGGCCTGACCGCGCGCGCAGGCGGCCAGCGCGGCGGGGTCGTTGGCGGGCAGGGCGGCCACCGTCCGGTAGACGAGGTCGAAGGGCGTGTCCCCGGAACCGGGGTCGGACAGGTCCGTTCCGGCGAAGGCGTTTTTCGGTCCGAAACCGCCGAGAACCACCCGTCTGACGCGTTCGGGGGCGGTCAGCGCCAGTTCCCAGGCCAGGCGCGAACCCATGGAGTAACCGACCACGTCGACCTTGTCCACCGCCAACTCGTCGAGCATGGAGACGAGGTCGGCGACGAAGTGTTCGGGCAGGTAGAAAGCGCTGTCGGTCGGTTTGTCACTGTTTCCGTGACCGCGCAGATCCGGCCCGATCACCCGCAGCCCGGCCGCCTCCAGGGCCTGCGTCCACCCGGCGGCCCGCCAATTCATGCCGAAGTCGGTGCCGAAACCGTGCAGGAGAAGTACGGGAACCCCGTCCCCGGAACCCCGCGGACGCAAATCCGTATAACGCATTGTCACACCGTCGGTGAGATTCGCGGACATGAAACCACCCACCATGTTCTCGAAAAGGAAAGGAAAAACGCGGGGGTCCGGCCGGAGTTTTCTCCGAATAGGGCGCGCCGGAGGGCGCCGCCGTTCGTGTCTTCCTCCGAACGGAAGACCCCGCGGCCGGCCGCCGTCAGTCCGCGGGGGGCCTGAGCCGGACCCGGCGGGCGGGCCGGGCCTGCTCCTCGGGGACGCGGCCCACGATGCCCGCCCGCGGCGCGTCGCCGGAGGCCTGGACCGCGAAGGTCACCAGGGGCGCGCCGACCGGGACCACCTGTTCCTCCCCGGCGTGCAGTTCGACGATCCGGCCCGCCTGGGGCGAGGGGATGACCACCGCGGACTTGGTGGTCTCCACCTCCACGAGGGGGGCGTTGCGCTCGATCTCCTCGCCCACGGCGACCTGCCACTCCAGGACGGTCGCCTCGACCAGTCCCTCGCCCAGGTCGGGGAGGGAGAAGGTGATGTTGTCTTCTGCCATGGTCGCTCTAGTACTCCAGGGTCCGTTGCACCGCGAGCAGGACGCGGTCGATGGTCGGCAGGTACTGCGGCTCCAGGGGACCCGCGGGGTAGGGCACGTCGAACCCGGCGACGCGCTGGACGGGGGCGGACAGGTCGCGGAAGCAGTGCTCGGTGACCAGGGCGGCCACCTCCGCGCCGAGCCCGGCGGTCAGCGGCGCCTCGTGCACGACCACGGCCCGTCCGGTGCGCGCGACCGAGGCGGCCATCCCGGCGGCGTCCAGGGGCTTGAGCCAGCGCAGGTCCAGCACCTCCAGGTCCACGCCGTCCTCGGCGGCCAGTTCGGCCACCTGCACGCAGCGGTGCACCATGGCACCCCAGGCGATGAGGGTGGCGTGCTTGCCGGGGCGCACGACGCGGCTGGTGCCGATGGGCTCGCTGGGCTCGCGCAGCCGCACGGGCCTGCGGTCCCAGTAGCGGGCCTTGGGCTCCATGTAGACGACGGGGTCGTCGGAGCGCACCGACTGGAGCAGCAGGCTGTAGGCGTCGGCGGGGTCCGAGGGCGCGGCGACCTTGAGGCCGGGGGTGTGCGCGAAGAGCGCCTCCAGGCTCTCCCCGTGGTGCTCGGGCGCCTGGATGCCGCCGAAGGAGGGCAGGCGCAGGGTGATCGGCATGGGGGCCGCGCCGCGGGTGCGGTAGTTCATGCGCGCCACCTGGTTGACGATCTGGTCGATCGCGGGGTAGGCGAAACCGTCGAACTGGAGCTCGGGGACGGGCCGCCAGCCGTTCATGGCCAGGCCGACCGCCATGCCCATGATGGCGGACTCCGCCAGCGGGGTGTCGAAGACACGCGTGTCCCCGAACTCCTTCTGGAGGCCGTCGGTGACGCGGAAGACCCCGCCCAGGGCGCCCACGTCCTCGCCGAAGACCAGCACGTCGGGGTCCTCGGCGAGAAGGTCGCGCAGGGCGCGGTTGATGGCCTGCTGCATGGACAGCTCGACCGCGGGGGCCTCGGCGGCGGTCTCGGCGCGTTCGATCAGCTCGGTCACAGCTCGACCTCTTCCTGCCAGGTGCGGCGCTGCCGGGTCAGCTCCTCGGTGGTCTCCCGGAAGACGTGGGTGAACAGCTCCGACCCGTCGGGCTCGGGCGCGGCGGCCACGCCGTCGCGGATGCGCTCGGCCTCCCGGCGGGCCTCGGCGTCGACCCGGGCGAGGCCGTCCTCGTCGGCGTGCCCGGCGGCGAGCAGGGCCCGGCGCAGCAGGGTGACGGGGTCGCGCTCGCGCCAGCGCTGGGCCTCGGCGTCGTCGCGGTAGCGGCCGGGGTCGTCGGAGGTGGAGTGCGGCTCCACGCGGTAGGTGAGCGCCTCGATGAGGGTGGGCCCCTCGCCGCGGCGGGCGCGGGCGACGGCCTCGGCGGTGGCCTCGTGGACCGCGCCCGCGTCGTTGCCGTCCACCAGCACGCCGGGCATGCCGTAGCCCTCGGCCCGTGCGCTGACCGAGCCGCCCGCGACCTGGCGGTGGTTGGGCACCGACAGCGCCCACTGGTTGTTCTGGCAGAAGAAGACCACGGGTGCGCCGAAGACCCCGGCGAAGTTCATGGCCTCGTGGACGTCGCCCTCGGAGCTGGCGCCGTCGCCGAAGTAGGCCAGGGCCACGCCGTCGTCGCCGCGCAGCCGCTCGCCCACGGCCCAGCCGACCGCGTGCGGGACGGGGCCGCCGACCACGGCGTTGACGGCGCCGAACCGCGAGGCCATGACGTCGTAGAGGCCGCCGTGCCACAGGGCGCGGTGTGTGGCCATGTAGCCGACCATCTCCACCCCGTAGGCCAGGGCGGAGGCCATCTCCCGGTAGGTGGGGAAGACGAAGTCGCGTGCGGGGTCCAGGGCCGAGGCACTGGCGACCTGGGCGGCCTCCTGTCCGCGCACGGACACGTAGGCGGGGAAGACGCCCTGGCGCTGGAGGGCGATGGCCTCGGTGTCCAGGTCGCGCGCGGTCCTCATGTGGCGGTAGAGCGCGCGGGTGAGGTCGGGCGGCAGGTGGCCCACGGCGATGGCGTCCCGGCCCGCTGGCTCGTGGAGTGACGGGGCCGGGCGCACAGCGCCTCCGTTGGGAATGGCGGCCCCGTGCCCTCCGGGAAGCGGGCTCTGGGGCGATGGCGGGCGACGTGCGGGCATGTCGAGCGGCTCCCAACGTGGCCCTGTCCCGCGCGGTGGCGCGGGCCGGGCCCGGGTGGTGTCTGTCCTGTACGCAGATTCTCCGGAAGACTCGACACTTCCGCTAGATATCCACGGATAGTTGATACGCATGGGAACGAAACACGCCACATCATCCCCTGACGTCCAGCCTGAACCCCGTTCCACCCGAGAAAACGACACACGGGCCTGTACACCTCACGAACACCGTCGGCCCCCGGGGAGCGCGAGCTGCGACCGGGAGCGCACACCGGGTTGTCGGGGGGAGGGCCTAGGGTCACGGAACAGCCGCGATCGGCCGCGGCGGATGCGCGTCCCGGTGCCGAGCGCATACGTTCGAGGCACCGGTCATCCGGTCAACGAAACCCCCCGATTTCCCGACACTTGGATCCTATGGAGCCCTGCGACAAGAAGTTCTGTCGTGTTCCGGTCCGAGCGGTGTAGGCGCCGCCGGTCCGGGAAACCACCCCATCCACCGACAGCGTCGACCACGAGTACAGTCGGACTCCCGACGCGCCCTCCCCCCGCCCGTCGGACCCCGCGCCAGGGTCCCCGCTCCCGTCCTCCTCCGATGCCGTCCCCGCGGCGGCCGGAGGGGGTGCCCGAACGCGGCGCATCTCGCCGACTGAGATTCCGATAGACGGAAACAACGTTTACCTGGTAACTCGTTAGCCCCGGTCAATGACGACAGCGAGGGGCTTCGTCCTGAAACAAGAGCACACGAGGAGCACGCACATGGCCATGGGCGACCAGAGGAGGAACGGCCGGCGGCCGGACACGACCGACCAGACGATCCTGAGCGCGCTCGCCAAGGACGCGCGGACCGGGATCACCGAGATCGCCGCACTGGCCAACGTGTCCCGCGCGACGGCCTACAACCGCATCAAGCGGCTCACCGACGAGGGCGTCATCCGCGGCTACTCCGTGGTGACCGACCACTCCAAGATGGGGCTCGGCGTCACCGCGCTCGTCCTCATCTCGGGCAGCCAGCCGGACTGGCGGGCCAACCGGGAGATCCTGTCCTCCTACCCGGAGATCGAGTACTGCTGGTACGTCGTGGGCTCGGCGGACATCGTCCTCCTCGTCCGCGTCGCCAACACCAACCAGCTCCGCGACCTGATCCTCACCCGGTTGCAGTCGCTTCCCGGTGTGACGTCCACCCAGACGCTCACCGTCATCGACGAGGTCGTGCACCGACCGGTCGTGGAACCCTCCGACGGCAGCTGAGGAACCCTCACCCCCCGACAGCCACGGTGACCGAGGCCATCAGCTCGGCGAGCAGGTCCGAGCCCAGTGCGCGGGTGGCCGCCACGTCACCGTCCACATCCAGCACCACCTCGACGTAGGCCTTCAGCTTGGGCTCGGTCCCCGAGGGCCTGAGCGTCACACGTCCCCTGCCCTCCAACCGGAAGCGCAGGGCGTCCGTCGGCGGCAGACCCGCGTGTCCGACGGCGAAGTCGTCCACCCCCACCACACGCAGGGGTCCGAACGCGGCGGGCGGTTCGGCGCGCAACCGCCGCATCGCCGCGGAGATGACCGACAGGTCCTCCACCCGCACCGACAGCTGGTCGCTCAGGTGCAGGCCGTACCGGCGCGCCTGGTCTTCGAGCAGGTCGAGCAGGGTGACCCCGTCCCGCCTGGCGCGGGCGGCGAGCGCCGCGGCCACCAGGGCCGCGCTGATCCCGTCCTTGTCCGCGACCGGACGGCCGCCGTCGGCGCCCACGCAGTAGCCCAGCGCCTCCTCGAACGCGAAGACCCGCCGCTGCCCGGGGCCGCCCGCGCGCGCCAGCCACTTGAATCCGGTGAGGGTCTCCTCGTAGTGCACGCCCCGGTCCCGGGCGATCTTGCCGAGCAGGCTGGAGGAGACGATCGAGGCGGCCACCACCCGGTCGGTCCCGCTGGTGTGGTCGAGCACGTACTCGGCCAGCAGCCCGCCCACCTCGTTGCCGGTGAGCAGGCCGTGCCCGGGGACCGCGAGCGCGAGCCGGTCGGCGTCGGGGTCGTTGGCGATGACCAGGTCGGAGCGGTCGGCGGCGCCGGTGGCCAGCGCCATGTCCATGGCGCCGGGCTCCTCCGGGTTGGGGAAGTCCACGGTCGGGAAGTCGGGGTCGGGCTCGAACTGGGCGGCGACCACGGACGGGCGGGGGAACCCGGCCCGTTCCATCGCCGCCAGCAGCACCCGGCCGCCCACGCCGTGCATGGCGGTGTAGGTGGTGGCCAGGTCGCGGTCCTTGCCCGGGACCAGTGCGGTGACCGCGTCCAGGTAGCGCTCCACCGCCTCCTCCCCCAGCACCGTCCACCCCTCGCCCAGGGGCAGTGCGTCGACCGGGCCCACGGCGTCGATGGCGGCGGAGATCTCGGCGTCGGCCGGGGAGACGATCTGGGTTCCCGCGTCGGCGTCGCCACCCGCCTTGGCCGCCCCCGCGTAGACCTTGTAGCCGTTGTCCTGGGGCGGGTTGTGGCTGGCGGTGACCATGATCCCGGCGTCGGCGCCCAGGTCGCGGACGGCGAAGGCCAGGACGGGGGTGGGCAGCGGTCCGGGCATGAGGGACACGCGGTGCCCGGCACCGGTGAGGACGGCGGCACTGTCGCGCGCGAAGTCCGCCGAGCGGTGCCGGGCGTCGTAGCCGACGACCACGTGCCCGGGCCCCTCGCCGAGCCAGGCGGCGATCCCCGCCGCGGCCCGCATGACCACCACCCGGTTCATCCGGTTGGGGCCCGCGCCGAGGGCGCCGCGCAGTCCGGCGGTGCCGAACTCCAGGCGGGCCCCGAAGCGGGCGTCGAGGTCGGCCAGCGCGTCGGCCTCGCCCCGGTCGGCGCGCTCCACCAGCCCCGCCAGCTCCGCGCGCGTGTCGGGGTCGGGGTCCTGGGCGATCCACTGCCTGGCCCGGGCGAGGTCGGTCATGGGAGCTCCCCTCAGAGCTTGGCGACGATGTCGGCGAGCAGACGGCCGACGGTTCCGGCGGCGTCGCGACCGGTGGCCAGCACGTCCTCGTGGTCGAGGTTGGCCCCCGTGAGCCCGGCCGCGACGTTGGTGACCAGCGACAGGCCCAGCACCCGGGCGCCCGCGGCGCGGGCGGCGATCGCCTCCAGCACGGTGGACATGCCGACCAGGTCGGCGCCCATGGCGCTGAGCATGCGGATCTCGGCGGGCGTCTCGAAGTGCGGGCCGGGCATGGCCGCGTACACGCCCTCGGGCAGGGAGGGGTCCACCGAGCGGGCCAGCTCGCGCAGGGCGGGGGTGTAGGTCTCGGTGAGGTCGACGAAGGTCGCGCCGGTCAGCGGGGACCGCGCGGTCATGTTGAGGTGGTCGGCGATGAGCACCGGGGACCCCACCGCGTAGGCGGGGTTGATGCCGCCCGCGGCGTTGGTCAGCACGACCGTGGTGGCCCCGGCCGCCACGGCGGTGCGCACGCCGTGCACGACGGCGTCGGTGCCGTGGCCCTCGTACAGGTGGGTGCGGCCCAGGAAGGCGAGCAGGGAGCGGTCGCCCGCCCTGATGCTGCGCACGGTGCCGCTGTGGCCCTCCACGGCGGGGGGCACGAAGCCGGGCAGTTCGGTGGTGGGCAGCTCCTGCCCGGAGTCGCCGAGCAGGTCGGCCGCGGAGGCCCACCCCGATCCCATGACCAGGGCGACGTCGTAGGCGTCCACGCCGGTGCGCGAGCGCAGTTCGGCGGCGGCCTCCTCGGCGGCTGCCTGGGGTGTGCGAGTCACAGCGGGTCTCTCCGTTCGTTGGTGCCTGGCGCCGTGTCCGGTCCGCTGAGCGGACGCTCTCGGCGTGATCTTGTACTTATAGCGCGTCCGGGGCGTCGAACCTCGCTACAAGTACAAGATCAGCGCAGGTCAGAGCCCTCGTGTCAGTACACCTAGATTCCGACGGGGTGCCAGACCGTCTTGGTCTCCAGGAAGGGCTTCAGGCGCGCGGTGCCGGGATCGGGGTCGAACCAGGCGTCCTCGCCGCCGTCGGAGCCGGGGCCGGGGCGCAGCACCCGGGTGAGCGTGTCCGCGGCGGCCCTCTCGAACTCCGCGGCCAGGTCTCCGGCTCCGGTGAGGTCCAGGGCGTTGACGTCGGCGTGCGAGGCCAGGTGGGGGCCCAGCTCCGGCACGCGTCCGGTGAGCAGGTTGACCACGCCGCCCGGCAGGTCGGAGGTGGCCAGCACCTCGGCCAGGTCGACCGCGGCCAGCGGCGCGTCCTCGGAGGTGACCACGACGGCGGTGTTGCCGGTGGCGATCACGGGGGCGACCACGGAGGTCAGGCCGAGCAGCGGCGCGCCCTGGGGGGCGAACACCGCGACCACGCCGGTGGGCTCGGGCGCGGAGTGGTTGTAGTAGGGCCCCGAGACGGGGTTGGCGCCGCCCAGGACCTGGGCGACCTTGTCGGTCCAGCCCGCGTAGTACACCCACCGGTCCACGGCGGCGTCGACCACGCGTTCGGCGTCGGCGCGGGAGAGCCCCTGCGCGGCCGCGGCCTGGGCGGTGAACTGTTCGCGGCGCCCCTCCAGCATCTCCGCGACCCGGTACAGGATCTGGCCGCGGTTGTAGGCGGTGCGCGCCGACCAGCCGCCGAAGGCCTTGCGCGCCGCGGCCACGGCGTCGCGGGCGTCCTTGCGGGAGGCGAGCGAGGCGTTGGCCAGGTGCTGGCCGCTGGCGGAGGTCACGGGGTAGCTCCTGCCCGATTCCGAGCGGGGGAAGGCCCCGCCCAGGTAGAGCTTGTAGGTCTTGCGGACCGCCAGCCGGGCGGGCGCGGCGCCGTCGGCCGTGCCCTCCGCGGCCCTGGCCGCGCTCCTGGCGGTCTTCCGGTTCTCGCGCCGCTCAGCCAAGGTAGGCCTCCAATCCGTGCCGCCCGCCCTCGCGGCCGTATCCCGACTCCTTGTAGCCGCCGAAGGGGCTGGTCGGATCGAACTTGTTGAACGTGTTGGACCAGACCACCCCGGCGCGCAGGCGCTCGGCGGTCCAGAGCATGCGCGAGCCCTTCTCGGTCCACACCCCGGCGGAGAGTCCGTAGGGGGTGTTGTTGGCCTTGGCCACGGCCTCGTCGGGGGTGCGGAAGGTCAGCACCGAGAGCACCGGGCCGAAGATCTCCTCGCGGGCCACGCGGTGGGACTGGCTGACGCCGGTCAGGACGGTGGGCGCGAACCAGTAGCCGCTCGCGGGCAGCTCGCAGGCGGGTGACCAGCGTTCGACGCCCTCGGTCTCGCCGGTGTCGGTGAGTTCGCGGATGCGCTCCAGCTGCGCGGCGGAGTTGATCGCGCCGATGTCGGTGTTCTTGTCCAGCGGGTCGCCCAGGCGCAGCCTGGAGACGCGCTCCTTGAGCCGGGGCAGCAGCTCCTCGGCGATCGACTCCTGGACCAGCAGCCGCGAACCGGCGCAGCACACGTGGCCCTGGTTGAAGAAGATGCCCGAGACGATGCCCTCGACCGCCTGGTCCAGGGCCGCGTCGTCGTAGACGATGTTCGCGCCCTTGCCGCCGAGCTCCAGGGTGAGGCGCTTGCCGGTGCCCGCGACCGAGCGGGCGATCTGGCGGCCGACCCCGGTGGAGCCGGTGAAGGCCACCTTGTCGGTGCCCGGGTGCTCCACGAGGGCGCGACCGGTCTCGCCCGCGCCGGTGAGGATGTTGACCACGCCCGGAGGCAGGTCGGCCTCCTGGCAGATCTCGGCGAAGGCCAGCGCGGTGAGCGGGGTGGTCTCGGCGGGCTTGAGCACGACGGTGTTGCCGGTGGCCAGTGCCGGGGCGACCTTCCACGCGAGCATGAGCAGCGGGAAGTTCCACGGGATGACCTGGGCGGCCACGCCCAGCGGGCGCGGGTCGGGGCCCAGCCCGGCGTGGGCGAGCTTGTCGGCCCACCCGGCGTGGTAGAAGAAGTGCGCGGCGACCAGCGGCAGGTCGACGTCGCGCGTCTCCTTGATGGGCTTGCCGTTGTCCATCGACTCCAGCACGGCCAGTTCGCGCGAGCGCTCCTGGATGATGCGGGCGATGCGGAACAGGTACTTGCCGCGTTCGGCGCCGGACATCGGCCCCCAGACGGTGTCGAAGGCGCGGCGGGCGGCGGCGACGGCCCTGTCCACGTCGGCGGGCCCGGCGACGGCGACCCGGGCGAGCTCGGTCTCGTCCGCGGGGTTGAGGGTGGTGAGGTACTCGCCGCCCTGGGCCGGGGCGAAGGCGCCGTCGACGAACAGCTCGTAGGTCTCGCGCAAGGTGACGACGGAGCGGGACTCCGGTGCGGGCGCGTACTCGAAGATCACGGCTCTCAGTCCAGCGTGTAGTAGTCGGGGCCCGGGTAGGTGCCGGTGGACAGCCTGGTGCGCTGCATGAGCAGGTCGTTGAGGAGGCTGGAGGCACCGATCCGGAACAGGTCGGGGGTCAGCCATCCGGGACCGGCGACCTCGTTGACCAGGACCAGGTTGCGGATGGCGTCCTTGGTGGTGCGGATGCCGCCCGCGGGCTTGACGCCCACGCGCCTGCCGGTGGCGGCGTGGTGGTCGCGGACCGCCTCCAGCATGACCAGGGTGACCGGCAGGGTGGCGGCCGGGGACACCTTGCCGGTGGAGGTCTTGACGAAGTCGCCCCCGGCCCGGATGGCCAGGTGGGAGGCGCGGCGCACGTTGTCGTAGGTGGCCAGCTCGCCGGTCTCCAGGATGACCTTGAGGTGGGCGGTGCCGCAGGCCTCCTTGACGGCGGCGATCTCCTCGAACACCTTGAGGTAGTCGCCGGACAGGAACGCGCCGCGGTCGATGACCATGTCGATCTCGCTGGCGCCGTCGGCGACCGCGCGGCGGGTGTCGGCGAGCTTGACCTCCATGGGCGCCCGGCCGGAGGGGAAGGCGGTGGCCACCGAGGCCACGCCGACCCCGGTGCCGCGCAGCGCATCGACGGCGGTGGCGACCATGTCGGGGTAGACGCACACGGCGCCCACGCGGGGCACGGTGGTGTCGGTGGGGTCGGGGTGGGCGGCCTTGGCGCACAGGGCCCGGACCTTGCCGGGGGTGTCGGCGCCCTCCAGGGTGGTCAGGTCCACCATGGTGATGGCCAGGTCGATGGCCCGGGCCTTGGCGGTGGTCTTGACCGACCGGGTGGACAGGTCCTGGGCGCGGGCTCGCGCGCCGACCTCGTCCACGCCCGGGAGGCCGTGCAGGAACGCGCGGAGTTCGCGGTTGGTCGCCGCCTCGGGCGCGGATGCGGTGTGGGGCACGGGCACCTACAGCTCTTCGGGTTGCTGGCCTGCCCGTCCGCTGTGGCCAGCGAAAACGGGTCTTCCGGCGCGGCGCGCGGAGAGGTCTCCCCCGGGGCCGGGCCGTCAGGCAGTCACCCTAACGCCGGGCGGAGCCGCCGTCAGCATCCGTCCGGATCGAGCCGCCCAAGGTTGGAGGAGCCTCCAACGCATGCGGTGGGTCTTCGCCGTCTTTTCCTCCAATCCACCCCAGAAAATCCCCGAAAAAGGACATCCATACCGTTCTCTCCCCGTCCGGACGGACACGTGCGGTCTAGACCGGAGCACTCCCTTTGTGGGCGCGGGCGGGATGCGAGACTGGCCCGAATCCTCCCCCCGGAAAGCCCCGCCCCGCCGGGCCCGGGAGCCGGAGGGGCGGACCCTGAGGTGACGGGAGTGGTGATGTCAGCCGGAGAGCGGATCGAGCGGCGCACGGGCGGGGCGGAGCCGGTGCGCCTGGTACGGCTGGACCGGTCCACACCGGAGGCGGACCTGCTGCGGGAGACCGTGCTGCGCCACCGCCTGCCGCCCGGCCAGCGCGGCTACGTGCTGCTGCCGGTGACCACCCTGCCCGCCGCCGACGCCGACCCTGCGCGCACGCCCTTCGCCGTCGTCGGTTCGGGGATCGTCACCGACGCCGCCGGGGCGCGGGCGGCCTGCGCCGGTTTCGGCGTGCTGGACCGGGCCGTGCACGCGCGCGACCTGGTAGCCGAACCGAAGCGGGCGGTGCTGCTGCGCGCCTTCTACGTCACCACCGCCTGGCAGGGCCGGGGCGTGGGGCGGGCCGTGTGCTCCCCACCGCTGCTGGACCGGCTGGCGGGAGAGGTGGCGCCGGACGCGGCCGAGCTGGTGCTGTGCGTGGACGAGGCCAACCACGCTGCGGCCCGCGTCTACGGCCGCGCCGGGTTCGCCTTCACCGGCCGCCGCTTCGTGGACGCGGCGGGGGGACCGCAGCTGGTGATGGTCCGCCCGGTGGAGCCGGGTTAGGGCGTCTGGCGTAGGTGTCCGCTCCGGGTGCGCCCCTGCGGCCCTGTCTCCGCGCAGGTCAGAGCCCTTGCGTCACACCAGCGACGTTTTCGGCCGGGCCATGTCCGGCGCCCACCGGCGGACGCCCTTAGGCTGGGGGCATGGCGGAGTTCCGGATCAGCAGCGACGACGAGCGGGTCGACCTGCGCAGGATGGCGGTGGCCCTGGCCGAGGCCCAGGGGTGGGCGCGCGAGGAGGTCAGCGTCTGGGACAACCGCCGTGGCGAGGTGATCGTGACGGTGGACGACTCCCTGCTGCGCAAACCCGAGGCCGACCCCCTGCACCGCACCCGGCACACCCCCCGCGACGTGCACGACGCCTGCGAGACGCTGCGCCGTGAGGAGGCGTCCCTGCGCCGCGTGGACTTTCGCGTGCTGCGCAGCGAGACCGCGCGCTTCTTCTCCGCCGGGTGGACCGTCGCCGACGCGCTGCACGCGCTGGGGCACCGCCCCGACGGCGTGCCGTGGCCGAGCGGGCCCGAGTACCAGGGCACCGACTGGCTGCACGCCCGTCTGAAGGCGTGGCGCACCCCCGACGGCGACATCCGGCCCTCCAGGTCGCAGGAGGACGCCCAGTTGCGGGTGATCAGCCGGGCGGGCCTGCCCATGGACATCGGCCTTCCCGAGGACGCCGAGGTCGCGCAGCGCCCCGTGGCCAGCCCGGCGGTCGCGCGGTCGGCGGCCGACGACGCGCGCAGGCTCATGCGGCAGAACACGCGGACCACCACCGACTCCCTGGCCCACCGCGACCGCACCTCGGCCAGGATCACGCGGGGGGATCGTCGCTAGGACGGCGGGGAAGGCGCCCGTCGGCGGCGGCTCTTCGCTCCTCCACCAGGGCGACCACGCCGTTGGCCGCCTCGCCGAGGAGGAGCTCGGCCGGTCCCCTGCCCGCCGCCAGCCGCCACAGGGTGGCGAAGACCAGCGCCCCCAGGACGAAGCCCTCCAGCAGCCACGGCTGCTGCCAGCCGATCCCGCCGGAGGCGGCGATGACCATCGCCAGGACCAGGATGTGGCCGGAGTAGACGGTCAACGGCATCCGGCCGACCGAGGTCAGCGGGTACATGAGGACCCGGAAGCGGTCGCACAGGAACATGCACACCACCAGCACCACGAGCCCCTGGCCGACCGCCTCTGCCATCTCGAAGGTGGTGCCGGTGTGGGGCGTGCCGACCGCCAGCCACCACCAGGAGTCGGTGGGCACCTGCCCCGAGATCGACTGTGTCTCCTCGACCACCGCGGCGCGCACCAGGGCCGCCGTCGCCTCGTCGGTGACCTCGCCCGAGGGCAGGCCGGTCAGGGCGGGGCCGCTGGCCTCCACCAGGCGGTCCATGCCGCCCATCGGGTTGAGCAGGATCCAGGAGCCGAGGTGTCCGAACAGCAGCAGGGCGGCGCCGGAGGCCAGCAGGCGCAGCCGCACCGCGGTGGCGGCCAGGTCCAGCCGTCCCAGCGCCATCCCCGCGGTCACGAAGGCCATGAAGGTGATCGCCGGGTAGTAGCCGGTCAGGAAGAAGTCGCTGAACGAGGTCAGCGAGGACGTGCGCGGCGAGGGCGGGAAGACGTTGTCCCGCAGCAGGAACGAGAGCGGCGGGCCGAGCACGGCCGAGACTCCCGCCACCGTCCACAGCGCACCCGAGCGCAGCTTGAGCAGGGGCAGGGCCAGTACGAAGAAGCCCGCGTAGTAGGTCAGGATGATGGCGACCGGGACCCCCATGAGGTCCAGCACCAGCCCCAGAACGCCGATGAGCGCCGCGCGGGTGAGGATGCGCACGACGGCCACGCGCAGGCGGTCGCCGCCGACCGGGTCGGTGCGCCCGGTCATCATGGCCAGGGAGGTTCCCGCCAGGAGGGCGAAGAGCGCCGAGGAGTTGCCGCGCACGACGCCGTGCACGTCCCAGGCGTAGCCCTCGGGCGACAGCAGCCCCATGGACTCCACTCCGAGGTGGACGACGAACATCCCGAACACCGCGAGGGCGCGTGCCGCGTCGATGCCGTCGATCCGGCCCCGACCCGAGGCCGGACCCGCGGGAGCGGCGGAGGTCTCGCCAGACCGGTTCTGTGTCACGCCCGTCAGGCTATGTCGTCGCCCGCGCGGCGACAACGGGCCGGGGCACATGGCCGCGGACGGCCACGCGCCGCCGGACGCGGGGGCCGGTCACCCGCGCCCGGCGGCGCCCCCGGTCAGCCCGCGTCCTCCCGTTCCCCGGCCAGGGTGCTGAAGAAGTCGAGCGCCTCGGGGTTGGCCAGCGAGTCCCGGCTGGCGACCCGGTCGGGCCGCTCCCCCATGAGGATGCGCTTGACCGGCACCTCCAGGACCTTTCCGGACAGCGTCCGGGGCACCGCGCCGATGACGCGGACGCGGTCGGGCACGTGGCGGGGCGAGCAGTCGGTGCGGATGCGGCGGGCGATCTCCCGGGGCAGGTCGCCCTCCAGGTCGGCGCCCTCCCGCAGCACGGTGAACAGCTCGATCCGGGAGGAGCCGTCGGCCTGGGGCACGTCCACGACCAGGGCGTCGACGACCTCGTCCAGGGCCAGGACCGCGCGGTAGATCTCGCTGGTGCCCATGCGCACGCCGCCGCGGTTGATGGTGGAGTCGGAGCGACCGTGGATGACCGCGGTGCCGCGGTCGGTGATCACGATCCAGTCACCGTGCCGCCACACGCCCGGGTAGACGGAGAAGTAGCTGTCGCGCAGCCGCTCGCCGCTGTCGTCGCCCCACAGGAACAGGGGCATGGACGGGGCGGGCCTGGTGACGACGAGTTCGCCGACCTCGTTGACGAGCTCCCTGCCGTCGGGGTCCCAGGAGGCCACGGCCATGCCCAGGGCCCGGGACTGGATCTCGCCCTCGTGGACGGGCAGGGTCGGGGTGCCGCCGACCAGGCAGCTGCACACGTCGGTGCCGCCGGAGGTGGAGAACAGCCACAGGTCCTCGCCGAACTCCTCGTAGACCCAGGAGAAGGCCTCGGGGCTGAGCGGCGAGCCGGTGGAGCCGATGGCCTTGAGCGCGGACAGGTCGCGGCCCTGACGGGGGTGGACGCCCTCCTTCATACAGGAGGAGAGGAACCCGGCGCTGGTGCCGAAGACGGTGACCCCGGCGTCGGCGGCCAGGTCCCACAGGGCGCCCAGGTCGGGCGCCGCCGGACTGCCGTCGTACAGGACGATGGAGGCCTTCGTCAGCAGCACGCTGACCAGGAAGTTCCACATCATCCAGCCGGTGGTGGTGAACCAGAAGACCCGGTCGTGCTCCCGGGCGTCCAGGTGCAGGTGCAGGTTCTTGAGCTGTTCGAGGAGGATGCCGCCGTGTCCCTGGACGATGGCCTTGGGCAGACCGGTGGTGCCCGAGGAGTAGAGCACCCACAGGGGGTGGTCGAAGGGGACGGACGCGAACTCCAGCTCGGTTCCGGCCCCGGACTCCTCCAGCCGGTCCCAGGGCAGGGTGCCGTCGAGGGAGCCGCCGGGGTGGAGGTAGTCGAGCAGGACGGTGTGCTCGACGGTGGGCAGGGCCGCGCGCAGCTCCTCCACGACGGGGCGGCGGTCGAAGTCCTTGCCCCCGTAGCGGTAGCCGTCCACGGCGAGCAGGACCTTGGGCTCGATCTGGGCGAAGCGGTCGATGACGCTGCGCACGCCGAAGTCCGGGGAGCAGGAGGACCACACCGCGCCCAGGGAGGCCGCGGCGTAGAAGGCGGCGACGGTCTCGGGCAGGTTGGGCAGGTAGGCCACGACGCGGTCGCCGGGGCCCACGCCCAGCTCGCGCAGTCCGGCGGCGATGGCGGCGGTGCGTCGGCGCAGGTCGCCCCAGGTCCACTCACCGAGGCCGCGCAGCTCGGTGGCGTGGCGGATGGCGACGTGGTCGTCGTCGCGGCCCTCGAAGACGTGCCGGGCGTAGTTGAGGGTCGCCCCGGGGAACCACTCGGCTCCGGGCATGGTCCGCTCGCCCAGGACCCGCTCGTAGGGGGTCTCGGAGCGCACGCCGTAGTACTCCCAGACGGACTCCCAGAACCCGTCGGTGTCGGTGACCGACCAGCGCCACAGGGAGTCGTAGTCGAAGGACGCGGCGGAGGCGTCCCCGAAGGCCCGGACCCCCTTCTCGCGCTCGGCCCATCGGGCGAACGCGACGATGTTGGAGGACGCGGCCCTCTCCTCGTCGGGCTTCCAGAGCACCCGGGGCACGCTGTTCTCCGTCATTGGCCCGCCTTCCCATTCGCACTGTGTCTCGCACGGTGTGTTGCCGGCTGTGTGTTGCTGGTTGTGTGTCGCCGACCGTGCGTCGCTGTGAGACCCATCTAACAACACACCATGTCGGCGCCGACGGCCCGGCCCCCGGGGCGACGGGGGCCGGGAGGCGCGTCGAGTGCGCAGGTCACCGGTGGGAGGGAACCGGTGTGCGGGGCCCACAGCCGGGCGGGCGCGCGGGCGTGGGCTGCCCCCGTTGCCAGGGGCCGGAGGCGGGTGGGAGGACCGGTGACCGGACCTTTCGCGTCCCCGTCAGCCCGGCGCCCGGAGGTCCGAGCGGTCGGGGTCCGGGTGGCCGGTGCGGCGGACCCGGGCGCGACAGGTCTCCTCAGTTCCCGCGCAGCGCGGCCACGGCGGCCACCGGGGAGTCGACCACCGGGGAGCCGGTGGCCTCCAGGCGGGCGCGGGACATCAGGCCGCTGGCGACGAGGATGGAACGGGCCCCGGCCTCGCGGGCGGCGCGGGCGTCGTCGTCGATGTCGCCGATCAGCACGACCCGGGCCGGGTCGATGTCCTGGTGTTCGAGGTGGCGCACCAGGTGCTCGGCCTTGGAGTCGTGCTCGGTCTGGAACTGGCGGCCGTCCACCCGGGTGAAGTGCGCGGTCAGGCCGCGCTCCTCGATGAGCGGCACCAGGTGGTCGTGGGAGGCCATGGACAGCAGGGACTGGGTGCCGCCGCCGCGGGTCCACTCCCGGAGCACGTCGGGGACGCCCACGGTGAGCTCGCAGGAGGGGAGGTGCTCCAGGTAGCTGCTGTCGTAGTGCCGCTCCGCCCGCTCCCACTCGCCGTCCTCGAAGGCCCGGCCCAGGAGCTCCTCGTAGCAGGGGATGAGGGGGCGGCGGAAGACGGAGCGCCAGTGGTCCATCTCCACGGGGTCGCGGCCGAACAGCTCGCACACGGCGTTCACCGCGGCGAGGTTGGCGTGGTTGTCGTCCAGGAGCGTGCCGTTCCAGTCCCAGACGATGTGGGTGGTGTCGTTTCGGTCGAAAGTCGTCTCAGCCATTGACCGCACTTTACGGGCACCTGCCCCGGCCGGGGAATGCGTCGTGCGCCACCCCTGGCCGGACTCCCGTGCCCGCCGGGGCGCCTCACCCGGGGTGGTGCTCCCCCGCCGGGCCACCGCCGTCCGCACCGGTCCACGTGTCCGCGTCCGCCCCCTGCCGCCCGGCGTCCCGCGCCTCACGGCGTTCCCGGCGCAGTCGCCGCCCGCGCCGGACCGCCCACACGCTCCCCGCCACCATGAGCGGGAACACGACGAGGACGAGGACGGGCACCAGGAGGGCCAGCAGCGAGGTGACGAAGCTGACCGCGTCCTCCAGGAAGGAGACGACCGGTGCCGCGCACCCGAGGGACACGGAGTTGGCCACCGGCCGGGCCAGGGACTTGACCGCGTGGAAGGCCAGGGAGACGACCACGCCCGCGACCACCGCCCACCAGGAGACCCCGTCCCCGCCCGCGGCGGCGCCGGAGGCGGCCCCGGTGATCTCGCCGAGTTCCACGGCGGAGGCCCCCGCGCCGAAGGTGATGCCGCCGGATGTGGGGCGCACGACCGTCTGGAGGGCGTCGTTGAAGCTGTCGACCGCGGGGATCTTGTCCGCCGCGAACTCCACGACCAACAGCACGGTGAGGACCACGAGGGTGGCGGGGTGTTCGATCCACTGCCAGGACTCGCCGAGCGGGACCAGGTCGGTGAAGCGTGCGAGCAGTCCGACGAGGAGGAGGGGGATGTAGGCGTTGAGCCCGGCCGCGGAGGCCAGGCCCAGTCCGGTCAGTGTGGTGAGCATGCGCTTCCTTCTGTGCTCCCGGGGTGGGGCGCCGTGCGGTCATGCGGTTACCGCCCGGCACCGCTGTACCCCTGTTGACGCTCACGGAGCACACGGGGTTTTCGGTTCGGACCCCTTACTGCCGGTAGTTCTCGACCTCGGAGACCGGGCGCGGCTCGGCCTCGTCGGGGTCCTGGTCGAACTCGCTGCGGGCCCTGCGCTGGCGGAGCAGGTCCCAGCACTGGTCGAGCGCCTCCTCGACCTGCTTGATGCGGGCGCGCTCCTGCGGGTCCAGCCCTTCGGTGGTGGAGCGGAGCGCGTGCTCCTCGTCGATCAGCCCTCGGATGGTGGCCATGATGTCGTTCTCGGCGCTGTCAGTCATACCGCCCATGGTCGGTTCGGGGCGGGGCCGCGGGCAAGGTCCCCGCCCCCGCGTTGCCCAGAGCGGACCGGACGTTTACGCGCGGTGACGCCCGCCGCACGCGGGGCGCGCGTGCCTCCCGGCACGGCGAGCGGTCCCCGTTCGTCTGGGAAACTCCTACTACGGCCGCGTTGGCGGCGGCACGCGCACTCGGAGGGGGCGCACCGGCGGAATGCGTTCCCAGCCCCCGCCGTTGGATACCACGAGGGGGTATGGTAATGGCATCTGAGCAGGAACGACACGGAAGCGGGAGCATGGCTGCGACCCACGGTTACAGTAACGACAAGCAGAGCCACATCAACCGGCTGCGCCGTATCGAGGGCCAGATCCGCGGGTTGCAGCGGATGGTCGAGGACGACCAGTACTGCATCGACATCCTGACCCAGACGTCGGCGGCCAACAAGGCGCTGCGGTCCTTCGCGCTGTCCATGCTCGACGAGCACCTCAAGCACTGCGTGTCCAACGCGGTGGCCAACGGCGGTGAGGAGGCGGACGCGAAGGTGCGCGAGGCCTCCGACGCGATCGCCCGCCTGGTCCGTTCCTGACCCCCGCGGCCCCGCACCCGACCGGCCGCGGCGGGGCGTGGCGGCCGCCGCGGCCGGTCGGTGAAGGCGCGGCCGTCCGAGCCCAGCGGGCCCGGACGCCCCCCGGTCAGAGCTCGCCGTAGCGCGCGTGCAGGTTCTCCAGCAGACGCGCGCCCTCCCGGCGGGAGGACTCCACGTCCAGGTAGTCGACCGACTCGTTGGCCACGAACGAGGACGGGCGCCCGCCGTCGGCGAACCCCAGGCGCGAGGTGTCGCCGCCGGTGAACTCGCGGATCCCCCAGTTGGCCAGGATGCGCGCCCGCGCGGTCGGGGAGGGCACCGCCATCAGGTGGTACCCGCGGGTGACGCCCAGCGCGGGCAGGCCGCTCAGCTCCAGCTGCATGACGCGCGCCAGCGCGTCGTTCCCGCTCAGGTCCACGACCAGTCCCATGTCCCGGTGCCGGAACTCCTTCATCGGGCGCCCCAGGACGGACGAGACCACGTTCTCGGCGACGGTGGCCGCCTGGCGCGTGGCGTACTGGGCGGTCGGCGGGCAGTAGTCGCTGTCCTCGTGCGAGAGGTTGGGCACCGCCGCGGCGTCGCCGACGGCGAAGACGTCGTCGAGTCCGGGGACCCGCAGGTCGGCGCCGACCTCCAGTCGGCCCTTCTGGGTGGGCTTGTCCAGGGTCTCCATGAGGGGGCTCGGCGAGACTCCCGCCGTCCAGATGAGGGTGCGGCAGGGCAGGGCGCGGCCGTCGGTGAGCACCACCTTGTCGTCGGTCACCTCGCGCACGCTCACCTTGAGCTTGACCTCGACGCCGATGGAGCGCATCAGGTCGAGCGCCTTGCGGCCGAGGCGGTCGCCGAGTTCGGGCAGCACCTTGGGCGCGATGTCCACCAGGTGCCAGCGGATCACCGAGCGCAGGTCCGGGTAGCGCTTGGCCGCCTCCTGGCACAGGCGCATGAGCGAGGCCGCGGTCTCGACGCCGGTGTAGCCGCCGCCGACGACGATGAAGCGGCAGCGCTCCTCGCGCTCGGCCGGGTCGCGGCTGTCGTTGGCCAGTTCCAGCTGGGCCAGGACGTGGTCGCGCAGGAGCACCGCCTCGGCCAGCGTCTTGGCGCCGTAGGCGTGCTCGGCCAGACCGGGGATGTCGAAGGCGCGGGTGACCCCGCCGGGCGCCAGGACCAGGCGGTCGTAGCGGACCGGGGCGAGCTCGCCGGTGGGGCGCCGTACGACGACCACGCGGTCCCCCGGGTCCACGCCGACGGCGTGTCCGGGGACGAACCGGGTCTGCCGCGTCAGCCGGTGCACCGACATGGCGACCGACTGCGGTGTGAGCAGCCCCGAGGCCACCTGCGGCAGCAGGGGGCTGTAGAGCATGTAGTCGTGCGGCGCGACGAGGGCGATGTCCGCCGCGCCCGCCGGGATGCGGCGTTCGAGGTGGCGCAGGGTGTGGAGACCACCGAAGCCCGCGCCGACCACCACGATACGAGGCCGAGACATATACAGCGCTCCTTCTGACGTGTCGTGGGGCGGGACGGCTGTGCGCGTCCGCTGGGCCGTTGGACGCAGCCCTACCCACATGACCGCGGCCAATGTATGGCCGGGTCAGGAGATCGCGGAGCCGCCACCCGCGGCGTGCCGGGGACTTTGCCCGCCGTTGGCGGCCCCTGGGGAGGGCGGCGAGGTTCCCCCGTCGGCCCGAAACTCCCACATGCGAGGAGTTCGTGACCTTGGTGACTTTCTGTAACAGAATAATCACGTCATGCACTGACGCCCAACACGAAGGGAGCAGTGAACGCGTATGCGTGCGTTCACCAGGATCACCGCATCGGCGGTGCTGGCCGCCGGACTGACCGCCGCCGGGACGGGAGCGGCCCTGGCCGCCACCGCGGACGAGGACGACTCGCGCCCTGGGGGAGTGCTCGGTTTCCTCTTCGATGGGGTCTTCGGGGAGGACGCCGACCCGCCGGTGGTCAACGAGGACACGGAGGCCCCCGCTGAGGAGGCCCCCGCGGCTCCGGTGGAGCAGAGCCCGGACACGGGCGGCGCCACGGGCGGTATGTAGGCGCAGGACGTGGATGTGGCACCGGGGCGGGCCTCAGGGCCCGCCCCGGTCCCTGCCAGGGCGCCGCCAGTCGCCATGGAGGCGCTGCCCGCGCCACGGGCGCCGTAGCCGTGGTGCCCGGGCCTGCTCCCGGAACCCGGGCGCGTCCTCGTCGAGCAGCCGCGGTCCGCGCGCCCACTTGGCCGACTTCCAGAAGTACAGGTGCGGGACCAGCAGCCGGGCGGGCCCGCCGTGCTCGGGGCCAGCGGCTCCCCGCCGAAGGTGTGCACCACCCAGGCCTGTCCGTCGGCGAGGTCCTGGAGCGGCAGGTGGGCGGTGTGACCGCCGTGGCTGACCGCCAGGGCGTACTCGGCCGCGGTCTCCACGTCCTCCGGGAGGGTGTCCACGCTGACGCCCGCCCAGTCGGTGTCCAGCTCGGACCAGCGGGTGACGCAGTGGACGTCCACACGGGGGCGTTCCTGGGGCAGCTCCAGGAACTCCTCCCGCGTCCAGGAACACGTGCCGCCCGCCTCGTCGGCGATCGCGAGGGTCCACTCGGCACTGTCCCCGGGCGGGCGCTAGTCGGGCGCGGCGGCGGGGGCGGTCAGGGCGGCCCGGCCCATCTCCAGCAGCAGCCGCGCCATGTGCCGCCGCGACAGCTCGCCCCGGCTGTGCGGGGTGGAGTTGAGCAGTCCGAACACGGCGTGCACCGCGGCGCGCAGGACGGTGGCCGAGGCGTCGGGGCGCAGCTCGCCCAGCACCCCCACCCACTGCTCGACGTAGCCGCGCTGGAGACGGCGCACCCGGCGCCGGTCGGCGTCGGTGAGGTTGCCCAGCTCCCGGTCGTGCACGGTGATCAGGGCGGGCTCGTCCAGGGCGAAGGCGATGTGCCCGCGCAGCAGTGCCTCCAGCGCCTCCTCGGCGCCCGGTGCCCGCGCCACCAGTTCGACGCCCTGGCGCGCCAGGCGTTCGCTGATGTCCACCAGCACCGCGCCGAGCAGCGCCTGCTTGCCGCGGAAGTGCCGGTACAGGGCGGGTCCGGTCGTGCCGACGGCGCGGCCGAGGTCGTCGATGGACACCCCCCGGTAGCCGTGCTCGGCGAAGAGCCGCGCCGCCGCGCCCAGGAGCGCCGTGCGCCGCTCGCCCGCGGGTCTGCCCCCCATCCGGCTTCCTCCCCTCCCCCGGTGTCGCGCCGGGCCCTGGACACCCATGTTAGTAGTCACTAACATCCCAGATGTTAGTGAGCATTAACACCCCTCCACGAGAGGACACCATGAGCAGGGCATCTGTGCTCGGCACGGCGGTGGACACCGCCGGGCCCGCGTTCGCCGCCAACGACGCGGCGAACCGCGCCCTCGCCCTGGAGCTGCGCGAGCGGATCGCCACCGCGGCCCTGGGCGGCCCGGAGAAGACCCGGACACGGCACGTCGAACGGGGCAAGCTCCTTCCGCGCGACCGTGTCGACCTCCTCCTGGACCCCGGCTCCCCCTTCCTGGAGATCGCCCCCCTGGCCGCGTACGGGCTCTACGGCGCGGACGGGCAGGACGCTCCCGGAGCCGGGATGATCGCGGGCGTGGGCCGGGTCATGGGCCGCCCGACGGTCGTGGTCGCCAACGACGCCACCGTCAAGGGCGGCAGCTACTACCCCATGACCGTCAAGAAGCACCTGCGCGCCCAGGAGGTGGCGCTGCACAACCGGCTGCCGTGCGTCTACCTCGCCGACTCCGGGGGCGCGTTCCTGCCCATGCAGGACGACGTCTTCCCCGACCGCGAGCACTTCGGCCGGATCTTCTACAACCAGGCCACGATGTCGCGGATGGGCATCCCGCAGATCGCCGCGGTGCTGGGCTCGTGCACCGCGGGCGGTGCCTACGTCCCGGCGATGAGCGACGAGGCGGTCATCGTGCGCGAGCAGGGCACGATCTTCCTGGGCGGCCCGCCGCTGGTCAAGGCGGCCACCGGCGAGGTCGTCACCGCCGAGGAGCTGGGCGGCGGCGACCTGCACTCGCGGGTGTCGGGGGTCACCGACCACCTGGCCGACGACGACGCGCACGCCCTCACCCTCGTCCGGCGCATCGCCGACACCCTCGGCCCGCCCGGACCGCCCGCGTGGGAGGTGCGCGAGCCCCGTCCCCCGGCGCTGGACCCCGAGGAGCTGTACGGGGTGGTGCCCGCCGACACGCGCACCCCCTACGACGTGCGCGAGGTCATCGGCCGGATCGTGGACGGCAGCGAGTTCACCGAGTTCAAGGCCGAGTACGGCACCACCCTGGTCACCGGGTTCGCGCACCTGCACGGCCACCCGGTGGGGATCGTCGCCAACAACGGCATCCTGTTCGCCGAGTCCGCCCTCAAGGGCGCCCACTTCATCGAGCTGTGCGACCGGCGCGGCGTGCCGCTGGTCTTCCTCCAGAACATCTCCGGGTTCATGGTCGGCCGGGACTACGAGGCGGGCGGCATCGCCAAGCACGGAGCGAAGATGGTCACCGCCGTGGCCTGCGCACGCGTCCCCAAGTTCACCGTGGTCGTGGGCGGGTCCTTCGGCGCGGGCAACTACAGCATGTGCGGTCGGGCCTACTCGCCCCGGTTCCTGTGGATGTGGCCGGGCGCGCGCATCTCGGTGATGGGCGGCGAGCAGGCCGCCTCGGTGCTCTCCACCGTCCGCCGCGACCAGATGGCCGCCCGCGGGCAGGAGTGGTCCGCCGAGGACGAGGAGGCCTTCAAGGCGCCCGTCCGCGACCAGTACGAGGAGCAGGGCAGCCCCTACTACTCCACCGCGCGGTTGTGGGACGACGGCGTCATCGACCCCGCCGACACCCGCGACGTGCTCGCCATGGCCCTGTCCGCCGCCCGCCACGCGCCGCTGGAGCCGGTGGGCTACGGCGTCTTCCGGATGTGAGGAACCCTTGACCGCCACACCACGAAGCCCGGCCCCCGCGACGGTGCTCGTCGCCAACCGGGGCGAGATCGCACTGCGGATCCTCCGCACCCTGAACCTCATGGGGATCGGCTCGGTCGCGGTGTACACCGACGCCGACGCCGACGCCCCGCACGCCCTGGCCGCCGACCTCGCCCTGCGCGTGGACGGTTATCTGAACGTCGACGCGATCGTGGCCGCCGCCGTGGAGGGCGGCGCCACCATGGTGCATCCGGGCTACGGCTTCCTGTCCGAGAACCCCGGTTTCGCACGGGCGTGCGCCGACGCCGGACTGACCTTCGTCGGTCCGCCCGCCGAGGCCATCGAGGCCATGGGCGACAAGATCCGCGCCAAGGACACCGTGGCCGCCGCGGGCGTGCCCGTCCTGGGCGGGTTCACCGAGAAGCCCGGACAGCCCCTGGACGACGACGCGCTGCTCGACGCCGCGGCCGGAACCGGCTACCCGCTGCTCATCAAGCCCTCCGCCGGAGGCGGCGGCAAGGGCATGCGCGCCGTGCACTCCCCCGACGACCTGGCGGCCAGCGCCGCGGCCGCCCGACGCGAGGCCCTGGCCTCCTTCGGCGACTCCACCCTCCTGGTGGAGCGGCTGGTGGAGCGGCCCCGGCACATCGAGGTGCAGGTCCTGGCCGACGGCCACGGCAACGTCGTGCACCTGGGCGAGCGCGAGTGCAGCCTGCAACGCCGCCACCAGAAGGTGGTGGAGGAGGCGCCCTCCCCGCTGCTCACCGAAGCCCAGCGCGCCACCATGGGCGAGGCAGCCGTGGCCGCCGCCCGCTCCTGCGGATACGTGGGCGCGGGCACGGTGGAGTTCATCGCCGAGACGGGCGCGGACGGCGAGCTGTCGTTCTCGTTCCTGGAGATGAACACCCGGTTGCAGGTCGAGCACCCGGTCACCGAGAAGGTCGTGACCGTGCGCGGTGAGCGCGGCGTCGACCTGGTCGAGCTCCAGGTGCGGGTGGCGATGGGCGAACCGCTGCCCTTCGCCCAGGAGGACGTGTCCTGGCACGGACACGCCGTGGAGGCGCGGATCTACGCCGAGGACGCCGACCGCGGGTTCCTGCCCACGGGCGGTCCGGTCCTGTCCCTCGCCGAGCCCTCCGGCCATGAGGTCCGGGTGGACTCGGGGATCGCCGAGGGCGGGGAGATCACCTCCGTGTTCGACCCCATGCTCGCCAAGGTGATCACCTGGGGTCCGGACCGGGCCGAGGCGCTGCGCCGGATGGACCACGCCCTGGCCGGATACCTGCTGCTGGGGTGTGTCACCAACACCGCGTTCCTGCGCCGCCTGCTGCGCCACCCGCGCGTGGTGGCCGGTGACCTGAGCACCGGCCTGATCGGGTCCGACCCGCCCGAGCCCGCGCCCGAGTCCCTTCCCGAGGAGGTCTACGCGGCGGCGGCCCTGGACCACCAGCTGGACCTGGAGGGGCCCCTCACCGCTGACCGTTTCGCCGTCCCCGACGGGTGGCGCATGGGCGAACCGGCGTGGACACCGTGGCGGCTGCGGGCGCCCCGGCACGACCCCGCGGTCGTGCACGTGCGGCGCGCGGGCCGGGACACGTACTGGGTTCGGGTCGGCGCGGGTGAACCCGTCGCGGCCCGTGTCCGCCGCTCCCCCGACAACGACTGGCTGACCGTCACCTACGCGGGCCGCCGCCGCGCCTACAGACGCGCCGACGATCCGGGCACCGGGCACCGGTGGCTGGGTAGGGGCGGCGCCGCCTGGAGCCTGCACGAGGAGCCCGTCGCGGCCGCGCTGCGCGAGGACGACGCGGCCGCCGACGGGACCGTGCGCAGCCCCATGCCCGGCACGGTGCTCTCCGTCGCCGTGCGGGTGGGGCAGACGGTGAGCGCGGGGACCCCGCTCGCCGTCGTGGAGGCCATGAAGATGGAGCACTCCGTCACCTCACCCGTCGACGGGACCGTCGCGACCGTGGCGGTGCGCCCCGGTGCGTCCGTACCCATGGACGCCGTCCTGGTCACCGTCGAACCCGTCCGGGACGCGTCCGCCGACACCCCGTCGGACGCGCCCTCCCCCGCCACCAGCGAGGAGTCGCACACATGAACCGTCACCAGCTCTCGACCGAGCACGCCGACCTGCGGGCCGCCGTGGAGGAGTTCGCCCGCACCGAGGTCGCCCCGGTCATCGGCGACTACTACGAGCGGGAGGCGTTCCCGTACGAGATCGTCGCCAAGATGGGCCGGATGGGCCTGTTCGGGCTGCCCTTCCCCGAGGAGCACGGGGGCATGGGCGGCGACTACTTCGCCCTGTGTCTGGCCCTGGAGGAGCTGGCCCGGGTGGACTCCTCGGTGGCGATCACCCTGGAGGCCGGGGTGTCGCTGGGCGCGATGCCGATCTTCCGGTTCGGCACCGAGGACCAGAAAAAGGCGTACCTGCCGCGGCTGACCTCAGGCGAGGCCCTGGGCGCGTTCGGGCTGACCGAGCCCGACGGCGGGTCCGACGCGGGCGCCACGAAGACCACGGCCCGCCTGGAGGACGGCCGGTGGGTGATCAACGGGACGAAGTCCTTCATCACCAACTCGGGCACCGACATCACCGCGCTGGTGACCGTCACCGCCGTGACCGGACGCCGGGAGGACGGGCGGCCGGAGATCTCCTCGATCCTGGTGCCCGCGGGGACGCCGGGCTTCTCCGTGGGCCAGAAGTACTCCAAGGTGGGCTGGAACGCCTCCGACACCAACGAGCTGGTCTTCGAGGACTGCCGGGTGCCCGAGGCGAACCTGGTCGGTGAGCGCGGGCGGGGGTACGCCCAGTTCCTACGGATCCTGGACGAGGGCCGCATCGCCATCGCGGCGCTGTCGGTGGGCCTGGCGCAGGGCTGCGTGGACGAGAGCGTGCGCTACGCCCACGAGCGGCACGCCTTCGGCAACGCCATCGGCAGCTACCAGGCGATCCAGTTCAAGATCGCGGAGATGGAGGCGCGGGCGCACACCGCGCGCCTGGCCTACTACGACGCGGCCTCGCGCATGCTGGCGGGCGAGCCCTTCAAGAAGCAGGCGGCGGTCGCCAAGCTGGTGGCCTCCAACGCGGCCATGGACAACGCGCGGGACGCCACGCAGGTGTTCGGCGGCTACGGGTTCATGAACGACTACCCCGTGGGCCGCTTCTACCGGGACGCCAAGATCCTGGAGGTGGGCGAGGGCACCAGCGAGGTGCAGAAGATGCTCATCGCCCGCGAGCTGGGGCTGCCCGCCTAGGGCCTGTCGGGGAGCACGGGCGTCCGCGATCCGGACGCGCACGGCCCCGGGAGCGCTCCTCACGCCCGGGCCCGGTCAGCGGAGTACCCGCGTGCGAGCGACGCGGCCCTGACCGGGTCCGGAGACGCCGGACCTGTGCCGCCGCAGCGGCGTTCGGCGTGTGGGGGCGGTTCCGGCACGGACGGGGCGGGCCGTGGCCGGTTCCGGACAGCCATCACCCTGCGTGACGGATACATGACCGCCGCCCCGTGGGGCGGTGGTGGCGGGAAGGGCGGCGCAGCAGGCGAAGGAGGGCGTCCGGCCCGCACGGAGGAAGGCGTTCGCGCAGGTGGTGACCGGGTGGGAACGCGCGGTGACGGTGATGCCGTGCCCGTTGCGGGTAGATCGTCGGCGGACGCCGCGAGGCCGCGAACCCCCAGCGTCACCGCGAAACAACAACAAGGGGTGACAAGCACCCGAAATCAACACAGAATGGACCCGTACGGCCAGCGCGGGTCCCCGACTTTCCCGACCCGGCCTGCTCAGGATGGGCCCGCCGCGGGCCCACGGCCACCCCACATCCCCCCAGCCGGAGGAGACATGGAAGGCGCCCTGTCTGTGATCGCGTTGGTCGCCGTCGTCATGTCGGCCGGCACGATCGCGGTCGCCGCGCACTTCCGCAAGGAACGCTCCACCGAACTGCGCGGGTGGGCACGTGAACGCGGGTGGACCTACACCGAGCAGCTCCCCAGCCCGCTGGGGGAGGCCGTGCTCCCCCGCGCCGCCCTCGGGCCGCACCCGCGCTCCCAGCACGTGCTCACCGGCCGCCGGGGCCAGCACCTTGTCGTCGCCTTCGAGCAGACCCACACGACGGGCAGGGGCACGGAGCGGGTCCGCCGCGTCCACCGCGTGGTGGCCGTGCGCACCCCCGGACCCAACGCCGAGCTACAGATACTGCGCAGGCGGGACCTGGGCTCCTCCGACGACGACTTCGCCGGCGCCTTCCACACGTCGGGCAACGATCCCGCGTTCACCGGGGCCGTGCTCGACAACGTGGTCACCAAGTGGCTGCTGACCGATCCCAGGTCGCGATCCCTTCCCGTACGCTTCAGCGGGGACTACGTCCTCACGTGGGCGGCCATGCGACTGGATCCCGACCGGGCCGTGACCGCCGCCGACTACCTGATCGCCCTCGTGGAGCGGGTCCCCGCCGAGGCCTGGAAACGGCGCGCCCCCGGCCGCTGAGCGGCCTTCGCGCACGTCCGGGCGCCCGGACCCGCCCCGGGAGGCGGATAAAATTCGCCTTGCCCCCGTAGCAACAAGGAGTAGCACCCTCATGAGTGACCCCAACGCGACCGCGCGCATCTCCCGAGCGGACCTGTTCCGCGACGACGAGGAGGAGACGACCGCCCCGGACCCCAACGCGACCGCGCGTATCTCCCGAGCGGACCTGTTCCGCGACGACGAGAAGTCCCAGACGCCCGGCGAGCGGCGCTGACCCGAGACGGCGGAGCGCCCACCCGGTCCCCGGATGGGCGCTCCTCTCGTGTGCGGCCCCGAGCCGAAGCGAAGCGAAGGCCCCGAAGAACGCTGTCTAGCGGCGCTCGCGGACGGCCGCGACGATCTCGGCCACCGCCTCGTCCAGCGGCACGCCGTTGTTCTGTGAGCCGTCCCGGTAGCGGAAGGACACCGCGTTCTTGCTGACGTCCTCGTCACCGGCCAGCAGCATGAAGGGCACCTTCTGCTTCTGGGCGTTGCGGATCTTTTTCTGCATGCGGTCGTCGCTGGCGTCCACCTCGACGCGGATCCCCTCCGCGCGCAGCCTGGCGGCGAGCTCGCGCAGGTAGGGCACGTGCTCGTCGGCGATGGGGATGCCGACCGCCTGCACCGGCGCCAGCCAGGCCGGGAACGCGCCCGCGTAGTGCTCCAGCAGGACGGCGAAGAAGCGCTCGATGGAGCCGAACAGGGCGCGGTGGATCATCACCGGGCGCTGGCGCGAGCCGTCGGCCGCGGTGTACTCCAGATCGAACAGCTCAGGCAGGTTGAAGTCCAGCTGGATGGTGGACATCTGCCAGGTGCGGCCGATGGCGTCCTTGGCCTGCACCGAGATCTTGGGGCCGTAGAAGGCGGCGCCGCCCGGGTCCAGGACCAGTTCCAGGCCCTGCTTCTGCGCGGCCTCGCGCAGGGTCTCGGTGGCCTCCTCCCAGACCTCGTCGCCGCCGACGTACTTCTCCGGGTCCTTGGTGGACAGCTCCAGGTAGAAGTCGTCCAGGCCGTAGTCGCGCAGCAGGTCGAGCACGAAGGTGAGCAGCGAGTCGAGCTCGTCCGCCATCTGCTCCTTGGTGCAGTAGATGTGCGCGTCGTCCTGGGTGAAGCCGCGGGCGCGGGTCAGGCCGTGCACCACGCCCGACTTCTCGTACCGGTACACGGTGCCGAACTCGAACAGGCGCAGCGGCAGCTCGCGGTAGGAGCGCCCGCGCGCGTCGAAGATCAGGTTGTGCATCGGGCAGTTCATCGGCTTGAGGTAGTAGTCCTGGCCGCCGTCGAGCTGCATGGGGGGGTACATCCCGTCCGCGTACCAGCTCAGGTGCTGGGACTTCTCGAACAGGGTGCTCTTGGTGGCGTGCGGGGTGTAGACGAACTCGTACCCGCTCTCCTCGTGCCGTCGACGCGAGTAGTCCTCCATGACCCGGCGGACGGTGCCGCCCTTGGGGTGGAAGACCGCCAGGCCGGAGCCGATCTCGTCCGGGATGGAGAACAGGTCCAGCTCGGAGCCGAGCTTGCGGTGGTCGCGCTTCTCGGCCTCCTCCAGGAAGGTCAGGTGGTCCTTGAGGGCCTCCTTGCTCTCCCAGGCGGTGCCGTAGACGCGCTGCAACTGCGGGTTGGTCTCCTTGCCGCGCCAGTAGGCGGCGGCGGTGCGCATGAGCTTGAACGCCGGGATGACGCGGGTGGTGGGCAGGTGCGGACCGCGGCACAGGTCCTTCCAGCACAGCTCGCCCGTGCGCGGGTGGACGTTGTCGTAGATGGTGAGCTCACCGGCGCCCACCTCCACACCGGCGCCCTCGGCGGCCTCGGTGGCGCCGCCCTTGAGCCCGATCAGCTCCAGCTTGTAGGGCTCGGTGGCTAGCTCGGCGCGGGCCTCCTCGTCCGAGACGACCCTGCGGTCGAAGCGCTGCCCCTGCTTGACGATCTGCTGCATCTTCTTCTCGATGCTCTTCAGGTCGGCGGGGGTGAAGGGCTCGGCGACGTCGAAGTCGTAGTAGAAGCCGTTCTCCACGGGCGGGCCGATGCCCAGCTTGGCCTCGGGGAAGAGCTCCTGGACGGCCTGGGCCAGCACGTGCGCGGTGGAGTGGCGCAGGATCGCCCGGCCCTCCTCGGAGTCGATGGCGATCGGCTCGACGGCGTCGCCCTCGCGCAGTTCCCGGGCGAGGTCGCGCGGCTCGCCGTTGACCAGCGCCGCGATGACGGTCCTGCCGTCGGCCTCCAGAGCCTGGCCCGCCGTAGTGTTCGCCGCCACCGCACGCGGGGTTCCGGCGAGGGTGATGTGCAGCTCAGGCGCGGCGGACACGGTGACTCCTAGGAAGACGTGGATCGATGTCGAACGCGGACCGGCCGCTCCGCGCGGCCGGGCGTGTACTCCCTCCCGATGCTAGCGGCTTCGGGGCGGGACCGCCCCGGTTGTCCACAGGCCGCGCGGCAGCGCTGGCGGCGCGGAACACGTGGTGGGACGGTGGACTCCGGTGTCCGGGCCCCGGGGCCCGGTCGGGGATTCGGTCAGGGATTCGGACTCTTCGGGGCGTACCCGAGTGAACCGCCCGGAGGCGGGGCAGAGGACCAGACAGGGGCTGATCTGTCATGGAACGTCACCTTTCCAGGGACTGTCCACACCCTTACGAAAGGCCATTGATCCCGCTGTCGGGATCGGTGAGAATCAACAGATGCCCTGGCTATCGCCCCCAGTCGACCCGAATGCATCCACTCGCTTCGACCGAATACTGTGAGCGCATGTCACCGAGCCCCACCAACGACCCGTCGGCCCCGGAGACATCCCCCACCCGCCGCATCCGCGCGCGCAGGTGGCGGAGGATGCGAGCGCGGCTGCGCCTCTTCCGCAGGCGTATGCACACGCACCCCGCACTGCGCCTGCCCTGGAGCGTGCTCGTGGGGACCGCCGGCGTCGTCGTGATCCTGGCCGGGTTCGTCATGATGGTCGTTCCGGGCCCGGGCCTGGCCTCGGTCATCCTGGGGTTGGTCATCCTCAGCACCGAGTTCCGGTGGGCGCAGAAGGTGGTGCGGCCCGCCCAGGTGTGGTTCCACCGCGCGGAGCGGTACGGAATGCGCCTGAAGGAGGAGTTCTTCCGACGTCTGCGCGCGCGCAGGGCCGTACGGCGCGGGCGTCCGCTGCCGGACACCCCGTCCGAGTAGGGCCGCGGGTAGGGCCCGTCCGCGGGCCGATGGCCCGTCCGAACGGCCTCCGGGCCCCAGCGGCCCGCGGGCGGGGCTCATGCCGCGCCCCCGCCGGAGTACCCGCGCCGTGTCCCCCGCGAAGCACCCGGGAAACGAGAAACGGCCCCACCGGGGTACCTACCCCCGAGTGGGACCGCCTCAGAGCCGTGTGGGCGATACTGGACTCGAACCAGTGACCTCGTCGGTGTGAACGACGCGCTCTAGCCAACTGAGCTAATCGCCCTGAGCTGCCTGCCTGTCCGCCCTGTCGGCCGGACAAGTAAGACTCTAGCGCACGTTCGGGGGTGCTCGGCGCACACGGAACCGCCCAGCGAACACCGTGTCATGTGACGGAGGTCACATTAACCTTCCGAGGGGATCCCTGGAGTGTCCGCACCCGCCCCCGATCCCCGCAGTGATAAGGAGTTCCCGCCCCCGTGGACCCGTCGAACACCACCCCTTCATTACCTCCTCGTGACGTGGGACACCCAACATTGGGAAATCTTTGGTTTGTCCTGGTCATTACAGTGACGAAGGATCGTGGCGCCGCACCGCGGCACGCCGGGCCCGTCGCACGGGCGGCGAGACCTCCGGTCCCACCCACCAAGAAAGCCTCCGTACTCACGTCATGTTCCGCGGGAAGCCGCGTTGGAGCCCGTGAGACGGCAACCGACCCGCGCCGCAACAGCAAGGCCGGACGAGAAAAGGTTTGGCGAACATGAACAGTAGCGACACCACTGCCACCGCCGAGCTGGGCCTGCGGCTCGTGGTCCCCGAACGCACGGCGGTCCCTCTGGTCGCGCGCCTGGACTACAGCGCGGACGACCCCTACGCCATACGGGTCGCCTTCCACACCGGCGAGGACAACCCCGTCGAGTGGATCTTCGCCCGCGAGCTCCTGACCGTCGGCATCGTGCGCCCGGTCGGCGAGGGCGACGTCCGCGTGTGGCCCTCCAAGGACGACAACGGCGACCGCAGTGTGAGCATCGCGCTCTCCTCCCCCTTCGGACAGGCCGAGTTCGACACCCAGGTCTCTCCCCTGGCCGAGTTCCTCCACCGGACCTACGAGATCGTCCCGGCGGGCCAGGAGGGCCAGTTCGTGAACCTCGACGAGGAGATCCAGCAGCACCTGCACTCCTGATCCGCGGGCCCCGGGGCCCTTCGCGGAGTACTCCCGACGGCTGAGGGGGCGGCGCACCACGCGCCGCCCCCTCAGCCGTGTCCGTCCCCGGCGGCGGGGATCAGGGGTCGATGTCGGCCGCGGAGCGCTCCGCGAACACCGACGCGGCCTTGGCCGTGACCGGCCCGGGCTCGGCCGACACCGCGCGTCCGTCCACGTGCAGGATCGCCTGCACGTCGCGTCCGGTGGAGGTCAGGAAGGCCTCGGTGACCTCGGGGAGGCGTTCCATGGGCACGTCCTCCTCCTCGCCCCCGAACCACTCCAGGACGAGTTCGCGGGTGATGCCCGCCAGCGGGCCCGCCGACAGCGGCGGGGTGAGCAGCCTGCCGTCCAGCACCACGAAGACGTTGCTGCCGGTGCCCTCGCACAGGTTGCCGCTCACGTTGCGAAAGAGCGCCTCGCTGGCGCCCCGCTGCTTGGCGTGGGCCAGGGCGCGCACGTTGTCGGCGTAGGAGGTGGTCTTGAGCCCGGCCAGGGCCCCGAACTCGTTGCGCGGCCAGGGAACCGTGGCCACGTCGGCGTGCGGGGCGATCCCGGGGAAGGGACCCAGGGCCACGATGGCGGTCTGCTCGCCCGGGGAGCGGTCCGAACCCAGCGGTCCGGCGCCGTCGGTGACCGTGATGCGCACCCGGGCGTCGGACAGGTCCGGGTTGGCCGCCACCGCGCGGGCGACGCCGTCGGCGATCAGCTCCAGGTCGGGCTCGGCCATGCCCAGCCCCTCAGCGGAGCGGGCCAGCCGCCTGAGGTGGCGGGTGAGGGCGAAGGGACGGCCTCCGCGGGCCCGCACCGTCTCGAAGACCCCGTCACCCACCGTGATCCCGTGGTCGACCACGGGAATGCGCGCCTCGCTCTCGTCGACGACGGTGCCGCGGCCGTACCCGGCACCCGCGATCCACACCTTCATCTGCCACCCCCACGTTCTCAAGAGCCCAGGTAGGGCCGGTGTCCGCACGATCTTCCCACCTTGTCGGCGCGTCGTGGCCCGCTCCTTCCGTAACCTCCGTACGACGGGTTGGCAAGTCCCGTGACCGGCACCGGCCGATGGTCCGGTGCCCGTGCCCGTTTCGCAGCGGTATCGCAACTGGTCACGCGGCTCCACGGCCGGGGCGGCCCACCCGGAATCCACCGTGGCGACCGGACAGATAAGTTACGAATGACTATCATCTGGGCAACGCTTATGCGGGACCGGTGGCAGCCGAGTTCGGAGCCCTCCCCCAAGGCACCTCGGCGGCGGCCCGCAGTGCGCGTGTCCCGTGTCACGCACGACGACTGACAGAGCAAAGAGAGACATGACCCCACCGAGTACCGCCCGCGGAGAGCTCAGCTGGTTGCTGGACGATCTCCTCACGCGTGCCTCCGGTACGCAGCACGCCATCGTCCTGTCCACCGACGGGCTCCTCATGGCCACCTCCAGCGGACTGGACCGTCCCGCCGCCGAGCACCTGTCCGCGATCGCCTCGGGGCTGCACAGCCTCGCGGGCGGGGCGAGCAAGCAGTTCGCGGCGGGCGGCATCCGCCAGAGCATCATCGAGATGGACCGCGCCTTCCTTTTCGTCGCCGCGGCCGGAGAGGGCGCCTGCATGGCGCTGATGTCGGACTCCGACAGCGACGTGGGCCTGATCGCCTACGAGATGAACAAGGTGATCGAGAGGGTCGGCCAGTACCTCTCGGCGCCTCCCCGACCCGACATGCCCTCCTCGCCGGCCCACGTGGAGAAGTAGCTCCCGCCGCCTCGGCGGGTCGGCGGGACCTGCCACGGCGGGGCACGGGTGTGCCCGGTGCACCCGGCCGATTTCGCGCTTGGCCGGGAATCCGCTAGAGTTCTTAACGCAGCGAGGGGCGCTGACGGGGACGAACCCCGGAAGCAGGACTCGCCGCGCGGACGTGGCTCAGCTGGTAGAGCATCACCTTGCCAAGGTGAGGGTCGCGGGTTCGAATCCCGTCGTCCGCTCGAACGGAACCGTTCCGCCTCCCCGGAGTCGCGGAGCGGTTCCGGCTCCGGGGTCCGCTCCGGGGCGCACGCGGACGTGGCTCAGCTGGTAGAGCATCACCTTGCCAAGGTGAGGGTCGCGGGTTCGAATCCCGTCGTCCGCTCGGAGAGGCCCGCATGGGTGTCACTCGACAGCCCCCCATCGCGTTCCGGCGGAGTGGCCGAGTGGTTGAGGCAAGGGACTGCAAATCCCTGCACACGGGTTCGATTCCCGTCTCCGCCTCGCAGCATGCTTCACCTCATCCCCCGATGAGGGCGGTTAGCTCAGTTGGTTAGAGCGCTACCTTGACACGGTAGAGGTCACAGGTTCGAATCCTGTATCGCCCACCAGCATCACCGCAGGTCAGAGGGTTTATCTGACATGTGAGTGAAGACCGGTCAGCCCAGACTGGGAGATATCTGGGAGATCGTCTTCGAAGCGGGTTCCTCTCGGAGCCCGCTTTCGCTGTTTCCACGGTAGTGCTCTTCGAGCGTCGGCGCCACGGTGAAGAGCCACTCGCGTTCCCGGGCCGTGAGAGCCATCACGCTCCCCCGCCACCGGCTCTCCAGCACGCTGAGTACACGCCGCCTCATCTGCGGGGTCACGTGCTCGTAGACCCGGGCCATCCCCGGCACCCGGTGCCCCAACCTAGCCGCGCGGGCCACCTCCGGGATCTCGTCCTCAGCCAGCCACGTGCGGTGGGTGTGACGGCCCTCGTTGAACGTGAACCCCGGCAGCAGCGGACGCCGCCACCGGGCCTCACCGCTGCGGGGGTCGCCGTCCCAGGCCGGACGCCAGAACCGGGCCCGGAAGTTGCCCCGCCGCAGCAACCCGCCTCGGGGGCCGCTGAAGAGGTGATCCTCCTCGCACTCCTCGATCAGCTCCGTGTAGAGGGCGTCCAGGAACGGCGGGAGCTGGATCCACCGCTTACCCGCCGGAGTCTTGGGGCTCGAGGCCCTCTCCAACCTCCCTCCGACCTCGCGCAGCGGTGTGCGCACCGGGACGGCGCGGTTGATCTCGTCGTAGTCGTGCGGCCTCAAGGCGACCAGTTCCGACCAGCGTGCGCCGGTGTAGCCGTTCATCAGCGCCAGCACGAACCCCGCCCGACCGAAGGTCTCGTGCAGCCGCAGGGCCGCGCGCAGGAACTGGGCCGGAGTGGCCACCTGGCGTTCGGCCTCGTACTCGCCGCTGGTCACCCGGACACCGCGGGCGGGGTTGGCGGGGATCTTGCGGGCCTTGACCGCGACCTCCAGCAGCCGGGAGAAGTAGGCGAAGATCGACGCCACCGAGGGCTCGGCCAACTCCTCGTGCAGGTCCCTCACCCAGCGTTCGATCTCCAGGTAGTCGTTGAAGACCGCGCCCAAGGGCCAGTCCTCCCACTGCGGCAGGATGTGGCAGTCCAGGTAGGAGCGGTACTTGGCCCGGGTGTTGCCCGCCAGCCGGGCAGCGTCGAAGACCTCCTCGGCGAAGACGCCGAAGCGGACCTCGGCCTGGGCGGGGTCGATCCAGGTGTGGCGACGGATGTCGGTCTCCTGGTCACGGCCCCAGACCAGAGCCGCTTCCTTGGTCGCGAACCCCGACTCCGAGGTCCAGGCGCCGTTGGGTTTCTTGTACTTCACGCGCCAGGTCCTGCCCCGGCGTTCTGCGTACGCCATGCGTACTCCCCTTCGCGGGTGGGTTTCAGGTGGTGGTGCGGCGAGCGCGTGAGGGGCCGGTGACGGGGTCGCGGTGGCCGTCGCGGATGATCTGCTCCAGGTCGCTGGAGCTGAAGCGCAGGTGCTTGCCGATGAAGGTGCAGGGCACCTGGCGCGCGGAGGCGCGCTTGCGCAGCCAGGACTCGGGGACCTTGAGCAGTGCGGCGGCCTCCGCGGGAGTGAAGATCTCCAGCTCCGGTCGGCCGTGCTCGTCGCAGCCCGTACGGTAGTGGCGTTTTCCCTGGTGGGGAACGCTTTCGCGGTTGCGATCTGCGCTGTGCCGTTCGGTGCCGCTGCCCTGGCGCGGCATGCCGCCTGGTGTGGGGGCGTCCCGGTTCACCGACACCCCTCCCCGCCCGGCTCTGCTTCGGGAAGCGCGGTCTCAGCAAGCAGGTGCCGCACGGCAGCGCGCGCCTGTTGCGGCACCACCCCGTTGCCAAGCGCCTGGAGCTGGGCGGCGCGCGACAAGGCGAGGGCGGGATCGGTGACCCAGCCTTCGGGCAGGCCCATCATCCACTCGACCAGTGCGGCGCTCAGCCGGGGCTGTCCCCGGGTGCCGGGCTCGGTGGGCGGGGGTGCCGCTCTGCCGAGCACCTTCTCCCACCGTTGGATGGCGGGTTCGTATTCGCCCCATGCGTACGCGAACGGTGCCGCTGCGGCTTCGGGGTGGGGTCGCTGGTGTGGGTAGCGATGGCCGCGGAGGGCAGTGTGGGGCGCCCGCGTGCATCCCTCTGCCCAGGACTGCTTTTGGTGCCATCGCTGGCCAGGGGTGTGGGCAGCAGACGCTCCGGGGTGCGGGTACGGCTCGTGGTGTGCGCAGTGCGGGCGCGTGCGTACGCGGGGGTGTGGGGCGGGTGGCACAGCACATCGCCGTCCCGCACCTGACGTTTCTGTCGTGTGCGCCGATGGGGGTCGCAGGAGCCCCGGCGGCCGTCGCTGGCGCACGGGGTGGGCAACAACGAAGACGCGTTCGCGGCGGTGGCACGCGCCGACTTCGGAAGCGCGTACGCAACACCAGCTCGCGTCATACCCCGCGTGGGCCAGGTCCGCGAGTACGCGGTCGAGTCCTCTACTTTTCCAGCGCAGGGCGGCCACGTTCTCCAGCACGAGCAGGCGGGGTCGTAGGTGGCGAACGGCGTCCATGACGTGGTGCCAGACACCAGAGCGTGTTCCTTTCTCGATTCCGGCACCGTGGCCGGCTGCGCTGACGTCCTGGCAGGGGAACCCGGCGGTGAGCACCTGGGGGGTCTCCAGCGTTTCCCAGCGCACCGCTGCCAGGTTTCCGAGATTGGGGGCGTCGGGGAGCCGGTGCGTGAGCAACCGGGTGATGTGGGGGTCGTTGTCGGCGGTCCAGAGCAGCCGTGCGTTGCCGTTCAGCGCTGCGGCCACGCCCATGTCGAGCCCGGCATAGCCGGTGCACAGGGAACCGATCGTCACCGTGGTGGAACCAGGGGCGGCGAGCTGGTGCGGCGGCAGCGTCGCAGTCATCGGTTGCCGCCTCCGTCCGCTGTGCCGCCGGTGGCAGGGCCGTGGCATGCCCACGGCACGCACCCGCCCTGTGCGGCATCGGTGTCGGCGCTCAGGTCGACCTGGTCCAGGGGTGTCCGGGAGGGGTGGAGGAAGAAGATGGTGCCAGGCGGCATGCCGGGCGTTGCCGCCTGGGGGCGGCCGTGCCGGACCAGGGCGTCCACCGCGACCGCGTCGGCGAACACGTCCGGCTCCGTTTGCCTCAGGCTCGCCCAGGAGCGGTTGGAGCGGTGGGGGCATGCCGTACACGACAGGTCCGGGTTCGGGTCCAGGCCGTGGTGGAACAGCAGTGCGCGGCAGTCCTGTGCGCTCCAGCCGATGTCAGCCAGGGGCCGGTGCAAGCGCACGAACGGGGGACCGGCGACAGGCCCGGGCTGAGCGTGGTCGGCGCCCGTTCCTGTGGCGCAGTGGGCCACGATGCCGTCGGGGATCGGGGTGGTGCGGGGGTAGCCGAGCAGGTGGCGGATGCGCTGGGTCAGGGCCGTCGCGGTGCTGCGTGCGCACCCTTGGGAAAGCCGTCCCGGGGTTCCGTCGGGGTGGAGGGTGAACAGGGGGAGCAGCGGCATGGGGCTGCGGGGGTTGAAGGTGCGGTGGGCGATCGGCGCGGTCTTGACCGGTTCCCAGCCCATGTCGGCCTCGGAGGCGATACCGCGCAAGCGGTCCAGGGCGCGGTAGCCGCTGGCCGGGTACCACCCGGTGTCAGGGACGAGCACCGTGTCGAAGGGAGGCAGCGCCCGGTGGGCGGCCAGGAAGAGCAGGGCAGCGGCTCCGGGGCTGCCGTCCAGCAGCAGCAACCGCAATCGCGGTCGTGGGGTGGGTGTTCTCATCGTGTGGTCGGCCGGTATCGAACGCCTCTACCCGTCAAGAGGGCCGAAGGGCCTGATTTCGCTCACGTGGCGGCAGACGATGCGTACGCAAAGCCCTCAAAGTTCTGGCGCTGACCTTGTGTGTCACAGGTAGTGACGCGTGCGAAACAGACAGGCGGAGCCCGGGGCAGAGCATGCCCGAGGGCTCGCTCAGGGGCACCACGTCAAAGCCCGCGTCGTCGTCGACTAGCTGCCCGTGATGGACCCGTAAGCGGATGTTGAGGGGGTTGTCTGTCATGCAGGGCAATCTAGGGGAGCGCTGTGACAACAGCGCACAGTGCACAAGGCGGTTGCCCGGAACTGGCGCCCCGATACGCAAGGGATTCGCGTGTTCGTGGGCAGTAGGGTTGTAGGGCTGTTTGGGGGATCCCGGGCACGCGGAACACGCACTGCTGACGGTGATGAGGCGAACGGGTTGGCTACGACAACGACGACGGTGTACGACGTCCTGAAGGCGATCCGTAACGGAGCTACCGGGAACCGGAACCGCGGTACCCGTTTCGAAGAGCTCATGGTCCAGTACCTGAGCACCGACCCGCAGTGGACCGAGCAGTTCACCCGGGTGTGGATGTGGGCCGACTGGCCAGGCACTGAACTGGACAAGCGAGACACCGGTATCGACCTGGTAGCCCAGGACCGGGAGACCGGCGGTTTTTGCGCCATCCAGTGCAAGTTCTACGAGCCCCACCACACGGTCCGCAAGGAAGACATCGACTCCTTCTTCACAGCTTCGGGCAAGGGCGCCTTCACCCGCAGGATGATCATCTCCACGACGGACAAGTGGAGCGTGCACGCAGAAGAGGCGCTGGATGATCAGCAGGTGCCGGTCACCCGGATCGGCCTGTCCGATATCGCCAGCAGCCCTGTGCAGTGGCATCTGCCCGTGGAGGGCCTCAAGCACGAGGTCCAGATGACGCTGCGCAAGAAGAAGGCTCCGCACTCCTACCAGCAAGAGGCGATCGACGACGTCTTCGCTGGTTTTGCCGAGCACGACCGCGGCAAACTCATCATGGCCTGCGGCACCGGCAAGACCTTCACCAGCCTGAAAATCGCCGAGCGGCTGCAGCAGGATCGCGCCCAGGCCGGGCAGGGCGACCACACCACCGTCCTGTTCCTAGTGCCTTCCATCGCTCTGCTTTCGCAGTCGCTGCGCGAATGGTCCTACGAAGCTCAGATGCCGCTGCGCGCCTTCGCTGTCTGCTCTGATACCCAGGTCGGCAAGCAGCAGGCCCAAGGCGACGACAAGGACATGTCCACCCACGACCTCGCCCTGCCGGCCACCACCGATCCGGACCGGCTAGTCGCACAGATGGCCAGCATCGAGGCCGTGCCGGGTCTGACAGTGGTGTTTTCCACCTATCAGTCGATCGCTACCGTCTGCGCCGCCCAGAAGAAGGGCCTGCCCAGGTTCGACCTGATCCTGTGCGATGAGGCCCACCGCACGACCGGCGTCACCCTGTCCGGCCACGATGAGTCCGCGTTCGTCCGCGTCCACGACGACAGCTTCATCGGCGCCGACCGCCGCCTGTACATGACCGCCACCCCACGCGTGTACAGCGACGACACCAGGCAGGAAGCCGAGAATGCCTCCGCAACTGTCGCCTCGATGGACGATGAGACCAAGTACGGTCCCGAGTTCCACCGCCTGGGTTTCGGCAAAGCCGTTGAGCTGGGGCGGCTGACCGACTACAAGGTCCTCATCCTCACCATCGACGAAGGTGTGGTCGCTAAGACCTTGCAGGCGGGCTTGGCCGGCAGCGACTCCGAACTACGCATCGACGACGCGGCCAAGATCATCGGCTGCTGGAACGCCTTGGCCAAGCGCACCGGCACCTTCGCTGACGGCTCCGGCTTTGGCGTAGACGAAGCGCCGATGAAGCGGGCGGTCGCCTTCTCCCGTTCCATCGCTGACTCCAAGGCCATCGTCGAGAGGTTCAACCAGGTCATCGACGCCTATGACGACGCCGACGACGACGTTTTGCACTGCGAGGTGGACCACGTCGACGGCACGTTCAACGCCCTGCAGCGTAACCAGCTCCTCGACTGGCTCAAGCAGGACCCCGGCCAGAACAACGCCCGCATTTTGTCCAACGCCCGCTGCCTGTCCGAGGGCGTGGACGTCCCCAGCCTGGACGCGGTGCTCTTCCTCAACCCGCGCAACTCCGTCGTGGACGTCGTCCAGTCCGTGGGACGCGTCATGCGCGTGGCACCAAACAAGAACTACGGCTACATCATCCTGCCCGTCGCTGTCCCTGCCGGTGTCACCCCGGAAAAAGCACTGGCCGACAACCAGCGCTTCAAAACCGTCTGGCAGGTCCTGCAAGCACTGCGCGCCCACGACGACCGCTTCGACGCGACCGTCAACCAGATCAAGCTCAACAAGAACAAGCCCGACATCATCGGCCACGGCCACATCGGCGCCGACGACGAAGGAACCGGCAACAGGGACGGCTCCAGCACCGCAGACAGCGCCAAGACCGCCAAAGAACAACAGGCCCAGAACGCACAGCACGTCCAGGAGACCCTGTTCTCCATCAGCGACTGGCGCGAAGCGATCTACGCCCGCATCGTCGACAAGGTCGGCGAGCGCCACTACTGGGAGGACTGGGCCAAAGACATCACCCAGATCGCCGACCGCCACGTCACCCGCATCAAGGCCGCCCTGGACATCCCTGACAAGCAGGCAGCCTTCCAGGAGTTCGTCGCCGAGCTGCGCGCCACCATCAACCCCGGAGTCACCGACTCCAGCGCCATCGACATGCTGGCCCAGCACATCATCACCAAACCGGTCTTCGACGCGCTATTCAAGGGCTACGCCTTCACCGAGCACAACCCAGTCTCCCAAGCCATGCAGCGCATGCTCGACGTCCTCGACGACCAGGACCTGGACGCCGAGACCAAGACGCTGGAGGACTTCTACCACTCGGTGCGCGTTCGCGCCGAGGGCATCGACAACCACGAAGGCCGCCAGCACGTCATCGTCGAGCTCTACGACAAGTTCTTCAAGACCGCCCTGCCCAAGACCGCTGACGCGCTCGGCATCGTCTACACCCCGGTGGAGGTGGTCGACTTCATCCTACGCTCCACCGAGCAAGCCCTGACCAAGCACCTGGGGCGCTCGCTGAGCGACGAGGGTATCCACATCATCGACCCCTTCACCGGTACCGGCACATTCCCTGTGCGCCTGCTCCAGTCCGGCCTGATCAAGCCCGCAGACCTGGCGCGCAAGTACGGTCAGGAGTTGCACGCCAACGAGATCGTGCTGCTCGCCTACTACATCGCGGCCGTAAACATCGAAGCGGCGTACATGGAGCTGGCTGGGAAGGAAGCGGCGTACCAGCCTTTCGAGGGCATCGTGCTAGCGGACACTTTCCAGCTTGCCGAGGGCCGGGCGGCCCAGCTTGAAGGTATGGATGTGCTGGCCGGTAACAGTGAGCGAGCCAAGAAGCAGCAGGCCCAACCCGTCATGGTCGTCATCGGCAACCCGCCCTACTCGGTGGGACAGGAGAACCAGAACGACGACAACCAGAACGTGAAGTACGAGACTCTGGACACTCGCATCCAGGAGACCTATGCCGCCAAGTCGACGGCGACGAATAAGAACTCGCTCTATGACTCCTACATCCGTGCGATCCGCTGGGCTTCCGACCGTATCAAGGGCGAGGGTGTGGTCGCCTTCGTTTCCAACGGCGGCTACATCGATGGCAACACTGCTGACGGCCTGCGTAAGTCCCTGGTTGAGGAGTTCGACGCGATTTACTGCTACAACCTGCGCGGCAACCAGCGTACAGCCGGGGAACGGTCTCGCAAGGAAGGTGGCAAGATTTTCGGCTCGGGTAGTCGAAATACCGTTGCCCTTCTGATCCTTGTCAAGGGTGACAAGAACGATGCCCCGACGTCGGACTGCGCGCTGCACTATCGCGATGTCGGGGACTACCTTAGTCGCGAGGAAAAGCTTCAAACCATCAGCTCCCAGGATCTTGAAACTGTCAGGTGGGAGACCATCACCTCGAATGCCGAAGGTGACTGGATCAACCAGCGAGATGAGCGCTTCACCGATTTCCAGGTGATCAGCAAAAAGGGCAATAAACTTACGAACGAGGCGATCTTCGAGACCCACTCCAGCGGCTTGAAGACCGGCCGTGATGCCTGGGTCTATAATTTCTCCGAGGAGAAGGTAAGAACTAATGTGGAGTCGATGATCGACTTCTACAACGACCAGGTGCAGGGATTCCACGCCTACTGCAAGGCCAATGGAGTGACTACTCCAAGCGTCAAGGACGTTGAGCGGTGGATCGACACCGACCCGAAGAAGATCAGCTGGAACGCGGCTGACAAGATTAGGATCGCCAATGGTGAGAAGTACGTATTCGACACAGCTTGCATAGTCACCTCTTCCTATCGTCCTTTTACTAAACAGAAACTGTACTTCCTCTCACGGTTGATCGAGAGGACGTACCAGATGCCCCGGATTTTTCCGGACGCCGAACGCGATAACTTTGGTTTCAATGTCACAGGACCTGGGGCAGATGAGCCCTTTTCCGTACTGATGCGCAATGGGGTCCCCGATCTTCAGGCGGTAGGGACAAAGAGTAACGGACAATTCTTTGCGCGCTTCTTCTATCGGGACACCCCATCTCCGGCTGACGGCGGATTTGACTTCGGCGAGGAAGAGTTTCCGAGTCGTGTTGACAACATCACCGATGCTACGATCCGCTCGTATCGGAAAGCGTATTTCGATGATGCGCTCACCAAGGATGACATCTTTTACTATGTTTACGGCATCCTTCACTCCCCAGAATATCGCGAGCGCTTCTCCGCAGACCTGAAGAGGTCCCTCCCTCGCATCCCCAAGGTCCGTGACTTCCGTGGTTTCACTGATGCTGGCCGCAAGCTTGCCGATCTACACATCAACTATGAGCAGGCTGAGCCTCATAAGGGCATCGTCGAGACAGTGACGGGTGACGCGTCGACGACTCCGCCGAGTGAGCTGTATCGGGTCGTCAAGATGAAGATCCCGAAGGTGAAGGGCCAAGCGGACCGGTCCACGATCGTCTACAACACTCGGTTCAAGCTGACCAACATCCCCGAGGAGGCGTACCGTTATCAACTCGGTGCGCGTTCCGCGATCGAGTGGATCATCGACCGCTACCAAGTCAAGGTCGACAGGGCGTCGGAGATCATCAACGACCCGAACGACTGGTCTGACAACCCGCGCTACATCATCGACCTACTCAAGCGAATCGTCACGGTCAGCCTGGAGACGATGAAGATCGTGGACAGCCTCCCTGAGCTGGACATCCTGGAGTAGGCCTCCGTGACTTCCATGGAGCATGGACAAGCACACCGGAAAAAGAGGACTAGAGCGTCCTGGAGTGTGTTAGGCGTTCACCCGTCGCCCGCCCGTCCCACACGGACAGGTGGAACGGCCCCTGAGGTGTGTCTGTCTACGGGGAGAACTCCACAGGTTCGAGTTCGAGATGGACATCGCCGCGGGGCCGTTGTGCAGATATTAGGGGTAATGGGTGTCCTCACGTAGTGTCCGAGAGCCCCTGACCGCACTGGCATCGGCGATTGGCAGTGTGGCCAGCGTCATCTCGATCTTTATCTGACGAAGAAACCCCTCATCTGATGAAGCCCGTTGCCCCATCCGGCCCTACCTTGCCTACCCCCTTTTCGAGGCTATCTGGGGGGTCGAGGAGGATTGCTACAGGATTTAGCGGTAGGCCCTCACCGGCTCATCGGTCGGTGGTGAGCTCGTCCAGAGCGCGGGTCTTGTCCACCTCGGTGGGCAGGGTGTAGCGGCGGGTGGTATAGAGGTCGGCGTGGCCCGTCGGCTCATCCACCAGAACCACGTCGACCGGTGCGGTAGCCACCTCGCCGCAGCCACGCACGAGGTCGGTACCGAAGGTGTGGCGAAGCACGTGCGGGCCGAAGGCTTCACCGTCGTCGGCGGGACCGATCCCCGCCGCGGCGCCGAGGATGGACGCGATGGTGTTGGCGGTGCAGGTGGGCAACGCCCCACCGTCGCGGTTGCAGATCAGCGGGCCCGCGGCGGGCCGGCCCAGCGAGTCAAGCAGCTCCTCCAGGGTGGCGCGGGCCTGGGGGTGCAGGGGCAGGGTGCGGTCCTTGCCGCCCGACCGTCCTTTGCCGCGTACGCGCACGCTACCCTTGCACGCTGAGAGGCGGATGTCGGCGACGTCCAGGGCGACGACCTCGGCAACGCGCAGGCCGGCGTAGTGGGCCAGGTGACAGATGGCCCGGTTACGGGTGGTGGCGTCGCGGGCCACGGTGCGCAGGAACCGCAGCAGGGTGCGCTGGTGCGGGCGCCAGGTGTTCGCGCACCACCGCCGGGCGCCCGAAGGCGCAAATGTGGTGACCCTCAGAAGAGCGAAGTAGCCACACACATCTGGTTCTGCTGCGGTGGAGGCCCAATTCCCCGCAGTGCTCTGTGCCTGCTTGGAGAAGGTCTTGCTCAGAGCGCGAAGGGTCTTGCCATCGGTCCCCTGACTTGCCCCGAGGGCGGTGAGCCAGAGACCGCTGCGGACCCCTTTCAGCTTGTGTGCGTCCGTAGCAAGATTCCCTTGTCGCTAGGATTCCCCCTCGTTGGTTTCCGCAGAAAACATTGCTGATCTTCTGCTCATTTATTGCGAATCAGGTTGTGCTCCATGGAACTCCCAATGCGAAGGGAGTAGTCATGGTGCACGACCAAGAGCGACCTTTTGAGGTGCTGCGGCGTTCGGTGGAGTTGATCACCTGTGGCCCTGGGCAGCCGACACTGCCGACCTCGGATCTGGAGGAGGTCGACGCCCAGCGGGTGAGCGCCTCCCAGACCATAGAGCTGTTGCGTCACGCCCCTCAGGAAGTCACCGATGCCCTCTGGCACCGCCTCTTCGCCCGTTCCCGGGCGGGCGAGGCGACCTGGACGGTGATCGCTGCCGGAGCGATGCTGCCGCGCATGGTGGTGGCCTGTTCCCGGTACGCACGGGTATCCTCCCAGCACATCCCCGACGTGGAAGCCGAGATGCTGACCGCGTTGCTGGAGCAGGTGCGGTCCCTGCCCCTTGAAGTGAGCGATGTGGGAGCGCGGCTGTGGTCGGCGGTGGCCAACACCGCCAACCGGTACGGCTACCGCCACGCCCGCGACACGCACCGGTGTGTGGAGTACAACCCCAACGCGCACGCCACCGACCAGGCCGTTGACGGGCGGGGGCCGGTGAGCGTCCTGGCCGACGCCGTTCTCGCCGGAACCCTGTCCCCTGTTGAGGCCGACCTGATCGCCCGCACCCGGCTGGAGCGCAGCACGTTGGCCCGGGTCGCCGAGGAGTTGAGGTTGTCCTACATCACCGCACGTCGCTGGCGTCGCGCGGCCGAGGAGAAGCTGACGGCCGCCTTGGAAGCGAAGAAGTCCACGGAGACGATGAGCGCTATCGCGCCCTGAATTCCTCTTGATGGGTGAGGAGGGATCTCTCCTCACCCGCAGAGGAAGCACGACAGCCGGGGCGGAGCAGGTATCGAGCGCCTACCGATACAGCCTTTGAGTGAAAGGAGGGACCGGCCCTTCGCCCCGGCTTCCGATTCGCGTGCCTTACCTGCTTTCTGCGGGGTTTCACCGAATCGAGGTAGCGAGCATGAAAGCTCTCAGGAGATACCTTCGCCCAGCCCTGGTGGTCGGCGTGGTGACCGTGAGCGTTGTCCTGGCCTCAGCTGAGTTGTGGCCCGCGTGGGCGCAGGGGGCCGAGGATCCCGGTGTCACGGACCTGGACGCCGTCATCACCAACATCCGCAACTGGATCGTCGGGCTGCTGGTGGTGCTGGCCACGCTGTTGCTGACCATCGGCGGGCTGCGCTACCTGCTCGCCGGCGGCGACCCGGGTGAGGTCAACAAGGCCAAGGACACCCTCAAGTACGCCGCTCTGGGCTACCTGGTGGCGATCCTCGCACCAATCCTGGTGCAGATCCTGCGCGGGTTCGTGGGGCTGTGATGAGACCGCGCCCGTGGACAGCGGCGGTCCTCATCTTCTCCCTCAGCGGCGTGGTCCTGGTCGGATCACCGATAGGCGCCGAGGCCGCACTGGTCCCCGCAGACGTCCCTGAGGAACCGGGTGAGTCCACGCCGACCGATCCCGAGGAGTGCGGGACCTTCGACTACGGCTGCCGGGTCTCGGTCGGCTTCTATGTCTGGGTGGCCGACTTCGTCGCGGACAGTGTGGAGTTCACGATCACGCTGGCGGCGCTGCCCGCGCTGTCCACCCCTCCTCCGACCGACGGGGTCAGGACCGCGTGGAGCGAGGTTGTGACCGTCACTAACAGCCTGTACCTGCTGGTGGTCGTGGCCGCCGGGGTGCTGTTGATGAGCTACCAGAGCGTGCAGACCTCGGCCGGATTCAAGGAGCTGCTGCCCCGGGTGGTGCTGGGGTTCGTCGGTGCGAACGCCTCGTTCCTGCTCACCGAGATGATGCGTGAGCTGGCCAACGGCATAGCCGTGACCATGCTCGACGGGGCCACCACCGTCGACAACATCACCGAGACGCTCGCCCGGGTGCTGGGTGACCCCGGTGGTGAAGCGCTCCTCGTGCTGCTGTTGATGCTGATCGGTTCGCTGCTGGCCTTCTTCTTCATACTGGCGGCCATCGTCCGGATCGTGCTGTGGATCCTGCTGACCGCCATCGCCCCGCTCGCGCTGGCCTGTCACGCGCTCCCCCAGATCGACGGTCTGGCCCGCCTGTGGTGGCGGGCGATGGGTGCTCTGATGGTGATCCAGATCGCCCAGGCCCTGGTGCTGCGCCTGATGGTGGTGCTGTTCCTGTCGCGGGACGCCGCCCCGGACTTCGTCGAGGCGGCCCAGGGCGTCATGGACGTCCTGTTGATCATCTGCTGCATGTACGTGCTGGTGCGCATCCCCTTCTGGGCGTTCAAGCAGGTGTTCAACTACCAGAAGTCGCCCCTGGTCAGAGGGGCCAAGATCGCGGCCAGCCTGCTGATCTTCCGCAATCTGGGCAGGGCGTTCGCCGCGAAGAAGACCGCCACGGCCACCACCGCCTCCCGAGCAGTCGGCCACGCACCCGCCACGGCACCGGCGCCCGCTCCCTCCCGTGCGGCACCGCAGTGGCATCAACCCGAGTTGCCGAACTTCTCCACGCGGTTGCCGTACCGGCAGGACCCACTGCCCGGGGTCGACCGGCGGATCGACCGGCGTGCCCAGGCTCGCCTGCGGGAGCGGCGCCGCTACCACCAGCCCGAGCTTCCCCGTCCCCGGCAGGTGCCGCCTCCGAGATGGCGGCAGGAGCCGTTGCCACAGTGGCAGGAGTCCACGCCCCGGCAGGAGATGTTGCCCGGAGCCCGCAACTTGCCACCGTCACGGCCACGCCCCCAGCAACCCGCACTGTTCGATCCCCCCGCCCGCCCCCGTCCTCGGAGGAGGCCCTGAGTGTCACGTGTACGTATGCCCGCCGATGTGGAGCGCGAGGACAAGATCCTGGCCGGGCTCACCGCTCGCCAACTGGTGATCATCGGCATCCCTGGAATCGGGCTGTGGGCCGCCTACTCGGTGCTCGGTCCCCTGGTATCCCCGCTTGTGGTCGTGCTCGTCGCGGTCCCGGTGATGGGCGCCGCGGTGACAGCGGCGCTGGTCCAGCGCGACGGGCTGAGCCTGGACCGGCTGATGCTCGCCGCGTTCCGGTTCGCCCGCTCCCCCAAACGCCGAGCCACTGGTTCTTCGGAAGCGGCACCCCTTCCCTCCTGGATCGACGCCAGCACACCGGCGTTGCCCTCCCCGCTGAACCTGCCCGTCCGGTCCATCTCCGATGACGGTGTGATCGACCTGGCCGAACACGGATACGCGGTCCTCGTCTCCTGCTCCACGGTGAGCTTCGCGCTACGCACTCCCTCAGAGCAGGCCGGGCTGGTGAACGGGTTCGCGTCCTACCTCAACTCGCTCAACTCCCCGGTGCAGTTCCTGGTTCGCGCCGAGTCCATCCGCCTGGACCCGCTGGTGGACGCCTTGGACCAAGCGGCACCCCGGTTGCCGCACCCGGCGCTGGAGCGGGCTGCCCGCGACCACGCCGACTTTCTCTCTGATCTGTCCCGGTCCCGGGACCTGCTGCGACGGCAGATCGTCCTGGCGGTACGCGAAGGCAGCGGTAATGCCGCCCATGCCGCCGTGTCGGCCCGGCGCCGGGCCGAGGACGCCGTGCGCGCTCTGGCCGCCGCTGGTTCGCGTGCTCGTGTGCTGACCGGACCGGAGGTCTTCGCGGTACTCGCTTCGGCCGCTGAGCCGTCCAGCCGCCATGTACCACCCACGGGGCTGGCAGGCCCCGGCACGGTCATCACCGGGCCCATCACAGAGCAGGAGAAGTGATGCGCAAACGCCAGAAGACCGAAGCTCCGACCGGTGGTCCCGTGCCCGCTGAGGTAGAGGTCGCCGTTCGTCACCTGCGCGTTGGGGGCGGAATCAGCGCGACCTGGGCCATCACTGGCTACCCGGCGGAGGTGGGGTACGGGTGGATGGAGCCTTTGCTGACCTACCCCGGTCGCCTCGATGTGTCGCTGCACATCGAACCGATCCCTCCACAGACGGCCGCTGACAGGCTCAGGCGGCAGATGTCGAAGCTGGAGGCCTCCAGCCGCACCACGGCGGAGAAGGGCAAGCTGGAGGACTTCGAAGCCGAGGTCGCCGCCGAGGACGCTCGGGAGATGGCCGCCAGTCTGGCCCGCGGTGAGGGCAAGCTCTTCCGGGTCGGGCTCTACCTGACCGTGCACGCCTCCACCGAGGAAGAGCTGGCCGAGGAGGTCGACCATGTCCGCTCCCTCAGCTCCTCCATGCTGTTGGACGCCCGTCCAGCTTCCTACCGCCAACTCCAGGGATGGATCTCAGCACTGCCTGTGGGAGTGGATCTGCTGGAGCAGCGGCGCAGTATGGACACCGCTGCCCTGTCGGCCTCCTTCCCCTTCGCCAGCCCGGACCTGGCCGTGCAGACCGGCGACCGTGCGGTGCTGTACGGGCTCAACACCAGCAGTTCGGGGGTGGTGGTGTGGGACCGGTGGTCGATGGACACCTACAACTCGGTCGTTCTGGCCCGCTCCGGGGCAGGCAAGAGCTACTTCTGCAAGCTGGACCTGCTGCGGTCGCTGTACTCCGGAGTGACCGCAGCGGTCATCGACCCCGAGGACGAATACACCCGCCTGGCTCAGGCCGTGGGCGGCGCCGTGATCAGGCTCGGCACTCCGGGCGTCCATCTCAACCCCTTGGATCTGGCGCTGGACCGAACCCCGACGCGCGATGCGCTTTCCCGCCGCGCGCTGTTCCTGCACACCCTGATGGCGCTCATGCTCGGTGGCGCCCTGTCCGCCCGCCAGCGCGCCGCGTTGGACCGCGCCTTGGTCTGCACTTACCGCAAGGCGGGGATCACGGCTGACGAGCGCACCTGGTCGCGGCCCGCGCCTTTGTTGAAGGACCTGGCCGCCACCCTGGAAGCCGACACCGACGAACACGCCCAGGACCTTGCTGCCCAGTTGGCCCCCTTCGTGTCCGGCTCCTACGCGGAACTGTTCCGCGCTCCGACCACCGACCGCCCCACCGGGCACCTGGTGTCCTGGTCGCTGCGCCACCTGCCCGACGAACTCAAAGGTGTCGGCACCCTGCTGGCGCTGGACTCGGTCTGGCGCACCGTGGCCGACACGACCCCAGACCATCCCCGTCTTGTGCTGGTGGACGAGGGGTGGTTGCTGATGTCAGAGCCCGAGGGCGCCCGCTTCCTGTTCCGGCTGGCCAAGGCCGCCCGCAAACGCTGGACCGGCCTGACGGTGGCCACCCAGGACGCCGCTGACGTGCTCGGCTCCGACCTGGGCAAGGCCATCGTCGCCAACAGCGCGACACAGATCCTCATGCGGCAGGCTCCCCAGGCCATCGACCAGGTGAGCGAGGCGTTCGGGCTCTCCGAGGGCGAACAGCAGTACCTGCTCACCGCCTCACCAGGGGACGCGTTGCTGTGCAACGGCGCGGATCTACGGGTGGCCTACCGGGTGGTGGCCAGCGACACCGAACACCAGCTGGTGACCACCAATCCGGCCGAACTGGCCGCTGACACAGCGCCGGACTCTCCTGTGGACCTGGACGTCTTGGACGGCGAGGACGGGGAGGACCTGCTGTGAACACCGCTCTGGTGGACATCCTCACCGTGATCAATGAACTTGTCGGGGCCATCACCGTGGTGGCGGCACCGTTCTGGTGGCTCCCGGTCGCGGGTGCCGTTCTCCTGGCCTGCCGTCGCCTTCTGGTGTGGGTGCGGCATCTGCGGTGGGCCAGAAACGCCCGGCTGGTGGAAGTTTTGCCGCCACCCACCGCCGAGCTCGCCGGGGCGGAAGCGTTCTGGACACAGATGCTCGGCCTGCTCCACCCCGCCTGGAAACGCGCCCTGTTCGGACAGCCGCACGTGGTGTGGGAGTACGAGACGGACGAGACCGGGCTGCGGGTCCGCCTGTGGGTGCCCGGCTCGATTCCCCCTCACATGGTCGAGCGCGCGGTCGAGGCCGCATGGCCCGGGGCGTCCACCACGACGGTTCCCGTTGCGCCGCCCGGGAGCGGTGTGCGTGCGCACGGCGGGATGCTCCGTCTGGCCAGGCCCGACCACTACCCCATCGCCGCCTCCCACGAGGAGGACCCCCTACGCGGTCTGCTCGGCGCCGCAGGCTCTCCGGCGCCCGGGGAAACGGTTCTGGTACAGGTAGCGGCCCGCCCGGTGACCGGGCTGCGTCTGCACAAGGCGAACCAGGCCGCCGCCCGGCTGCGGTCCGCGCACAGTGTGCAGGCCGGATTGTTCGACTCCTTCACCCCGGGCGGTAACCGGCACAGCGCCTCCTGGGCCGCGCTGCGGCCGGAGGTGTCCGGTGAGGTCCGCGCCATTCTCGCCAAGAGCGTGCGCCCGCGGTTGGACACCGTGGTCCGCTACCTGGTCACCACACCCGCCGATCAACCCCAAGGACGGCAGCAGCGGCGCGGACGTGCTCACGCGATCACGGGGGCGTTCTCCGCCTTCAGCCTGCACAACCACTACAAGCGCCGCCACACACCTCTGCTCGCCGAGAAGCTTTCACGCCTGCGGTTCCTACGCCGAGGTGACCTGTTGTCGGCGCGTGAGCTGGCCGCTGTGGCGCACCTGCCCCTGGACGAGGCGGTGGCCGGGCTGGAGCGCGCACCCGCACGTCCCATCCCTGCGCCTCCGGGGCTGGCCGGGGACGAACCCGGAGCCCGGGTGTTGGGGCGCTCCGACAGCGGCCGCCCTCGAATCATCGGTCAGCGGGCTTCGGATGCCCGCCACCACACGCACATCATCGGCGGCACCGGTACCGGAAAGACGTCCCTGCTGTTGAACATGGCCCTGGACGACATCCGCAAAGGGCGCGGCCTGGTGCTCATCGAGCCCAAGGGCGAGTCGGCGATGCTGCTGTCGCGGATGCCGCAGGAAGCGGTCGAGAGGGTCGTGCTCATCGACCCCGACGACAACGCCCCACCACCCGCGCTCAATCCTTTGTCGGGCCGTGACCGCGAGCGCAGTGCGGACACGATCACCGGGATCTTCCGGCGGATCTTCGCCGACTCCTGGGGGCCGCGCACCGAGGACATCCTTCGATCCTCGTGCATGACCCTGGCCGGGACCGAGAACGCCGGGCTGGCCAACATCCCTCGTCTGCTGGAGAACTCCTCGTTCCGCAAGCGAGTCACCGCGCAACTCACCGACCCCGTACTCAAGGGGTTCTGGGAGTGGTACGACCAGCAGTCGGGGCCAGCCCGCGCGCACGCCACCGCACCGCTGATGAACAAACTCCGGTCCGTCCTGCTGCGGGGGTTCGCCCGGGACCTGCTGGCCACCACCACCCACGGCCTGGACCTGCGCAAGCATCTGGACACCGGCGGGGTCGTCATCGCACGTCTGCCCAAGGGCGTGCTAGGTGAGGACACCTCCAGCCTGCTGGGCTCGCTGCTGCTGTCCCAGGTGTGGAACGCCGTGCTCGCCCGTGCCCGCCAGGCCGAGGCCGACCGCTCCGACATCGCCATCTACCTGGACGAGGCGCAGAACTTCCTGACGCTGCCCTACGGGGTGGACGACATGCTCGCCGAGGCCCGCGCCTACCGCGCCGGGCTCGTCCTGGCCCACCAGGACCTGTCCCAACTGCCCCGGGACCTGCGCGAGGCGGTCTCGGCCAACGCCCGTTCCAAGATCTACTTCGACGTCTCCCCCGAGGACGCCCGGGTGCTGGCCCGCCATGTACGCCCGAACCTGGGCGAGCACGACCTGTCCCATCTCGCGGCGTTCCAGGCCGCCGCCCGGCTCGTCCACCACGGGGCGCTGTCGCCCTCCTTCACCCTGCGCACCCGGCCTCTGCCTCCCCCGGTCAAGGGTCGGGCGACCACGGTGCGCAAGGCCGCCCGCCGACACTCCGCATCCGTCGACCACAGGTGAGAGCACACCGCCACGACAGGAGACTCTGTTGCGTACGCACACCCGACCCGACCACCGAGCCCCCGTTCGTCCCCGCACCTCCGCTGACACCCTGCACACGCTGATCCGGTGCCTGACCCCGCGCGACCGGGAGATCATGCGCCTGGTGTGGGAGCACCGCACCCTGACCACCGACCAGATCGCCCGTCTGTGCTTCGTCTCCTACAACACCGCCAAGCGCAGGCTCCGAGCCCTCTACCGGATGCGCGCCCTGGATCGATTCCGCCCCTGGATAGCGGAAGGGTCCGCACCGGCCCACTACGTGCTGGACGCTCCGGGCGCGGAGATCCTCGCCGCCGAGGCCAACCAGACCCTGCGCGAGTTCGGCTACCGACGCGACCGCACCCTGACCCTGGCCTACCGTTCCTCACTGGCCCACACGGTCGGCGTCAACAACGTCTTCACCGACCTGGCCTCGCACACCCGCACCCATGACACGCACCTGCGGTGGTGGACCGCGGCCCAGTGCGAAGCCCAGTGGGGAGACATCGTGCGCCCCGACGCCGCCGGGCGCTGGAGTGAGGGTGACCGGGTGACCGGGTTCTACTTGGAGTACGACACCGGCACCGAGAGCCTGCGCCGCCTGGCGGACAAACTCGACTCCTACACCGAACTCACCCGGATCACCAGCCACCGCGGAGTCGTTCTGTTCTCGCTGCCCTCCCAACAGCGTGAACACAACGTCCGCCAACGGATCCTCCGGTCACCGGTTCCGGCCGCCACCGCCGTGCACGGCTCCCACCCGGCTGACGCGGTGTGGGCGCTGCTGGACGACCCCACCGGGCAGCGCTTCCGGCTCTCCGAGCTGTCCCCGGGCCGCTCTGTGCAGCCGCCGCTGCCCGGGTGGGAGGAACAGGGTGGCTAGCCCGCTCGGGTGCGGCTGCGTGGTGCTCGTCGCCGTTCCGGTCGCTCTTGGGCTGCTGTCCTCACTCGCCGGTGTGGTGGTGGACAATCCCCACACCGGCGCGGTCCCCGATGAGGTCGACGGCATCCACCCCGTGTTGTTGGACGCCTACGTCCAAGGAGCGCGAAGGCTCGAAGGTCTCCGCCCCGAGTGCACAGGGATGCGCTGGCAGATCCTCGCCGGGATCGGCTCGGTGGAATCCGACCACGCCGCAGGCAGCGAGATCTCCGAGAACGGGGACACCGATCCACCGATCGTCGGTCCCCTCCTGGACGGCACTGGTGCGGGCAACAACTGGACACCCCACGACGACACCGACGACGGGCGGTGGGACGGCGACACCGAGTTCGACGCCGCCGTGGGTGTCACCCAGCACCTTCCCGCGAACTGGTCGGACTACGGTGTCGACGGCAGCGGAGACGGGGAAGCCGATCCCCACAACGTCTACGACGCGGTGGCCTCCACCGCCGTGGAGTTGTGCGACAGCCATCCGGAGAACACGGTCGACTTCACCGACCGGGGCCAACTGAACAACGCCCTGTTCCGGTACAACCCGTGGGACGTGTACGTGGACGAGGTCATGGCCGAGATCGACACCTACACGGTGGAGTACCCGGGCAGTGGAATCGACAGCGGCGGATCGGGCAGCGATGCCGCGCGGGCTGCTGTGGAATGGGCACTCCAGCAGGTCGGCAAGCCGTATGTCTGGGGTGGCAGCGGCCCCAACGCCTTCGATTGCTCGGGGCTGACCATGAGGGCGTGGGAGGCCGCCGGGGTCACGATTCCCCGGGTGACCACCGACCAGTACCAGGCAGGAACCCGCGTTCCCCTGCCCCAGATCCAGCCCGGAGACCTGCTGTTCTACGACACCACCGACGTCGGTGCTCCTGGTCCCGCCCCGTCACACGTGACCATGTACGTCGGCGACGGGCAGATGGTCAACGCTCCCAGCAGCGGACAGGACGTACGGGTGGAACCTGTCGACTCCGGTTTCTACTCGCCTCGGTTCATGGGAGCAGCCCGCCCTACCTCCTGACCAAGAAAATACGCATGCCCAAGCGGACGGTCCCCCACCTCACCGCCGAGGATCAGTCGAAGAGCGTGACGGTGTGGTCCAGAACCCCGCGAGGCAGGTAGCCGCTCTCCACCGGCACGTCCCAGCCGCGAGCGCGGGCCAGGCAGGCCAGGGCGAGGACACTCGTGTTGACGAACCCGTCGCTCTTCCCCTGGTTCATACCGACGCTGAAGGCGTCCCGGTGCTCCTCCAGGGCGTCGACCAGAGCCAGGACGAAACCCTCGCGGTCCCCCGCGACCAGCTGCGACAGCAGAATCACGGGAGGCGGCGGAGAGCCAGGAAACACCTGGTGTCGCTCCAGGGCCGCCACCGCCTCGTCCATGGCCGCGCGCATCTCCCCGGTCGGCTGCGCGGTGCCCTGGTCATCGTCGTGATCCGCACGGGACCGTGACGACTCCGCACGCAGGTAGGCCAGCAGAGCCACTGAATACAGGCTGTAGACGCTGGCGCTCCCTGCGCGGCCCTCCAAGGCGAAGGCGTCCATGGCGTGACTCAACAGCGCGTCCAAGCGCTCCCGCGATCCGGAGAGCACCGCGTACTCGATCGCGACCCTGCGCGTTCCCTCGTTGGTGTCGCCGCTGGAAGCCACACTGGGCAGGGACACGGTGGTCGGCCCGAGGGTGACCTCGACGGTGTCCTTCACGCTGGTCACGCTGGCGAAGGCCGCGGCGGTGTACTGGGAGGCGTGGGTGAGGGCCTCCAGTTGGCGCGGATGACGCTCCTGAGAATCAGCGAGCGAACTGTATTGGAACCGGCGGATCTCGTCCTCGGCATACCGCTGGAGCTCTCTCGGGAGCGTGTCCGGCACGATCGAGGATTGCTGGATGTCCTCCAGATCCTCGGCGGAGTGGCTGTCCAACCTCTCCAGGATCCGATCGATGCGTCCGGGAACGGTGACCGGTCGCTCGACCACCAGCGCGCCTTGGGACAACACCCTCAGCGCCCCGGCGTCCTTGTCCGCGCCGTAGGCGCCCACACGCAGACCGCGCCAGCCCTGTTCGCCCACGACGAGGCGGTGGGGCAGGTAGTCGGATTCGAAGGGCTGCTCCCACCCCTCCAGGCGCACGGCCATCGCCGCGAAGGCGATCTCGTCGATGGGCAGCAGGAAGCGCGGGGAGCCATCCGGGGCGCTGTCGCGGTGGGCCTCCAGCCGGGCCGTCATCATCTTCCAGAAGAGCTCCTCGTCGCGCGACAGCAACGCGTACAGCTGGAGAAGGTCGGGGTGGGGCAGTTCGCCGGCGTTGGCCATACCAGTGACGGCGGAGTCGACGTAGCCCAGGACTTGGTCCCGTTGGGCACCCAACTCGGGGAAGAGGTAGTAGGCCAGGCCGCGAGCCAGGACCTCCCCCTCGTCGAAGGCCGAAGCCAGTGAGAGGAAGGCGCCTGCGTTCTGCTCGTGCAGGTCGGCGACCAGGCACAGGTACAGAGTCTGGATCCAGTCCCACGTCGGAGCCCTGTCCTGGTCGGTGCCCTCTCCCTCCTCGAAGTAGGACACCCCGGTGCCCGTGTAGGTGAGGTGGACCGAGAACGACTCGGAGGCGGGCGCGCAGTCCAGCTTGAGCGCTCCGATCCGGGCTTCGGCAGCCGAGTACAGGGCGGCGTGAGTATCGGTGTCGATGGCGGGGCCAGCCACCGACCGCGCCCCGGCATAGTCGCACAGGTCGTCGGCGACCATGTCCCACCCGTGGAGTTCTCGCCCGCACTCCTGCTGACGGTGGACGGATCCGTCAATCCGGTCGGTGAAGTCCTCCGTCGCTTTGGCCAGGGCTTCGTCCCGCACGTCGTGCCGCTCGATACGCACTGGTTCCCGCGTCCCTCTCGTTGTGTGGCGGACCGGTCGCCCGTCGTGGGACCGGTCGCGTGACGGAGTCTGGCACAGCGCGACGACAGGGCACGGAGAGGCACCTCACCCGCTTCGCACGGCGGTGTGGCGGGAGTGGACCGGTTCCCGGCACGGTGGCCGTACCGGGATCACACGGGTTCGTGTCAGCAGGAGACGGGAAACTGACCGCTACCCCTTGCGTCCCACTCCCCCGAAGTCGTCCAGAGGTCGAACCGTACCGATCTCGGCGGTGTTCGGACGCCACTGGGTCACCGAGACCACGCCCGGCTCCAACAGCCCCAACCCGTCGAAGAACCCGGCGATGCGCTCGGGCGTGCGGTTGATCCGGGGATTCTCACCCGCCTCGTTCCACTGCCGGATCATCTCGTCCATCTCGGCCGGGGCGATGACGTTGGTGTCGTCGCACAGCACCAGGAAACTCCCCGGGGCCAGGGCGTCCATCAGGCGGCCGACGACGGCGTAGGCCTCGCCGTCCTCGACCACGTGCGCGGTGATCCCCAGCATCACCAGGGCGATCGGGCGGGAGAAGTCCAACGTCTTGGCCGCGGCCTGGAGGATCCGCTCCGGCGCGTGCAGATCGGCGTCGACGTAGTCGGTGGCGCCCTCGGGGTTTCCGGTGAGCAGGGCACGCGCGTGGGTGAGCACGAGCGGGTCATGGTCGACGTAGACCACGCGGGCGGCGGGGTTGAGAGTCTGAGCAACCTCGTGGGTGTTGTTGGCGGTGGGCAGACCGGTGCCCACGTCCAGGAACTGGTCGATGCCCGCCTCGCTGACCAGGTGGCGGACCGTGCGCACGAGGAAGGCGCGCTGCGCGATGGCGATCTCGGCGATCATCGGGTTGGCGTCGCGGATCTGGTCACCGACGGCGCGGTCGGCAGGGTAGTTGTCCTTGCCGCCCAGCCAGTAGTTCCATACCCGGGCCGAGTGCGGCACGGAGGCGTCCAGAGGCTGTTCAGGGGAGGGGGTGGTCATGGGGTCCTTCGCATATCGACCGTTCTGTGCGGCCAACCTAGACCACCCCGCTGCCCCGGGCCAGTGCCGAGTGGATCCGGTTTCCTTGCGGGTGCCCGTTCCGAAGCTCGCCACGCGCATCACCCCTGATGCGTAGTGGTGCCCCAAGCCGTGGAGGCTCGGAGCACCGCTGTTGTCGCTCTGTCGAGGCCGCGTTACGCTGCCTGTGCGGGAGCGTTTTGTTTGGTCGCAGAAGTTTCCGCAGGAGGGGCCGGGTTCTCATCTGGCCCCTCACCTCTGTCCGGGGGTCACTCTCCCCGGGTAGTGGGGTGGACCTGTGTCCAGGCATCCCCTGTCCACAGCTGCGCACGGGTCGAAGCAGTCGAGAGCGCGAGCGTCCGCGCGGCCCGGCGAGCGGCGCCGTAGTCCGGGAACGCATCGCCCGGAAGAGTGAACGTCCTCAGTTGCGGGATGTCCCACTCGTTGAACAGGCGCGCTGCGTAGCCCTGTGCCTGTGCGGTGCTCGTGACGAACTCGGCAGTCTCGTACTCGTCGGCGAGGTAGCCGTACACCGTTGCGGCCCGGAGGGGATGGCCGTCAGCGTCTCGGCACTGGTCCACATAGCTGGCCACGAGGTTGCGTGCTGCGGGGGTGGCCGGGGTGAACTCGGTGTCGCCACCGCGTCCGTGGTCGTAGAGGGTGCCGAGCGGCGTGGAGTCCATGCACAGGTCAGCGGTCCAAGCCACACCACTGGTAGGCATCGGCAGTTCGGCCAGACGGGTGACCCGGATGCGGTCGGTGGGCACGCGCATACCGGTATGCAGCAGGGTGATCATCGTGTTTCCTTCCGTGAGTATGGTCAGGTGTTTGATCGTGGGGTGGTGAGGGCGTCCAGCGCGGCCTGCATTCGGCGCATGGTCCGCGCCTCGTCGGCGATGCGCACGGCCTCCTCCCTCTGATGAAGAGCTCGCGTGGTGGCCTCTTCGGTGAGAGAGTCGCCGATGCCCAGGACGACGCGAAAGCCCAACTGCCACAGAACGGCGTTCACAGCGGCGCAGGCGACGGCGAGCGGATCGATGTCGATTCCCACCCACGTCGCGCGTGCGGGATCCTGTCCACGCCCGCGCATGGCCTCCGCGACTGCTCTCCACATCCCAGCGGTACCGACCGTGGGCTCGTGGATCTCAGGTGCTTCCGTCGGACCGGACATACCGACGCACGCGAGGAAGTCAGCGATGTGTCCGGGTGTGTAGAAGGCTCCGTGTGCGCTCCGGGCGTTGCGGCCCTTCATGACGGTGAGCAGGACACCGAACAGGTCCACCGAACGGCGGATGTCGGTATCTCCGGTCAGGTCGAACAACCCCGCGCGCACGGCCGCGCGCGAGACCTCGCGTGCTCCGCGTAGGGCCTGCTCGGACAGCCGCTGGTCGCCGTGCCAGACCAGCGCGAATGGTGCGACGGGGTTGGTCAGATCGGGGCGCGTGCGTACGAAGACCGCCCACTGCGTACGCACGAACCGGCACAGGTCATCTCCGCTCAGCCCAGCGACCCATGCCGCGACAGCTTCGCGCTCGTGAGCGGGTGGTGCCAGGAAGGTGAGCGCGGCGACCACCGACAGGGGCACTTCGAGATGCCCGTAGCCGTGGGCACGGTGCCACGCCGTGTCGACGGCGTCCGCGATGGCGTGCGCGTGCTCGTGGGGACTCTTGTTCGTGGCCATGGCGAAACCTCCAAAAACGGGGCCGTCCCTGGCAGGGACGGCCCCGGGGAGCCGGTCAGCTAGACAGCCGGACGGGCATAAGCAGGTGCCGGTAGGCTGCGCTGCTCACGTTCTCGTCTCCGTCGGTGACCACGACGGGTTTGGTGGTGGCGGTGGCGTGCAGGGTGAGGGTGTCCGCGGTGATGCTGGACAGCGCGTCTTCCAGGAATTCGGGGTGGAAGGCGAACCTCAGCAGCTCACCGGGGGTGACGCCGTCCGTCTTGGCCGACATCTCCGGGGAGATGGTCGAACCCGGCAGGTTGGGAGCGATGGTCACCGTGTCGGGGGTGACGGTCATCGTCAACGACAGGCCGTTCTCCTTCTTGGCCTTGAGGATTCCTCGCCCGCGCACGGTGGCCTTGAGCAGCTCGGCGCGGTCCGCGGTGACGGTGACCGAGGCGGTGTCCGGGAACAGCGGACGGAAGGTGGGGAAGTTGCCCACCGCCTCGTGTCCACGGGTGAGCACGCGGACGCTGCCGCACGTGATGGCGAACAGGTTGTCACCGATGCCGATGCCGACGGTGTCACCGGTCAGCTTCTTGGTGAGCTTGGCCAGTGCCCTGCCGTGCGCCAGGACGACACGCGTACCGGCCGCGGTGTTCTCGGGGAGGGTGGGCAGGATCGACCAGACCAGGCGGTAGCGGTCGGTGGCGACCATGCTCAGCTGGTGACCGTCGTCCGCGATCTCCATACGGACCGTTTCCAGCATGGGCAGTCCCCAGTCGGCACCGATGGTGGCGACGCTCACCCTGGCCAGTTCCGAGACGAACCGCTCGCGGCCCATGCTGGCCAGCGTGGTCGGCGCCTGCGGCAACGTCGGGTAGTCGTCGGTGGGGTACTCCTCGAAGGGCACCGTGTAGCCGTCCACCGTCACCGACGGCGTGCCGTCGTCCCTGGCGAAGGTCACCGGTGCGGCGTCGGCCTGACGCTTGGGGGTGCCCTTCGCCGTCGCCGACAGCACTCCCTTCAACTCGGAGTGCGAGACGACCAGGCGCCCGGGCACGCGCACAGTGTCGGGCAGGGTGACCGTGATGGCGGTGTGGTAGTCGAACCCGGTCAGAGTCGCGCTGCCGTCGTCGTGTCCGGTGATCAGGACACCGGCCAGAACGGGCACAGCCGGTCGGGTGACGACGGCGAGGCCGACCGTGTCCAGGGCGTCAGCGAGCACGCGACGGGTGGTGGTCAGGGCGAACGTGGTGGTCTCGTTCATGGTCGTGGTCATCGGGTTTCTCCCCTTAGTTGTCGGCGTGGTGGATGTGGGTGTGTCCGGCGTGCAGGGACCAACCGGTGTCGGTGAGCGCGCCGATAAGTCGTTCGGCGATGGCGTCCGTGGCGGTGTCGCCGTCACTGGCCACACACAAGGCGGTGACCATGACGGGGGAGGCAGGGACGACGTCGAAGCTCAGCAGGCACACGGCACCGGTGTCGTTGTCGGTGTCGGCGAGTGCGAGCGTGAACAGGTCGGCGATCCCGCACACCGTCGCGTCGGAGGGGTCGGTGTCGGGTGCGGTCGCGAAAATCTCGATGGTGAGAACGGGCATCGGAGAACCTCCGGGGCTGGTGGGGCCGTGGGAACGGCCCCACCAGCCAGCGGTCTAGGCGGCGACGGTGTCGGGCACGGTGGCGGTGAGCGTGGACACGATCGCGTCGGCGACCGTGAGCACGCGGTCCGCACTGGCACGCGCGGTTTCGGCGTCCTTGGCCCATCCGGCCACGTAGGGCACCGAGTAGGGCAGGCTGTCGAGTCCGGCCATGGCCGTGACCAGGCACGCGACCGATTCGGCTTCGACTTCGCCCGTGGCGCGCCGGACGTCGCGGGTGTTGTGCTCACAGGCGATGTGCGCCAGTTCGTGCACCAGCGTCTTGACCGCCTGGGCGTCGTCGACGTCTTCGCGCACGCGCACGGTGCGGGTATCGAAGTTCACCCACCCGTTGGCGGGTGCGGTGTCTCCGCGTTCGATCGCGTATCCGCGCGTGGTGATCTGGTCGGCGATCGCGTCCCACAGCCGCGCGGGTGCTGCGCCTTCCAGCACGCGCGGCGTGGCCTGGTCGGTGGTGGGCAGCGGTTCGCCGTCGGTCTGGGAGACGTCGAACACCGAGACCACCGTGAACGCACGCACCGCGTAGCGCGGGTTGCCGTCGCGGTCGGAAACGGGGTTGTCCTCGTCATCTTGCACGCGGTAGCGCAGCGGCGCGAAGATCCGGATACCGCGCTCACCCTTGCGCACGTATCGCCCGGCGTTCTTCCATTCGCCGTACGGGCGAACATCGGTGGCGTCCTCGTTCTGGGCAACGATCATCAGCAGGTTGCCCAGCGAGTAGCGGCGAAGCCACGCGCGCGAGCGGATCATGGCCTGCCATCCCTCCTCGGTGGTGAGGGATTCCACGGCGCCTGTCAGCGTGTCGTGCGCCGCGCGCAACCGTTCCTGTCGCTGTTCGGGGGTGAGTTGGTTTCGCTTCTTCTTCCTGGGAGCCATAGCGGATCCAATCGAAAACGGGTTTCTTCGGGCACTGGTCACAACCCACAAGGCACGACAAATACACGTGGGTTCTGATCAGAGACCGGGGATAGGGGGTGCCGCCGTTTCGACGGCGACACCCCAAGCCGTTCTATTCGTCCGCGCGGTATACGGACAGGTCGGCGACTTCTTCGCCGTCGAACCCGTACAGGCAGGACGCGAGATATTCGGCGTTCTCGTCACACCACGACAGCTGTTCACGCGTGTAGTCCGCCAGGTATTCGGCGTCACTGTCGCTCGGAACCGTGGTCAGGAACCCGATCGCGTTGCGCGCTACGGCGTTCTCAGTGGCACCGGACGGGCTTCCCAGGTCTCCACCAGCGAAGACGAGCGTGTCACCGCAGTACAGTTCGTATGACCAGCGCTCCCGAGACAGGGGAACGCCACCGTCGGGGTAGAACCCGTTAGGTTCGATGATCAGCGTGTGAGGTTCGGACGTGAATCCGGAAAGGACGAAGGTCGACATGGCACACCACCCGTGGTGTTGCGGTTTTGCGGGTTTTTAGCAGTTCTCGACGCGCACGCCACCGCGCGGACCGAAGTGCACGCACCGGTCCGGGTAGCCAAGGCAGTCGGGTGACGCGAACAGGTGAATACACGAGTCGTCGCCGACGGCGGGGGTGAGAACCGACTCCGGGTCACGGTTGACGTAGTCGAACGTCTGGAACCAGGAGTAACCGGAGTGGTACCGGTCAGACAGGGCGTCCTTTGCCGCTTCGATCGAGCCGAACCGCTCCAAGTCGTTTTCCAGTTCGGACAGCGCGTATCCGCTACCGCCGTACCAGATGCCATACCAGAGGGACATAGAAAGCTCCCGATTTCGAGCGTTTTGCTTGGTCACTTAATTGATACCCACAAAGAGGGGCCAAAACACTCAAAGGAAGGGATTTTCTTGCCTTTATCCATGCGCGAGCAAGGCCAATCAGGCAAGCAGAAAGGCCAGCATGGGAAGGCAATGCATCAAACAAAGAGCCATAAAAAGGAAGGGAATTTGGTACCCCATAAGGGGTTAACAGGAAAGCAAGAAGAGCAACCATAAAGGAGTTCAACAAACCAGGAGACAACGGCGATCCCATGGAGAATTTGGTGGCAAGCCTGCGGCACCTGTCGGGAGGCGCGCAGGCACACCCTCCGCGCTTCCTATCTGCGGATATTCGTGCGCAGGCCCGTAACCTTCATGTGGACACATCGAAGAGCACCCCGGCTGGCAGACCGGTGGACACCATCAACTAAAGAGAATTACGCAAAAGAAGATATGCAGATAACACCGCTTCACCAGGAAGTAAGGCGCGACTCCAGCGAAGGTGATCTTCTCAGGTTGAAATTTCCTGCTCTCCGAGAGCTGATCGATGATACTCTCGGACTCGATCAGCAGATTCCACGTCCGCTTTTTCATCGTATCTTTTGGCGAGCTCTTGTGCTGCTTCGGCAGCGATCGGGTCAATCCTGAGCGCCCTTTGCAGCATTGAGATCGCTCGCCGTGGATCGGCTTCCTTGGCACATGTGGTCAGCGCATCAACCAGTTGGCCTCGGATACGAACACGAACACCTTCGGCCCACATGTAGTCAGTGTGAGCGGTGAAGTCATCGTCGAACATGGCCGCGGCGGTGGTGACGAGTGTGGCAGCGTCATCGCTGTGGTCGGCCTCGTCCAAGAGCTGTTCCACCCGCCACAGGTCGCACACCACCAGGCCAGGGTTGAGCTGGTAGAGGTCGCCGTCGTGGATGATGACCGCGGTCGCGTCCTCGTCCAGGAGAGGACGGCAGGCGGTGCGCACGGAGGTGCAGGCGTCGTGCCAGCGTCTGATGGCGCGGTGTCCGGTGTCCTGGGGCCACATCGCGTCGACCGCGGCCTCCAGCCTCACCCCCGCTGGGTGGGCGGCCAGGTAGCTCAGGACCTCGTATGCGGCTCGGCGGTGTGGGCGGACCTGGTGGCCGTGGACGGCCAGGGTGATGCGGCCGAGCACGGTGACGGACACCGCCCCTGCGGACGCCTCTGCCTGGTGAGGCGTAGAGGCTTCTGCACCGGGCTCGGGTTCCGGTTCGCGCTCTTCGGTCTCGTCTGCCGCGTCGGCGTGTTCCGTGTCTTTGGTGTCTTCGAGCAGTGTGTCGTGACGGGTGAGCAGGGCCCGGTACAGCTCGGATGAGGCGGTGGTGGCCCAGCGGTGGCCCACCGCTTCGGCGAAAGGGGCGTCGGCTGTGGTGATGACGCCGTGGGCGTCGATGCTCATGGTCGGGCCGTCGTCCTGGGGCCAAGGGCCGAGCAGGATGGCGTGGAGGGGTGCGTTCGGGGTGTGGGCGAGCAGGGAGGTGACTTCCGTGGCCACACCTGCGTCCGCGCGGGCGAGCAGCACGAACTGCGGTCCGCCAGGGGGTGCGGCGTCCTGGTCTTCTGTGTCGTCGTACTCGTCGGCGGCGCGGTGCCGGGCGAGCACTTGGAGTTGCAGCAGCGTCAGGGCGTCCTCAACACCGTCGGTCACCATGATGGAGGCGTCCTCGTCGAGCTGAGGTAGGCGCCGTGTTTCGTCCAGCAGAGCGTGCAGGTCACTGCTGGGCACGACGATGGTGAGGGCGCTCTCGTTGTGCTCCAGGGCGCGGGTCAGCAGCGTGCGGGCAGCCCCCTCGGCGCCGGGGCCGGTGATGCCCAGCCCGGGTGCGCGGGCCAGGTCGATCATCGCCAGTTCGGGACGCTTGTCTTCCGCGTCCTCGTCGGTGTCGACCGGTGCGCTTGGCGGAAGGGGTGCCTCACTGGCGTGCTCCGCCCTCTCGGCCTGGTTGTGCGCGTCGGTGGAGGCTTCATCTGCGCCGCTGGGGTGCTGTGGTTGGCTGCGGCGGCGTTCGAGGGCCATGCCGGCCACCATGCCAGCGGTTCCGGTGGTCATGGCCAGGATGAGGCCGCCGGGCAGGGAGAGTCCGACCGCGGGAGCGGAGGTCTCCTCGGGAGCGTCCTCGTTCTCCGGGCCGTGGTGCGCTGGCGGGGTGTCCGGTGCCGGGGGCGGGGTGAGGAGCACGCTGTAGGAGATCTCCACGCGGCGTTGCTCGGCGTCATCGGCCGAGTCGAGGAGTGCTCGGTCCCCTTCTCCTTCGGCGCGCACGGTGATCTCTTCGCCCAGGTGCGTACGCAACTGTTCCGCGACGGCTTCTGCGCGCCGCTGGGACAGGTCGAGGTTGTAGGCAGGGTCGCCTGCGGCGTCGGTGTGGCCGGTCACCACCACGGGGATCTCCGAAGAGCCGTGCTGGTCGATGAGTTGGGCGACGGCTTGTACGTCCTGGCGCATCGGCTCGCTCAGTTCGGCGGAGTCGTAGCCGAAGGAGTCGATGGTGCGGGAGCGGTCGATGAGCACCAGCTCCTCGACGTCCTGCCGGTCCGCCTCCGTTTCGGCCAGGTCCTCGGCTACGGGTTCGGCGGGGGCCTGGGAGACCGTGGTGGCCGGAGCTGCGGCGTGGGCGGCGGCTGGGGAGACGGCGATGGTGCCCAGGGTGGTGGCGGCGAGCATCTGCAAGGGGCGCAGCGGCCGCAGCCGGGGCGGGCGGTGGCGAAAACGCCCTATCGCTTCGGTGATCAGGACTGCCAGGTACAGGCTCCACAGTCCCCACAGGGCCAGGATCAGCAGGGCGGTGCCCACACCTTGGGGCAGGCGTGCGCTGCGCAGGTGCACCTGCACGCTGGTCCAGGACAGGTCGAGGACGGGCCAGGTCAAGAGCGTGGCCAGCCACGGCAGTCCGGCCAGGAGGGCGAGGGTGGTGGCGAGTGCGGCGAGCTGGCGAAGGCGTGGGTGTGTCATGGGTGCCTCAGGGCGTGGTGGGTTCGGTGAGCGGTGTGGCGCTCGCTGTTCCTGATGCGGTGCGCGCGGCCAGCGGGAGCAGGCGGAAGGTGTAGGTGCTCTGCGCGGTGACGGTGACCACGTCGCCGTTGACTGTCGCGGTGCCCCGAACTCCGGCATCGGCGAGGAAGGTGTTCGCGGCCGTGGTCGCGGCGGTGGGGTCCAGGGTCACGGTGCCGTCGGCCCGGTAGGCGGCCAGGTCGATCTGCTGGGCACCGGCGCGGGCGGCTTCCTGGGCGAGCTGGAGGTTGCGGTTGCGTTCCCTGAGGGCTGCGCCGACGTCGAAGACGAGGGCGACCAGCAGCAGGAGGGCGGTGGCCATGATGACCAGGAACGCGGTGGCCTGCCCGCGGTCGTCGCGGAGGTCGGGGCGTCTCATGGGGTGCTCCGGTAGGTGTCGACCACCGAGGAGGCGGTGCCTTCGATGGTGCGTGTGCCGGGCAGGTGCAGGCCGACCAAGTCGGACAGGTTCGCGTGGCAGGTCAGGGTCACGTCCACGGTCGCGCCGGGGGTGAGTCCGCCGGTGTCCACGGTCAGGTCGTGGGTGGCGCAGCTCAGCTCGTGCGTACGCACCGCTTGGGCGGCTGCGGTCTCGGCCGCTGTGTGGGCGGTGGCGGGGGTGCGTTGCAGGGTGGCGGCGCGGGCGGCGGCGTGTGCTGCGGCGTCGGCGGCCATGCCCGCGCTCACCAGCCGGTGGGCGAGTAGCACCAGCATCGCGATCAGGATGAGGACGGGGGTGAGCAGCGCCAGTTCCGCTGACGCCGAACCGCGGTCTTTGGTGCTGTCGTGGCGGGTCATGGTGGGCCTGCGCCGGGTGTGTGGTGTTCCACGGGGCCGGAGACCGCGGCGTTCACGGGCCAGTCCAGGCCGGGGATCATGGTGGGCACGTGCGCGCTCACGTGGACCGTGGCGGTGGTGTCGGTGCGTTCCACGGTGATGTCCAGGCTGTGGAGGAGGTCGCCGCGTAGTTGAGTCGCGACCTCGGTGGCGCGGGTGTGCCCGTCGGTTTCGGTGGCCTCCACCGCCCGTGCTGCGGCCTGGCCGTGTTGGGCGATGGTCTGGGAGATGTGGGTGGCGTGTGCCCACAGGCCGATCTGGACCACGAGTACCAGCAGCAGGAGCATGAGCGGGGTGGCCACGACCAGCTCGGTGCTGCCGCGGTCCCGGTCGGGATCGGTGGAGGAGGGGATGAGGCCGCGCATCGGGGTTACCCGAGGGTGATGGATCCGGCCCATCCCAGGACGGCGTCGGAGATCAGGGCCAGGGCTCCGACGGCGAGGATGACCAGGGTGGCGATCACGGCGACGGCTTCGGTGGAGTAGCCGTCATCGGCGTGTGGGCGGGGGCGGTCGGGTCGGTTGAGGAAGGGAAACATCGTCTCCTCCGGTGTGCTTTCACAGGCTGGTGAGGATCAGGTGTAGGGCGGGGTAGCCGATGAGGATCAGAAAGCCCGCGAACAGGAGCACGGTCGGCAGGCTCATGCGTTCGGTGGCCGATTGGGCTTGTGCTTCCAATTCGGCCAGGTGTTGCGTACGCAGGGACGTGGCCTTGGCGGCCAGGCTGGCGCGGACCCGGGCGCCATCGGCTCCGGCCAGGCGCAGGCTCGCGGCCAGCTCGGTGGCGGCGGGAACGTCGTAGCGCTCCCCCAGTTCCTCCAGGGCGGTCCAGGCGGGTTCGTGTTGGATGGTGGCGGTGTACAGGGCGGTGCGGATGCGGCGCATGGCCCAGGTGTCGCTGGCCCGGGTGGCGTCGTCCAGGGCTCCGGTGACTCCGGCGCCTCCGGCCAGGGAGATGACGACCAGGTCGCAGACCGCGGCGATGGTGTGGCGCATCTGTTCGGAGCGCTCCTTGGCCTGGTCGCGTACCTCCAGGTCGGGGGCCATCCACAGCACAGCGGCGAACACGGCCCAGATGAGCACGCCGAACACCGGTGAAAACGCCAGTCCCAGAGCGGCCAGGACGGTGCCGATCACAGGAGGAGCGACCAGGGCCAGCACCGCCATGGCGGCTTTCTGGGAGAGGTAGCCGGGCACGTCCCGGTCGCACGCGGCCAGGCGGCGGCGTGTGCGCCGGGTCGGCAGGCCCAGGGCGGACAGCAGGGGAACGCCGGGAGAGCCGAGTCTGCTCGACCATCCGGGTCGCTCGGCGGACTCGGTTGCGGGCTCGGGGACCGCGGCCGTGGGCTCTTGGAGGAGTTCGGCCAGGGAGGGCCGCGACAGGCGGGGCAGCAGCGCGAGCCACAGTCCTGCGGTGAGCATGCACCCGCCCGCGACGGCGAGGAGGAAGGTGTTCACGTCACCACCTCCGGCTCTGTCTTCTCGCGGGCCAGCACCCGGGGGCCCAAGCTGGTGCGGGTCAGGCGGGCGAGCCACACCAGGCCCACCGCCCACAGCACACCGATGCCCGCCAGGACGAGCTGGCCGATGCCGGTGTTGTAGGGGGCGAGGTAGTCGGCGTTGACCAGCGCGAGGCCCACCGCCAAAGCGAGGGTGGTGGCGGCGATGATCCGCGCGGAGGTGCGCACCCGTGCCCGGGTCGCGGCGATGCGCACCAGCATCGCGGCCTGTTCCCGGGCGGCTTGGGCCAGGCTGGACAGCAGTGCGCCCAGATCGGCGGCGTGGCGGCTGGCCGCGCTGGACAGCGCGGCCACCACCAGGTCCGCGGTGGGCACCTGCACCCGGACGGCGAACTCCCGCAGAGCCTCCTCGGGCGGTGTCCCCCGTTGGAGTTGCTCGGCCAGATGGGCGACGTCGGCGCGGATCGGTTCGGGAGCGGTGGGGACGGTGTGGGCGATGGCCTGGTGCAGGCCCGCCGCTCCGGCCATGAGGTCGCGGATCTGTTCGGCCCATCCGGCGACCGCGTCCACCTGGGCGACACGGCTGGCGTTTTCGCGGTCGGGGCCCAGCAGGCGCGGCAGCCACCACATCCCGGCCGCCGCCAGAAGCCCCGCGACCGGCCACCCGGTGAGGAGGGCGATCAGAACTCCGCCCGCGACAGTGGAGGCCGCCCGGAGCACCCGGGTGCGGGGCATCGGTGTTCGTCGCACACCTGCCCCTGCGTTCCGAGGGAGGTGCCGCATACCGGTGAGCAGCAGCCAGGCCCCGGCGCCCAGCAGCAGACCGCCCGCTCCCCCGAGAACCAGCGCCGCAGTCATCGCCGGTGTCCGTTCACGGTGTTCGGGGCGGCCATGAGCCGGGCCACGTCGAACCCTTCGGAGTGCAGCGCCCGGGTCGTGTCCGGGCTCGGTGGCGCGGCGGGTGCTCTCTGGCCGTGCTCGTGGCGGTAGATCTCGTTGGAGACCACCTGGGTTCCGTCCGCGCCGACCACCTCGCGGACGCTGGTGACGCGCCGCCCTCCCGTCGGAGTGGCGGACAGGTGCACCACCAGGTGCACCGCCGCCGCGACCAGTAGGGAGGTCGCCTCCAGCGGAAGTCGATCCGAGAGGGCCGCGTACGCGCCGAGCTTGGTGAACGCTCCTGCGCTGGAGGCGGCGTGCAGGGTGGTCAGGGAGCCGTTGTTGCCCTGGGACATGGCGGTCAGCAGCGGCACGGTCTCGCTGCCGCGGGTCTCGCCGACGATGACCCGGTCAGGGGACATCCGCAGCGCGGCGCGGACCAGGTCGGCGACGGTGACCTCGCCCCGCCCCTCGGTGTTGGGCGGGCGTGCGTGCAGGGCGACGGCGTCCGGGTGGGCGGTCTCGTCGCGTTCCAGGGCGAGTTCGGGTACGTCCTCGATGGTCACCACCCGCTCCTGGGGCGGGATCTCCGTGGCCAGGGCCCGTAGCAGGGTGGTCTTGCCCGCGCCGGTGCCGCCGGTGATGACGATGTTGCGCCGCGAGCGCACTGCGGCGCGCAGCAGGTCGACCAGGGTCTGGTCGAGGGTGTCCAACCGTCGCAGTTGGCCCAGGCCGGTGGTGTGGTAGCGGTGGCGGCGGATGGAGACGGCGGGCTGGTGGGAGACGTCGAGGATGGCGTTGAGCCGGGAGCCGTCGGCCAGGGCCATGTCCAGGATGGGGGCGGCCGGGTCGAAGCGCCGCTCCCCCATCGGGGAGTCGGCGGCGATCCGCCGTACCAGGGCCACCAGTTCCTCGGGGCCGTCCACGATCGCAGGGAGCCGTTCACGCCGTCCGTCGGCGTAGCGCACCCACACCTGGGTTCCGGTGAGGTTGACGTTCTCGATCTCGGCATCCTCTAGCAGGGCTTCCAAGGGGCCGAGTCCGCACACCCGTGCCAGCACCTGCCGGGCGATGGCCTCTTCGGTAGCCCCGTCCAGCACCGGTTGTCCGGAGGCCAGCGCGCGGCTGGCTCTCTCGTCCAGCACCTGGCGGATGACCCTGCGGGCCAGAGCCCGGTACTCCTGTCCCGCGACCGGGTCGGTGTTTGCGGCGTGCGCGCTCAGGCGCCGGGTCGCTTCTGCGGTGACCTGGCGTACGTGGAACGCCGTCGTCTCGTCGCTCATGGCACCTGCCCGAGGAATCGCGCCACCGTCGGATCCACCGATTCCGTGGCAGCGAATCGTGTCTGCTCTGCGAGGGCGCGGCCGAGAGCGCGCGCCTGTCTGATCAGAGGGCGCCGGTCCAGGCGCGCCACCTCGCCCTGTCCGCTGAGGAAGGCGGCGGTGCGCGCGTCTTGGGACACCTTCGCCCACACGGGCAGCCCCACCGCCGCGCTGATCTCCGCGCTGCCCCGGGGCGGATCGAGCACGGCCAGCCCCAGACGCGGGCAGCGGGTGCACAGGCCAGCCGCGGACTCCTTGGCCCGTTTCAGGTGCGCGACATCGCCCGGAACCACCAGCACCGCCGCGTCCGCCGCGTCCAGGAAGGCCGCGGGCGTGGCCTCCGGCAACACCCGGCCCAGGTCCACGACCGTGACGTGATCGCCTTTGAGGGCCTTGGGATTCTGGGCCAGCAGACCGACCGCTCCGGCGGTGCGGTCGGCCGTGGACGGCGCCACGCACACCCGCACACCGCCCGACAGCACCTGGGAGACCGCCGCGATGTCGATCCTCTCGTGGTCCTGGCCGCTGCGGCTGGCAGCGGCCAGGTCCACCAGACCGGGCCAGACCGGAAGGCGCCACCATGCGGCGACGTCACCGCCGGAGGCGTCTGCCTCCACCATCCACACCGGATCAGGGGCGGGCCAGGTGCTGGCCAGCGCGAGCGCCAGCGTGGTGACACCAGGAGCACCGGACAGGGAGAACACCGCGACCAGCATCAGTCGCCCCCGTGCGGGGTTTGCACCAGGGAGACCTGATCCTCGGCGGCGGCCCGGGCGAGCTGGGCGGCGTAGGTGCCGTCCACCACCAGGTCCACGTGCACCTCACCGCCCACCTCCTCGGTCAGCGGGGTCAGGCTCTGCACCTGCGCGGGAAAGGACGCGGTATCGCTGCTCTCCCCCGTGAGGACCACCGTCACCTGCGACCCCGTCCGTACCGAGGAGGGCACCCGCCCCGAGGCGAGTTGAACACTGGCCGTGGCCTGCCCGGAGGCCAACTGCTCTCCGTCCGCGCCCAGGACCGCATCCGACAGCAGAGCGCCCTCGGTGACTGGGAGGGTGAGCGTGGTACCGACCACCTGCTCGACGTCGGAGGCCGTCGGCAGGCTCTCGGCCCCGGCCAGCTCGACTACCCGCACGTCGGCGGCGGTGACCACGTGCCCGGCCGGGAGGTCACCGGCCGCCACCAGCACCGGGGAGCGCTGGTCCACCTGGCTGAGCGCGACCACCACCGCGGTCGCCCCGGCCACCATGAGCGCCACCGCGACCACCGCCGACCGCCGCCGGCGAGTAGCACGCCCCGACAGATGAACCGGCTCGTCCTTATCACTACCGCTGGTCCGGGGGTTGGTTGTGGTCACCATGGTGTTCGCCTCCTCATGTCACCACTCCGGAGGACTCGACCACCCGCACCGTCGTGGACGTCTCGGTGGTCAGGGCGGGAAAGGTGCCGCCCTCACCGTCGGAGCTGGACCACTCCACCTGCCACGACAAGCTGGCGCTCACCTCGTAGCCGCTGCTGATGGAGGTGAAGGTGTGCCCGCAGTCCGGAGAGGACTCCGCCGGGTCGTGGACATCCGGGTCGTAGGCAGTACCGGGGCCCTCGCACTCCACGGTCGTGCCGTCGCCCATCGACCAGGAAAGCGACGCCGGAGTGGCGGTCACCGTCACCGATCCGCCGGGCACGCTCGCGGTGGCCGTCTCCTCCTGCCAAGTGTCCGAGGAGATCCACATCCACACCGGAACCCGCACCAGCACCGGGGCGTCCGCGCTCGGCGACATCGAGATCTCGGGAGAGGAGAGCTGGAACGCCGCACGGGCCGCGTACGCCAGGGCCTCGAAGTCGACCTCCTCCTCGGCCTCGTCGGCGCCGCCGCCGACCGTGGCACTGCACCGCGCCGAGAGGCCGTCGACCTCGCACGCGGGCTCGGACGAGGCCGACCCCGTGCCTTCGGGAGCTGCCTCGGGGACTGGCTCTCCTTCGTCTGCCGAGCCTCCCGGGTTCTCTTCTCCGGACTCGGCGGAGACGTCGCATCCGGGTCCACCCGCGGACCCGCACTCCACGTGGCCTCCGAGGAAGTCAGGGTCCGCCCAGGCCAGACCCGGAACCGCGAGAAGCACCATCGCGGCACCGGCGGCAATGAAAGGGGTTCTCCGTCGATTATTCATCGCAGGATCCGATTTCCCAGATCCGCAGGTCGGAGACCTTCCAAGCGAGTCCGTCGAAGGCAACGCCCGCGTCCACGCGCCGGAGCAGAGGTGATTCCGGTGATGGCTCCACAAGCTCTCCGGAGTCCGCGTTTTCCCGGAGCCATGAAGTGGAGTCCATGCAGTCCTCGATCTCCACGTGGGTGTCCTCTGCCGAGATCACCTCGGGCGAGAACTCCGGTGAGCCCCGGGCGACCACGCCCTCGTCAGCTTCCGCTATCAGACCGTGTTCCACGAGCGCCAGAGCGTCTCCGCTGGCGTACAACTCCAGGTCGGAGTAGTCAGGCTCCTCGTTACGGGCCTCTTCCACCAGCACGTTCCACATGGAGTCGTAGGCCTCAAGCGCAAGATCCTCGCCTGACTGCTGTTCAGAGGGTGCCGGTGACTCGCTGGGCGCGGGGGCAGGCTCGCTCTCCTGAGGAGTGCAGCCGACGAGGAGTCCCCCCAACACAATCACTCCCATGGTGTGGAGCCTCATCGCACCTCCAGGGCATCATCAGTTCCTCACCTGGAGTGACGAGAGTAGTGCTGTAGATCACATATTCCAATGCGCAATCATTATCGAACGTAGAACCGTTAGCTATCCCTCACCAAAAGGTAAGGTCCCACAACGAATTTCGCGTCACAAACCTCGCATTTCACCCGACCCTCAAGAGACACCGGAACAAGAAAAGGCATCTCGCTCCCGACAGGAGCGAGATGCCTTCGACCGACAGGAGGAACCTGTTCGCGGCCGACGAGTCCGACGGAACGTCGGGCTGGCCCCTCAGGAGGTGGTGCGCTGTGCTCCCGCCAGCAGGGCGGTCCACTCCGCGGCGGGGAAGGCCAGGTGGCCCAGCTGGCGGTACTTGGTGTCGCGGACCTGGACCACGGAAGCGTCCGCACGGCACTCGACGCAGTCCTGGTGTCCGCCGCCGCTGTAGGACGACTTGCGCCACGTCTGCTCAACCATGGTCCAACCTCGCCAACTCTTCCTGGAGCAGGTGCAGCGACTCCTGAGGGGAGAGCGCCACGGCCTGCGCGTCACTGAGCAGTACCCGGAAGCGCTGCACCGCCTGCGGATCGTCCAGCAGTCGGCCCGAGTATGCCGACTCGACATACACCACTTCCGGAGCCGAAGAGGAAGCTATCAGCTTGAACGTACCGACGAGCCCGGCGTGCCAGCCCGTGGTCACGAGCTGGATGGAGATCCGCCGGTCCTGGATGAGGTCTACCACCCGCCGCAGTTGCTCGGCCATGAGCTCCGCATCGGAGTTCGGTCGGCGCCGCAGCACGGCCGCGTCGATCACCGCCCTGTACACGGTGGCGGAGGAGGCGAACCTCTGAGCTCGGGCGAGGCGCGAGTGGACGCTGCTCTCGACCTCGTCCGGCGTCATCCACGGGGAGAACACGCGCACCGCGGCGTAGGCGTAGTTCTCCACCTGGAGCACGGACGGGAACAGGTTCGTCTGGACCTCCATGATCGACACGGCGTCCCGTTCCACCTGGTCCAGGTCGTCCAGCCAGACCGGTTCGCCGTCACCGCTGAGCTGGCCCCAGAACCTCTCAAGTCGCCCATCCGCGCTCAGAACCCGGTCCAGCTCGGTCACGAGCTTCAGGTCAGGAGAGCGCTCACCGCGTTCGATGTTGCCGATGTGCCCTTGGCTTACTCCGACCTGCTTGCCCAACCGCTCCTGTGTGTAGCCGCTCGTGCGGCGACGGCGGCTGAGTTCCCGGCCGAAGCGAGCGTTCGCCTCCGGGTGCTGTTCCTCCATGTCTCCAGTGAAACACAGATTATTTCAAGCGAACACAGAGCAATCCAAATTACTCGCTGAATAGGCATGGCCTGTGTTTTCAGGGCCTCGGAAGCCACAGTTGGACACAAGTCAGCCCCGCGACGGTGTGGGCCGTCCGGGGCACGGCCAACAGAACGGAGCTGTTGACGATGCCCAGCCTAGCGAAACGGCGTCGCTCCCGTCGGGTGCGCACCTACGTCGGGGTCACGCCTGTCCCTCTCCCTCCCGAGGTGATGACGACGGGAGGCGACCGATGGACGTAGTGGAGAGCGTCCTGGTCAACGATGGCGAGGAGTTCGACCGATGGGTGCGTGCCAGGCACGCGACGGTCACCGTCGCCGAGGAGGACTGGGAGTACGTGACCCTCGAAGCCCGCTCGAATGTGTCCGGCACCGGTCAGCAGCGCTGCCGGTACACCTACCGGCTGCCGCCCGCCATGGCCATGCGTCGGCTGCACAACACCTTCGTCGTCGGCCTGGAGCACCCCACCGCGGACGGAGGCCGATGCCTGCATGTGCGGTTGGTGCGCCCGGGGCTGGCGTTCGAGACCTGGGAGGTGGGCAAGCAGCAGGCGGTCCTGGTCGCGATGGCCCGGGTGTGCCTTGAACGCCGGACGTGCGGAGCGACCTCCGTCAACCTGAGGTCCTACGTGGTGGCCAAGGTCCTCGACTGGTACGGATAACTACTCACGCGGCGGGTCCGCTCGGTGCTGCACCGGGCGGACCCGCCTGTCCCGGTGGCGAGAAGAAGCACCAGCCCCGTCCATGCCGTGAGGTTCCAGAGGCGATCGGTCCAACGAATCTTTCGCGCGTCGGGAAACGGGCGTCTCTCAGAACGAGGGCTCGGCCGAGTGCCGGGTGAATAGGACCTGGATCACGCCGTCAGCAGCACACAGGTGTCCCAGCTCGGGCCGTTCGAACCACTGGTGACCGTGGACAAGGCCATCACCACCCCGAGCGGCCCTTCGAGAAGTCCCGTCAGAGCCGTGTCACCGCTCAGCGTCCGGCGGAACAGTCTCTGCGTGGCCTTGGTGAGCCCGGTGTTCAGATCCGCGGCACGTGCTGAGCGGTCCTGATCCTGCGCCATCCGATAGGCGGCTTGGACCACTCCCGCGAGGCCGTGGCACAACCCCGTCCCAGCTGTCCGATCGAGAGACGACGGTTCCAGGCAACCTGCCATGGCCCGCTCGGCCAGAGCACAGCGGGCCGTGTCTCCCAGGGCCAGACCCGCGAGCTGCTGGGCGCGTGCCAGCCCCGGCGTGCCGTAACACCAGGACATCCCACCTGGCTTCCCCACCTCCATGCCCTTGCCACCAGAGCGGCAGGGAGTGGCCCACGCTGGCCACCATGCACCATCCTCGTCCTGCTGTCTCCAGGCATCGAGGTAGGAGCACACCCGATCGATCGCCTCATCCTGGTGCGGCACCCGGACCCCTTGGCGGTGGGCCAGCGCGAGCAGGGCGAGCACTCCCCCGATGCCGTGTGCCGTCCCCAGATTGGCGTGGCCGCCTTCCCAGGCCGGAACGGCGTTGTGCCAGGGGTCGTGCTGCACCCACCAGCCGGGCAGCTCCTCGCCGTGTACCCGTACCGGTTCGGTGAGCCGCACCAGGTAGTCCAGGATCCCGGCCATCGCCGACCCGTGGGGGTCCGTGCGCAGGAGCACGGCTCCGATGCCCGTCAGGCCGGTGATGGCGTCGTACTCCGCGAAGATCAGCGGTTCCTGGCGTTCTCTGCGAGCTCGGACGGCATCGAGTCGCCCGTGGGCCAGGGTGTTGAGGTGGCGTGTGAGCGTGGCCCGCGCGTGGGTGTACTGGTCGGGGAACAGCGACAGCAGCAGGGACAGGGCGGGGAGCCCGTAGAACGCTCCCGCTCGCTGGGAGGCGTCCACGCCGTCGGCGGTGGCTGCCCGGACCCAGGCGTGAGCGCGCTCCGCACTGGTTGGGTCATGCTGGGCCCGTACCGCGTGGAACAGGACGATCCCGGCCGCTCCGGTGTCCAGGCACTGGGCCCGCGTGATGAGGGACGGCACGGGATCCGCGAACCGGTCGGCCAGGCGGGCGAGGAACTCCTCGGCGGCCTCGGTGATCATCGGGCCCCCTGGCGAGCACGGGCGGAGAGGGTCAGGGCCACGGCGCGGGTCAGTTCGAGGAGCCGTGTCTCGTCGGTGCGGTCGGGTCCGATCAGCCGGTTGTGGTGCATGTGGAGCAGGGAGGGGAGCACGTCCTGGATGTCCTCAGGATCGGGAAGGTGTGCCCGGTAGACGGCCAGGGCTTCTGCGCGGTCGCGCCATACCCGCTGTAGCTCGGGCGAGACGGGCTCGGTAACGGTGTCCAGGTGGTCCAGCGCGAGGGTGTGTGCGGTGCGGTCTATCGGTGTGCGGGCCCGCGGCAGGTGTGCGGTCAGCCAGTCCAGGCCCTGTTCTGGACAGGCCGCGGTGACGAGGTCGATCAGCGATACCGCTCCGAGTGCGTGCAGCCGGGTGGTGTTCTCGAAGGCCGCGTGTCGGAGTTGGGTGAGTGCGGCGGCGGTGTCGGCGGCGAAGAGGGCGTGGGCGGTCTGGAGGGCTTCGCCGCTGCCGTAGCGGCCGGTTTCGGGGCGGTAGGTCTCCAGCGTCATGTGACGGAGCAGACCGCTTTCCTCCAGTTCCCTGGCCCAGCATGCCAGGGTGGAGAGCTGGTGGGCTCCGCTGGTGGGGATGCGCAGGCGCAGGTGCGGGCCGTCGTGGTCGCTGTACCGGACCACCCACCAGGCGGGTTCGCTCCCCCACCGTTGCCACAACTGCGGTGTGTGGTCGGTGAGCAGGCGTGAGTGCAGGTCCGCGTCGCAGTACAGGTGGGCTGAGGTCCATGTGTCAGCGCCCGGGAGGTGTACCGCGGGTGGTGTGGAAGCGAAGCTGACGCGTGGTGTGCGCGCCGGAGCTTGGGTGGAGGTCAGAGGCACCACGACCTCGTGGGCTCGATCTTGGCACCAGGCGAAGGCGCCGGGCGGCGGGGCTTCGAAGAGGATGGCGGGGGTCTGGCGCGCTCGGCGTTCCAGGTGGGTGCGCAACAGGTGCTGGTGGGCGGCCTGGCTCAGGTCCAATGCCAGGTAGGTCTCACCTTCCATCACCTGAATGTGATCGGGGATCCGGCGTTGGCGTTGAAGGCCGCGTAGTGCTGCGCACCAGGCGGAGGTGTCTGTGTCGGGGGCGGCGATGTCGTCGGCTCTCACCCTCCACAGGGCCGGGGACAGCACGGCGTTTGCGGCCCGTACCCGGGGCAGGTGGGTCCAGGTGTCGGTTGCGGTGGGCCAGGCGAATGCCAGGTGGGGTGCGGTTCGGGCGCGGGGCAGTTCGTAGCACAGGCGCACCAGGGGGTGGGTGTGCCAGCGGGGCTCCAGAGCGGAAAACAGGTGGGGTTCGATGATCTGTCCGGTAGAGCGACGTTGCAGGCGCAGGTGGTCGGGATCCACGCGCACGGACACGTCGTCGATGCCGAACACCTGCGGTCCGTCGGGGGTGGCGGGCGGTGGGTGTTCATCGATGACGAGCAGATGCGGCAGGACGGAGGTGGTGCGGGCGATGTTGTGGGCCGAGTCCACCAGCGGCGGGGCACTGAGCTGGACCGGCACGGCGCCCTCGGTGAGAGTGGGCAGGTTCTCGTAACCTCCTGCGGCGATGCCGTCCAGGTGGAAGAAGCGTCCGGTAAGTACTCCCACCGCACGGGAGACACCGGTGACCCACAGCGTCATCGACCCCGTGTCCACGGCCTGCGGGGTGGAGGCCTGGATCTGGGCGCGCACCTCCAGGTGCGGCGGCGCGGGCGTCTCGTGCTCCTGGCTTGGTTGGGGTAGCGCCAGGAGGTCGACCTCGTTCTCCCCCGCCAGGGCCGCGGTGTGTGCGGCCTGTGTCAGCGTGTGGTCGCGTGCGGTGGGGCCGTGCTGTTCGGGAGTGGGAAGGAACGATCCCCGGTATCCGGCGGGCCAGCCGATCCCGGTGGGTCCGGCCAGGTCGGTCAGGGCGATGAGCGCACCGGGGCCGTAGCGTTCCAGGCACCGCTGGTGGTAGTCGTTCCAAGCGGGGGAACCGGTGCGCTGGGGAGCCCAGGCGAGCAGGGTGTTCGCTGCCTTCTGGACTTCTTCGACCACACTGAAGGACAGGGTGATCTGTGCGTCCAGACGCGTGTCCACCGCCAGACGGGCGTGTTCTGGGTCGGCTTCGGCAAGATGGCGCAGAGCCCGTTCGCGCAGTCCGGTGTGCTCGGCTGCATGGTGAGTGGTGTTGTGGCGGCTCAGCACATGGTGGACCCTGGTGGCTGCCTGTTCCTGGTCGGGCACTCTCCCCAGAAGGCAGCCCAGGGGGTCGCTCTCGGTCATGGGTGGATGAGCGGCACTGATCAGGATCCGGTGCTGGAGCAGCAGGGTGAGCATCGCCGAAACCGTCTCCCGAGCTACGGAGATGAACGCCTTGCACAGAGCGTCCTCCAGTTCACCCAACGGGCGCGGGACACGCGCCAGGTGAAGGACCAGTGCAGTGGCGGGTGTGTGGCGTACTGAGACCGGTGCCGCCTCGTCCGGAGTGGCGCCGGGTAACCAGGATCGGACGAGGCGGTTGCCGCTCACGTGGAGGGTGGAGGCCCGCACCACCTTCAGGTCCGGGGCGGTCTGCGCGTCGATGCGGTTGCTGTAGGCCGAGAGCCATCGTGCGTCGGGACGGGCCACCACCTGGTGGTGGTGGCCCCAGACCACGCGGGTGGCCGCTCCGACCGTGGCAGGAGCAACACCCGCGAACAGGCCGAAGGGGGTCGGGCGGAAGCGGGCGCGCAGAAGGTAGCGCATGAGGGAGGCCGCGCACCGACGTACCCGCTCCGGCGGCAGATCTTCTCCGTCACAGACGCGGTCTGTCAGCTCCGCCAGGGCAGGACTGGCCGTCCGGACCGCGTCGGAGAAGAAGGCCGTGTCCTGACAGGTCTGTCTCAACCACCGGCACAGTTCGGCCACCGGAGCCCTCGTCGGGTCTGGCCGCGCGGCTTCCTCGGCCGATGTCGGTATGAGGGTTGCCCGCAGCGTCACCGCGGGCTCGGCCAGGACGAACATGATCTCCTCCCCACAGGAAGAAGGCGCCCCCGTTCCATCAGCAGGAGAGTGGGAGCGCCCTCGGGTTCAGTGCCTCAGCCGACCGTGCGCCTGGTGCAGCTGTTCGTGCATGCCGTCTGGCACGTCTGGCCGCAGCCGTCGTTGGTCATGCTCCACAGGCCGGAGTCCAGTTCAGAACCCTGGTGGACCTGGAGGTCGAGGTCGAACACGTCGGCGACAGGGGTGAACCCGTCGTCGGTCTCGACCACGTCGAGGGTCGGTACTCTCACAGCTGCTCCTTGGGGGTGTGGGAGGGCCAGGTGATGACCATCCGGGTGTGCTTCTTGTCCACCACCCGACCGCAGGGAAGCCGGTCGTCCGGAGTGGACCGGGGGAAGAGCGTGATGTCGGGTTCGGTGCCGTGGCGGTACTTGCTGTCCCAGACGCGCATCAGGTCGTTGAGCTGCTCGGCCAGGGCCGGGCCGGAGGGGCCGTGTCCGATGGCGCCCAGCTCTCCGAGCTCTTCGTCCTCCGGGAAGGGGCGCAGGGTGCGGTAGGCGAAGCTGTCGCCGGTGGGGGAGACGAGGGCGGGCGTGCCCAGGGTCCAGGTGGGGATGACCACACCTGCTTTGACGGCGCCCGGGTCCGCGGTCAGGACCGCCCATCCGTCCACAGCCGATGCCACCCACAGGTCCTGGGAGTGGGTGGGGTCCTCGTCTCCCACGGTGACTCCGGACCATCGTGTCGTGGCCGGTTCTGCCAGGGCCTTGCGCAGCGCCTGCACGTCGACGTCGGGACCGTCCTCCAGGCGCAGCCCGACCCGGCGCTCCGGTTCCTCGTGGAGGTAGGGCATGGGCTCCCAGTGTTCGCCCGCCCCCTGCATGCGCACGAACCCGCACATGTCCACCTTCCGTGCCTGGAGGCGGCCGTCGCGGGCCTCCAGGGTCAGGCAGCGGGTCAATCCGCGGATGCGCAGTGGCACCACCATGAGCCCGCCCTCGGCCAGTTGGTCCTGCCAGGCGGGCGGCACGTCCCACGCCCCCGCGGTGACCACGATCCGGTCGAAAGGCGCCCGGTCGGCGAACCCGTTTTCGCCGTCCGCGGTCGCGACCGTCACCCGGTCGGAGTACCCGGCTGAAGCCAGGCACCCTTCGGCGCGCTCGACCACGTCCGGGTCGATGTCGATGGAGGTGACCTGGCCGTCAGCACCGACGAGTTCGGCGATCAGCGCGGCGTTGTAGCCTCCCGAACCCACTTCGAGCACCCGGTGGCCCGCCTGGATGTCGGCCCGGTCGAGCATGGTGGCGATGATGCTCGGTGCCGAGACCGAACTGAGCGCGATGCCGTCCTCTGATCGCTTGGTGACCAGAGCCCGGTGCGGGTTGTAGACCTCCTCCAGGTCCAGCCCGGGCACGAACGCCTCACGCGGCACCGCTTCCATCACCTGCGCCACCCGTGGGGACAGAGTTTCGCCCTCGTGGGCACTGTCCTGCCTGAGCTGTTCCACCATCCGTGCGCGCAGGTCCTCCGGCGACTTGGTCGCCTCGCCGACCGCGTCTGTCGTCACTGGGCCTCTCCCCCGTCCGTTGTTGACGACAGAAGTGTCCCGTGTCTGTTGATGAGGACCTATGCGCACACGCATAACCTTCGCGTTCGAATTATGCGCAGCGTTCGATTCACCGCTCTTGAACAGGAGTGATGCGCCGACAGCAAAGTGCTGTTTCCCGAGGCCGGAGTCGGGAGGGCAGCCGCGGCCGGGCGGAGCGTGCCCGCGCCCAGGCACAATGAGGCACGGACAAGGCGGCCAACTCGGGTAGGGAAGACCAAAGGCATGATCCGTTCCGTGGTGTTCGACGTCGGCGAGACCCTGCTGGACGACACCCGCGAGTGGGCGCGGTGGGCGGACTGGATCAACGTCCCCCGGCACACGTTCTCCGCCGTCCTGGGCGCGGTGACCGCCGAGGGCCGCAACAACGCCGAGACCTTCGACTACTTCCGGCCGGGCTTCGACCTCGCACGGGAACGGCGGCTGCGCGAGAAAGCAAGGCAGGGAGAGCTCATCGAGGAGGTCGACCTGTACCCGGACGTGCGCCCGGGGCTGCGCGCGCTCCGTGACGCGGGTGTCTGGGTGGGTATCGCTGGCAACCAGACGGCACGAGCCGGAGAGCTGCTCCACGAACTACGTCTGCCGGTGGACGGCATCGCCACGTCGGGTGAATGGGGGGTCGCCAAACCCGATCCCGCGTTCTTCGCCAAGGTCATCGCCATGGTTCCCGGCGCACCTGAGGAGATCGCGTACGTGGGCGACCACCGCGACAACGACGTCCTCCCCGCCCATGCCGCCGGCCTGCGGACCGCTCTGATCCGACGCGGCCCGTGGGGACATCTGTGGGCGAATGACCCCCAGGTCACCAAACGCGTGGACTGGGTGATCGACTCGGTACACGACCTCCCGGCTCTGCTCTCCGAGGCCTGAAACCCACTGTGCGCCGCGCCAGAGGCCCTTACAGTGGCAGCGTGGCCGAACCCTCTCCCTCTCTTACCGCTGAGACCGCGCTGCGCACCGCGGCCCGCACGGCAGCCGAGTTCTCCTGGTCGTACCTGGACGCACACATCCTCGGGCCCGTGGGCGAGAACGCCTCCGTGCTACTCCCCCGCGAGCAGCTCGTCCTTCGCATCTGTTCTGGCAGCAGCTATGACCGGGCGCGACGGGAGCTGCGTCTGGCCAGGTGGCTGCACGACAGCGATGTCCCCGCCGTCCGGGCGGTCAACGACATGGACGGCCCCCTTCTGCGTGAAGGTTGGGCGATCACCGTGTGGAAGTACGTTCCGGGCGTCCGACCAGCATCGCCCGATGTCATCGGCACGGTCCTACGTCGACTGCATGAGTTGAAGAACCCTCCGGACACGGAACTTCCGTCCTTGGACCCCCTCGACGGAACCGAGGACTACATCGACCAGTCGTACCTGGACGCCGGAGAGAAGTCCTTCCTCCGCCACCGGCTCGATCGCCTGCGTAACGCCTACGTGCACCTGGAACCCGTGCTTCCTCCTGGTCCTGTCCACGGCGACGCCCACCGCAAGAACATCGTGCAGGACCAGAACGGGAAACCGGTGGTGCTGGACCTGGAGCGCTTCAGCAACGGGCTTCGCGAATGGGACCTCGTCGTGGCAGCGGTGTACGAGCGCTTGGGCTGGTACACCGCCGCCGAGTACGCGGCGTTCGTCGCGGCCTACGGCTGTGACGTCCGGGAGTGGTCGGGGTTCGAGACCATAGCCGCGGTTCGGGAGCTGCGGATGACGGCGTGGTTGTGTGCACGCACCGGACGGGAGCCGCGCCTTCTATCCGAGGCTCGAAGCCGCATCGCTTCCCTGGATCAGGACTGCGGCCTCAAGCGGTGGCAGCCCGGAACCTGACTTCAGGGCCGCGCCAACGGAGAGTCGACGAGGAACTCCTGGAACTCCCGTACGGGGCGGGTCGTGGCATAGGGTTCCAGGCTGGTTTGGAAGCGCGTGATGTAGGCGTGGACACGGGCCGAGCGCAGTCGACTGGCAGCCTCGATGGTGTGCTGCGCGACCGTGCAGGCGGCTTCGATGTCCTTGGCCGGGGTCATCAGGTGAGCTCCCGCCCGTACCAGACCGGCGAAGGTACGACTGCGCCGGAAGCTGGTGGGTGCCAGCGCGATAGACCTCTGTGCGTGTTCGACCGCCTGTGGACCTCGTCCAAGGTCGTGGAAGCAGTGCGCGAACTCGTCGGCCATCTCGGAGGAGTTGAAGTACCCCATCCAGGCGGGTTCCTGTTCATTGTCGATGGCAGCGAAGGCGTTCTCCATCTCCTTCAGCGCGCTGGCGCAGGCGCGTTCCTCTCCAAGGGAGGCCAGTCCTCGGGCCTCCATGGCGGCGAGCATGGCTCGGATAGCGGGGGTGGCCTGGGCACCGGTACCGGCCTTGGCGGTACGGGCGAGATCGACCGCGCTGCGGAAGTCACCGAGGAAGTTGGCCTGGTGGCTGAGTAGGGCGAGCGCCTTCGCTCCCAGCAGGCGGTTCGACCCAAGGTGGGCCAGGTTCAGGGATTGGAGGAAGTAGCGGCGGCCCAAGGCGTGCAGCCCCGCGTCATAAGCCATGGCTCCCGTCTTGGCGGCGAAGCGAGCGCTCGCGGAGAAGAGCGCTCTGCCCACCTGTGGGGTGAAGCGGCCCCGCAACAGGGGTGCGATCTCACTGGTCAGGTACTGGACGGCTGCGGTTCGTGCGTGTCCGCCACCGAACTCATGATCCAGAGTCTCGAAGAGGTCGCAGGCTCGCGTGATGGCGTGGACGTCGTCCTCGGTGACGTTGAGCTGGGCATCGGCTTCGGTACCGATGAGGGCTGGGGGTGCGACCAACCACCGGAGCAGGGGCGTACTCAGGCGTTCCGCCTGCGTCATGGGCCAGTTATCAGGAATGCGCTGTGAAAGATCGGCGTCCCACAGCGTTCCTGCCTGTCTGACCGCTTCCTGCACGGATTCGGTGAACAGATCAGCATCCGAGGAAGCGCGGTCATCAGTCATCCGCACGGTAGGGGCCGTAGAAGGCAGTGTCTCCAGAGGTGCGCCGAGCCCTCGGAGCGCTTCTGCTGCCTTCCGTCGGTCGGTGAGACCCTTGCCCGTTTCAGCTCTGGCGACGGTACTCTGCGCGACCCCGCACATCCGCGCCAGCGCCTCCTGCGACAGCGAACGCACCCGACGACGCAGAAAACGCACCACCCGTTGGGCGTCGCGTTCCCGGACCGCGTCGACCATCTCCGGGTCCTGCCACACCCAGGCCGGAATGCAGTGGCACGCTCCTCGCCCGTCATGGCGCGGGCGTCCGCAGTTCCCGCACATCGGAGCCTCCTTCGTCACCTGGGGGCGTAACGAGACGCCCTCACAGTAGCGGTGAATCCGATTCCTTTTCAGCGCCTTCGGAAACCAGCCAGGTGCGCCAGGAGAGCTTTCTCCTCGTCATGACCCGGAAATCGAACGGCACGCATTATTCGAACGCCGCGCTTAACCGCACACGCATAGGTTCTCCCTCCGAGCGAAACCACACTGCCGTGTATGACCGCAGCAGCAACAGGGACAGAGCGTTCCCACCTCTGGTCCGCCCCTGACACGACGTGCCCGGACGGGGAACAACGCGACCGTGCCCTGGTACAGGAGCTCGTCCAGCTTCTGGAGGACACCCGGGCGCTGGGCGGCGTGGTGTTCGGCCGCGACGGGCTGCACTTGGCCCGCGCCGGGATGGACCAGGTCCAAGCCGAGCGGGCCACCGCCGCACTCAACGGCCTGCACCTGTTCTCCAGGGAAGCCGGACGCCAGCACAAGCGGGGAGAAGTGGAGACCGTGCTGGTGCGCTACCAGAGCGGTGCGGTCGTGATCGCCCCGCTCACCGACGAGGTCACGGCGGCGCTCGTGGTGGACGATGCGGTGTCGTTGCGTGAGACGGCCCGTGCCCTGACGCTGTTCGCCGGGTCCGTCCAGCACCTCCTCCCGCGCCAGCCGTGCCCGTTCATTCACCAGGCCAGCGGAGACGAGGGGCGGGGATGAGCACGATCGCACCCGCACCGCTGACGGTGCGGCCCGGTACACGGGTGCTCATGGACACGTTGGTGCGGGCCACTCCGTCCATACCGGCTTCCTACCAGCCCGACCTGCCCGAGTTGGCCGTCTCGGTGTGGCGGCTCTGCCTCGATGCCAAGCACCCTGTGACGGTCGCCGAACTCGCGGCCCGGTTGGGCTTCTCTCCGGCGCTGGCCGGTGTGCTGGTCTGCGACCTGGCCCAGGTGGACCTGCTTCGGATCGTGCGTTTTCCCGCGCTGGCGGCACGTCTGCGTTCGTGGGCCTGCGGTGGGCCGACCGAGGGTCCTGTTCCGCGCGTGGCCAAGCTGCTCGTCGTGGGAGGCCGACCCGAACAGGTGCGCCGATGCCTCGCGCACCTGACCAGGAGGGAGCCCTTTCCTCTGGACCCGGGGTGCGGTGTGGACGTGGCGGTGGCCCGGATCGCTGAGGACCTGCACCTGCTGGGGCTCGGTGTGGCGGTGGAGGCGCACCATCCGTCATGGGCGGACCTGTGCCGGGACGCCTTCGGCGCCCTGGTGATCGCCGACCCCACCGAGCCCGCTCACACCGCGGACAGGATCGCGGTCCTGCGCGCTCTGGGGGTCGCGCTGGTGGCTCTGGTCCCCGTACACGACGGCGCGGAACCCACCCCTGAACAGCTCCGCGCAGCCGCAGGCCTGGCCGATGACGTTGACCCGGTGGTGGCCGCCGATCTGGGCTCGTCCACCGCCAGCGCCGAAGGGCTGATGGACCTGTGCACATACCTGGAGAACGGAGGCCACCGATGAACCAGCCCCGTGCGGTGATCTTCGGCTCCGGGCACTCCGCCCTGACGTTGGGCACCGGGCTGTTGGCGGACGGCTGGCGCGTGGACGTGTTCACCCGCCACTCCACCCCCGAACTCCTGGGCGGCCCGGCCGGGCTCACCCAGATCACCCTGCCGTCGGTTCGCGCGGCCGAGCGCTCCCTGGGGCTGGACCTGTGGGCCGTCACCGCGCCGAAGGCGCAGAGCGTGCGCATGGCGATGGCCTCCGCGGATCGGCCGTGGGAGTTCAGGGCCGAACTACCCGCGGCGGCCACCGCCGTCGACCACCGGCTGAAGACCGCGTACTGGTTGCAGCGCTTCGAAGCGCTGGGCGGCGGGGTCTACGTCAAGACCTGCACCGTCGCGGACGTGGCCTCCTTCGCCGCCTCCGGGATGTATGACCTGGTCGTGGTCGCCCCCGGTGTGGACAGCGACCTGGGCCGACTCTTCGCCCCGGATGAGCGCCGTGTCGGCGGTGCCACGGACCGGGTGGCGGTACAGGTGCACCTGGACGGGTTCGACCGTGCCCCTGGGGACGCCGACATCCAGGTCATCACCCACCCGGACGGAGAGGTGCTGGTCTACCCGGCGCTGACACACGACGTGCTCAGCCCGGGCCAGGTCCGGGAGCTGTCCGGGGCTGGCGAAGCCCCTGTCGACGTCGCGCCCTTCTGGGCGGTGTGTGTGCAGGTACTCGCACGCCCTGGCACGGACCTGGACCCCACGCCCGCTCTGGGCCAGAAGGCGAACGCCGCCACCGCGGCGGGGCTGCCTTCCCGACACGGCCACCACGCGCGCAACGCCTGGAACCATGTGCTGCCTCGTCTGGAAGTGCTGGCGCCCGACGTGGCCGAGCAGTGCGCCAAGGCCAGCGTGGTTCCCCGCTCGGAGCTGGTACGCCACATCCGTCCCCGGGTACGGCACCCGGTCGCCGTTGTGGGCGGAACGCCGGTTCTGGGCATCGGCGACGCCACGGTGACGGTGGAACACGCCTCCGGCCAGGGAGCGGGAGCTTCCGTTCTGGTGGCCACCACCGTCCGCGACCAAATCCGCCAGCAGCGCCACCTCAACGGCCCCTTGGACGGAGACTTCCTCACCGGAGCGTGGGAGGCGTACTGGGCTCGGCACGGCCAGTACACCAGCGGCTTCGGCGAGTTCGTCACCGGCTACTGGAACGGCTCTCTGCCCGGGGCCCTGCTGACGGCCTTCGCCGAGACCGTGGCCACCCCTGAAGGCGCCAACGCCTGGGCCACCGGACTGGACGACCCCGCCCGCATGGCCCGCTTCCTCTCGCCCTGACCCCTTTCCCTCACCCCCGGCACGAAGGACCTGCTTCACCATGCCCGAAAACGCCTCCCCTCCGAGATCCACCCCCAACCCGAAGCTGTACAGCCACCGCAACCTCCAGCGGTACCGCCGCCTAGTCGTGGGGCTGTCCCACCGGCTCGCGTGGAAGGTCGACAACACCGCGATCGCGGCCCTCTACGCCCATCACCTGGCCGCCTCGCACCTGGAAGTCGGCCCGGCCGACGGCCACTTCCTGGTCAACGCCCCCGACCCCGTCGACCCGGACGGGATGCCGCTCTCACCGCGTCTGCGCCAGATCCACCTCCTGGACCTGCACGCGGCACCGTTGGAACGGTGCGCGCGCTTGCTGGGTGACCGCGCCCAGGTGAGCACACATCAGCACGACGTGCTCTCCCGTCCGTGGCCGCTGACCGACGAGGCGGTGGGGTCGGTGGCGATGTTCCATGTGCTGCACTGCGTCGAGGGCGCCTCGCTGCTCGCCAAGCACACGCCCTTCTCCGAGGTCGCCCGGGTTCTGGCGCCCGGCGGGGTGTTCATCGGATCCACCCTGCTCGGCGTGGAGGATCCCTTCACCCGCAACAACTGGCTCGCCCGCCGCTTGCAGCGCTTCTACAACAGGGCCGAGCCGACCGTGTTCAACAACCACGGTGACCGGTTCGTGGAACTCCGGCACATGCTGAGTCTGCACTTCACCGACGTGCAGGTGAGCGTCATGGGAGCGGCCGGGGTGTGGGTGGCCAAGGGGCCGCGCCGATGACCACCACCAACCGCGAACCCCTGGCGATCGTCGGCATGGGATGCCGCCTCCCCGGCGGCATCACCACACCCACTGGCCTGTGGAAGGCGCTACTCGAAGGACGGGACTGCGTCACTCGTATCCCGAACGAGCGATGGAAGCAGATGGTCGAGCACCTGCACCCCGACCAGGTCCCCGGCCAGCCGTTCCCCGCCGGGGTGGTCGACGTCGACGCCTTCGACCGGGAGTTCTTCGGCATCGGCCCGGACGAGGCCGCGGAGATGGACCCCCAGCAGAAGCTCCTACTGGAGACCGTCTACGAAGCGCTCGCCGACGCCTCACTGCTCCCCACCTCGCTGGCCGAGTCAGTGACCGGGATGTACGTCGGAGCGGCCAGCACCGACCAGGCCAGCGTGAACTTCGGCCCCGGGCACCGGGCCGGAACTCATACCGGTTCCGGGGCCGGGATGGCGATCCTGGCCAACCGCGTCTCCTTCCTGCTGGACCTGTCGGGACCATCGCTGACCTTCGACACCGCCTGTTCCTCCTCGCTGACCGCGCTGCACTACGCGGTGCGTGACCTTCGCGCCGGAGCGGTGAAGACCGCGATCGTCGCCGGAACCAACATCCTCACCAGCCCGGTCATCACCGCGTCCTTCATCGAAGCCGGTGTGCTCGCCCCGGACGGACGGTGCCGCCCCTTCGACGCCCAGGCGAGCGGGTACGTGCGCTCGGAAGGAACGGTGGTGCTCATCCTGACCCGCGCGGCAGTCGCGCAAGAGCAGAGGCATCGGGTGTGGGCGCACGTGGCCGGGACCGCCATCGGCCACGGCGGCGCCTCCCGGCATCTGCTGCGCCCGCGCGCCGAACGCCAAACAGCGGTGATCCGCCAGGCTCTGGCCGATGCCGCCGTGCACCCGGACCGGGTGGGGTGGGTGCAGGCGCACGGCACTGGTACCCGCGCCGGGGACCGCATCGAAGCCGAAGGCATCGCTCAAGCTCTGAGCCGGGACACACCTGTGCCGGTGGGGTCGGTCAAGGCCGCGCTGGGTCACCTCGAAGGCGGCGCCGGGGCGCTGGGGGTGATGGTCGCCGCGCTGGCCGTCCACCACGGCCAAATCCCGCCGACCCTGCACCACCGCGCCCTGCGCCACCGGTTGGAAGGGCTGGTGCGGGTGCCCATCACCGTGGAGGACTGGCCCACGGGTGAGCGCCCCGGGCAGGAGGGAACGCGTGTGGCCGGGGTGAGCAGCTTCGGATTCGGTGGGGCCAACGCCCACGCCGTCATCACCCAGGCGCCCGCGGTGGGGCCGCCGCCGAAGCAAGATCCGATGCCGTTGCCCGAGACCGTCCTGCTCTCCGCGCACAGCCCGGCCGCGCTCGCCTCGGCCGCCGAACGCCTGGCCGAGCGCGCCCCGCAGGGCCGATCGGTGGGCACCGTCGCCGACACCGCTCTGGCCCACGGCCCCCACCACCGGCACCGGGCCGCTGTGGTCGCCGCCGACCTGGGCACCCTGATCCAGGGACTCCGCAGCATCCAGGACAGAGTGCCCAACGCCGACGCGGTCGGCCCGGGCCGCGCGTCCGACGTGCGGCCGTGGGTGGTGTTCGTCTACACCGGGCACGGTGGCCACCACCCCGACGCCGGAGCCGAACTGCTGCGCGTGCCCGCCTTCGCCCACGTTCTCCACGAGGCCCGGGAGAAGTTGGCCGAGCACACGGGCTATCCGGTGTGGGAGCCGGGCCAGAGCATCACGTCCTTCATCGACGCCCAGCACTGCACCTTCTTGACCCAGGTCGCGCTCACCGCGCTGCTGGCCGACCGCGGCATCGTCCCGGAGCTGGTTCTGGGGCATTCGGTCGGGGAGATCGCTGCCGCCCACACCGCCGGGGCCCTGCTCCTGGATTCGGCCGCGCGGGTGCTCGCCCATCGCAGCCGTCTGCTGGGCGGGCTGGCCGAGGCGGGTGGACTGCTGGCTGTCCGTGCCGGGGTTGAGGAGACCGGTGAGTTCTTGGCCGCCTACGACGGGCGGGTGTCCATTGCCTCCTACAGCGCTCCGCGGGTCCAGGTCGTCGCCGGGCCGCACGAAGACCTGCTGCACCTGCACACCGCCCTGGAATCCGAAGGCGTGTGGAGCAGGCCGGTGGCCGACGGCATCCCCGCCCACTCCCCCGCCGTGGACCCGCTCGTCCCCGCGCTGAAACAGGCCCTGGCCGGGTTGCGCCCCCAGACACCCCGGGTACCGATCATCTCCACCGCCTACCCGCACGAGGACACAGCCGAGGCAGGGATGTGGGGGCCGGCGTACTGGGCCGCGCAGGCCCGACAGCCGGTGCGGTTCACCGACGCGCTCCACCGAGCCGTCAACGTCCCCGGCGGCGGGCCGGTGGTGTTCGTGGAAATCGGCCCCAAGGCACTGCTGGTCGAGCACATCACCCACACCCTGGGCGATACCGCCCGCCGTCCCGTGGCGGCCACCGCCGACCCCACAACGTTCGCCCGCGCCGTCGGAGAGCTCTACACCCTCGGCGTCACCCCCACCGGGCCCACCCACCGAGCCCACCCGAACCTGGTCATCGCTCCAGGCTGGGACCACACCACAACCCCCAGCTCGACAACCGCAGAAAGTCCGGTCCGCACCCCTGTCCTCGGCGAGGTGGAGGCATATCTGGCGGCCGAGGTGGCGCGGCTCGTGCACCTGCCCGGTGGCCTCGACCCGACCTCCTCGTGGGCCGACCTTCCGCTGGAGAGCCACACCCTCCTCGCACTCACCTCCCGGCTGCGCCGCATCCCGGCCTGGCGCGGGGTGGACATCCAGGTGTTCCTGCCCGCGCGCACCTGGCGGCAGGTCGCCGCCACCCTGAGCGCCTTCCTGGCCGCCGCGTCCTGACCCGCCCGCCACGACAAGAAATGCACACGATGACCGACGATCCCCGGGTCTTGAGTGACAGAGACCTGGAAAACGCGCCCGCGCTGATCCGTCACCTGGCCGCCCATGGACGGCGCGCCACCGTGGACACCACCATCACCGCGTGTTCACACGGGTACCGCGTCACCATCTCCTCCACCAAACAGGACCGCCGTGTCAAGGCGCACCTCATGAGGAAGGGACGCCGCTGGTGGCAGGAGCTGGCCTTCTTCGAAGGCGACACCGAAGTGGATGTCGAAGGCGGGCTCTCGGAGATGATGCGCCTGCTCAGCAAGGCCGGTGACCGGGTCGGCTCCCCCACCGCGAACACCCGCCACCAGGGCGCCAACCCCACCCTGGTCACCCGGTCGCACACCATCATCCGCACTTGAAGCGCAGTCTGAACACTTTTCTCCTTCCTCTGCCCGAAACGACTCTTCAAGGACAATCCACCGATGCACACCCGAAGTTCCACCGGCGCCCCGCGCACCAGTCCTGGGCGGCGATGGTGGCCCATCCCCGAGCGGATACCGGCCGAACTGCTACTCCAACCCCGACAGGTCTCAGCGTGGGCCGCCTACCCCGTGCTGGCCGTGGTCTACCTGGTCGTGTTCGGCTACCCCCTGGCCGGGATCGTGGTGGCCACGCTCACCAATCAGGCCGCTCCCCGTTTCCCGGCGCCCAACGCCCACACCTTCTGGGCCCTGGCCTTGTCGCAGTGGATCATGCACGCCGTGCTGCTGGGGTTGACGTTCGGCTGCCTGTGGCTGGTGTGCCGCTGGCTGCTGCGCATGCCCGTCGCGGCGGTGTTCAACCGCGCCAGCCAGCAGGCCGGAACCGCGCAGCACCGGGCCCAGGGGTGGCGGGTATTCGTCTGCGCCTTCGCCGCCATCGTGACCTGGATGGTCGGCATGAGCCTGCTGAGCACCCTCATGCCCCAGGCCGCGGTCGGCGGGCCCGTGATCGAGGACCGCGCCGACGCCGTCTGGACCGTGTTGATGCTCGGCCCCGCCCAGGTCACCACCGCGCTCGTGGAGGAGCCCATCGTGGTCGGGCTCCTGGTCGTGCTGCTCACCGCCGCCCGACGCCCGGCGTGGGAGATCTACACCCTCGCGGTCCTGGCCAAGATCGCCTACCACCTCACCTACGGGCTGTCCGTGCTCACCCTGGTCCCGGCGGCGCTGGTCATCGTGTGGCTCTACCGCCGCACCGGTCGGCTGTGGCCGGTGATCCTCGCCCACGCCGCCTACAACCTCGCCTTCTCCGCCCTGGTCATCACCTGGCCCGCGACCTTCGGCTGACCCCTCTGAGCTGCGGGTCTTCTGTGTCCTCCCCTCCTCGAAGGAAGACCTGCGTCGCGGTCCCGCCTCGCTCCGAGGCGGGACCGCTCCCTTCCCCTAGGCCCTACCACCATATTTGTGTCCGATTCGGAAGTAGAGGGCGTCTGAAAAGGGTCAGAGCAGTGCAGACTGGAGGAGTGAATCTCCTGCGTTCGGAGGCCGATGGTGCCCGGACGTCCCCCGTACCCCACTGACCTGTCCGACACCGAGTGGGAGCTCCTCGCCCCTGTCATCCCCGCGCCCAAGCCGGGTGGACGCCCCGTCCTGCACGAACGGCGCGAAATCATCAACGCACTGGCCTACTGGATGAGAGCCGGGTGCGCGTGGAGGCTGCTGCCCCACGACTTTCCACCCTGGCAGACGGTCTACCACTACTGGAGGCTGTGGCGCATCGAGGGCCGCTGGGAGCAGATCCTGGACCACCCGCGCCGACACGAACGGACCCGGAATGGCCGCGATCCCGCCCCCAGTGCGGGAATCATCGACTCCCCAAGCGTCAAGGCCACCGACCGCGGCGGATCCCACGGCTACGACGGAGGCAAGAAGGTCAACGGGATCAAGCGTCACCTGCTGGTCGACACGATGGGCAACGTGCTCACAGCTTGTGTCAGCCCCGCGAACGCGGGGGATCGCCAGGGCGCGATGGTGCTGTTGTCCCTGGCGGAGGACCTGTTCCCGCGGCTGCGGCATGCCTGGGTTGACCAGGGGTATCGCGGGCAGGCCCTGGCGAAGTGGGCGCGCCGGGCGGTGGACGTCACCGTCCAGATCGTCCAGCGGCGTGACGGCGGCTTCCGGAGCACCTGGGCTCCGCAGGATGCTCCTGCACGTGAGGTGACCCGGTTCGCGGTGGTGCCGCGCCGTTGGGTCGTCGAGCGCACGTTCGCCTGGTTGGGCAAGTACCGGCGCACCTCGAAGGACTACGAGTACCTGGCCGCGAACTCCGAGAATGTCATCTACCTCGCAATGAGTATGACCCTGCTGCACCGCCTGGCCCGAACACCTCCCTGACCCTTTTCAGACGCCCTCTAGAACGTGGTGCTCAACGAGGCCATCTTGCGCTGGCCGGTGGGTGGGCGGGAGATCATGGCTCGCCAGCTTGACCGCCTGGTGGAGTTGGGCGATCTGGCGAACGTCAGTCTGCGGGTGCTGCCCTTCGCGGCCGGGCTGCATCGTGGCATCAGTGCGGGACCATTCGTGCTGCTGACGTTCCCCCTCAATGGGGATGGCAAGCCGTCAGAGCCGCCCACGGTGTACGTCAATGGCCTGACGGGAGCGCTGTACTTGGACAAGCCACACGAGATTGGCCGCTACATGGCGGCTTTCGATGGCATGTGGGAGGTATCGCTTGACGACGCTGCCTCAAGGAACCTCATCCACCAAGCTGCAACGGAGATGCGGAAGTGAGCAAGAAGAACGACCAGGCGTCGGCTGTGTGGCGTAAGAGTAGCTACAGCAATGCCGAACGCAACTGCGTGGAGGTGTGCGACCTGCCGGAGGGGCAGCACCTACTGCGTGACAGCAAGTACCCGGAGGCGAGGGTGCTGGTGTTCGGAGTGGCGGAGTGGCGGGCTTTTGTGGGAGATGTGCAGGGGGTGTAGCCCCTTTCCCTTCATCTACAGCTATATATGCCTTGCGGACTGAGGTGCGCATGGCACGTACAGGCATGAATACAAGAAGAAGGCGCTCACCGATAAGGTTCAGTGGGCGCCTGCTTCGCGTTAGAGCGCACCGCCCTCCCCACGAAGATGGAAAAAAGCATACACAGTCGAAAACAAGAACATACCTAGCCAGTTGTGCAGTGATACACTTCTTCCATGCGCCTACTCTCCCTCGACTTTGATCCTGTTTACGATGATGCTGACAGGTCTACCTTCTCAAGTGACCTGAGCGTATTCGACTATGATGTAGTTATCTGGGATCCGGAAGCCAGTCTTAACTCCTATTCACTGCACGTGTTCAATGGGTACTATCGTGGTCACCCTTCGCTTGATGATCATGATTCAGTGCAGATTCAAGCGGACGTCAAGCGCAGGCGGGCAGAGTTTGTAGAATTCTTGAATTCAGGGCGAACGCTAGTAGTAATCACTCGACCGCCCCAGTCGTGTTATGTGGACAGCGGAAACCGAAGCTTCTCGGGCACCGGGAAGAGCCGAGTCACCACTCGGCTTTTGGAGCCCTTCAACCTACTCTCCGCTTTCCCGTTTGATGAAGCGAAATTTTCTCGCGCTTCGGGATCAAGGATTGAGTTCGATGGCTCCGGCCCGGTAGTGGATCTACTCAAGAAGTACAAGGACAAGCTCGCATACTGTGCTTTTATAAAAAATCCCCTGGGCGCCCCCGTGGCCCGCGTGGCTGGAACGGATCGCATCGTCTCCTCAATCTTGCGGACAGAGGGCGACGGATATCTGATTCTAGTTCCGGCCATCAACCTTCGTGATGAGCCTGGCAACGGAGACAGTGATGACGAAGGATGGCTCCCCGAAGCTCCACAGTTCCAGGCTGACCTCTTGGCTGCGATCAGTCAGCTAAGCGGCAGTAAGAGCATGAGCAGACCGCAGTGGATCGCGCGGTATGCGACAGACGAGCAAGAACACCTTCGTCTTGAGATTGTGAAGCAGCAAAAGAAGATTGAAGAGGCGCGGACTAGGCTGGCCGACCTGCAACGACAGAAGGAGCTTGCCGAGGCCAAAGATCAACTTTTCTTGGGCAGCGGGCGCGCGCTTGAGCTTGAGGTGAAGAGCGTGCTTGAACTCCTCGGTGGTGCGGTCACCGAACCAACTCCTGGGCGAGATGACTGGAAGGTCTCCTTCTCCGAGGGCGATGCTGTCGTTGAGGTGAAGGGGATCAAGAAAAGCGCTGCCGAAAAACATGCTGCGCAGCTCGAGAAGTGGGTCGCTACCGCACTCGAGGAGACGGAGAAGGCGCCGAAGGGGATTTTAGCTGTCAACACCTGGCGCGAGCGCCCACTAGACGAGAGGACCGAGGCAGACTTCCCGGACCAGATGATTCCCTACTGTGAGGGACGACAGCACTGCCTTGTGACGGGCCTGCAACTTTTTGTCATCAGGGATGACGTAGAGAAGAACCCGGAGCGTGCAGAGCACTGGCGGCGAGAGCTCCTCAACACAGTTGGTCGGATGACCGGTTGCGACGACTGGCGGTCGGTGTTGCGAGAAACCAGGTCGAAAGACGGGTAAATCGATGGCAACCTTTGACGGTGTCTGGCGCAACATCGAAGCATGCGCAAGTCAGGTATTTTATACCAAAACTGGCGTCCCGTTCACCTACAGCGTTCGATACGGGCAGGTGCACCTCGACAACACTAATCGCATCATCTCGCGCAACGACTTCGTCAAGGCGAATGCACTTATGCCACTGAGTGGCCCAGGGCAGATCCGGGACCTTGTCCAGGGGTCGGCATATATCTTCGGCATCCTCAGCGATGGCCGTATCAGAGCCTGAAGCTTCTGATGTGGCTTAACGGCTCGTGCTTAATTTCTATGAGGTGTGGCGGACGAAAGAGCCTGTCCGAGAGCTGGGGCGATGGCTTGGACAGGCTTTCACTGGAGCTACATGTGGTGTGTGATCAGTAGGAGTGCCTACCTCTTCCAGCCTGGCCGCTGGCGCATGGGGACGTTGTGCTTGAGGAGTTGAGCACGGATGGTGCTGTTTGCGGCACCAAAGTGCTTACCGAGTTTGGCGAGTGACCAGCCTTCGCGGTAGAGCTGGATGGCTTCGGTGATCTGCTCGTCGGTAAGGCAGCGCCAGCGTGGGGTGATGCCATGGCGCTTGAGGATGTTGCTCACCGTGCGGCGTTCGATGCCGAAGTGATCACCGAGTTGGTAGACGGTGGCTCCGGCTTCATACGCGGCGATGAGTTCTTCGACTTGGGCGTGCTTGAGCTGACGAGCGGTGCGAGATGCTCGTTCACGCTGTTGGGGCCGCTCAGCGGCGGAAGTCTCGGGTGTGGGCAGGCTGGCAAGCAGTCGCTCTAGGTGATTGAGCTGCCACTTGACGGAGGGGTTGGAATGTTGTGCGGTAGGGGCCATCATCTTCTCAGGCCGGAGCACACGCTCCGACCTGAGTCGTTTCCGGGCCCTGGGCCAGCGGAACCGGTCAGTGTCCGCGGGCGATCCACTCCTCCAGATGGGGCATCTCCCCACCGATGGTGGTGGAGGGGCCGTGGCCCGTCAGCACCGCCGTCTCCGGCGGAAGGGCGAGCAGGCGGTCGCGGATCGAAGCGATGATGGTCGGGAAGTCGGAGAACGACCGCCCCGTGGCCCCCGGGCCGCCTTGGAAGAGGGTGTCGCCGGAGAACACCGTGGCCAGCGCGGGTGCGTGCAGGCAGACCGAGCCGGGGCTGTGCCCCGGGGTGTGCAGAACGGTCAGCTCCACGTCCGCCACCGCCAGGCGCTGCCCGTCCTGGAGGTCGCCGCCCGGCGCGGTGCCGGGATGCCTGTGCTCCCACAGCACCAGGTCGTCCGGATGGAGCAGGGCCGGCGCTCCTGTCCGAGCGGCCACGGCCGGTGCGGCGTCGATGTGGTCGTCGTGCCCGTGGGTGGACACCACGGCTACGACCCGCCGGCCGCCCACCTTGGCCAGGATCGCGTCGGCGTCGTGTGCGGCGTCGATGACGAGCACCTCGGTGTCGTCCCCGACGATCCAGACGTTGTTGTCGACCTCCCAGCTTCCCCCGTCCAGGGTGAACACGCCGGAGGTGACCAGGTGGTCGATACGCGCCGCGGTCACAGCAGCACCACCGAGCGCAGGACATCGCCATCCTGCATAGTCGTGAAGGCCTGCTCCACCCCGTCGAGCGGGATGGTCTCGGAGACGAACGCCTCCAGGTCCAGGCGGCCCTGGAGGTAGAGGTCGATAAGCATCGGAAAGTCCCGGGAGGGCAGGCAGTCGCCGTACCAGGAGGACTTGAGCGCTCCGCCTCGGCCGAAGACGTCCGCCAGCGGCAGTTCCAGACTCATCTCGGGGGTGGGCACACCGACCAGGACCACGGTTCCGGCCAGGTCGCGGGCATGGAAAGCCTGCTCGTAGGTCCGGGGCGTCCCCACCGCGTCGATGACCACGTCAGCGCCGAAACCGCCGGTCAGGGCCCGGACGGCCTCGACCGTGTCCGTGTGCGAGGCGTTCACGGTGTGGGTGGCGCCCAGCTCCCTCGCCTTGGCCAGCTTGCGTTCGTCGAGGTCGACGGCGATGATCCTGCCCGCTCCGGCCAACCGCGAGCCCGCGACGGCGGCGCTTCCCACTCCCCCGCAGCCGATGACGGCCACCGAGTCGCCGCGTCCCACCTGCCCGGTGTTGACGGCGGCGCCGATCCCGGCCATCACCCCGCAGCCGAGCAGTCCGGCGACCTCGGGTTTGGCGGCGGAGTCGACCTTGGTGCACTGTCCGGCGGCCACCAGGGTCTTCTCCGCGAAGGCCCCGATGCCCAGCGCCGGGGTGAGCTCGGTGCCGTCCAGCAGGGTCATCCTCTGGCGGGCGTTGTGGGTGTCGAAGCAGTACCAGGGGCGTCCGCGCTGGCAGGCGCGGCACTGACCGCACACCGCGCGCCAGTTGAGGACGACGAAGTCCCCGGGTTCGGCCTCCGTCACGCCGGGTCCCACCGACTCCACGGTTCCTGCGGCCTCGTGGCCGAGCAGGAACGGGAACTCGTCGTTGATCCCTCCTTCGCGGTAGTGCAGGTCGGTGTGGCACACGCCGCACGCCCGCACCCTCACCACGGCCTCGCCGGGGCCCGGGTCGGGAACCACAACGGTCTCGACCGAGACCGGTTCCCCCTGGGACCTGGCGACCACGCCGCGTACGTGCTGCATCGTTGGTTCTTCCTCTCGTCGCTGTGTCGGAAGCCCGGGGAGTACCGGACGGTGGTCAGGCGGTACGGACGCGCACCGGCATCGAGCCCCAGGCGCGCAGGGTGTTGTTGAGGTGTCGGCGGGGCTCGGCGGCGGGTTCGATGTGTTCGACGCGTGCGGCCAGGGCCGTGAGCAGGGATTCCGCCTCCAGCCGGGCGACGTGCTGGCCCACGCACTGGTGCAGGCCCATGCCGAAGCCCACGTGGGCGGAGGGGTCGCGGGAGAGGTCGAAGACGTCGGGCTCGTGCCAACGGCGCGGGTCGCGGTTGGCCGCGCCCAGGAACATGAGGATCTTTCCGCCGTCGGGGACGGTGGTCCCGGCGATCTCGACGTCGCGGGTGGCGGTACGGAAGAAGGTCTGCACCGGCGACTCCCAGCGCACCGCCTCGTCGAAGGCCACTCTCGCCAGACCGGGGTCCTCGCGCAGGCGCCGCCACTGCTCGGGGTGGGTGGCGAAGGCGTACAGGACCGCGCCCAGGGCGTGGACGGTCGTGTCCACTCCGGCGGTGAGCAGGGAGCGGACGATCAGCGGGGCCTGCTCCTGGGTGATGTCGCCGCGGTCGGCCGCCGCCCAGATGGCGGCGCCGAACCCGCCGGGAGCCAGGCGTTCGCGGGCGCACTGGCCGTTGACCCACGCCGAGAGCTCGGCGACGCGCGGGGCTCCCTTGCTCACGAGGTCGTTGGGCGGCCCGAAGGCGTTGAAGGCGTGGTCGCCGTAGGGCAGGAGGCGGTGCCTGCCCTCCTTCTCCAGGCCCACGGCGTCGGGGAACACCCGCAGGGGAAAGGCCTGGGCGAGGTCGGTGACGGCGTCGAACTCCGGGCGGCGCACCACCCGGTCCACGAGTTCCCGGGCGTCCCGGGCCCACGCCTCGCGCAGCCCGCGCAGCGCCCGGGGGCCGAGGATCCGGGAGAGGACGGCCCGGGGCGCGTCGTGCAGGGGCGGGTCAGCCTCCAACAGCAGACTCGGCGGCCGCCACGGCTCCTCGTGCCGGAAGTTGGCCAGGCCCACACCGGCGGCGGACTGGAAGGTCTGCCAGTCGGTCAGAGCGGCGTGGACGTGTTCGTGACGGGCCAGCGCGTGGACGCCGTAGCGCTCCAGGTACACCACGGGTGCGGCCTCGCGCAGCCGCGCCTGGAGCGGAAGGGGGTTCTCCAGGACGTCGGGGGCGAAGGGGTCGGTGTCCAGGGACACCAGGGCGGGGGCGGTGTCGGTCACGGCCATGGGGTTCACTCCTTGGGCGGGGTCACAGGTCGAGGACGAGACGCTCGGAGCGCGCCCGGGAGACGCAGACGAACATGCAGTCCCCGGCGGCGCGGTCGGCCTCGTCGAGGATCGAGTCCCGGTGGTCGGGGACGCCGTCGAGCACCGGGGTCTCGCAGGTCCCGCACAGGCCCTGGCGGCAGGAGGAGAGGACGTGGACGCCGACCTCCGCGAGCGCCTGGAGCAGTGGCTGGTCCGGGCCCACCGTGAGCGTGGTGCCCGAGCGGCGCAACTCCACCTCGAACCCGCGCCCGCCCGCGCAGAGTGGCTCGGCCGCGGCGACGAAGCGCTCGGTGCGCACGCGGCCCGGAGGCCAGTCCGCGCAGGCACCGCGCACCGCGGCGAGCAGGCCCGCGGGTCCACAGGCGTACACCTTGGTTCCGGGCGAGGGATCGGGCAGCCATCCCGCCAGGTCGGGGCGGCCGTTCTGGTCCTCGGGGACGACCGTCACCCGGCCGCCGTGGGCCCGCGCCAGTTCGTCGGCGAAGGCCATCGACGAGCGCGTACGGCCGCCGTAGAGCAGGCGCCACGGGATGCCGAGCATGTCGGCCTGGGTGATCATGGGGACCAGCGGGGTGATGCCGATGCCGCCCGCGACGAAGCGGTACTCCTCGGCCGGGGCCAGCGGGAAGTTGTTACGCGGTCCGCCCAGGCCGACCAGGTCTCCCTCGTGGACGTGGTCGTGGACGAAGGCAGAGCCGCCTCGGCCGTCGGCCTCGCGCAGGACTGCCACGCGGTAGCTGTGGGCGTCCTACCGGTCCCCGCACAGGGAGTACTGGCGGGTGAGGCCGCCAGGCAGGACCAGGTCGACGTGGGCGCCGGGGGTCCAGTCGGGCAGTCTGCCCCGGTCGGGGCGGGTGAGCGTCAGGGCAACGACGCCGTCGGCCACCTCGGCCCTGTCGGCCACCCGGAGCGGCATCGCCGCGGACGTGCCGGGACCGGTGGCCGCGGGGGACGCGGCGGGTGCCGTGGGAACGCGTGCCTTGATCGCCATGGGAGCTCCTCGTGACGCCGGGGTGTGCTCCGAGCATCGGACGCACCGCACCCTCGGGGCCACGGCGCTTCCATTCAGCGGAAGGAGACGATGGCGTGGGTCACACTGACTCCGGCCGCGAGGGTCCGTCGGCGGACCGGTGCGGCGCGCTCGGGAAGGATGTCCTCCCTGCCGGAGACCGCCCGCGCGGTACGGGCACGGCGGTCACCCTCCGGAGAGGGCCGAACGGCGGACCTGTTCCTCCGTCCCCGGCCCGGCGGTGTTCAACACTCGGCCCAGCGCCAGCCCGGCGAGCACGAGCGGGCGGCTGAACGTCCACGCGGCCTCGTCGTTGGGCACCACGAGCCCCAGGGCCGCGACCACGCGGCCGTCCTGACGCACCGGCACCGCGATGCCCGTCGCGTCGGTGTGGATGTGCCCGGGACAGAACGCGAAACCGCGCCGCCGGACCTCGGCCATCTCGGCGCGCAGCGCGCGCCCGTCGACGAGGGTGTGCGGCGTGTACGCGGCCAGCGGTCCTTCGAGCACACGTTCCTGCCGCTGTCCCGGAGCGTGGGCGAGCAGGACCAGCCCCGCCGACGAGGCGTGCAGGGGCAGCCGCCCGGCGATCCTCGTGACGTTGACGACCGACCCCGGCGCGGTGAGGCGTTCGACGAACAGCACCTCGTCGCCCTCCATCACGCCCAGCTGGTTGGAGTGGCCGACCACCGAGTGCAGGTCGCCCATGTACTGGAGGGCGGCCTCACGCAGGTCCTTGACGGGAGAGGCGCGTTCGGCCAGCTCCCACATGCGGGTGCCGATGAGGACCTGGCGCTGCTCGTCGCGGTCGAGCAGACCGTGGCGCGTCATCTCCTTGACCAGGCGGGCCGTTGTGGCGAGCGGAAGCCGGGCGCGGCGACTGACCTCACTGAGGGTCAGGACCGTGGACTCCGGACCGAAGGCGTCGAGGATCCTCACCGCGCGCGTGATGACGGACTCACCGTCGGGGGACCGTGCCATGTCCACCGCTCCTTCCGGTTCTGACGGGGACCGACCGCCACCCTGTCCATTGGGTGGAAAGGCCATGGCAGCCCCGTGTGACCCAGGTCATGCTCGGGTGCCGTTGGTGTTCCCCCAGAAAGCAGGTAGCCATGAGCACCCTTGATCGTGACCTGCGCCGTCGACTCGACGACGGCGGGATGTCACGCATGCAGTGGACGGCGGTCGCCGTCTGCGTTCTCCTGAACGTGCTGGACGGGTTCGACGTGCTCGTCATGGCGTTCACCTCCGACGCGGTGTCCGAGGAGTGGGGACTGTCCGGGGCCCAGCTCGGTCTGCTGCTCAGCGCCGGGCTGGCCGGGATGGCCCTGGGGTCGCTGTTCCTGGCACCGCTCGCCGACCGGATCGGGCGGCGGTCGATGATCCTGGTCGGCCTCGTCCTGGCCGCCACGGGCATGGGGTTGTCGGCGATCAGCCAGAGCGCTCTCCAGTTGGGGATGCTGCGCCTGTTCACCGGTGTGGGCATCGGCGGCATCCTGGCGGCCAGCAACGTGCTCGCGGCCGAGTACGCCAACCGGCGCTGGCGCGGCCTGGCCGTCAGCCTCAACTCCACCGGTTACGCCGTCGGCGCGACGGCTGGCGGCGTGGTCGCCGCCGCCCTCCAAAGCGATGGCGGGTGGCGTACGGTCTTCGCCCTCGGTGCCGTGGCCACGGCACTGCTCGTCCCGGTCGTGCTCTGGCGCCTGCCCGAGTCGCTGGCCTTCCTCCTCACCCGCGACTCGTCCCGCGCCCTGGAGCGGGTGAACGGACTGCTGGGGAGGATGGGGCAGCCACCGCTGGACCGGCTGCCGGAGACGGCCACCGAGGAGGCGCGCCCCGCGCCCGGAATCGCGCGGATCCTCGCCCCCGGGCTGCGCCGCAACACCCTGCTGACCTGGTGCGGGTTCTTCCTGGTGATGTTCGGGTTCTACTTCGTGACCAGCTGGACGCCCAAGCTCCTGGCGGAGGCCGGGATGTCGGCCACGCAGGACGTCACCGGCGGCGTCCTGCTCAATCTCGGCGGCATCCTCGGTACCGCGCTGCTCGGCCTGCTCGCCGCCCGCTACGCGCTCAGGAACGTCCTGGTGACCTACACCGTCACCACCGCCGTCCTGCTCTGCCTCTTCGTCCCCGCCCTGTCGGTGTACGGCCTGGTGCTGGCCCTCGGCGCCCTGATCGGGGTGTTCGTCAACGGGTGCGTGGCGGGCCTGTACGCCCTGACCCCGTCGGTCTACGAGCCGTCGGTGCGGGCGACCGGTGTGGGCTGGGGCATCGGCGTCGGTCGGATCGGCGCCATCGTCTCGCCCCTGGTGGCCGGATGGCTCCTGGACGCGGGCTGGACTCCCGCCAACCTCTTCCTGCTCGTGGCCGGAGTCCTCCTGCTCGGCGGTCTGACCGCCCGGGCCTTCCGCCTCGACGGCACCGACGCCGCGCGAAGCGGGGTGGCCACAGGGGATGCCCGGATCTAACCCGCCCGTCGTACCCGGCCGAGCCGAGGCTCCGATGCGGCCCCCGGAACGCGGACCGCCTTCCGGGCCCGTTTCCTGGCGACGCGGCCCGGGACCGCCGCAAAGGCACCGCGGCGGCCCCGGGAAGGCGCCGGCCTCACGCACCGCGAGTCCGACGCGTGGTGCGCATGGTGAACACCAGCAGCAGGGCCATGACCACCGAGGCGGCTCCCAGCAGGCCCAGGGCCTCCCGCAGGTCCGCGCCCCCGGCACCGAGTCCGGTGATGATGAGGGGGCAGGCGAACTGACCGACGAACAGCGCCCCCGTCCACAGGCCGGTCCCGCGTCCGCGCTGTTCGAAGGAGAGCCGGTTGATGGCCCACAGCACCAGGGTGGGCAGCAGCAGACCTGTGCCGAACCCGGTGACCACCGCGCCGGCGATGATGACCGGCACCGACGGGGCCGCGGCGACGACCCCCAGGCCCAGGGCGGCCAGCCCGAACTCGACGGGGACGAGCAGCCGGGGCGTCACGGCCGACACCCTGCCGAACAGTCCCGCTCCGACCGCCGTGGCCAGGGACATGACCGCGCTGATCAGCCCCACCGTGCCGGTCGAGGTGACGCCCTCGCCGTCCAGGACGTAGGACAGGTGGACGATCAGCGCGTAGAACACCACCCCGCCGAAGAGGGTGACGGCGCACGGGCCGAGCAGCTGACGCCAGGGTAGGGGCACCGAGCCCTCGTTCCCAGAGCCCCGAGGCCGCCACAGCAGGGCCGCCATCGGCGCCACCAGCACCAGCGCGGCCAGGTAGAGCCAGAACGGGGCCCGCCAACCCCACGCACCGAGCAGCCCTCCGGCGAGCAGGAACACCGTCGCCGCGCAGGTGGTCGTGAGCACCTGGAGGCCCAGGTAGCGCGCCCGGCGGTTGCCCGACCAGTAGTCGCCGATCAGCGTCGTGCAGCAGGTCATGATGGCCGCCTCGAACAGGCCCAGCAGGGCCCGGCTGGCCACGATCGCGCCGAGTCCGTCCAGGTACAGGGGTGCGGTCCCCACCAGCGCGTAGCCGACCATCGCCGCCAGCAGGACGCGCCTGCGGTCGACCCTGTCCACGAGGGCCCCGGCGAAGGGGGCGGTCAGGCCGATCACCAGGGCGGGGACCGTGAGCACCACCGGGACGAGGACGTTCGCCCCGGGGGCGCCCGCGAACTCACGGGCCATCTGGGGAAGAACGGGTGCGATGAGCACGCTGCCGAGGATCGGCATGCAGCTGGCCGCGAGCAGGAGGAGCAGTTGGACGGTTCCGGCCTCGCGTCCGTGTTCCGCGTGTGTCCGCGGACTGGGCAGGGTCGTGTCGGGCACGGGGAGTACCTCGCTGTCATGCCGGGGGGATGAGGAGGCGCGTCCGCGGGTGGGCGAAGACGCGGGAGGAGAAAACGGAGAAACGGGGATCTCCCAGCCGTTCGCTTCCGTTTCCCTCACGTCAAGCTTGCATGTGATCCACGCCACCCGGAAGAGCGAATCCGCTATACCGGCCATCCACCGCTTGAATACGCACCCCTGCGGTGATCTTCCGTTTCGCGGTCCTTCCGAGCGAACACGGCCCGAACGGGCGCGGGCCCGCCCGGGCCGACCGCGGTACGGGCGGTCGGGGCCGGACGGGCCCGGAGGGCGTGCTCCTCAGCCGAGGTGGATGGTCCTCTCCAGGGGCAGGTCGGCGGACGAGCGGCCGACCCGCACCCGGTAAAGGCCGGACAGCAGGCGCCGCTCCCGGGCCTGCCCGTCCCAGACGCCCAGGTCGGCGAGGGGGACGCGGAGCTCGACCCGCTCACGGGCCCCGGGGCCGAGGCGGACCTTGTGGAAGGCCTTGAGCTGGGCTGGGGCGGCGTCCGCCTCCTCCGGCAGGCCGACGTAGACCTGCACCACCTCGTGTCCCGCGCGGTCCCCGGTGTTGTGGACGGTGACGCCGACGACCAGCTCTTCCTCCTGCCGGTCGTGGCGCAGCCCCAGGGACGCGTACTGGTACGAGGTGTAGGACAGGCCGTGGCCGAAGGGGAACAGGGGTTCCTGGCCATGCCGCTGGTAGTAGCGGTAGCCGATGTCGGGTCCCTCGTCGTAGTGGACCGCTCCGTCCACGCCCGGGTAGGTGCGTGCGGAGGCTCCGGGGCCCTGCTCCTCGCTGGCGGGGAAGGTCAGGGGCAGGCGTCCGGCGGGGTCGGCGTCCCCGTACAGGACCGAGGCCAGGGCGGTACCGGTCTCGGCGCCGCCGTACCAGGTCTGCACCACCGCGCCCACGTCGTCGAGCCAGGGCATGAGGACGGGCCCGTCGGTGTTGAGTACCACCACCGTGTTCGGGTTGGCGGCGGCCACGGCGCGCACGAGCGCGTCCTGGTCCCCGGGCAGGGCGAGGGAGGTGTGGTCCATGTTCTCCCCGGCGACCCGGTTGACCACGACCACGGCCACGTCCGCGCCCGCGGCGGTCCGCGCCGCCTCGGGGATACCGGACTCGGGCTGCCAGCCGAACGCGAGGTCGGCCGCGCCGAGGAAGGCTCCGTCGTTGGTGTACTCGACGGCCACCTCCACCTCCTGGCCGGCGGTGAACTCGCGCACCGCGTGCAGGGGGTAGGTGTAGGGGCCGAACATGAAGTCCCGGCTGGGCCGCACGCCCTCGACGGCCGTCTCCCCGTCCAGGACGAGGCGGGCCCTTCCGGAGAAGACCAGAGAGAAGCGGCACAGGCCGTCGGCCGGGACGGTGAGGACACCGCTCCAGCGCGCCGACCACACCCCGGGCAGCCCGTCGACGGGTGCGCCCTCGAAGGCCAGCTCGCCCGTGGTCGCGGTCGCGACGGGATCGCCTCCCAGGTCGGGACCGGCGTGGAAGGTCCCGCGCAGGCCGGGGTCGCCGTCGGGGGTGCGCAGGGCCGAGGCGGGGACGGTGTCCAGGGGAACGTCGCCGCGGCTGCCCTGGGCGTGGACGACCCGGCCGCCGGAGCGGTCCCGGATCGCCCGCAGGAGCGTGGTCCACTCCCCCGGCTCCACCCAGCTCGACCCCTCGATGCCGGTGACGAAGTCGGTGCCCGCCGGGCCGAGGACGGCGACGCTCGCACCCTCGGCCAGGGGCAGGAGGGAGTCGCGGTTGGTCAGGAGCACGGTGGAGTGCGCCGCGATCTTCCGTGCCAGCTCCCGGTGGGCGGCCGTGCTGACCGTCTCCTCGGGCGGCGGCAGGGGGTGGTCGAACAGGCCTCCGGCGAACATGGTGACGAGGACGCGCCGGGCCGCGTCGTCCAGACGGTCGGCCGGCAGGGCCGCGGCGTCCTCCGGGGAGATCCGCACACCGTCGGGCCCCAGGCCCGCCAGGTCCATGCCCGCCCGCGCGGCGGCGATCTGGTCGTCGCCGGACATGAAGTCGGGGACGGTGTAGCCCCTGAGTCCCAGCACGTCCTTGAGATCGGCGATCAGCTCGGGGTTCTGCGGCGCGTACACGCCGTTGATCCGGGGGTAGGAGGTCATCACCGAGGTCTCGGGGACCCGGTCGACCACGTACCGGAAGGGCGCGTGGTGGGTCTCGTGCAGGGCCCGCTCCGAGACGCGCACGTCCACGGTGAGCCGGTCGTACTCCTGGTTGTAGGCGGAGAAGTGCTTGACGGTGGTGGCGACGTGGCCGCCGACCATGCTCGCGGTGATCCGCGCTGCGAGGCGTCCGGCCAGGTGGGGGTCCTCGCCCATGCCCTCCGCGGTGCGGCCCGAGCGCCAGGTACGGGCCAGGTCCACGGTGGGCCCCAGGATGCTGTTGAAGCCCTTGCCCCGGGTCTCCTTCGCGATGGCGGCGCCCATGTCGGCGAGCAGGTCGGGAGCGAAGGTGGCGGTCTGGGCCAGGGGCACGGGGAAGGCGGTCACGCCGGTCTCCCCGCGGACCCCGGCGGAGGCGTCGGCGAACAGCAGCGGGGGGACGCCCAACGCGGCCACGGCGTCGAAGTCGCAGCACACCAGGGCGGCCTTGTCCTGGGTGCTCATGCGGGCGAGGAGTTCCTCCGCGCGCTCGGCGGGGGTGGCCTCGGAACGGTCTCGGGGCCGGGGCGCGGCAGCGGCCGATGGCGGGGCCAGGGCGGCGGCCGCGGCGGCGACGGCGGTGGCGGACAGCAGGGTTCTGCGTTTCATGGTGGTTCCCGGGGGGTCGGGGGGTTCTGCGGGCACCCGGACCGGGGCCAGGGGCCGGGCGGAGGGGCGCGGGACCCGTTCCGCGAACGGGCCCTCGGCCGTGGGGGATGGTGGTCCGGGCGCCCGCTGCCGGGCGCCCGGACACGGACTCCGGCGGAGCCGGGGTCGTGGACTACTCGGACTGGTAGGCGGCGTCCATCTCGGCCAGGGCGTCGTCGACGGTGATGTCACCGGCGAAGAGCTGCTGGATCACGGTGAAGTGGGTCTGCTGCACGCGCGGGTTGGGCCAGCGCTGGTCCATGAACGGCACGGTCCGGCCATCGCTCTGGAAGTCGGTGAGGGTGGTCAGCGCCGGGTCGATCTCGCGGTCCTCGTTGGGCAGCGCGGTCAGGGTGCCGCCCTCGGTGGCGTAGATGTCCTGGCCCTCGTCCGAGGCGAGGAAGTCCACGAAGGCCATGGCCTCCTCCATCCGCTCGGTCTCGGCGTTGACGCCGTAGGCGGCCGAGACCGAGCCCGGCATGAGGGTCTCCTCGGCGTCGTCGGTGGCGGGCAGGGCGAACATGCCCAGCTCGGCGTCGCCGATCTCGGCCTGCACCTGCGACAGGGTGGTGGCGACCTGGACCAGGCCGACCGAGTTGCCCTGGACGACGCTGCTGATGGAGGCCTCGTAGCTGGTGCCGAGGGGGTCGTCGTTGAAGCAGCCCTCCTCCTCCATCTCCAGGTACTTCTCCATGGCCGTGCGCCACTCGGAGTCGGCGAAGGAGGCCTCGCCCGCGGCCATCCGCTCGTCGAAGTCGGGGTTGTCGCTGTAGACGGTGGTGGCGGCCAACGCGTAGGTGACCAGCTGGGTCACCCACGGGGTCTGGTTGCCCAGGGCGAGCAGGCTCATGCCCTCGTCGCGGGCGGTGCCGCACAGGTCGATGAGCTCGCTCCAGGTGGTGGGCGCCTCGGCTCCCAGGCCCTCCAGGGCCTCCTGGCTGTAGATGACGCCGATGCCGCTGTAGGTGACGGGGACGATGTGGGTGACGCCCTCGAACTCGGTGACGGGGCGGTCGCCCTCGGGGATCCGGGACGCGAACTCGGCGTCACTGAGGTCGGCGAGGTAGCCGCTGGGCGCCAGGAGCTGGAGGGCCGCGGGGTTGCCGTTGCCGGGCCAGACGGTGAAGACGTCGGGAGCGGTGCCCGAGGACAGCTGCGTGCGCAGGGTGCTTTGGAGCTGGTCGGTGTCGGCGTAGGTGACGGTGACCTCGGTGTCGGGGTTGGCCTCCTGGAAGGCGGCGACCACCGCGTCCATGGGCACGCGGTCTGTGGAGTTCGCGGACACGGTGAGGCCGTCGGCCGGGCCCGCGCTGTCGGCGCTGCACGAGGTCAGGGCGGCGACGGCCGCCAGGCAGGTCAGGGGGGCGAGGATTTTCTTGGACATGGATCTCTCCGGGTAAGGGGTGCGGGGGCGGCGCGGTGGAGGGGGGTCAGCCCTTCAGTCCTCCGGCGAAGCCCTGGATGACGCGCTTCTGCATGGCGAAGTAGACGGTGAGTACGGGGATCGAGCCGATGATCAGGCCCGCGAAGACCAGTGGCCACTGGGAGACGTACTGGCCGACGAACCCGAACAGGGCCACGGGGATGGTCTGGCTGCCCGAGCCGCTGAGGTACAGGAGCGGGGTCAGGAAGTCGTTCCAGACGAAGATGACGTTGAGGATGACCACCGTTCCGGTGATCGGGCGCAGCAGCGGCAGGACGACGCTGAAGAAGGTGCGCACCGGTCCGGCGCCGTCCATCATCGCGGCCTCCTCGTAGCCGCGGTCCAGGCCGCGCAGGAACCCCGTGTACAGGAACACGGAGAAGGGCATTTGCAGGCCGGTGTAGTAGATGACGAGCGCGAGCGGGTTGCCCAGCAGGCCCAGGTCGCGCATGGTCTGGTAGAGCGGGATGAGCGCCAGCTGGAACGGCAGGAGCAGGCCCAGCATGAACAGCGCGAAGAGCGCGCGCGACCAGCCGCGGGTGGAGCGCGCGAGCGGGTAGGCGGCCAGCGACGAGAGCACGACCAGCAGCACGACGCTGGCCACGGTGACCACGGTGCTGTTGACGATCGCCGGTCCCAGGCTCGCCTGCTGCCAGGCCTGGGCGAAGTTGTCCAGGGTGGGCGTCGCGGACGGGACCAGCGGGGAGGCGCCCGTCTCGTCCTCGGGGCGGAAGGCCTGCACGAGCAGGACGTAGACCGGGAAGGCGAAGACCAGGGCCGCGGCGATCATCACCGCTTCGAGGAGGCCGGTCCGCCACGTGTAGCGCTTCACGAGTTCTTCGCCTCCTGGCGGCCGAGGTAGCCGTACTGGACACCGCTCAGCACGATCACGAACAGGGTGAGGACCACGGCCATGGCCGTGCTGTAGGCGAAGGCGTTGAACTGGAAGGCCTCGCGGTAGATGACGGTGGACAGGGTGTCGGTGGCCCCGCCGGGTCCGCCCTGGGTCATCACCCACACCTGGTCGAACAGCTTGAGTCCGCCGACCAGGGAGAGCATCAGGTTGATGGTGAAGGCGGGGGCGAGCATGGGCCGCACGATGTGCCAGAAGCGCCGGACGGGCCCCGCGCCGTCCATGTCCGAGGCCTCGTAGACCTCCTTGGGGATGGACTGGAGTCCGGCCAGGAAGATGACCATCGAGTACCCGGAGAACTGCCAGACGATGACGCCGACGACCGACCACAGGGCGATGTCGCTGTCGCCCAGCCAGTTCTGCGCGAGGAAGCCCAGACCGAGGCTCTCGAAGGCGGCGTTGAGGGCGCCCTCGGGCGCGTACAGGTACTTCCACAGGTAGGCGGTGACGACCGGGGTGATGACGGCCGGGGCGAAGAAGAACACGCGCAGGACGTTGCGCGACTTGATGTGGCTGTTGACGCCGAGAGCGAGGAGCAGGCCCACCGCGTTCTGCACGACGGTGACCGCGAAGGCGATCAGGAGGGTGTGGACCAGCGCGTCGCGGGCCTTCTCGTCGGCGAACAGGGCGCGGTACTGCTCCAGCCCGACGAAGTCGAAGGAGCGGGCCAGGCCGTCCCAGTCGGTGAGGGAGTAGAGCGCTCCGCGGGCGCTGGGCACCAGTACCGCGAACGCGAAGAAGGCGAGCGCGGGGAGCACGAACCACCAGGGCACGGTGGTCCGGTTGGACCTTGCTCGTCGCGCTGGTGCGGGTGGCGGGCTCGTGCTCCCCGCTGGTGCGGCCTGTGGGGCCTGCGGGGCCATGGCTGTCTCCATCGGGTCTTCCTCGTGGGGCGCGGGAGTGGCGTTCACCGCGCGTCCTTGCGCGCAACTCCGGATTTAACAGAGTTGAAACGATTCATTGAATGGCCTGAAGCTAGGCGGAGGAAGTGACGTGCGTCAACCCCCACAGGCGAACGAAACCTCTTCGCAACCTGGTCGGCCCAACGGGCACTCCCTCACTCTCACCCCCTTCCAACAGTGCAGTGAACTGCACTTTCACTGAATGGAAGGGTGACTTGACACGAGATCAGTTCGATGCGCGCGGACGCCGAGCCCTTGACGCGGGCACGTGGATGTTCCTACGGTGGCGCTTGCCCCCGGTGTTGAAACGGTTCAATTCCTGTGTTCACCCCCGTGCTCGGGTCCGCCACCGCCTTCGCTCCCGTACAGGAGTCCTCTGTGTCCCATCCCCGCACCACCCCCGTCGGCCCCGTGCCCGACGCGCCCACCGCCGAACACCACCGCACGGCACTGGGCATCGGCGAGTCCTCCCCCCGCCTGTCGTGGACGGTGCGCCGGGCGCCGTCCGGCTGGCGGCAGGAGGCCTACGAGATCGAAGTCCGCGGGGAGGACGGCCGGGTCCGGACCAGCGGGCGCGTCGCCGGCGCCGAGTCCGTGCTCGTGCCCTGGCCGGACGCGCCCCTGGCCTCACGCGAGCGCCGGTCGGCTCGGGTGCGCGTGTGGGGAGAGGGGTCCGACGGCCCCTCGGAGTGGAGCCCGCCCCTGGAACTGGAGACCGGCCTGCTGGAGGCGGCCGACTGGTGGGCGGGGATGGTCGGCCCAGCCGACGGACTGGGTGACGACGAGCGCCCCGTGCTGCTGCGGAGCGGCTTCATCCTGCCCTCGCCGCCACGCTCAGCGCGCCTGTACGTCACCGCGCACGGCGTCTTCGAGGCCGAGGTCAACGGCGCGCGCGTGGGCGACGAGGTGCTCGCGCCCGGCTGGACCACCTACCCGGCACGGCTGCGCTACCGCGTCCACGACGTGACCGCGCTACTGCGTGAGGGCGAGAACGTGCTCGGCGCGCACCTGGCCGACGGCTGGTACCGCGGCCGCCTCGGTTTCCACGGGGGCCGCCGCGACGTCTACGGAGACCGCACCGGCCTGCTGGCACAACTGGAGGTCGAATGCGAGGACGGGTCGCGGGCGCGCTTCGGCACCGGGCCCGGATGGCGGTGCGCCCCCTCCCCGACCCTGTCCACCAGCCTCTACGACGGAGAGCGCCACGACGCTCGCCTGGAACCGGCGGGCTGGTCGGAGCCGGGCTTCGACGACACCGGCTGGGCACCCGCGGTGCCCGTCGGGCGCGACCCCGCCACACTGGTGGCGCCGCTGTCTCCGCCGGTGCGCCGCACCGCCGAACTCGACCCGGTCTCGGTCACCCGGACCGCCTCGGGCGCCCTGCTGCTGGACTTCGGTCAAAACCTCGTGGGGCGCCTGCGCTTGCGCGTGGCGGGGCCCGAGGGCACCGAGGTGACCGTGCGCCACGCCGAGGTGCTGGAGGACGGCGAGCTGTGCACCCGCCCGTTGCGCTTCGCCGAGGCCACCGACGCCTACGTGCTGGCGGGCACAGGTGGGGTCGAGGAGTGGGAGCCCCGATTCACCTACCACGGCTTCCGCTACGCGGAGGTCACCGGCTGGCCGGGCGAGCTGGGGCCCGGCGCGGTGACGGCGCTCGTGCTGCACACCGACATGCGCCCCACCGGGGAGTTCACCTGCTCGGACCCGCTCGTGGAGCGGCTGCACGAGAACGTGCGGTGGAGCATGCGCGGCAACTTCGTCGACGTGCCCACCGACTGCCCCCAGCGGGACGAGCGGCTGGGCTGGACCGGCGACATCCAGGTGTTCGCGCCCACCGCGGCCTTCCTGTACGACTGCGCCGGGATGTTGCGCTCGTGGCTGGCGGACCTGGCGGCCGAGCAGTACCCCGACGGCACGGTGCCGTTCATCGTCCCCACCATCCACGCGCCGACCTGGACGCCCGCCTGGCCCGCCGCGGTGTGGGGCGACGCCGCCGTGCTCACCCCGTGGCGGATCTACGAACGCTTCGGTGACGTGCGGGTGCTCCAGGACCAGTACGCCAGTGCCAAGGCGTGGGCGGACCTGGTGGTGGATCGGTTGGAGGCCGACGGCACGTGGCGGCGCGACCGCCAGCTGGGCGACTGGCTCGATCCGGCGGCGCCGCCGGAGGACCCGTTCCTGGCACGCACCGACCCGACGCTGGTGGCCACGGCCTACGCCGCACAGACGCTCCAAACGATGGCCCAGACCGCACGCGTGCTGGACGAGGACGCCGACCGCGAGCGCTACGCGCGCCTGGCCGGGCACGTGCGCGAAGGCTTCCGCTCCGCCTACACCGACGGCGGGGGGCGGCTCACCAGCGACACGCAGACGGCGTACGCGCTGGCCCTGTGCTTCGACCTGCTGCCCGAGGGGCCCGAGCGCGCCGACGCGGCCGACCGCCTCGCCAAGATCGTGGCCGGGGACGGGTACCGCATCGCCACCGGTTTCGCCGGGACTCCCCTGGTGTGCGACGCCCTGTCGCGCCACGGCCACACCGCCACCGCCTACCGACTGCTACTCCAGCGCGAGTCGCCCTCGTGGCTGTACCCGGTGACGATGGGGGCGACCACCGTGTGGGAGCGCTGGGACAGCATGCTGCCCGACGGCAGCGTCAACCCGGGCGAGATGACCTCCTTCAACCACTACGCCCTGGGTGCGGTGGCCGACTGGCTGCACCGCACGGTGGCGGGCCTGGCTCCCGAGGCTCCCGGTTACCGGCGGATCCGCGTCGCGCCCCGGCCGGGCGGCGGGCTGGAGCGAGCAGGCGCCTCCCACGAGACGCCCTACGGGACAGCGAGCGTGCACTGGCGCCGCGACGGGGACCGGCTGCGTGTGTCCGCCGTCGTCCCCCCGGGCGCGACGGCCGTGGTGGACCTGCCCGGAACCGAGCCCTTCGAGGTGGGCAGCGGCGGTCACGACCTGGAGGCGCCCTGGCTGCCCGCCTGAGCGGGGCCGGTGCGGCGCTCCCCGGCGCGCCCGCACCCCACTACGATCGAAAGACCGGGATTGAAGCGTTACAACTCACCCCTCCAGCGGGGACACGGGGAGCACACACGCCGTGAAGGCCGTCAGCATAAGGCAAGTGGCCCGGGAGGCCGGAGTCTCCGTGGCCACGGTGTCCAATTTCCTGAACCGGCCGGAGATCGTCGCCCCGGCCACCCGGGACCGGGTGCGCGGGGCCATCGACGCGCTGGGCTACCGGCCCAACCAGGCCGCCCGCCAGCTCAGCAACGGCTACGGCACCGGGGTGGGCCTGGTCCTGTTCGACGTACGCAATCCCTTCCTCACCGGGGTGGCGCGCGGAGCCGAGGACCGCCTGCACGCTGCGGGGCGCACCGTGGTGCTGTGCAACACCGACGTGGACCCGGGCAAGGAGGAGCGCTACCTGGAGATGCTGCTCCAGCAGCAGGCGCAGGGCGTGCTCATCACCCCGGCGGAGTTGTCCCGGCAGTGGGTGGACGGTGTGCGTTCGCGCGGGCTGCGCACGGTGCTGTTCCACAACTCGACCGACTTCCCGGACGTGTGCTCGGTGGCCGTGGACGACATGGCGGGCGGCGAGATGGCGGCCACCCACCTGTTGGCGCGGGGACATAGGCGAATCACCTGTGTGACCGGGCCCGCGCACATGCGCCAGTCCGTGGACCGCCTGGCGGGGTGCCGCCGCGCGGCGGCGCTGGCGGGTCGGCCGGAGGAGGCCGTGGAGGTGGTGGAGACGGGGGCGTTCACCCTGGACCAGGGGCGGCGCGCGGGCGAACGGATCCTAGCCTCGTCCCGTCCGACGACGGCGGTGTTCTGTGCCAACGACCTGCTGGCGCTGGGCGTGATGCAGGCGGTCACCCGGGCGGGGAGAAGGGTCCCCGACGACGTCGCGGTGGTGGGGTTCGACGACATCGAGTCGGCCGCCACGGCCGGGGTACCACTGACCTCGGTGCACGTGGACAGCCACGCCCTGGGTAGCGCGGCGGCCGGTCTGCTGGTCGAGGAGGTCGAGGACCCCGGGCACCGGCACCGCCGCCTGCTGTTCGCCCCGCACCTGGTCGAGCGCGCCTCCAGCTAGAAGCCGCCCGAGAGGGGTCGGTCCAGCTCGGCCGCCACCCGGGCCGCGGTCTCGCGCAACCAGGTGTGGGCCGCGTCGTGCCGGTGCACCGGGTGCCACCACAGTGCCTCCCGGATCGGTGCCGCTGGGAACGGGCAGGCCAGCGCGCGCAGCCCCGTGCGTTCGGCCGTGTGCTCCACCAGCCGCCGCTGCACCAGCGCCACTCTGCGCGTGCCGCGGACCAGGTCGGGGAGCAGCCGGAAGCTGTGCGCAGAGACCTCCACGCGCGGATCCAGGCCCAGCATGCCCAGCTGGTGGGTGACCGGGGCGTCGTAGGGGCGCTGGTAGACGGCCCACGGCAACCGCGCCAGGTCGTCCATGGTGACCGCCTCGCCCACGGCGTCGTTGTCGGCGTCGACCAGACAGACCCATTCGTCGCGGTACAGCTCCACGGTGGGGTAGCCGCTGATCACCCCGTGCAGTATCAGGACGCCGTCCACTCCCCCGAGCACGCTCTCGGTGGCCTCCACGATCGTGGAGGGCATCTGACGGAAGTGCAGCCGCACACCCGGCGCCTCGGCATGGAGCGCGCGGGCCAGCTGCGCCCCGAAGACCGTGATGGCGTAGTCCGAGGCCAACAGCGTGAAGTCCCGCTGCTCGGTGTCGGGGTGGAAGCGGGCCCGGCTGCTGAAGAGCCGCTCCATGACCGAGCAGGCGTTGGCCGCGGGCACCCGCAGAGCGTGACCCAGGGGCGTCAGCTCGTAGCGGTTGCCCCTGCGCACCAGGAGCTCGTCGGAGAAGTGCCGACGCAGCCTGGCCAAGGCTGCGCTGGTCGCGGGCTGGCTCAGCCCGATGCGCTCCCCCGCCCTGGTGACGTTGCGCTCCTCCAGCAGCGCGCGCAGGGCGACAAGCAGGTTGAGGTCCAGGTTCGCGATGTTCACGTGTGCGCCCTCCCCGCGTTTATCCGCGGCGTGGATCCCATCCATACGGGAGATCTATTTCACAAATCCTTCCGGGTGACCGATGTTAGTGGCATCACACCGGAAGGAAACACCGTGGCAACAGATCCCTCACCCGCCCGCCCCTTCGCCCTCGGCACCTTCTCCGTCGGCGGCGGCGTCCCCTTCCCGGGACTGGTCACGGACGAGGAGGTCCTCGACCTGCGGACCGTGTCCGGCCTGCGGGGGGCGCCGGGCGCCAACCCGGGCACCCGGGACCTGCTGGAGCGCTGGGAAGAAGTCCTGCCCACCCTGCGCGAGCTGGCGGCCTCCGGTGGCGGCAGCGGCTGGCATCGGCTCGCCGACCTACGGGTCCACGCACCCGTCCGGCCGCGCCAGATCCTTCAGTCGGGGGCCAACTACCGCACCCACGTCATCGACTTGGCCGTCGCCCACGAGCCCGAAAATGGCCGCCCGGCCGAGCGGGTGCGCACCGAGGTCGCCGCCATGATGGACCGCAGGGCCGCCGAGGACCAGCCGTACGTGTTCATCGGACTGCCCTCCTCGGTGACCGGGCCCTACGACGACGTGGTCATCCCGAGCTGGTGCGCCAAGCCCGACTGGGAGCTGGAGTTGGCCGCGGTGATCGGCGAACCCGCCTTCCGGGTCTCCCCCGAACAAGCGCTCGGCCACGTGGCCGCCTACACCATCGCCAACGACGTGACCGCCCGCGAACTGGTCTTCCGACGGGACATGCCGGAGATCGGCACCGACTGGCTGCGTGCCAAGAACGCCCCCACCTTCACCCCCCTGGGCCCGTACCTGGTCCCCGCCGAGTTCGTCGCCGACCCCGGCGACCTGCGGGTGACCCTCAGACTCAACGGCCAGGCTATGCAGGACGAGACGACCAAGGACATGATCTTCGACGTCGCCCGGCTGGTCTCCCACGTCTCCCAGACCGTCGAACTGCTCCCCGGCGACCTGGTCCTGACCGGTAGCCCCGCCGGAAACGGCATGCACTGGGGACGACTGCTGCGCCCCGGCGACGTCATGGAGGGCACGATCACCGGCCTGGGCACCCAGCGCAACACCTGCGTGACGGAGGAGGCGTGATGACGGACCGCGCCGGGGACACGGCACTCGACTGCACCGACCCCGAGAGCGCGATCGCCGAGGCCGCGCGCAGGTACTCCAACTGGGGGCGTTGGGGGCCGGACGACGTCCTGGGCACCGTCAACTTCCTCGACCGGACCAGGCGCCGCGAGGCCGCGAAGCTGATCCGCATCGGAGCGAGCTTCTCCCTGTCCCAGCGCTTCGACATGAACGGCCCCCAGAAGGGCTGGCGGCGCCGGACCAATCCCGTGCACACCATGCTCGACACCGGTGTGGACGCGGCCCGGGGCACACAGGGCTTCCCGCACGGCATCGGCGGCGCCGACGACGTGGTGTCCATGCCGCTCCAGTGCTCCACGCAGTGGGACGGGCTCGGGCACATCTTCGACCACGGCAGGGCATGGAACGGCCGCGACGCCGCGCAGGTGGTCACCTCCGAGGGCGACCGGGTCACCGGCATCGAGCACATGGCTTCGCCCGTGGTCGGCCGGGGCGTGCTGCTGGACGTGGGCCGGGTGCTGGGCGAGAACGGCGAACTTCCGGACGGCTTCGCCATCACCACCGAACACCTGGAGGCCACGGCGGCCGCGCACGGGGTCGGGGTGGGCCGGGGCGACATCGTGTGCGTGCGTACCGGCCAACTCACCCGCGCCCGCAGACAGGGGTGGGGCGACTACGCCGGCGGACCCGCGCCGGGACTGTCTTTCACCACCGCCGGGTGGCTGCACTCCACCGAGATCGCGGCGATCGCCACCGACACCTGGGGCTTCGAGGTCCGCCCCAACGAGTTCGACCACGCCTTCCAGCCCCTGCACCAGGTGGCCATCCCCCACATCGGCCTGCTCATCGGCGAGATGTGGGACCTGGACGCGCTCGCGGCACACTGCGCCGCCGACAGCGTCCACGAGTTCTTCCTGACCGCCGCGCCGATCCCGTTCACCGGAGCGGTCGGCTCACCCGTCAACCCCGTCGCCGTCAAGTGAGGTACCCCCCATGGCAGCCGTAAGCAACGCCCTGATCGTCGGGGCCGGAACATCCGGCCTGGCCCTGGCGATCCTGCTCGCCCGCGAAGGCGTACGAGTGGACGTAGCCGAGCTCCGCTCCGACGCCGACACCCTCGGCTCGGGCATCACCGTCCAGGGCAACGCGCTGCGGGTGCTGCGCGACCTCGGCGTGTGGGAGGAGGTCGCCAAGGCGGGCTTCGCCTTCGACAGCCTGGGCATGCGCGCCCCTGACGGCACCCTGTTGGCGGAGATCCCCGACGTGCGCACCGGTGGCCCCGACCTGCCCGCGACCGTCGGCATGAACCGCCCCGAACTGGCCGCGATCCTGACCGGGGCGGCCCGCTCCGCCGGGGCGCGCATCCGCCACGGGCTGACCGTGCGCGACCTGTCCGAGCACTCGGACGGTGTGGAGGCACGGCTCTCCGACGGCACCGCCCAACGCTACGACGTGGTCGTGGGCGCGGACGGGATCCGCTCCACCGTGCGCCGCATGATCGGGATCGACGTGCGGCCCGAGCCCAACGGCATGGGCATCTGGCGCATCCACACCCGCCGCCCGGAGAGCGTGGAGCGCACCGACCTCGTCTACGGGGGACCGTGCTTCATCGCGGGCTACTGCCCCACCGGCCCGGACACCATGTACGCCTATCTCGTGGAACGGGTCCGCGCGCACACCGACCTCACCGAGCGGGAGCGGGCTGATCACATGAGCGCGCTGTCGGAGGGCTACGGCGGTGTGTGGGACGAGATCCGCGCCGACATCGCCGCCTCCGACCGGGTCAACTACACGTGGTTCGAGTCCCTGCTGGTGGAGGCGCCGTGGAACCGGGGCCGGGTGGTGCTCGTCGGTGACGCGGTGCACGCGTGCCCGCCCACCCTCGCCCAGGGCGCCGCCCAGGGTCTGGAGGACGCCCTGGTGCTGGCCGAACTGCTGTTGACCGCCCAAACCGTGGACCAGGCGCTGTTCGACGCGTTCACGACCCGGCGCCTCGAACGCGTGCGCACCGTGGTGGAGGCGTCGGTGACCCTGGCGCGGTGGCAGCTGGACGGGGTGCGCGACGCCGACGTGCCCGGCATGATGCGCAAGGTCTCCGCGCTGGTCTCGGAGCTGCCGTGATCATCGACGTCCACGCTCACGTCCTGCTCCCCGGAGTGGAGGCGGAGGTCGCCGGTCAGCCCGGCCACGAAGAACACAAGGTGTTGGACGCGCGCCGCAACGGCGAGGAGTCCCTGCGCGTCAGCGGGCGCATGATCGGTGAGCGGCTGAGCCGCCTGACCGAGGTGTCCGCCCGGTTGGCCGACATGGACGCCGCCGGTGTGGACGTGCAGCTCGTCAGTCCCTCGCCCTCGCACTACCACTACTGGGCCGCGCCCGCGCTGGCCGGGCGCGCGCACCGGCTGGCCAACGAGGGGGTGGCCGAACACTGCTCCCTCGCCCCCGACCGGCTGCTGGGCCTGGGCCTGGTCCCGCTCCAGCACCCGGAGCTGGCCGTGGAGGTGCTCGACCACGCCCTCTCCCTCGGGCTCAGAGGCGTGGAGATCTCCTCGCACGCCCCCCGCCGGGAGTTGTCCGACCCCGCCTACGAACCGCTGTGGGAGCGGGCCGCCGCCACCGGAGCGGTGCTGTTCGTGCACCCCTTCGGCTGCACGCTCGACGAACGCCTGGACCGCTGGTACCTGTCCAACATCGTCGGGCAGCCCACCGAGAACGCCGTGGCCCTGTCCCACCTGGTCTTCTCCGGGGTTCTGGACCGCCACCCCGGCCTGCGGGTCGTCGCGGCCCACGGCGGCGGCTACCTGCCCACCCACCTGGGCCGCGCCGACCACGGCTGGCGGGTGCGCCCCGAGGCCCGGGGCTGCGCGGAGCCGCCCAGCTCCTACCTGCGGCGCATGTGGTTCGACTCCCTCGTCCACGACCCCGCCGTCCTGCGCCACCTGGTGGAGGCGGTGGGCGCCGAACGGGTCCTGCTGGGTTCGGACCACCCCTTCGACATGGGCGCCGACGCGCCCGTGGCGGCGCTGCGCTCGGCCGGGCTGGACCCGGCCGTGTTCGCCGGGATCAGCGGCGGCAACGCCGCAGTGCTCCTGGACCTGACCACCGACACACCCACGGAGGAATCCCCATGACCGAGCGGCTCATCACCCACCTCAGGCACGTCGCGCTCGCGGTGCCCGACTTTGACAGGCAGCAGAAGTTCTTCACCGACATGTGGAAGCTGACCGAGGCCGAGACCGACACGGGCGTGTCCTTCCTCGCCGCCGAGGGCTCCCCGGAGAACTACGTGGTCCGGCTGCGCCGGGCCGAGGAGAAGCGGATCGACCTGGTGGCCTTCGGCGCGGCCTCACCCGCCGACGTGGACGCCCTCGCCGACCGCCTGATCGGAGCGGGCGTGCGGATGGTCAGCGAGCCGGGTGCAGTGGACACCCCCGGCGGCGGCTACGGGGTGCGCTTCTTCGACGTGGACGGGCGCACTATCGAGGTCTCCGCCGACGTGGCCGTGCGCAGGCACCGCAAGGTGGAGGAGAAGGAGTCCGTCCCCGTCCGGCTCTCCCACGTCGTGCTCAACTCCCCGGACCTGGACCGCACCCGCGCCTGGTACGAGCGGCACCTGGACTTCGCGCTCTCGGACACCCTCATGCACCCGCGCATGGGCAGGGTCATGCACTTCATGCGGTGCAACCCGACCCACCACAGCATCGCCATCGCGCAGGGGCCGCACGCCTCCCTGCACCACGTCTCCTTCGAGATGCGCGGCATCGACGAGTACATGCGCGGCACCGGCCGCCTGCTGCGCGCGGGCGTGCGCAAGATCTGGGGGCCGGGACGCCACATGGCGGGCAACAACACCTTCTCCTACTTCATGGACCCGCACGGCAACACCCTGGAGTACACCACCGAACTGGAGCGGCTCGACGAGGACACCTGGCATCCCCACATGTACGACTTCTCCGACCCCGACGTCACCGACCAGTGGGGGACGGCCAACCCGATGGACGAGTTCGTCGCCAAGGAGTCCTTCAACGACCCCGACCGCGGCTGCTTCGTCGCCCCTCCCATGTAGCTCCGACGCCCACCCACGGGAGAGACCCATGCGACTGGCCACCTACGAGCACGAGGGCCTGCGCCGCTGCGGTGCGGTCGAGGGGGAAGCGGTCCTGCCCTTCCCCGAGGGAACCGACCTGCTCGACCTCGTCGGCGGTGCCCCCGTTCCCGCGACGGGGGCACCCGTGCCCCTGGCTCGGGTGCGGCTGCTGCCGCCCCTGGAGCCGCCCTCGGTGCGCGACTTCGTCACCTTCGAGGAACACGTCGAGGGCGTACGCCGCAGCGTGAGCGGTGAGGCGGGGGTGCCGGACGCCTGGTACGACGCGCCCGCCTTCTACTTCACCAACCCGGCGTCCCTGGTGGGAGCGTACGACGACGTGCCGGTCCCGCCGGGGTGCGGGGCGCTGGACTTCGAACTGGAGGTGGCCGCGGTCGTCGGTCGCGGGGGCTCGGACCTCACCCCGAAGCGGGCCCGCGGGCACGTCTTCGGCTACACCGTGTTCAACGACTGGTCGGCGCGCGACCTCCAGTCACGGGAGATGCAGGTGGGGCTGGGCCCCTGCAAGGGCAAGGACGCGGCCTCGACCCTGGGGCCGTGGCTGGTCACCGCCGACGAACTGGAGCCCCACCGCGACGCGGAGGGTTTCCTGCGCCTGGCCCTGACCGCCGAGGTCAACGGCGAGGTGGTCGGCAGCGACCTGCTGTCCAACATGGCCTGGACCTTCGAGGAGATGCTTGCCCACGCCTCACGGGGCACGCGGGTGCGGCCGGGTGACGTGCTGGGTTCGGGCACCTGCGGCAACGGCGGGTGCCTGGCCGAGCTGTGGGGGCGCGGCGGGCACCAGGACCCGCCCCCGCTCGTCCCGGGCGACACAGTCACGCTGACCGTGGAGGGCATCGGCGCCGTGTCCAACACCGTCGTGCCCGGCGGGGACGTCGAGCCCGTGCGCGGGGCACGCAGGCGCCCCCGCGAACGCCCCTGAGCGGGGAGCGCGGGCTCGGCCGGTCCTTGCCGACCGGGCCCGTCCGGGGAAGAGAAGAGCTTTGGAGCACCTGCGCGACGAGGCGGTCATGGTAACCAGCACCGCACGCGGCCAGGTATGGCGTCTCAGCCTCCCTGGCTGGCACAGGTGCCCACGCCCTCGCCCTCGACGTGGCCAACCCTGAGTACGCGCCCGATCCGTGCGTGCTCCACCGGCACCTGGACGCCACCGATGTGGCGGTGGGCAACGCTCGCCGCCTGGCTGCGGAGTGGGGAGGCCGCGCCGTCGGGTTGGTGGACGAAGCGGAGGCCGCTCTGTGCCACTGCCTGGACGAGATGGGCTCAAGTCGACTTCGAACGAGTGCACTCGGCAGACGTGATCCGGGCGCTGCCTGGCAGCGAGGACCCACCACCTCGGTTTTCCTGCGGGGCCGCTATCGTCACAGTCGATGCCGCTGCTACGAACTGCCACTATCCGGTCACGTGCACCGCGGGCGAGTGGGCGCTGTGCTGCCTGTCAGCTGCAGCCGACGTGGAACCGAGCCAGCGCGGGTTCCACGGCAACAGGCCGTATCCCGGGTTCGCGAGGAAGGCACTGACGTCGCGCCGGTGAGTGTTTCGTACCGGCTTCTTTAGAGGCTCTGGGATGTGAAGACTGTCGAACGTTGTCAGGGTCGGATCATCGGGTGGTTCGAAGATCGGTATGGGAGACATATTCCCATCCGCGTGTCCCCGCTGGTCCTCCTGCTTCTCCACACAGTCCGCACAGAGGGCTTCGACCGTGTTCCGGAACCTGTCCTCTCATGCCGCAGACGCGTCAATGGCATCAGCTCTATCGTTGTGACAACCGTCCACATGTGGGGACAGGAAGGTGCCATGTCACGATCCTCACCTTTGAACGACAGGCAGGTCGAAGTCCTGCGATGGATCGAGCAAGGGTGCCCCCGGCAGGAGTGGCCCAATCGCGCTCGCAAGACCACGGCGCTGGCTCTACAGAGACGAGGTCTGGCCAAGGTCTCTGTGAGGGGTAGTACCTGGTCCGTCGAGATCACTGACGACGGCCGTTACTACCTCGCTTGCAAGCGTTACCGAGGTCCGGGACCAAACACCGCGCCACCACTGCCTGCAGCTCGCGGTGCTAGAAGCCTCCGAAGGCTGATCGAGATCCCCGAGCTGATCCAGCAGCTCCAGGCAAACCACGGTGTCCTCGTGGTGAAGGACCCTGAACCCAGTCTGCGAGCGTCCTATCTGAGGGCAATTAGGAGAAGCAACCGCCTAGGAGAGGCGCCGGCGGGCCACTTTGTGAGATACAGCGGACGAAACAGCGCGGACCTCGTCATCCGTCTGGCCAAGACAGCCGCCCCTGTCCAAAAAGATCGTGGTCCACGTTCTCCGGTTCCCATGTTCGACGGTCTGCAACAGCTTCATGAGGTCGTGGCCAAGCTCGCGGAGGCGGACAGCCCGCTCGATGTCTCCGATCAAGTTCGCTCTCGGGCTGTGCTCATCCTGCAAGCAATCGCAGACGAGACCGAGCGACGCCAGTACCTGTTCGAAGAGAGGCCCGGCGCTTCCGGGTTTCGCATCGGCTTCTACCGCTACTCGTTCAGGGGTTTCGACTTCGACTTGTGGGAGGAAAAGAAGGCCTCCCCAGGGCACTCGGAAGAGGTGACCCCCGGCAGGAAGCACGTGGGGCAGCACATCACTGCCAAGGACGCCCTCGTACCGACAGGACGCCTCATCTTGCGGATGAAGGGCCGATCTACGTGGGCAGACCGTGAAACACGCACGCTCGTCGAGCAGCTTCCCAGCATGTTCGCCGCCCTTGAGGCCCAGGAAGCTCCCGAGCGGGAAGCCCATGATCGGGCAGAACAGAAGTTTCAGGAGGAACGTGAGGAGAGGTGTCGGAGCCAGGAGCGTGAGCGCACACGCCGGGAAGAGGAGACGCGGAAACAGCGGGAACTGTGGGAGGCCGCGCTCGCAGAGGCACGTTCCCAGTGGTTGGTCGACTTCAATCGCACCCGGGTCGGAGAACAGGTGCTTGCCTGGCGTAAGGCATGCGAACTGAGGAGGTTCGCAGCAGAGGTCCGTATCCGTTCGAGCCAGGACACGGCGGAAAACGAGCAACAGCGCATGACCGCCTGGCGGACTGGATCGACCGGGAGGCAGACCACATCGACCCGCTATCGGACAAGCAAGCACTCGGCTTCTCTAATCCTGAGCAAATCGCGCCGAAGGAACTCGATCTGTACATGCCGGCCGACATGACAGCTCATCAGCCTCCTAGGGCCTAACCTGCCGACCGACTGCCCTTTTGCTTTGCCATATATTCCTCAGCACCACCACCATGGCACCGAACTCATGCACGGGATCTCCCGGCTCCCTGTCCTCTCCGAAACTGCGGGGCGCGGTGATGACTCGTGTATCTGCGTTCCGATCCTCACAGGCTCTCATGGTAGACCTGCACCCCAGCGTCACTCATCCTCCCATTCACGATGCGAGTAAGGTGGCCCAGCACAGAACAGGAAGTGATCTGAAAGCCACTCCAACACCTCAACGGGCAATAGGTCCGGGCGCGTCAGCAGAAGTGCGGTCAACTCCTTAGGCCGAGGAGTTGACTTGGGCATCTCAGAGACAGCTTGCGCGCCCCTTCCGTCTCCATACCAAGCAGGGTGGTCCGGGTCCTCGAGTAACACTCGGAGGCGTTCGACGACCCTCGGCCAATTCGGCATCCCAAGATGGTCTCGACCGTAAGTCACAGCACGCCTGACCAAGTACACATCCCATGGATCAGTGACGCACGTATGGTCGCGCAGAGCCAGCAGCGTGTCGACACGCTCCTTCAGGTGCTGGTCATAGGCGCCCAGGTGGCCGTATCCAAGGTCGCGTAGGGTCTTCCCATCGGTCCCTGCCCACACTCGCGACCGATCCAATAGAAAGCGCTCGAAGTTCAGAAGAGCCATCGCCTGGTCCTCAGCCCTCATGATGTCGAGCGCTCGGACGTACAGCGTAGTCGACTCAGCGAACATCGCCGCATCGCTCGGACCCCTACGGCTGGCATGCATGTTCTCCACAGGGCCGTTGCGCCAAACTTCGATGACCAACCCCACTGCCATCGCGTTGGCAGTAGATTCACCGCCAACGATCCCGTTCTCCTCACAGAGAACGCTGTAGTGTGCGTCGAGCGATCGCAGTAAGCGACAATTAGCAGATGCTATCTCACATTTTTCCTCCGGAGCGTTTGGCACACCATCCCCTTCCTTGAGCACACTGGCAGCTCCGAATATAACCATTACGGACACACCGTCGAAGACAATCTAGCAAGGTCATGGCTCAGGACATGTACCAGATCCAGTTGCGATCCTCGGCCACCAAGGAGAGCGTCTGCCACTCCGACTGCTGCGCTGAGGTCGCAGGCCTCCAGGGTGTTGCGATCCTCGGACGCCCCGACGAGCGAACGCCACAGCGTGCAACCTGCCCAAACGCCCTGCGGGCCAGAACTACGCGCTGCCTCAAGATCGGACACTAGTCCCCATCACTAACGAAACGAGCTCGGAACCTTCCCGAAACTTCGTGATCACTTCCGGTTCCTAATCATCCCTGCGCAGCCCAGTTGGACGCACGTAGAGGGTAACGCTCAGCCCACCGCGGCTAGGCTTCTTCCAATCAAGCTGAAGCCGCGCCCCAAGATGTCCTCGCTATCCCTTCTGTTTGATCAACCTGCCCCAGCGTTCCTTACAGCCGAACTGCTCCGCGATCTCTTTGCCGCTGGGAAGCTCACCATCATCGCCGCGTCTGCCCAGAACCCACTGCCATGCCTCGACCTGGAGCGGTGGTACACCCGCGCCCTGTGGTTCATCCGACTGTTCGACCACCCGCAGGTACGTACACGGTTGAGCATCCGTATACGCCGTTTCCTCATCGGGAGCATCATCGGAAACAGGCGGTACCGCCTTCTCATTCTCCGCGAAGTCAAAGATCAGTTGCTCATCGTCTGCGGACGCAGTACGCACGCTCTCCGCACTCGTGCGGAACTCACGCATGAGCAGTTCATACGCACCGATCAACGCGAACGACGGCCAGGCATAGATGATCCTCGACCACATGGTGGGGTCGGCTACCGCGACGTTGGCCGCCAGGGAAGCACCGGAACCGATGATCAGCAGCGCCCACGGCAGCAGGCCGCCCTTGCGGCCGTTGCGGGCATCACTGAGCAGGGTCATGGAGGCGCCGACGATCATGCCGTCGACGGAGAGCGGGAACAGGGCCGCACGCCACTCAGGCTCACCATGGCGCAGGGCGAGTTCATACATGTGCGAGCAGGAGACGACGGCCGCGATGACGGCCAGCATCAGCGCGGTGGCGATGGTCGTCCAACGGGACCAACGGGAAGAATCCATCACAGGTCACCGCCCGTCCAGCGACAGGTCAGTGCTCAGGATCAGGGAGCCCGGCCCCTGTGGGGGAATGGTTGAAGTCCCCCCTCCAACTCGTCCTCCCACGCTCACCAACACTGCGCACGTACGGTCAATGACAACCGGCAGTAACGCACCACCCATCTGTTCCGACATGACGGTGCATCCGGCGAAAAGGACAACTCCCCGTGCTCACCAGCACATGTGTCCAGGCCAGCGAGGTACTTCCGCCTGTGGAACTGCTCAATACTTGAGTGTGTGAGAGTTCTGGGGTGTGCCGTGGGCGCCCTGCCCGGAGCACATCAAGCATCCATGAGCAAGCTTCCCGTCCTGCTGTTCCTTGGGCTGCTTTCAGCGAAATCAGTGCGGGCGCCCTGGCGTTGCCCTTGTTGCTTGACCAACCGGCCCCAGCGCTCCTTGCGATCGAAGCGCGCCGCGATCTCCTTCCCGCTCGGCAGTTCGCCCGTCTCCCGTTGCCGGTCCAGCGCCCATCGCCATGCCCGGTCCTGGAACGGTGACAGGGTCGACTCCGCAATGGCCCCAGCGTCCCTACCGTGTACGACTTGGAAATCAGTGGTCTTCGACGCATCTGAGGTGATCGGGTGCTGGACTTGGCTGGCCTTCGCCTCTGGGGCCGGCTCTGGGGCTTGTCCATCGTCTGCGGACGCAGTGCGTACGCTCCTCGCTGCCGTGCGGAACTCGCGCATGAGCAGCTCGTACGCACCGATGAGCGCGAAGCTCGGCCAGGCGTGGATGATCCTGGACCACATCGTGGGGTCGGCGACCGCGACGTTGGCGGCCAGGGACGCGCCGGAGCCGACGATCAGCAGCGTCCAGGGCAGCAGCCCACCCTTGCGGCCGTGGCGGGCGTCGCTGAGCAGGGTCATGGAAGCGCCGACGATCATGCCGTCCACCGAGAGTGGGAACAGGGCCGCGCGCCACTCCGGTTCGCCGTGGCGCAGCGCGAGTTCGTACATGTGTGAGTAGGACACCACCGCAGCGATGCCCGCGAGCAGCAGCACGGCCGTGATGGTGACCCATCGTGACCAGCGGGAGGACTCCATCCCGATCACCCTTTCTCGGTGATCAAGGGGTCTTCACGGGGCCGGAAGCGCCCTGCCGGGCGGGGTGGGAGACGCCCGTCTCCCACCACCCAGTGGGAGATTTCTGGGAGACGCGAACCTCTCCCAACGGCTCCCAACCGCCGTGAAGATCCCTCAACGGAACCCTCCGACCTGGGTGGATGCTCATCGGCACAGGTCGCTGCGGAGCCGGAACTACCTTGACACGGTAGAGGTCACAGGTTCGAATCCTGTATCGCCCACTTCACTCCGGAGCGACCTTGCCCGGCGGACTTCGTCCGCCTCGCCGGGTCGTTTCGTCGTTTCCTCTGGGAGGCGACCCCCGAAGCCCCCGATGTGGGGCTTCGCCCCACGGGCCGTGGTTGGTTTGCCCAGAGCCCACAGCTTTCTCTCAGGCCAGGACCCCGGTCCTGGCCTGAGGTGTTCTCCGGGGACGCCCTCGTGCGGCGGGTCCCCGGTGGACTCGTGCGCTCCGCGGCCGGACGGGAGCCCGGCCCGTCCCCGGACACACCCGGGCCGCGCCGGGGGCCCTGCCCCCAGCGCGGCCGACACCGGTCCCTACCCCGCTCCTCGGGACAGGCGCGGGGTCCGGGGCGGCTCCTGACGGCGGTTCCCGGTCGCCTCGAAGGCCGCCGCGATCCTCAGCAGGCTCACGTCGTCGTAGGCGCGTCCGGCGAAGGTCAGTCCCACCGGCATGCCCGTGTCGGGCATCGTGCCCATCGGCACCGTCACCGTGGGGATGCCCAGGTGGCGCCAGACGAGGTTGCCGTTGGCGACCCACACACCGTTGCGCCACGCGATATCGGCGGACTCCGGGTTCACGTCGGAGTCGGCAGGCGCGACGTCGGCCACGGCGGGGAAGGCGATCACGTCCAGCCCCAGGCGGTCCAGCCAGTCCTCGAAGTCGACCCGGCGCGTCCTCTCCAGGCCTTTGAGCCCCTCCTCCAGGTGTGGGATCTCGGTGAGGGAGCTGACCCCCGTGCGGCGCACGAACTCCGGATAGACGGCGATGTCGTCGTCGAACCCGTCGTAGCGGTCCGGAAGGGTGCCCGGCTCGTGCGGAAAGATCCGGGCGCCGTCGACCTGCCCCAGGTCGTTCAGACGGGGGTCGCCGTTGGCGCGCAGGAAGTCCTGCCAGGCCCAGGCGGAGAGGTCGAGGATCTCACGGTCGAGGTACTCCGGGCTCACCAGCCCGCGGGTCCTGATGGTGGGGGCGCCCGGCCGGTCCCCCTCGTAGTTGGTCACCACGGGAAGGTCCGTCTCCTGGACGAGGGCGCCGGTCCCCTCCAGGTCGGCCCGCGCCCGTTCCCACAGCCGCAGCACGCTCGGCCGGGTGACCACCGGTCGTCCCGTGGGGCCGCCGATACCGGGGTACTCCGCGGTGCCGGCCTCGGGGTCCTCGCCGATGTAGAGCCGCGGGGCCCCGATCCGCAGACCCTCCAGTACCGTCCGTGCCCGCTCCGGGCCTTCGCAGCCCAGGTCGGCGAAGGATGTCGGCCGGACCCGCGAGGCCGCCGGGACGTCGATCCAGGGCTGGCTGCGCCAGAAGTCCCCGCGCGGTTCGGCGTCGTCCGCGACGATCACCTCCAGGAGCTCCAGCATGTCGGTCATGGTACGGGTGTGGGGCACCACGACGTCCATGGTGGGCACCAGCGGCCAGTTCCCCCGGATGGAGATCACCCCCCAGGACGGGGTGTAGGCGCAGAGGGCGTTGTTGGAGGCGGGCGCGCGCCCGGATGACCAGGTCTCCTCCGCCAGCCCGAAGGCGGCGAAGCTGGCGGCCGTGGCCGTGCCCGAGCCGTTGGAGGAGCCCGAGGCGAAGGCCGAGGTCAGGTAGTTCCCGTTGTAGGGGCTCTCGGCACGCCCGTAGGCACCGCGCTGCATGCCCCCGTTGGCCATGGGCGGCATGTTGGTCAGCCCGATCAGCACGGCCCCGTTCTCCCGCAGGCGCTGCACCGTGAACGAGTCGCGCTGGGCGACGAGGTCCTCGAACGCGGGCGACCCGGCCGCGACCGTCAGCCCGTGCGCCTGGTAGCTGTCCTTGGCGGTGTAGGGAATCCCGTCGAGCGGCCCCAGGGTCCGCCCGCGCGCCCGCCGGGCGTCGGAGGCACGGGCCTCCTCCACGGCACGGGGGTTCATCACCACCACGGCGTTGAGCGCGGTTCCGGCGTGGTCGTAGGCCGCGATACGCGCCAGGTAGCAGCGCACCAGCGCCTCACTGGTGACCCGTCCCCGCTCGAGGTCCTCGCGCAACCGCGGGATCGTGGCCTCGACGACGTCGTAGGGCTCCATCAGCGCGCCCTCCTCTGCTCGCGGCTGGCCGGCTGTTGCTGGGTGATGCAGTGGATGCCGCCGCCGAAACGGAAGATGTCGCGGGCGTCGACCTGTTCGATGTCGCGCCCCGGGTAGGCCTCGGCCAGGATCCGCGCGGCGTCCTCGTCCCGCGGGTCGTCGAAGGCGCACAGCACCACGACCCCGTTGGCGACGTAGTGGTTGATGTAGGACCAGTCGACGAACTCCCCGTCGTCGTCGGTCAGGGTCTCGGGGGCCGGAACGTCGACGACCCGCAACGGGTTGCCGCGCCCGTCGACGGCGCCTTCCAGGACCCGGCGCAGGCCCCGCGTGACCTCGTGGTCCGGGTGTCGGGGATCGTCCTGCCGGTGGAGCAGCACGGTGCCCGACTCGGTGAAGCTCGCCACGATGTCGACGTGTCCCCTGGTGCCGAACTCGCCGTAGTCGCGGGTCAGCCCCCGGGGCAGCCAGACCGCGTGGCCCGTGCCCAGCCTCGCGTGGACCTCCGTCTCGACGTCGCCCTTGCTCAACCCCGGGTTGCGGGCCACGTCCAACTGGACGGTCTCGGTCAGCAGGACCGTACCGGAGGCGTCGACGCAGAAGCCGCCGCCCTCGTTGACCAGGCTGCTCGGGATCCGGGGCACCCCGGCGAGCTCGGCCATCCTGTGTCCCACGAGCCGGTCCGACTCCCAGGCCGCCCACCGCTGGGCGCCCCAGCCGTTGAAGGTCCAGTCGACACCGAGCACCCGCCCGTCGGGGCCGTGGACGAAGGTCAGGCCGGAGTCCCGGAGCCAGGCGTCGTCCAGGGGCACCACCGCGGTGTCCACGCCCGGACCGAGCAGCGCCGCGGCCTCCTCGGTGTCCCCAGGCGCGACCACCACGGTCACCGGCTCGTACCCGGCGACCGTGCGGGCCACCGCGGTCCAGGCCGCGCGCGCACGGCTCAGGGACTCGCTTCCGGGCGGGCCGAAGGTCTCGTTGGCCGGGGGAAAGGCCATCCAGGTGCGTTCGTGAGGCGCCCACTCCGGGGGCATCACCGTGGCGGACAGCTCCTCGGCGGAACTGTGAGCGAACATGTCAGTCCTTGTCGTCGAACGGGGCGCCGGAGCGACGGGGGCCGGGCCGGGGGCGTCAGCCCTCCGTGGGGTACTCCGTGGTCACGAACCGGCGCCGGAAGAACTCGGGGCTGCGCAGGTACTGGACGACCATGGCCGCACCCCCCAGGGCGAAGATGGCGACCCCCAGGACGAACACCAGCCCGACGCCGCCGATCTGTGATCCGGAGCCGTAGGAGGGGTCCATGGAGTCCCAGGCGGTCTGGAAGAAGAAGAGGAGCAGCAGGAGCCCGCCGAGCAGGGGCGCCACCAGCTTGGTCACCAGACCGCCCAACGACGCGGTCGCCTCGCGTCGGAAGTACCAGACGCAGGCGAGGGCGGTCACCCCGTAGTAGAAGCAGACCATCATGCCCAACGTGGTGATCGTGTCCCACAGGACGTTCTCGGAGAGCACCCGCATGACCGCGTAGAAGACGGAGGCGATGACCACCGCCACGACAGTGGCGTAACCGGGGGTGCGGTGCACCGGGCTGACCCGCGCGTACCTGGGGGAGAGTGCTCCGTAGTGGCCCATGGCGAGCATCGTCCGCGCCGGCGAGATCATCGTGGACTGCAGCGAGGAGGCCGACGAGGACAGCACCGCCAGGGACATCAGGACGGCGAAGGGGCCCATGACCGGGCCGGCCAGCGCGGCGAAAACGTTCTCCTGGATGTCGGGGTTACCCAGTCCGAACTCACCGGTGGAGACCCCCGCGAAGGAGAGCGTGGCCACGGACACCACGGTGTAGAGGGCGACGATCACGAGGATGGTGACGATGGCGGCCTTGCCCGGGGTCGTCGTCGTGCCGCGGCTCTCCTCGTTCATCGTCACGACCACGTCCCAGCCCCAGTAGACGAAGACCGAGAGGGCGACACCGGCGGCGAAGGCGGAGAAGGAATCGACGCCGAACGGGTTGAACCACTCGAGCCGCACGGCCGTCGCGTCGAACCCGGACCCGGTGGTGGCCTGGGCGAGCGCGGCGACCGAGAACCACACCAGCACGACGACCTGGAACGAGACCAGGACGTACTGGAACGTCTTGGTGGCCTCCAGTCCCCGGTAGGAGATCCAGGCCGCGAGAGCCATGAAGACCAGACAGGTCACGACGTTGACCGGGACGTTGCGGGTGAGGTCGGCGATCCACTCCTGACCGCTCAGTTGCGCAATCGCCAGGTAGAAGAAGTCGACGGCGATCCCGGCGAGGTTGGACAGCACCAGGATGGTCGCTGCCAGCAGACACCAGCTCGCCATCCACCCCACCCAGGGGCCGAAGGCCCGGGAGGCCCAGGTGAAGGTTGTGCCCGAGTCGGGCATCGCCCTGTTGAGCTGGCGGTAGCCGATCGCCACCAGCAGCATCGGGACGAAGCCGACCAGCAGGATCGCGGGCAGGTGCTCACCGACCGCGGAGGCCGTGGGGCCCAGGGTCCCCGAGAGGGTGTAGGCCGGGGCGATGGTGGAGACGCCGATGACCAGGCCTCCCAGGAGTCCGATCGCTCCCTTGCTGAGGCCCTTCTGGTGGGTCGGGTCGTCGCCGCCCGCCTTCGCGGGCCGTCCTGTCGTGTCCGTCATGGCTTTTCCTGTCGTCGCCGGAGTCGGTCGCGGCACCGGTGGGCCGGCGCCGCGGGAACCGGTGAACCGCGCGGAGCGCGTTCACCAGGGGGTGGGGTTCGTGCGCGGTGCGCCGGCCCCGGGAAGCGGTCACCCGACCGGCGCCGCGCCCGCGCCGAGGAGAGCCCCGAGGACCTCCTCGGCCGCGCGCCTGCCCTGGCGGAGGGCGCCGTCGACGTGCTGGTAGCCCTCGGCTGCGAGGTCCGAGCAGGCCCAGTGGAGGGGGCCCACGGGCTCCCTCTGGTCTGCTCCGTAGCGGTGCAGGCCCCCGAGGTCGAAGCTGGCCGCGTACGCACCGCGGGTCCACTCCTCGGAGGCGAAGTCGGACTCGAAGTAGACGAGGGGTTCGAGCGCCTCGTCGCCGAGGTAGTTCGCGAGCGAGCGCAGGATCGCGCTCCGGCGCCGCTCGGCGTCCTGGCGCAGGAGACCGTCGGCGAGCTCGTCCGAGACGAAGGCGACCAGGGTCCCGCGCGTGTCCCCGTGGTTGGTGTTGTCGTAGACCTCCTGGCACAGCTCCTTCGCGCCGAAGCCGGTGCCGGAGAGCCCCGCGTCCCGCCAGAACGGGGTCTCGTAGACCGCGTGGACCTTGATGACCAGGCCCATCGAGGTGTGCTGGTGCATCTGCTGCTGCAACCACGGGAGCGCGGGCTCGAAGGAGACGCGCGAGTAGAGGTTGGGCGGCACGGCCACGACCACGCGGCGGGCCCGCACGGTGACGCGGTCGGACCAGACCGTGACCCGGCCGCCGTCGTCCCCGTCCTGACCGGCGCCCTCGCTCCAGCGGATGGTCCTGACCGGGCTCCGGAGGAAGACCGTGCCGTCCTCGAGCGCGTCGGCCATCGTCTCGGAGACGGACTGCATGCCTCCAACGACGCGGCGGTCGAGGATGAAGTCCTCGTCCACGAGGTGGGAGAAGGACCCGGCCGAGGCGGCCATGAGGACCGCCTGCAACGCCGAGAACGCGTGGGCGGGCTTGGTCAGCATGCCCCCGGCCATGAAGATGCCGATGTTCTCCCGGGCGGCCTCGTCGTCGCTCTGGCGGCGCAGCCACTCGGTGAAGGAGACGGTGTCGAGCTCACGGGCGCGGGGGTGGTCCCAGGGGCGCTCCGCGCCGATGTCCGCGGCGAGTTCGTCCAGGGCCGCGATGATGCGCTTCGTCTCCGCCACGGTCGCCTCGCCCGCGGGGAACATGTCGCCGGTGTACTCGTGCCGGGAGCCGTCCGGGGCGAGGTAGACGTTGGCCCCCTCCCTGTGGCGCGGGAAGGTGCTCATGCCCAGCTCGTCGAGGAGGCCGAGCAGCTCGGTCTGGTCGGGCGAGACCCACTGTCCCCCCACCTCCAGGAAGGCGCCCTCGACCTGCCGGGACCATGTGCGGCCGCCCACGCGCTCCCGGGCCTCCAGGACCGCGACGGACCGGCCCGCGGCCTGGAGTGTGCGCGCGGCCATCAGTCCGGCCGGCCCGGCGCCCACGACCACGACGTCGCGTTCGAGCGTCTCGGTGCTGCCGATGACGTGTGTGCCACTCATGGGTGTGTTCCTCCGTACATCAAAATGAACATGATTCATTAATAGGCAAGACGGCTCCGCTGTCAAGAGGCGGGAGCCGACGAAAACGGCCGATGACATGGGCCGATGACATGGGACGGCCGCGGGGCGCGGTCCCGCGACCGCCCGGAACCGGCGTGGTTACGCCGCTTCTACACTTGGGGGGACCGCGTCGGTGCCCCACGGCGACAACAGAGGGAAGGCGTCATTGAGTCAGCAACCGCCCAGCGGACGAAGCAGGGGCAGGCCCTCCTCGCCTATCCTGTCCCGCGAACGCGTCGCGCAGGACGCGATCCGCATCGTGGTCGACCGGGGCTACCGGCACCTGACCATGGCGTCGCTGGCGCGTGAGCTCGGGGTCTCCGCCTCGGCGCTCTACAACCACGTCTCCTCCAAGCGTGACGTGCTGGTGCTGATCCAGGACCGCATCAACGAGCAGATCGACTGCTCCTCCTTCGCCACGAAGTCCTGGGACCAGGCGCTGCGGGACTGGGCGCACTCCTACCGGCTCTGCTTCGCGCAGCACACCGAGCTCATTCCGCTCATGGCGGTCCTTCCCGTCGCGGACTCGCCCCAGACGCTGCGGATGTACGAACGGGTCGCCCGCGGCCTGGGCGAGGCCGGGATCGTCGGCGCGGACGCCGTGGACATCATCGTCGGCATCGAGGCGCTCGTCTTCGGGGCCGCCTACGACGCGTCCGCGCCGACGGACATCTTCGACCCCGGCGACCTCCAGGACCTGGCTCCGACCTTCACCCGGTTCGTGGCGCAGCGGCCGCGGGACCCCCGCGCGGCCGCCGACCGGGCCTTCGAGCTCGCGCTCGACGCGCTGATCGGCGGTCTGCGCGAGAGGTTCGCCGACGCCACCGGCTGAGGGGCGGTACCGCCGCGGGCGGGCCCGCCTCAGACCTGGAGCGCGTGCATGACGTGCTTGACCCGGGTGTACTCCTCCACCGAGTACAGCGAGAGGTCCTTGCCGTACCCGGACGACTTGAAACCGCCGTGGGGCATCTCCGCGGTGAGCAGCACGTGCGTGTTCACCCACACGCAGCCGAAGTCGAGCGCGCGCGTCAGGCGCATCGCGGTGCCGTGGTCGGAGGTCCAGACACTGGAGGCCAGCGCGTAGTCCACCCCGTTGGCCAACTCCACGGCCTCCTGTTCGGACTCGAAGGCCTGCACCGTCAGGACCGGGCCGAAGACCTCCTCCTGGACCAGCTCGTCGCTCTGGCGCACACCGGTGACGATCGTCGGCTCGAAGAAGTAGCCTCCGGCGCCGTCGACCGGCCCTCCCCCGGTCACCACGGTGGCGTGGTCGGGGAGCCTGCTCAGCTTGTCCCTGACCGTCTCGAAGTGCCTCGCGTTGTTCAGCGGGCCGAAGTCGTTCTCCGCCTCGTCGGCGTGCCCGGTGGCGGTCCCGCGGGCCGCGTCCGCGAGCAGCTCCACGAGCCGGTCGTGCGCGCTGCCCTCGACCAGCACACGGGTGACGGCGGTGCAGTCCTGTCCGGCGTTGAACGTCGCGAACTCGACGAGCGCCTTGGCCGTCGCAGGCAGGTCGGCGTCGGCGAACACCACGGCGGGCGCCTTGCCGCCGAGTTCGAGGTGCCCCCGCTTGAGGCCCTTGGCCGCGGAGGCGGCCACCTGGCGGCCCGCGCGCACCGAGCCCGTGAGCGAGACCATCGCCGGTTCGGGGTGCTCCACCATGAGCGCCCCGGTGCCGGCGTCGCCCAGGACCACGTTGACCACCCCCGGGGGGAAGATCTCCCCGATGAGCCGCGCCAGGACCAGCGTCGACTCGGGGGTGGTGTCCGAGGGCTTGAGCACGACGCAGTTGCCCGCGGCCAGCGCCGGTCCGAGCTTCCACACCGCCATGAGCAGGGGGTAGTTCCACGGGGTCACCTGCGCCACGACGCCGACCGGCTCCCGGCGGACGTAGGAGGTGTGGCCCTCCATGTACTCCGTCGCCGCGCGCCCCTCCAGCGTGCGGGCGGCGCCCGCGAAGAAGCGCAGGTGGTCCACGCCCATCCCGACCTCCTCCTCGGAGATCACCCGGCGCGGCTGGCCGGTGTTGCGGTGCTGGGCCTCGACGAGCTCGTCGGTGTGGGTCTCCACCGCGTCGGCGAGCTTCAGCAGCAGGCGCTGGCGTTCGGCCGGAACGACGTCCCTCCAGCCGTTGAAGGCCTCACGGGCCGCGGCGAACGCACTGTCGACGTCGACGTGGTCGGAGACGGGCGACACCGCGACGACGCTCCCGTCCGACGGGTTGACGACGTCGATGCTCCCCTGCCCGTGGGCGTCGACGAACCCACCGTTGACGTAGTTCCTGAGACGGCTGCCCATGAGGTCTCCTCGGCCGCGTAGAAAAATGATCCACGTTCATTTTAGAGACGCGCGGAGTGATCGGCAACACAGCACCCGGTGCGAATCAGTCGTCACCCGTTCGCCGGACCGGGCGGAGGGCGCGCGAACCCGGCGCGCCAAGGCCTGAACGCCCCGGCCCCACGGGCTCCTTCCAGCTTCTGGAGACCTGCCGGGTACCGACGGCGGCCCGCCGCCGTGGTTGGCCGTGGGCTGTGGCGCCCTGCTGGTCCTGGTGGCGTTGTCGTGGCCGTGCCGCTGCTCATGGCCCTGAGGCGGGAAGCCCGCTGTGCAGGACCCGGGGCTTCCGCGTGATGCACTCCTGAGCCGCCCGCTGACGGGGCCGGGGCGGCGGGCCGGGCGCCGCCCGGGAGGCCGTGCCGGTGCGTCCGGGAAGACAGCGCGGTTACCCGCGCGGACGGAGGGTACACGAACACCACCCCGACCCCCGGAGGCAACCGTGTTCGCCACCATCGCCGCCGTCCTGTTCGGACTCGCCCTGCTGCTGGAGCTGCTCGGCGAGAACATCCAGGACCTGGTCACCACCACGACCCTCACCCTCGCCGGACTGCTGTTCCTCGCGCTGCACGCGGGGGGCTACGGCTCGGGATGGGGACGCAAGCGCCGATAGGGCCGCGGGCCCGCCGAGGCCCCGGGACCGACGGCTGACGCGGCGGCGGCTAGCGCAGCGAGGTCACGGTCCTGCGGACGGGGCGGCGGGGCTGCCCGTCCGAGAAGAACTCCGGTGACGCGGCCCGGATCCGCCCGACGTCCTCGAACACCGCCCGCAGGTGGGAGCGCAGCGCCTCTACCGCCGTCCCGGTGTCCCCGGCCTCGATCGCGTCCACGACCAGCGTGTGCTGGTCCACCAGCTCCCCGATCGGGCGCGTGTCGATCAGGCTCAGCCGCCGCGCCCGGTCCAGGTGGGCCTTGGCCGCGTTCACCGTCCGCCAGGCGCTCTCGTTGCCCGCCAGCGCCAGCAGCGAGCGGTGGAACTCCTCGTCGAGCTCGAAGAAGCGGTCGTGGTCGGCGCCGCCGCCCGCCTCCCGCTGCGCTCCGAGCAGGACGCGCAGGTCGCCGACGTGGTCCGCCGAGAAGGGGGGCCGGGCCTGGGCGAGGGAGGTGCACTCCACCGCCTCCCGGATGAACTGCGCCTGCCGGACGCGCTCGGGGTCCACGAGCGAGACGAACGTGCCGACCTGGGGGTAGACCTCCACCAGCCCCTCCTCGCGCAGCAGGATGAGGCTCTCGCGCACGGGTGTGCGGCTCACGGCGAGCTCGGTGGCGAGCTCGTTCTCCGACAGGGGCGTGCCCGGCTTGAGCTCCAGGGTGATGATCGCGCGGCGGATGGTTTCCAGGGTGCGGTCCCGCGCGGACAGCAGGGGTCCCCCGGACCGGGTCTGGTCGGCCATGAGAGGAGTCTACCGGCATTGACGCCACTGGTATGGCAGTGCTTGTATGTCAGTTGCCATCATGTTCACGTACGGTTTCCCCGATACTTCTTCGCAGGTGGAAGCCCTTCACAAAGGACCGGCCGATGACCGAACAGGCACCCCCCGCGCCAGCCGGACAGGGGGAGCGCAGCACCCGGGACCTCACCAAGGCCTCGGTGTCCGGGTGGCTGGGGACCGCCATGGAGTTCATGGACTTCCAGCTCTACTCCCTGGCCGCCGCCCTGGTGTTCAACCAGATCTTCTTCCCCGACCTCAACCCCGCGGTCGGCCTGATCGCGGCGATGGGCACCTACGGCGTCGGGTACGTCGCCCGGCTCGCCGGAGCGGTCTACTTCGGCCGCATGGGCGACCGCCTCGGCCCCAAGAAGGTCCTGTTCATCACCGTCGCCCTGATGGGCGTCTCCACCACCCTGATCGGTGCCCTGCCCACCTACCAGCAGGTGGGCCTGCTCGCCCCGATCCTGCTCGTGGGCTTGCGGTTGATCCAGGGCTTCGGCGCGGGCGCCGAGATCGCGGGCGCCACCGTGATGTTGGCCGAGTACGCCCCGGCGAGACGGCGGGGGTTCATCGCCTCCCTGGTGTGTCTGGGCACCAACTCCGGCACCCTGGGCGCCTCCGCGATCTGGGCGGTACTGGTGTTCGCGCTCTCCGAGGAGCAGCTCCTGACCTGGGGCTGGCGCCTCCCCTTCCTGGCCAGCTTCCTCCTGCTGCTCCTGGCTCTGTGGATCCGCCTCTCCGTCAAGGAGAGCCCGGTCTTCGAGCAGCGCGAGGACCTCGTCGACGGTGTGGCGATGTCCCGGAGCGAACTGGCCGCGGCCGCGGTGGAGGAGGACAGGAGCGGTCTGGAGACCGCCCTGCGCCAGCGCAAGGGCCGCGCCTTCCTGCTCGCACTCGGCCTGCGCTTCGGCCAGGCTGGCAACTCCGGCATCGTCCAGACCTTCCTCGTCGGCTACCTCAGCGCCAACCTGCTGCTGAACGACGCGGTCGGCACGTCCGCGATCGTCTACGGCTCCCTGCTCGGCTTCGTCACCGTCCCCCTGGTCGGCGTGCTCGGCGACCGTTTCGGACGCCGCCCCGTCTACCTCTTCCTCACCGTGGCGAGCATGCTGTTCGCCGTGCCCATGATGCTGATGATCGAGACCGGCGACACCGTGCTCGTGACCGTCGCGATGGTCGTCGGGCTCAACCTGTCGGTCCTGGGCCTGTTCTCCGTGGAGAGCGTCACCATGGCCGAGCTGTTCGGAGCGCGCACCCGGTTCACCCAGCTGGCCCTGGCCAAGGAGATCGGCGGCGTCCTGGCCACGGCGATCGGCCCGGTGCTGGCCGCCACGCTCACCGCCGCCACCGGCTCCTGGTGGCCGCTGTCGGCGATGATCATCATCTACTCCCTGATCACCCTCGTCTCCGCCTACCTGGCCCCCGAGGTGCGCGGACGCGACCTGGTCCGACTGGAGGACGCCGTATGAGGGCCGTGACCGTCCACGGAGCCGGAGACCTGCGCGTCGACGAACTCCCCGACCCCGTCCCCGGCGAGGGGGAGGTCGTCGTCGCCGTGGAGTGGGGCGGGATCTGCGGGTCCGACCTCGCCTACTGGCGCCACGGCCGCTCGGGAACGGCCGTGCTGCGCGAACCCCTCGTACTCGGCCACGAGATCGCCGGACGCGTCGCCCGGGTGGGCCCCGGCGTGACCGGCGTCGAGGAGGGGCGGGCCGTCACCGTGCACCCGGCCGAGCTGGTCGGCGACGGGCTCATGCCGGAGCGGCTGGCCGGGCGCACCAACCTCTACCCGAGGGTGCGCTACTTCGGGTCGGCCGCGTTCTCACCGCACACCGACGGCGGGTTCTGCGAACTCAGGAAGGTCGCGGCCCGGCAGCTGCGGCCCCTGCCCGAGGGGGTGGACACCCGCAGCGGAGCGCTGGCCGAACCGCTCGCCGTGGCCTGCCACGCCGTTAACCGCGCGGAGGGCGTCGTGGGAGGTGTCGCGGGCCGGGACGTGTTCGTCAACGGCGCGGGACCGATCGGCTCGCTCGTCGTCGCCGCGCTCAAACACGCGGGGGCGGGGCGGGTCACCGTCGCCGACGTGGGGCAGGCCCCGCTGGAGGTGGCCCGGGCCATGGGCGCCGACGACACGCGCGACCTCTCGCGCGGGGACGCGCTGCCCGAGGACGCCGAGCTGGTCTTCGAGGCCTCCGGCGCCCCCGCCGCCCTCGGCGGGGTCCTGCGCGCGACCGCGCGCGGCGGCACCCTCGTCCAGGTGGGCAACCTTCCCGGAGCGCAGGCCCCGGCGGCGCTGGGCGAGCTCGTCACCAGGGAGATCACCTGGATCGGCTCCTACCGCTTCGTCGAGGAGATCGACGACGCCCTGGCCGCGATGGCCGCGGGCCTGGACGTCACCCCGCTCATGACCCACTCCTTCCCCGTCGGGGAGGCGCACGAGGCGATGCGGACGGCGGCCGATCCCGCCTCCGGCAGCAGCAAGGTCATGCTGCGCTTCGCCTGAGCCGTGCCGCGGACGCCTCCCGCTCCCACCCGGGAGCGGGAGCTCCCGTGCCCTGCCGGAGCGGGCGCTTCCCATCCATCCCAGAAAGGGCATTCCGTGAAGATCACCGACGCACGTGTCGTCGTGTCCTCACCCGGCCGCAACTACGTCACCCTGGTGGTCGAGACCGAGGACGGCGTCACCGGCATCGGCGACGCCACGCTCAACGGCCGCGAGCTCGCGGTCGCCTCCTATCTGCGCGACCACGTGTGCCCGCTGCTCGTCGGACGCGACGCGCGGCGGATCGAGGACACCTGGCAGTACCTGTACAAGGGCGCCTACTGGCGCCGCGGCCCGGTGACGATGACCGCGATCGCCGCCGTGGACGTGGCGCTGTGGGACATCAAGGGCAAGGCCGCGGGCATGCCCCTCTACCAGCTCCTGGGCGGGGCCTCGCGCGAGGGCGTCCTGGTCTACGGGCACGCCAGCGGCACGTCGCTGGACGGGCTCTCCGAGGACTTCCAGCGCCACCTGGACCTGGGCTACCGGGCGATCCGCGTCCAGGCCGCGGTCCCCGGACTGGAGAAGACCTACGGGATCGCCCCGGCGGACGGCCGGGTGTACGAGCCCGCCAGCGGCCACCGGCCCCAGGAGGACACCTGGGACACCCCGGCCTACCTGGACTTCGCGCCGACCATGATCGCCCACGTCCGCGAGCAGTTCGGCTACGGCGTGCACCTGCTGCACGACGTGCACCACCGGCTCACCCCGATCGAGGCGGGCCGCCTGGGCGCGGCGCTCGAACCGTACCGGCTGTTCTGGATGGAGGACCCGACCCCGGCGGAGGACCAGTCCGCGTTCCGGATCCTGCGCCAGCACACCACCACCCCCGTGGCGGTGGGCGAGGTGTTCAACTCGATCTGGGACTGCCAGCAGCTCATCACCGAGCGGCTCATCGACTACGTCCGCGCCTCGGTGTCGCACACCGGCGGCATCACCCACCTGCGCCGCGTGTTCTCCCTCGCGGAGCTGTACGGGGTGCGTTCGGGCTCACACGGCGCCGGGGACCTGTCGCCGGTCGCCATGGCCGCGGCGCTCCACCTCGACCTGGCCATCCCCAACTTCGGCATCCAGGAGCACATGGGGCACACCGGCCCCCACGCGGAGGTCTTCCGCACCTCCTACTCCTTCTCGGACGGGTACATGCACCCCGGAGACGCCCCGGGCCTGGGCGTGGAGTTCGACGAGGAGGCCGCGGCCCGCCATCCCTACGAAGCCAGGTACCTGCCGGTCAACCGGCGGCTCGACGGAACGGTGCACGACTGGTGAGCAAGCACGGACTGGACGTCGTCGTCCTCGGCGAGGTCCTACTGGAAGTGGCCACCGACGCCCCCGTCGCGCACGGGGTTCCGGCCAGGCTCGGTGTCTCGGGCGACGCCCTGAACGTCGCCGCGGCGGCGTCCCGGGCCGGGGCCAGGGTCGGTCTGGCCGCCGTCCTGACCGACGACGAACTCGGACGGGCCGTCGCCGACCGCGTCGCGGAACTGGGCGTGTCCACCGACATGCTGCGCTTCCGCCCCGGACAGCAGGGCGTGTACCTGGTGCACAGCGACCCCGAGGGCGAACGCGCCTTCTCCTACGCGCGCACCGGGAGCGTGGGCTCGACCCTGTCCCCGGAGGACCTGGACGAGGAGGCGGTCGGCGCGGCGGGGGCGGTCGTGGCGGGCGGCATCGCCTGCGCGGTCTCCGACAGCGCGCGCCGGGCGGTCCTGGCCGCGGCGCGCCTGGCACGCAGGTTCGTGTTCGACCCCAACCACCGGCCGCGGCTGGCCTCGCGGGAGGAGGGCGCCGCGACCCTCGCGGAGCTGGCCCGGCACGCCTACCTGGTGACCCCCTCCCACCCCGGTGAGACCTCCGCCCTCCTGGACAGCGCCACCCCCGCGGAGGCGGCCCGACGCCTCCTGGAGGCGGGCGCCCGCAACGTCGCGGTGACCTGCGGGTCGCGCGGCGTCCACCTGGCCACGCGCGGGGAGGCGGAGGGGAGAGGAAGCGGGAAGGGAGACTCGGAGGCGTCCTTGGAGTCCTCCTTGGAGTCCTCCGAGGGGTTCGGGAAGGCGCACCCGGAAGGGGCCTGGGAGGAGTCCTGGATCGACGCGGTCCCCGCTCCCCGTGTCCTGGACCAGACCGGCGCGGGGGACGTGTTCGTGGGTACCCTGACCGCGCGCCTGACCCTGGGTGACCCCCTCGCCGAGGCCGCGCGCCTGGCGGCCGCCGCGGCCAGCCTGAGTGTGGGCGGGCGCGGCGGAACCGGTTTCCTGCCGACCCTGGAGCAGACCCGCGCGCACGCGCGGGAAAAGAAGGAGGAGACGCGATGACCCGGCTGGACCTGGCAGCGCTGCGGTCCGCGGGACGCACCACCGCGCTGGACCGCGCCGACCTGCGCACCGGGGTGGTCCACCTCGGAATCGGCGCGTTCTACCGCGCCCACGGCGCGGTCCTGACCGAGGAGGCCATGCTCGCCACGGGCGAGACCGCCTGGGGCATCAGCGCGGTGACCGGGCGCTCGGCCCGGGTGTGGGAGCAGCTGGCCCCGCAGGACGGACTGTTCACGGTCACCGAACGCGGGGCGGGCGCCCGCCCGGTGCGGGTGGTCTCCTCCGTCCGCGAGACCCTGTCCGGTCCGGCCGACCCCTGGGCCGTGGCGGAGCGCATCGCCCACCCCGACACCCGGATCGTCACCCTCACGGTCACGGAGAAGGGGTACCTGGCGCACCCGGTCACAGGACGCCTGGACACCGGCGACCCCCGGGTGCGCGCCGACCTGGACGGCGGCCCGCCGCTCACGCCGGTGGGGCAGATCGCGCGCGGCCTCCAGCTGCGCCAGCTCCGGGACGCCGGTCCGGTGACCGTGCTCTCCTGCGACAACCTGCCCGACAACGGTGAGCTGACGGCCGCGCTGGTCGCCGACTTCGCCGACGCCCTGCCGGGCGCGGAGGGCGAGCGGCTGCGGTCCTGGGTCGAGGCGCACGCGGCCTTCCCGAACACGATGGTGGACCGGATCGTCCCGGCCACCACACCGGCGGACGTGGACGCGGTCGAGGCGGAGCTGGGCCTGCGCGACGAGGCCGCCGTGGTCGCCGAGCCCTTCCACCAGTGGGTGATCCAGGACCGCTTCGCCGGTCCGCGCCCGCGGTGGGAGGCGGCCGGGGCGACGATCACCGACGACGTGCGGCCGTGGGAGGCGGCCAAGCTGCGCGTGCTCAACGCCAGCCACTCCCTGCTCGCCTATCTCGGCCTCTCCGTGGGTCACACGACGATCGCCGCGTGCGCCGCCGACGACACCGTGTCCGCGGCGGCCCACCGTCTCGTCCACGAGGAGGTCCTGCCCTCGCTCACTCTGCCTGACGGGCTGGACGGCGAGGCCTACGCCGCGTCGGTGCTGCGCCGGTTCGCCAACCCCGCGCTGGGGCACACCACCGCCAAGGTCGGGGCCGACGGCTCCCAGAAGCTCGGCCCCCGCGTTCTGCCCACGGTCCGGGACGTGCTGGCCGGGGGCGGTGAACCGCGGTGGAGCGCCTTGGTGGTGGCGGCGTGGATGCACCACGTCGCCACGGCCGGTCCCGGGGTGGAGGACCCGCTGGCCGACTCCCTGCGCGCGTTGCTGCCCGAGGGCGGCGGGGCGCGGGAGGTGGTCGCCGCGCTGCTGCGTTCGGAGGTCTTCCCCGGGGACCTGGCGTCCCGACCCGTGTTCACCGACCTGCTGGTCCACTGGTACGGGGTCGTGTCCGCCGGAGGCGGCGCGCTGGCGGCGGAGGTCGCCCCGTGAGCGGAGGCGGCAGGGACGACGGAGGCAACGGCATCGGAGCCGTGCTGGCGCTGTCGCCGGTCGTGCCCGTGGTGACGGTGGACTCCCCCGGACGCGCGGTCTCCCTGGCGGAGGCTCTGCTGGCGGGTGGTGTGGGCGTCGTGGAGGTCACCCTGCGCACGCCCGGCGCCCTGGAGGCGGTCCGGGCGGTCGCGAGGGATGTACCGGACATGGTGGTGGGCGCGGGAACCGTGCTCACCCCCCGCCAGGCCGACGAGGCCGCGGAGGCCGGGGCGCGTTTCCTGGTCACGCCCGGCACCACGGACCGGATGCTGCGCCACCTGGTCGCGAGCGGGATCCCCGCCCTGCCGGGGGTGGCCACCGTCAGCGAGGTGCTGGCCGCCCGCGAGGCGGGGATGCTCGCGCAGAAGCTCTTCCCCGCGTCGGTTCCGGGAATCCCGTTCCTGCGTTCGGTGGCGGGCCCGGTCCCCGACGTCGTGTTCTGCCCCACGGGCGGGATCACGGCCGCCACGGCCGCCGACTACCTGGATCTGGACAACGTGGCGTGTGTCGGGGGGAGCTGGCTGACCCCCGAGGATGCGGTCCGGACGGGGGACTGGGCGCGGATCACCGGGTTGGCCGCGGAGGCGGTGCGACTGGGCGGAGGAGCCGTCTAGGCCGGCCGTCCCAGCCGCCTGTGGTTGTGCGTCAGCCCTGGACTCCACGGGCGCGTGGGCGTTCACCGCTGGAGGCTCGGCTCCCCGCGGCGGACCTGCGCGGGACGCCTCCGTATGCGCCCCCAGGGCTTGAACACCGACAGGGCCATGGCCGCGGCGACCGCGGTGGTGGAGACCAGGGGCGGAAACAGCAGTGGGGAGCCGATCGCGAAGGACGTTCCCTCGGCGAGGGCGGTGCGGGCCTGGGTCGCCAGCGCGGTGACCTCGGGTGAGAGCAGCAGGATCACGAGGGTCAGCAGCACGACGTTGGCCACCAGCTTGAGCAGGACCCACCAGTAACGGAGCAGCCCGTACCTGGTCCCCCAGCCGAGGACGATCCCCGACAGCAGGGTGAGGGCGCCGACCGCGACCAGCGGCCACGTCGCGAAGGCCGCGAGGGCGACCGCGACGGAGGCGTCGTCGCCGCCGAGCAGCGCGGTGACCACGAGGACGCCCAGGACGAGGTCGAGCCCGAGCCAGCTTCCGGCCGCGGCGATGTGGGTCAGCAGGACGGCCTTGCGGGTGCGGGTGCCCAGCCGCCGTCGGGGGGTTGTCATGGTGTCCATGCGGCCAGTATCCGAGCGCGGACCGGAGACGGCGTACAGCCGAGGACGTATTTCGGTGTACGCAGACGCGCGGCCCGTGAGAAGGGTCGCAATGGGCGCGGACGCTTTGACCGCCGCGGAGGCAACAGTGTTTACTCGACAGGGGTGAACGCCTGTTCACCCCACACGTCACCTGGAGCCTCGATGCCGTCCGCCCCGCGCCTGCCCTCCTGGGCGACCACGGGAATCCTCACCCTCTGCGGCCTGATCGTCTCGTTGCAGCAGACCCTCGTGATCCCCCTGCTTCCGGACCTGCCGAGGATCCTCGACGTGTCCGCCGACGACGCGTCCTGGCTGGTCACCGCCACGCTGCTCACCGGCGCTGTGGCCACGCCGATCGTCTCCCGCATGGCCGACATGTACGGCAAGCGCAGGATGCTGCTCGTCTCCCTCGCCGTCATGACGGCGGGCTCGCTCATCGCGGCCCTGGGCGGCAGCTTCGTACCCATGCTGTTCGGGCGCGCCATGCAGGGGTTCGGCGCCTCACTGATCCCGGTGGGCATGAGCATCATGCGCGACGAGCTGCCCCGGGAGAAGCTCTCGGGGGGTATCGCCCTGATGAGCGCCACCCTCGGCATCGGCTCCGCCCTGGGGCTGCCGCTGTCCGGTGTGCTCTACAGCGCGTTCGGCTGGACCTCCCTGTTCTGGTCGGCCGCGGCCGTCGGTGCCGTGCTCCTCGTGCTCATCCGCCTGCTGGTCGAGGAGTCCCCCCAGCGCTTCCCCGGCCGCTTCGACATCACGGGCGCGCTCGTGCTCTCGGTCGTCCTCGTGGGCTTCCTGCTCGCGCTGTCCAAGGGCTCGTCGTGGGGGTGGAACAGCGGCCAGACCCTGGGGCTGACCGCGTTCTCCGCCGTCGCGCTCGTGGTGTGGATCCCCCTCCAGCTGCGCACGCGCGAGCCCATGGTGAACCTGCGCACGGCCTTTCGCCGCCCGGTCCTGCTCACCAACGTGTCCTCGTACTTCGTCGGGTTCGCGATGTTCCTCAACGGCCTGGTCACCACGCAGGAGCTCCAGGTGCCCGTGGAGACCGGGTACGGGCTGGCCCTGCCCGTGGCCGTCGCCGGGCTGGCGATGGTGCCGGGCGGTCTGATGATGCTGGTCTTCTCGCCCGTCGCCAGCCGCATGCTCAACCGGTGGGGCGGGAAACCGACCCTGGTGACCGGCGGGACGATCATGGGCCTGACCTACCTGTGGCGGGTGTTCAACGCCGACACCGTGCTGGAGGTGATGCTGGGGACGATGTTCGTCAGCATCGGCACCGCCATCGCCTTCGCCGCCATGCCCTCCCTGGTCATGGCCGCCGCGCCCCGGAGCGAGACCGCGTCGGCGAACGGGCTCAACACCCTGGTCCGGTCGCTGGGCACCTCCAGCGGCAGCGCCGTGGTCGCGCTGGTCTTCGCCTCGCTGACCGTGGACGTGGGCGGCGCGGTGTTCCCCTCCGCCCAGGCCATGGACCTGTCCCACTGGCTCGGTGTGGCCGCGTGCCTGGTCAGCGTGCTGGTGGGCGCCTTCGTTCCGGGCCGTGCCCCCGCCGGGTCGGGCGCGGGGCCCGCACGCGACCAGCGGGAGGTGGAGGCGTGACCGGGGCCGACAGCCGCGGCACCATCGTCGCCGCGGCGCGGCGGCTCTTCTTCGAGCACGGGTACAAGGGTGTGACCGTCCGCGACATCGCCGCCGCCGCGGGGGTCTCCCCCGCCCTGGTGATCAAGCACTACGGCAGCAAGGCCGAACTCTTCAACGAGGTGGGGCCGCACGAGATCCCCCTGGCGGAGCTGGGCCTGCCCCGCTCCGCCATCGGCCGCGCCCTGGTGCGCAAGGTCCTCACCCGCCGCGAGCACGGCGCACCGGAGGGCTGGCTGGCCACCACCGCCCACGTGCGCGAGTCCCCCGAGCCCGACCGCTCCCGCGAGGAGGTGCGCACGAGGCTCCTGGACAGCGTCGGCGCCCTGCTCGGGGACACCACCCCCGAACGCCGCTACGCCAGCGCCGTCTCCTGCCAGATGCTCGGCCTCGCCGAGGGCGTCCGCGTCCTGGGCATGTTCCCGGAGGAGGAGACCTCCCGGGAGGAGCTGCTGAACCTGTACGCCCCCCTGATCCAGCAGCAGGTCGACGCCTGCGCGCGGGCCTGCGCCGCCCAGCCGGGCGAGCCGTGACCCCGCCGGGGCCGCCGTCTGGTAAGCCGGACAGGGTGAACAGCGCGGGAGAACTCGAAGGACAGGGTGAGGGCGGGTCGCCGGACCGGGGGGCGGCTTCGAAGGAGAGGATCGTCCAATGGCTCTGGCCGCTGGCGGCCGTGGTGGTCGTGGCCGTGGGCATGGTCCTCGGCTACGCGTTCTTCAGCTGAGCCCGATGGAGCCCTCCGGGTTCGGGCGGCCTCAGGCGCCGCCCGGGGAGGTGCCCGGCAGGCGGGTGGCCACCCACTGGTCATCGGAGTCGCGGCGCATCTCCAGGGGGCCGTGGTCCTCGCCGGGGTAGACCAGGGCGACCGTGGCGATGGGGACCTCCCCCTCCAGGTCGGTGTTCATGGTGACCTCGCCGACCTCCATGCCCTCACCGCCCTGGAGCGACTCGGCGTAGAGGGGGAAGGCCGCCGGGCAGTCCTCGGCGCCGTGCTCGTCGGCCACCACCGTGCGCGCGGCCTCGTCCATCAGCGCGCAGCCCGCCTCGCCGTCGGCGGCCATGAGGGAGGCGAGGAAGCCCTCCGCGGCGCGCCGCACGTGGGTCTGGGCGTCCGGGTCCACCGCCGCGGCGCTCTCCCCGGCCTGCCCCGCGGTCTCCTCCGGGGCCTCCTCGCCGGAGCAGGCCGTGGCGGCCAGGAGCAGGGCCAGCAGCGGGGCGGACAGAGGAAGTCGTCTCATGGCGGGCGCCTTTCGAGGGGGCGGGGCGTCGTCCGCACCATTGTTACCGTATCGGCCCGCTCCGTGACCAGCGGTGTCCACGCGGCCGGGCTCCCGACCACCACCAAAAGCCCGGCCTGTGGCGGGCTCGGGGGTTGTCGGTGGGGCCGGGCTCTGGTGATATGGGAACGCGGTCCCCTCCCGACGGAACCGCTCCGGACTTTCTGGCGCACAGAGCACGCGCGGGCGTGCCACGGGCGGCTCCGCCGTGCGTCCGCGCCGGAGGTGACATGACCTACTCCCTGCGGGAGAGCCGTTCGACGGACCCGTTCGCCCGTATCCCCCCGGAGTTGGGCGCCCGGCTGCGCCCGCTGGTGCCGTCCTTGGCGGAGGAGGCCCTGGAGGGCATCCGGCGCCGGGCGGAGTTCCACGCCGCGCCCCTGGAGCCGGCCGACGCCGAGGGGCTTCGGCGGACGGTGGAATCCGGGCTGCGCGCCTTCCTGGACCGGGTGGAGGGCGGCGGCCGCTCTCCCGGGCACGTGGACGCGCTGGCCGCCGAGTTCCGGGCCTTCGGTGCGGGTGAGGCCCGGCACGGGCGCACCCTGGAGTGCCTGCACACGGGGATGCGCACGGCGGCGGCCGTGGCGTGGCGGCGGCTGGCCGACGCGGACGCGCTCACCCGCGACCACATGGCGGTGCTGGGAGAGGCGATCTTCGCGTTCCAGGAGGAGGTCTCGACCGCCGCGGCCGAGGGCCACGCACGGGTGCGCGGCGCCGGGGTGGACGCGCTGCGCAGACGCCGGGCGCGGCTGCTGGAGGTGCTGCTGGCCGAGACGGGCGCTCGGCAGGAGGCGGGGGCGGTGCCCGCGCTGGCCCGGGCCGCCCGGTGGCGGCTGCCCGAGCGGGTGGCGGTGGCGTTGCTGTACCGGGGCACGGACCGCGCGACGGAGGCCCTGAGCGGCCTGTCGGCGGGCGCGCTGCCAGCCGCGGCGGCGTTCTCGCATCTCACCGCGCTGCCGTCGGACGTGCTCGTGGGCCTGGACCGGGTGGAGCCGTGCGCGGTGGTGCCCGACCCCGAGGGGCCGGGGCGGCTGCGGTCGCTGGAGCGCTCGCTGCGCGGGTCCTGCGCGGTGCTGGGGCCGAGTGTGTCCCTGGACCGGGCGCCGGTGTCGCTGGCCCGGGCCCGGGACCTGGCGGAGCTCGTGCGGACGGGCGTGGTCCCGGGTGGGGGCGTGGTGCGGTGGGACGACCACCTGCCCGTGCTGCTGCTGTCGCGCGACCCCGGGCTGGTCGCGGAGATGGCGCGGTCCCGGCTCGCTCCGCTGGTGCCGCTGCGTCCGCGCCAGCGGGAGCGGATGGCCGACACCCTGCTGGCATGGTTGGAGTCGGGGCTCAACGCCAACGAGGCGGCGGAGCGGCTGAGCATCCACCCGCAGACCGTGCGCTACCGGTTGCGCCAGCTGGAGGAGCTGTTCGGCGACCGGCTGCGCGAGCCCGGAGAGCGTTTCGAACTGGAGCTGGTCCTGCGGGCCCGCCGCCTGCTCGGTCCCGTGGAGGAGGGCCCGGTGCGGCCGGGCGGCGGGTGACGGGCGCCCGCGGTGCCCGTCACCGCTTCCGGGGGCGCGGACGATGGTCGATCAGCCACCGGTACCGGTGCGGGGCATCGAATGACCGAACATCCGCCGTGGACGGTTGGGCGAGGGCCGCAGGGGATCACGCGCGTTTGCGCGTCACGGGGTCACTGCCAGGTGGCTGCCTCCGGGTCGATCCCGTGGGTGCGGGCGCACTCGTCGATGCTCTGCCGAAACCAGGAGGCCAACCCGAACCGGATTCCGTCGTAGTGGGAGGAGAAACCGGGGTCGGACTCGAACATTCTTCCCAGACACACCTGCATCTGTCGCGTGAGCGGGAAGAAGTTGGAGAACACTTCGCGGTGGCGTTCGACGAGCGCGTCCGCTTCCGGGCTGCCCGGAACGAAGCCCCGATCGAGGGCGTCGCCCAGATCGCGCTGCAACGTGGACATCGCCGAGGAGAGCGACCGCCACTGCTCCCGAGTGCGGGAGGCGGACCGCTCGGCGAACTGCGCCCACTGCTCGGAATCCCCCCACACGGCGCGGGCCCTCCGGGACCAGTGAGCGTCCCAGTCCGCACCGAAGACCTCCGCCTGCGTTTCGTCGTCGAGAAGGATCCCCCGCTCGTGAGCCTCGGTCATCCGTTCCAGGCGCTCGTCGAGCCGTCGCAGGTCCTGGATGCGCTCGGCGAGCCGGGCACGCTGCTCACGCAAGGTGGCGGCGATCTCCGCTGTCCGGCCGTCGAGGACCTCACGCACCGCGTCCAGCCCGAGACCGGTCTCCCGGTAGGCGACGATCCGACGCAGCCGTTGCAGGTCCGCGTCGGTGTACTGGCGATAGCCGGCGGTGGTGCGCGCGGACGGCGACGCCAGGCCGATCTCGTCCCAGTGATGGAGCGTGCGGACGGTCACCCCCACCAGCCCAGCGGCAGCGCCCACCGTGACACCGCCACGGACGTCACGCTCGCGTTCGACCATGGACACCATTGTGGCCCTCCTCCTCCGCTCCCGGGGCGACGATTCCGACCGAGGCGAGGTCACGCGCCTCCTGGCTGTCAGGATCGAGCTCCTGTGCCGCGGTGAACACGACCCGCGCGCCCTCAGGGGTGGTCACCTCGACGTCGCGGGTACGCCACGGCGTGTCCCGCGGCCCGGTCACGCTGCCCGGCACGAGACCCGAACACGCCTCGACGAGCGGATCGACCTCGCTCAGCACGCACAGGAAGCTCACGCTCATCACCGGTGCTTCGGGCGGCTCGGCACCGGCCTCCGCAGGGACGAGCAGGACGTCCTGGAACGCCCACCGGCGCAGGTGGACCACCTGCCCCGGGACGCTGAACAGTTCGACGAAGCCGAACCCCCGCACCCAGAAATCCGTCGACGCCGCCAGATCCGTCGTCGGAACCGTCACGAACACCGGCATCGCGTAGACACCGCGGAACACCTCTGGCGCAACCGCCTCCGGTCCGCGCTCGGATACGGGTCCCATCTCGAACGCGTTGAAGAAACCACTCATGCGGTCCACCGTCCCGCCTCACGCGGCGTGAGGGTCAAGCCCGACCCGTGAACCCGACGGCCTCAGGCGGTGTCGCCGTCGTCGACCGGGCCGTAGACGTCCGCGACGCCGGCCGCCTCACCCGGACACGGCGGTGACGGGCGCGCGGAGCGCCCGTCACCGCTTCCGGGGGCGGCCGTGCGGTTGTCCACAGGCGAAAGACGGGCCTTCCTCGGCGGATCCGCCGAGGACTAGCGTGGTGAACGGGGGATTCCCGGAGCCCTCCGGCTTCGTGCTGCCCGCGCCCCGCCCCCGGCCTCGACCCCTCAGCCCCGCGGCGCCAGTGCCCGCACCACCGCGGCCGGGTCCGCGTTCGGCGGGCCGATCGGCGCGATCACCGGGGTGGTCACCCCGTTGTCGGCGTAGGCCCGGATTCGCTCACGGCAGTGCTCGGCGGGGCCGTGCACGATGAGCTCGTCCACCACCGAGTCCGGGATCGCGGCCAGCGCGCCCCTGCGGTCCCCCTCGTCCCACGCCTTCCACATCGGGGTGAGCTCCTCCCTGCCCAGCCACTCGTGGAACGCCCGGTAGACGGGGACGTTGAGGTAGGCCGAGATGGCCCACCGGCCGATCCCGCGGGCGGTGTCCGGGTCGGCGTCGGGGATGGCGAAGATCCGCGCGACCACCTCCTTGTCCTCGCCGTACTGGCGCACGTGGGGCACCACCGTGCGCACGTCCTCCGGAGAGAGCCAGTTGATGACGGCGCCGTCGCCCTCGCGTCCGGCGAGCCGGAGCATGCCCGGCCGCAGTGCCGCCACCAGCAGCGGAGGAGCCTGCTCGGGGACCGCGCCGAGCGTGAAGCCGTTGACGCTGAAGGTGTCGTAGTCCTCCTTGACCTTCGCTCCGGTGAGCGCGGCGCGCAGGAAGCGCACGGTGTCGCGCACCTTCTTGTACGGCTCCTCGAAGGGGATGGAGTTCCACCGCTCCACGATCACGTTGGAGGACGTGCCCACGCCCAGCGCGAAGCGGCCCGGCGCGGCGGCGGCCAGGGCGGCGGCGCTCATCGCCAGGGTGGCCGGACCGCGCGTGTAGGCGGGCACGATCGCGGTGCCCAGGCGCAGCCGGGGCGCCCACACGCTGGCCAGGGCGAGGGGGGTGAAGGCGTCGGTGCCGTTGGCCTCGGCCGACCAGACGTCGGTGTAGCCCAGGTCCGGCAGCTGCTCGACGAGGGTCCGCTGCTCGGAGAGCGGGACCCCCTCCAGCGGGATGGTGATGCCCCAGCGAGTGGTCATGGCGACTCCCTGTCGGTGTGGAACCGAATCCGGTTCTTGTGCCGTGCTGGCAGCACCGTACCGCCCGGTCGGTCTGTTGTCTCGGGGCGCCTCCCTCCTTCGCGCCGTCGGCACCGGCGCGCCGCCCTCCTCCTGCCCGGCGCACTGCCGCCGCCCTCCGACACGGCCCGCCGCCCCGGGACGCGCGTGCCCGATGGGGCGTATGTTCGTAGGGCCCGGACCGGAGTCCCGCCGACGGCGTGCGCCCCGGCCGGGCCGCACGAGCGCATCCCAGACGAACGAAGGAGGCCCCTTCGTGGCCACGCCACCCTCCCCCTACGACTTCCTGCCCCAGGTCGCGTCGTTCACCGTCACCAGCAACGACGTCACCGACGGACAGACCCTGCCCCAGGCCCAGGTCAGCGGGATCATGGGCGCCGGAGGCGGGGACGTCTCACCGCACCTGTCCTGGAGCGGTTTCCCCGAGGGGACGCGCAGCTTCGCCGTCACCTGCTTCGACCCGGACGCACCCACCGCCAGCGGCTTCTGGCACTGGTCGGTGGCCAACATCCCGGCCGACGTCACCGAGCTGGCGACGGGCGCCGGAGACGGCTCCGGCATCCCCGAAACGGCCGTGACCCTGCGCAACGACGCGGGCGGACACCGCTACGTCGGCGCGGCCCCGCCCGCCGGGCACGGCCCGCACCGCTACTTCTTCGTGGTGCACGCGGTGGACGTGCCCCGCCTGGAGGTGGACGAGTCGGCGAGTCCGGCCTTCCTCGGCTTCAACCTGTTCTCGCACGCGCTGGGCCGGGCGATGATCACCCCCGTCTACGAGGTGAAGTAGCCCGCGAAGGCGGCGCGCAGCCCGGGCCGGGAACAGGCCCCGGGGCCACGGGACACGTCGAGGGCGGGCTGTGTGGGACCGCGCCGCACCGCCCGCCCTCGGCCCTCTCCTCCCAGGGGCCGGGGGATACACGCGCAGTGGGCCCTTCCGGTTGTCCTGACAACCGGATTCGGCCATTTCCGGGCCATCGGGCACCCCGCGGTCTAGGCTCGGTAACCATCCCCCAGTCCGCCGTCCACGTCGGAAAGGGTTCGACCGGTGCCACAGCAGCCTGCGAGCAAACCAACCGTCGTGGTCACGACAGCGGGATCGGCTCCCACGCCCGGGACCATCCTCCATCTGCGGGAACAGGGTTTCCGCGTGGTGGCGACCGATGTGGACCCCGCCGCGCCGGGCCTGTACCTGGCCGACCGCGGGTACCTGGTGCCGCCGGGCGACAGCGAGGCCTTCCTGCCCAGGATGCGGACGCTGTGCGCGGACGAGGGGGCCGTCGCGGTCATCCCCCTGGTCGACGAGGAACTGGTCCGGGTGGGCGAGCTCGCCAAGGACGGCGTGGAGGTGCTGCTGCCCCGGCTGGACTTCGTCACCACCTGCCTGGACAAGTACGTGCTGATGCGGGAACTGGAGGACGCCGGGATCGGCGTGCCGCGCACCTGGCTGGCCTCGGAGTGGCCGAGCGGCGCCGCGGACGCCGCACCCGGCGGCCTCATCGTCAAACCGCGCTGCGGACGCGGGAGCCGCGGGGTGGTGGTCATCGACTCGGTCCGCGACATGGCGCGGGTGGTGTCCGAGGGCGGTTACGCGGCGGACGAGCTGATCGTGCAGGAGCTGGTCGGCGGACCCGAGTACACGGTGTCCGTGGTGGTGTGGCGGGACGGCGGGGTCCAGGCCGTGGTGCCCAAGGAGGTCGTCCTCAAGCAGGGCGTGACCAGGTACGCGGTGACCAGGCGCCACCGCGAGGTGGCCCGCGTCTGCCGGGCGGTCCAGTCCGCGCTGCGCGCCGACGGCCCCTTCAACGTGCAGCTGTGCCTGGACGCGGACGGCAGGCCGAGGATCTTCGAGATCAACCCGCGCTTCTCCTCCACCGCCTCGCTCACCGCGGCGGCCGGGGTCGACGAGATCACCGGACTGCTGCGGCAGGCCGTCGCGGACGGGCCCCGTCTGGAGGACGACTGGCGCGAGGGGGTGGCGATGGTGCGGCGGTGGACGGACGAGTTCGTCAGCGAGGCGGAGTTCACCTCCCACGGCATCTCCCCCGCCCCCACGGGCGCCCCGGAGCTGCCCCGGCAGCTGTCCCCCGGCGGCACGGGCCCGATTCCCGTCGTTCCGGTGCGTGTGCGGTGACGGGCCCCGGAACCGGGGCCGGTGGCGGCGGGGTCCGCGGCGACGGGGACACCCCGGGGTCCGCCGGAACCGTGACCGCCGGTGGTGCGGGTACGGACGGCGCACCCGAGAAGCCCGGTACGAACGGTGCTGTCGGCACCGCACGTACGGACGGTGCGACTGGTACTGCTGAGGCTCCCGGTGGCGCCGGTGCGCACCCGCTGGCCGAGGCGATGGCGGCGGCGGTCGTGGAGGTCGGCGGCCTGCTGCGCGGGTGGCGCTCCGACGCGGACGCGCGCAGCGGGGTGTGGGAGGGCAGCCAGTTCAAGGCCCGGGCCGACGCCATGGCACACCGGGCCCTGTCCGAGCGGCTCACCGCGATCGACGGACGGATCCCGGTGGTCAGTGAGGAGGACCCCGAGTCGCTGCGCGGGGAGCGACCGCCCCGGTACTGGCTGATCGACCCCGTCGACGGGACCGCCAGCTACGTCCACGGGTTCCCCGGATACGTCACGCAGGTCGCGCTGGTGAGCGGGGGACGGCCGGAGGCGGCCGCCGTGTTCGCCCCCGAGACCGCGACCCTCTACACGGCCGCGCGCGGCCGTGGTGCGCGCCGGGACGGACGCCCCCTGCCTCCCCCGCGCCCCGCCCCGTCGGGAGGGGGCGTGCTCACCGACAACACCCCGCGACCGGAGGGGATCGCCCGCCGGGTCCGCGACCGCTTCGGCTACGGCGGGTACCTGGAGAGCGGCAGCATCTCGCTGAAGCTGTGCCTGGTCGCCGAGGGGTCCGCGCACCTGTTCGTCAAGGACGTGCCGGTCCGCGACTGGGACGTGGCGGCGCCCGCCCTGGTCCTGGAGGAGGTGGGCGGCCTGGTCACGCGGCTGGACGGCAGCCCGTTCGACTACCGGGGGGCCTACGAGCACACCGGGCTGGTGGGCGCCGCCGACCCCGCCTTGTGCCGAGCCGTCTCCGCCTGGCTGACCCCCTGAACCGTGTCCCACGAGCCGTCCCGGGACCGCGGACGCGGGGGCGCGACTCACTTTCCGTGTATCCCTTTTCCACACCGGGTGCGGCGCGTATCGTGTGGTCACCAACTCGCGCCTTTGGGGGTGGGAAGTGGAGGACGAACGCCTGCCGCTGTACCAGATGCGCGCCTCGGACGCCGAACGCGACCTCACGGTGGACCGCCTCACCACCGCGTTCGTCGAGGGCCGCCTGGACCACGAGGAGTACGACCGCCGGGTCGGTCTGGCACTGGGCGCGGTGCTGCTCGGCGAACTGCGCCCGCTGACCGCGGACCTGCCGGTGTCCCCGCCTCCGGTGCACGGGGTCCCCGAGGCGGCACACACCGATCCGGGGTCCCATCGCGGCCCCCGGGACGGCCACGGGCCCCCCGACGCGGGCGACCTGTCGCTCCTGGGCACCCCCTGGCACGAATGGGGCGACGAGTGGCGCTGGTGGACGGGTGTGGCGGTGATCCTGACGAGCGTGTGGGGCGTGGTCAGCCTGATGGGCGGCGAGCTCGTACCCTACTGGCCGCTGGTGCCGCTGGGCATCTGGGCCGCGGTCCTGCTCGCCTCCGCCATCTGGCCCAGTGAGGGGGAGCCGCCCTGACGCGGCACGGTCCCCGCCCCCGTGGGCGGCCGACGCTTCGCGCGCGGCCGGACCCGCGGCGGGAGGGGGTCAGCCCGCGGCGTGGAGCCAGCGCACCGGGGCGCCGTCGCCCGCGTAGCGGAAGGGTTCCAGCTCCTCGTCCCAGGCGCGGCCGGTGAGGCGTTCGATCTCGGCGGCCAGCTCGGTGCCGTCGGCCGCGGCCCGCTCCACCGCCAGGCGCAGTCGGCCCTCGGGCACGAGGACCTCCCCCGCCGCGCTGGTGAGGGCGGTGAACATACCGAGGGACGGCGTGTAGCTGTAGCGCACGCCGTCGCAGCCGGGCGATCCCTCCTCGGTCACCTCGAACCGCAGGCGCTGCCACGTGTTCAGCGCCGAGGCCACCGAGCCCGCGGTGCCCGGCTTCCCCTGCCAGTTGAGCTCGGCTCGGTGGTGGCCGGGTGCCGCCGGTTGGGCGACCCAGTCGAGTTTCACGGGTACTCCAACGACGCCCGCGACCGCCCACTCGACATGTGGGCACAGCGCCGCTGGCGCGGAGTGGACGTACAAGACGCCACGTGCGGACACCGAACCTCCTGATACGAACGAGTGCGCTTCCCCGACGCCCTCGTACCACGAGAAGGTTGCATACCCGCCTGAATGCTTTTGCCCCATTGTGCCCCAAGGGCACCTTGAGAACCAGCGCTCACTTTGCTTTTTCCAGCGTTCCCCCCACCTCCTGGAGCCCCAGAAGCTAGCGTGAGCCCCGGCGAGCGGGAGTCTGATCATAGTGGGGGCGGGTGTGCCAGACCAGTCGCACGAGGACATCCATGACAGCCAGGCACCTCCTCAAACCGTACTTTCGACCTTTTCTGGGGAGGAAGCACCCCCACCTTTGCCGGTTCCGGCCACAACCGGCGGTGATACAGCCGGGCCCAATCCGGCCCGGGACCACGGTGAGGCCGACGCGGCCGCTCCCAGCGACGCCGAGCTCGTACGGGGCGCCTGCCGGGGCGAACACAGGGCGTGGGAGGCCATCGTGGACCGGCACCTGCCGGTCGTGAACGCGATCGCGCGCTCCTACCGCCTGTCCTCCCCGGACCGGGAGGACGCGGTGCAGACGGTGTGGCTCACCCTCAACCAGCAGCTGCCCCGCCTGCACTCCCCCGAGCGGCTCCGTGGCTGGCTGCGCCGGGTCGCCCACGACGCCTGCGGCCGACAGCGCCGCCACAGCACCCGGGACCAGCCGGTCGATCCCCAGAGCCTCACCCGGGTGTCCCTCGCGGAGGCCCCGGGCCCCGAGGCGCAGTACCTGCGCAAGGAGGAGCACGAGGAGCTGCACCGAGCGATCCGGCGACTCACCGACCCGGGCGAGCGGCGGGCCGCCCTGCGCTACCTCGACGGGGCCGCGGGGCTGCCCGTGCCCTCCGCCCCCTGCGACCCGGAGGCCGCCGACGGCCGGGTCCACCCCCGGACCGCCGCGAACCAGCGCCGCCGTATGCTCCGCAGACTCCGCCGCATCCTGGAGGAACCCACATGAGCGACCACGACGACCCGACTCGGGCCCTGGCGGGGCGCGCCGCCGCCCTGGCCGCCTTCGATCGCGGCGACGACGGCGCCGACGTGGCGACCCTGACCGGGGAGAGGTCCCCGGTGGGCGAGGTGCTGCGCTCGGCGGACGGGGGCGCGGACGGCGTGCTGGTCACCGCCCTGCGTTTCGAGCACGGGGGCCTCACCGTCGACCTGCGGGTCCACGCGCACGGTCGGCTGCGCTCGCTGTCGGGGCTGGCCACGGGGGAGTACGACCACGCGGTCCTGCGCGTGCGCCGCCCCGGCTCCGGGGAGGACCTGCGGATCGGCGAGGACGGCGGGTTCGCGCTGTCCGGTCTGGCCCGCGGCCCGATCAGCCTGGCGCTGCTCAGGGCGGGACGCCCCCCGGTGGTGACCGGCTGGTTCACCGTCTGACCACGCGTGCTGCCGGGGCACCGGTGATCCCATGCGTCACAGAAAAGGGGAAGGCCGAACCTGGATTGCAGACAGACGCGAACCGGCTCCTGATGATGGCCCTTCGACCGGCTTCGTCCGGGTTCGCGTCAGCCGAGTTGTCCACAGGCGGGCGCAGCCCCTCCCGTGCGCCCTCCGGCACTGCTATCACTGGGTGCGGCCCGCCCCCTCGGTGAAAGGCATCGGACGTGTCCCTGCGCGCCCAGCCCTCCCCCCTCGCCCCCGAGTCCCCCCTCTCCGCCGCCTGTCCCGACCGCCACGCGCTGCGGTCCGGCAGGTCCCTGCTCGCCCGCGTGAGCCACGGGGTACGGCTGGCGCAGGGCGGCATGTTCGAGCAGACCGCGGCACTGCTGGACGAGGCCCACCGGCGCCTGCGCGGCCACCCGGTGGCCGAGTCCGCGACGGTGATGCCCGGAGTCCTGCTCAACCTGGGTCTGGCGCAGACGCTGTGCGGCCGCTTCCCACAGGCCGAGGAGCACCTGCGAGAGGCCCGGTCCCTGGCCCGGGAGCGCCGACTGCCGTTGATGGACCTGGTCATCCGACAGAACCTGGGCTGCCTCAGCCTCTACCGGGGCGACGCCTCCACGGCCATCGCCACCTTCCACGGCCTGACCGACCGGCTGCCCTCCGACCGCAGGGAGGCGCTGCACGTGGACCTGGCCGAGGCGCTGCTGGCCGAGGGCCTGGTGGAGGAGGCGGCGACGGCGCTCGCGGACGGCCCCTGGGCCGGGGGCTCGTCGGCGAACACCCTGCTGGTGGAGGCCAAACTGCGGCTGCTGAGGGGCGACCACCGCCACACGGTCGAGCTCACCCGCCGGGTACGGCACTCCTTCGGTACGGGCTCGCTGTGGTACCGGCTGGCCACCCGCCTGGAGAGGATGGCGCTGCGCGAGGGCCGGACCGCCTCCCCCGTGGTCCGGGCCAGGAACGCCCTGGCCGTCCGCACGCCCCTGGCCGCGCCGCGGCCGTCGGGGACCGGAGCCGCCCAGCTGGCCCTGGACACCCTGGACGCGCACGACTCCCTCGCGCCGGGCCCCTGGCTGGCGGGCGCGGTGAGCGACCCCCACGTCGTCCGCGCGGGCCTGGAGAGCGCCCTGCGCGCCGGGGAGGCGACCACCGCCCTGGAGTGGGCGGAGCTGGCCCGGACCTGGGCCGCGCCCCACGTCCCCGGTCCCCGCGTGCGCACACCGGCGACGGCCTCACTGGCCGACCGCTACCGCGCTGCCCTGGTCCGCGGCCGCGACCCGCACGCCCTGGCCCGGCGCCTGGAGTCGACCCGCTGGCAGGCGCACCACGGGGCCCCGGGCGCGCGCCGCGCCCCCGCACCTGCGCCCGTGGCCGGTGCGCTGCTGGAGCGGCTGGGCGACCGGGCCTTCGTGCGGTACACGCGGGCGGGCGGGGACGCCGTCGCGCTCGTGGCCGCGGCCGGACGGGTCCACGCCCGTGTCCTGGGGCCGCTCACGCACGTGGCCCGGGCCCTGGCCCGGTTCGTCCATCCCGTGGCGCTTCCCCGGCACGCGGGCGAGGCACTGGAGGCGGCCGACGGTGCCGCCCGTGTCCTCCTCGAACCGCTGTTGGCACTGGTCGGCGACCGCCCGCTGGTCGTGGCCGGTGACGCCTACCTCGGCGATCCCCCCTGGGGCATGCTCCCCGCGCTGCGGGGCCGTCCGCTGAACCTGGTGCCCGGCGCCGGGTTCTGGCTGGACCGGACCGGCTCCGGCGTTCCCACGCCCCGCCCGCCTGAGCGGGTGCTGCTGGTGGCGGCACCCGAACCGGACGGGGCGGCACGCGAGGTCGCCGCACTGGCCGACGTGTACCCGCAGGCGCGCGTGCTCTGCGCCGACCGGGCCCTGCGCTCCGACGTCCTGGCCGCCCTCGACCGGGCCGACCTGGTCCACCTGGCGGGGCACGGGCGCGTCCCCGGCCGCTCGCCCATGCTCGCCTCGGTCGGTCTGGGCGACGAACCGCTGCTCGCCTGCGACCTGGCCGGACTGCCCCGGGCCCCGGACACGGTGGTGCTGTCGACCTGCTGGAGCGGCCGGGGCTTCGCGGACCGCGCCGGGGCGCCGCTCGGGTTCACCGGCGCGCTGCTCGCGGCCGGGGTCCGCACGGTGGTGGCCAGCCCCGTTCCCGTCCGGGACGCGGGGACCGTCGAGGCCATGCGCCTCTTCCACCGCGCGCTCGTCGCGGGCGTCCCCGCGCCCGAGGCGGTGGCTGTCCACCTCGGGCGTACGGGGTTCTGCTGCTTCGGTGCCTGAGGCCGCTACCAGCCGCGCTCGCGCCACTCCCCCAGGTACGGGCGCTCGGCGCCCAGGGTGGTGTCGCTTCCGTGCCCGGGATAGACCCAGGTGTCGTCGGCCAGCACCCCGAACAGGCGCTCCTCCACGTCCGCGAACAGGACGCGGAAGTCGTCGTCGGACCAGGTGCGGCCGACGCCTCCAGGAAAGAGGGAGTCACCCGTGAACAGGTGGGTGTGGCCCTCGGGGTCGTCGTAGCGCAGGGCGATCGACCCGGGGGTGTGCCCGCGCAGGTGGATGACGGTGAGGTGGCACTCCCCGACCGGGACGCGCGCCCCGTGCACGACGGGTTCGTCCACGGAGACCGGGAGCTCGTCGCCGTCGTCGGGGTGGGCGACCGTGCGGGCCCCGGTCTGGCCCACGATCTCGGCGAGGGCCTGCCAGTGGTCCTGGTGGCGGTGGGTGGTGACCACCCGCGTCAGGCCCTCCTCACCGATCAGCTCCAGGATGCGGTCGGGCTCCGCCGCCGCGTCGATGAGGACGGCCTCGCCCGTGGCCTGGCAGCGCAGCAGGTAGGCGTTGTTGTCCATGGGGCCGACGGCCAGTTTGGTGATGGTCAGGTGCGGTAGTCGTCGCAGGTCGGCGGGACCGCCGACCCTGGTATCTCCGGAGTAGCTCACCCGACCATTGTGGCCCGCGCCCGGGAGCGGACGCACCCGGGTGTCACGGGTGTGCGGCCGCGACGCGCCCGGACGGGGCGCGCCGTGGCCGGGATCACCTGGCCCAGCGGGGCGCGCGCTTGTCGAAGAAGGCGGCACGGCCCTCGGCGGCGTCCTCTCCGGCGAAGAACTCGGCGGACAACTCTCCCATCCGGGCGAAGGCCCCGGCGCGCCGGTCCGGGGCCGCCAGCGCGCCCGAACCCAGTTCGCCCAGGAGCTCCTTGGTGCGCGACAGCGCGCGTGGCGCCGAGCCCCGCAGTCCTTCCAGGATCGCGTCCACGGCGTGCGGCATGTCGCGGTCGGGGACGGCCTGGGTGAGGAGGCCGGCCTTGGCGGCGGCGGAGGCGTCGAACAGCTCGCCGGTGAGGAAGTAGCGGCTGAGCTGGCGCGAGTGCATCCGTGCGGACACCGGGACGGAGATGATGGCGGGGACCACGCCGATGCGCACCTCGGTGAAGGCGAACGTGGCGCTCTTGGGTGCCAGGGCGATGTCGGCGGCGGCCACCAGCCCGATGCCCCCGGCGCGGGCGGCGCCGTTGAGCACGGCGACCACCGGTTTGGGGGCGCCCATGATCTGCTCGAAGATCTCGGGGAGCTCGGGCGCCGGTTCGACCGGGACGCCCCGGAGGGCCGCGCCGACCTCCTTCAGGTCGGCTCCCGCGCAGAACACCGGGCCGGTGGCGGTGAGCACGACGGCGCGCACCTCGTCGTCGGCCACCGCCTCGGTCAGGGCCGCGGACAGCTGCGCGCGCAGGCGCGCGGACAGGGCGTTGCGGTTGCGGGGGGAGTCGAGGGTGACCGTGGCGATGGAGCGCTCGACGGCCAGGCGTACCAGGGGCGTGTCGTCCGGGGGGGTCGGGGACGGGTGCTGCGTCATCGCAGGCGGGCCTTTCTCAGGGTCCATACTCGCGGATGCGGGAGAGGGGGAACGCGCGCGTGCCTGTCGCGGCGCGCGTACGCGCCCGGCTCGTGGCCGGACGCGTCTCGCTCTGTGGCGTCGTGCACGAATGCCGGTCCCACCCTAGACAACCGGATCGTCAGGACACCACGTCTGTTCACACCCTGCTTGTTAAGTCCCGCTCACGGGTGGCCGCGCGTGTGACGCGGGGGCGCGCCCCCGGCCCGTCCCCCGCCCCGGCCGCCCGGCGCCCGCGCCGCGGCGGACCCCGGCGCCGGTCGGCCCGACCCCTCCCGGAGGAAACGGTCGAGGCCCCTTCGCGGTCCCGGTGCCCTCAGGGCCGGGTGGTCGCCTCGGACAGGGCGTCGGCGAAGTGCATCATGGCCGACACCGCCCCGGCGCCGTCCGCGGCCTCGCTGACCCTCAGGGTGAGGGGCTCGGCGGTGATCGCGCCGGTGTACCCGTGGTCGAGCTCGCACTCCTCGTCGGCGCAGGCGGCCGGTTCGAGGTCGATGTGGGCGATCGCACCCCAGTTCACGGACAGGTTGACGCTCAGCACCAGCTCGCTGGGCATGCTGCCCGGCGTGTACTGGGCGGGGTTGGGCACCACGCGGGTCAGGGCGACCGACTGGATGTTGCCCAACTGGATGCTGTCGGTGGTGGTGGAGGCGTGCGAGGTGCCGCCGGGTTCGGTGGGCGGGTGCTCGTCGGTGTGGCACACCACGAGGCGGGTCGCGGTCAGCAGCATCACCGTGATGTGCCGCCGCATCTCCATGGCCGGGTCGAAGGTCGCCTCGTGGTGCACGATGAACGCCTCGGCGCCCTCGTTGCCAAGGGCGGTGGCGACGGCGTCGATCACGAGCGCGGGGTAGTACCCGCTGCGTTCGATCTCCGTCCGCCAGTCCGTGGACACGGCGCGTGTTTTCCTCATACTCCTATCCTGCCCCTTTCCCGTGACACTTCGCGACCGGGACGTGAAACGGGATGCCCATCCCATGATCAGAACGTCACCCCGCGCAGTCGCCGGGGCCCGGCGTCGGGCCGCACGTCGGGGGCCTCGCGCAACCAGATGCGCGCGCCCAGCACGTGGGCGCCGGTGGCGTTGACCAGGACCGGGTCCAGGTCGACGTAGCCGATCTCGGGGAAGGCCTCCACCAGGCGCGAGACCCGGACGAGGAGTTCCTCCAAGGCCTCCACGTTGGGCTGCTCGGCGAGCGAGGTCGCACCGGCGGGCAGCCCGAACAACAGCGGGGCGGCCCGCACCGCGTGGATGAGGTCGGCGGCGTCCATGTCGGTGAGCGGCGCCAGCCGGAACGCCCGGTCGTCGAGCAGTTCGGCGGTCACGTCCGCCAGCCCGAAGGAGACCACCGACCCGAAGGACTGGTTGTCGCCCGCCCGGATGACCGTGGGCACCCCGGGGGCCACCATGCGCTGCACGACCAGCGAGGCCTCGTCACCGAAGCGGTCGTGCAGGGCCGCGAAGGCGCTGCGCACGTCGTCGGGGGTGCGCAGGTCGGCGCGGACGAACGTGCCGCCCGCGCGCAGGCGCAGGTCCGGGGAGTCGGCCTTGACCACCGCCGGGTAGCCCAGCTGGCCCGCGGCCACCACGGCCCCCTCCTCCGAGGTCACCGGGATGTCGGGGTAGGCGGAGATGCCGTAGCAGGCCAGCAGGTCGCGGGCGTCCTCGCCGGAGATCGCCTTCTCCTCGTCGTAGCGGCGCTCGCCGCCGAACCAGGCGACCTCCTCGGCCGAGGGCGTGGCGTTCTTGAGCGCGCGGACGATGGTGGCGCGGGCCCGGGCCCCGTCGATGTCGGGCAGCTCGGGGTGGCGTCCGGGCCTGCGGTCGCGCCACTGGGCGTAGCGGGTGGCGTAGGCCAGGGCGCGCACGGCGTCCTCGGGCGAGGGGTAGGAGGGCACCGAGCCGCGCAGGGTCTGGCCCTGCTCGCCGACGCGGCGCAGCTCCTCCGGGACTCCCTGGCGGGCCAGGTAGGTGGTGACGACGGGCTTGGTCGAGTCCAGGGAGCGGGCCCGCAGCACGCGGGCGACGTCGTCGGAGATGGGGTGCAGCGCGGGGACGAACACGACCACGACCGAGTGCACGTCCTCGGCGGCCAGGGCCGCCTCCAGGGCGCGGTCGAAGTCCTCCGCGGTGGCCTGGGGGCCGAGGTTGACCGGGTCGTGCGGCTTGAGCCCCTGGCGGACGGCCGCGTCCTTGACCAGCAGCTCCAGGGAGTCGGAGTTGCCGATGATGCCCACGCGGGGCCCCTGGGGCAGGGGTTGGTAGGCGAACACCTGGGCGGCGTCGAACATCTGCGTGATGTCGTCCACCCGCACCACCCCGGCCTGCTGGAACAGCGAGGTGACCGCGTAGTCGGGCAGGGAGAGCCCGCCCGCGGCGTGGCCGGTGGGCGTGGTCCGCGCCGAGCCTCCGCTGCGCACCGCCACGACCGGCTTCTGCTTGGCCAGGCGCCGGGCCAGGCGGGTGAACTTGCGCGGGTTGCCCAGCGACTCCAGGTACTGGAGCACCACCTCCGTGGCCGGGTCCTCCTGCCAGTACTGCATGAGGTCGTTGCCGGACACGTCGGCCCGGTTGCCCGCCGAGACGAAGGTGGACAGGCCCATGCCGCGCTCGGCCACGCGCTGGAGGATGGCCCTGCCCAGGGCGCCGGACTGGGAGAAGAACCCGATCGTGCCCGCGGGCGGCAGGTCCGGGGACAGGGTGGCGTTGAGCGAGATCTCGGGGTCGGTGTTGGCGATGCCCAGGCAGTTGGGGCCGACCACGCGCATCCCGGCCGCGCGGGCGGTGCGCACCAGCTCGTCCTGGCGGGCGCGGCCCTCGGGTCCGGTCTCGCCGAATCCGGAGCTGACCACGACCAGGCCGTGCACGCCCTTCTCGGCGCACTGCTCGACCACGTCGACGACCATGTCGGCGCGCACCGCCACGACGGCGAGGTCGACCTGGTCGGGGATGTCCAGGACCGAGGGGTAGGCGCGCACGCCCACGACCGCCTTGGCCTCGGGGTGGACCGGGTAGACCGGTCCCTGGAACTCCCCGCCCAGGAGGTTGCGCAGGGCGGTCTGGCCGATGGTGTGCGCGGTGCGACTGGCGCCGATGACCGCGACCGAGTTCGGGAAGAGCAGGCGGGCGATGGAGCGCGACTCGGCGCGCTGTTCGCGGGCCCGCATGACCTCGGTGGAGTCGTCGGTGGGCTGGAGGTCCAGGGTGAGGCGGATGACGCCCTCGTCGAAGGTCTGCTGGGCGGTGTACCCGGCCTCGCGGAAGACGTTGATCATGCGCCGGTTCTCGGGCAGCACGTCGGCGATGAAGCGGCGCATGCCGCGCTCACGCGCGGCCGCACCGATGTGCTCCAGCATGACCGAGGCCAGGCCGCGGCCCTGGTGGGCGTCCTCCACGACGAAGGCGACCTCCGCCTCCTCCGGCGCCACCTTGTCGTAGCGCACCACGGAGACGAGGGAGTCGGAGATGGTGGCGACCAGCGCCACGCGGTCCTCGTAGTCGACCGTGGTGAAGCGTTTGACGTCGCGGTCGGAGAGCTTGGGGTAGGGCGCGAAGAACCGGTAGTAGATGGTCTCCGGGGAGAGGCGGGCGTGGAACTCGCGGAGCAGGTCAGCGTCTTCGGGGGTGATGGGGCGCAGGTGCGCGGTGCCTCCGTCGGTCAGGACGACGTCGGCTTCCCAGTGGTTCGGGTAGGACTGCACGACTGCGAGACTAGACGACAAACGGCCGAATCCGGGGAAAGTCCGTGCGGGCGGCGCGAAAACCCCGCCCGGAACCGCGCACGGTGTGTCCCCTCACTCCCGAAGTCGCGGGCCGGGGCCAGCGTCCCCGGCCGCGGACCGGATCGGCCGTCCAGTAGGCGATCGCGGCTCCGCGGGATGTCCGGAGGCGGTGTGGCCGGGGTGCTGTCACTTCGTTACACGCCGCTGACGGTTGACCTGTTAACGTCGTGCGAGCACGGATTCTGATAACCCTCGGTGGTGGCTGGCGAAATGACACGAGTGGTCGTGATCGGTGACCTGATGACCGACGCCGTCGCGCGCGCGTTCCACCCGTTGGCCCGCGGCAGCGACACTCCGGCGTCCGTGATCATGTACGGCGGCGGGTCGGGGGCGAACATCGCCTCGTGGCTGGCCGTGGAGGGCACCGACACCACGTTCGTCGGCCGCCGCGGCTCCGACATCACCGGGCGCACCCGTGAGATGGAACTCATGGGATACGGCCTGGACTCGCGGATGGTGATGGACCCGGAGCGGCCCACCGGCACCTGCGTGGTGATGATCACACACCGGGGCGACCGGACGATGCTGAGCGACCCGGGCGCCAACGCCCGCCTGCAACCCGAGGACCTGCCCCGCGACGTGTTCGGCCCCGACGGGCACCTGCACGTGTCGGGGTACACGCTCATCAACGACGACTCCCGGCGCGCCGCCCGGGTGGCGCTGCGGATGGCCCGCGAGAGCGGGATGTCGATCTCGGTGGACGGCGGTTCGCACGCGCCGCTGGAGCGCGCGGGCGCGGAGAACTTCCTGGACTGGACGCAGGGCGCGCGCCTGCTGTTCGCCAACGTCGACCAGGCCCGGGTGCTGACCGGCCGGGACGAGCCCGAGGCCGCCGCCAAGGTGCTGACCGCGTGGTACCCCAACGTGGTGCTCAAACTCGGTGAGCAGGGCGGCCTGTGGGCGTCCAAGACCCGCGACGACTGCGTGACGGCGCCGGCCGAGCCGGTGGACCCGTCCCCGGGCTCGGTGGGCGCCGGTGACGCCTTCATCGCCGGGTTCCTGCCCGCGTGGCTGCTCGGCCGCCACCCCAAGGAGGCGCTGGGCCGGGCGCACCGCCTGGCGGCGCGCGCCCTGCACCAGCCGGGCGCCCGCCCGGACCTGGGCGAGGGCCAGCCGGTGCGCCGCGGCGCACCGCGCGGCCAGCGCATCCGCTGAGTCCCAGCGACCAAGGCTTCGGGAGCCCGCCCGCACGGCCAGCGCGTCCGCTGAACCCCTGCCGCCCGGGGCCGAAGAGCCAAGGCCCCGGGAACCCGCCCGCGCGGACCAAGCCACCCGCTGCCAGCGGCCCGCACCTTCGAAAGCCCTACGGTGCAGGGACCCGGCGCCCGTGGTCGACGCGTCCGCCCGCGGCGGGCCACCCCCGTGGGGCTCCCGCCGCAGCCGCGGCCAGGCCGTCGCTCACCCCCCTGCGGTGGCCAGGGTGAGCGGCAGCACCTGGGGCGCCCCGGCTCTGCGGAGCAGGGCGGCGCCCACCGTAAGGCTCCAGCCGGTGTCGGTGACGTCGTCGACCAGCAGCACCGGTCCGGGGGTGTGCTCCTGCAGCCGTGCCATCCGCTCGGTGAGCTCCTCCCCCGCCACGAGGGCTGCGTGGACCTGTTCCAGCCGCATGGCGCTGTTGTGCCTGCGCGGCCCGGTGCCCCGCTCGGTGCGGTACTCCAGTGCCCCCACGGGCGTCAGCCGCCCGAGCCGGGACAGCCGCTCGGCCAGGTCGGTGATCATCCCGGGGCGGGTGAGCGAGGGCATCGCCACCACGCCGACGGGGCGCCGTTCCCAGTTCCAGTCGGCCAGGACGCGCACCACGCCCTGGAGCACGCGCTCGTCCACGGGAGCGTCGGGGGCGTCGGGGGCCAGGACGCGGCGCAACTCGTTGCCCCAGCCGATGTCGGTGATGCGGCCCAGGGCGCGCCCCTCCCCCGCCCGCAGCTCCCCGGGGATCTTGCCGGACAGGTCCACGCCCAGGGTGGCCATCCCGGTCGGCCACTGGCGCCGGGGCGCGATGGGCGTGCCGGGCCGGTCCAGGTGCTCGGCCGCGGCCTCGCGCCGGGTGGAGTCGACGTCCGCGGGCCAGTACTCGCCCGTGCACACGTCGCAGCGTCCGCAGGGGACGGCCTGGGGGTCGTCCAGCTGGCGGCGCAGGAACTCCATCCGGCAGGTGTCCAGGTCGAGGTAGTCGAGCATGGCGCGCTGCTCGCGCTCGCGCGCCCGGCTGACGGCCGCGTAGCGCTCGGCGTCGTAGGTCCACGGCTGGCCGGTGGCCTCCCAGCCGCCCCGCACCCGACGGACCGCCCCGTCCACGTCCAGCACCTTGAGCATCTGCTCCAGGCGGGTGCGGCGCAGGTCCACCCGGGTCTCCATGTGCGCGACGGACAGCGGCCCGCCCGCCTCGGAGAGCACGTCCAGGGTCTGGCGCACGGTCTGCTCGGGCGGGAAGGACAGTCCGGCGAAGTACTCCCAGATGCGGGTGTCCTCGCGGCCGGGCAGCAGGACCGCCTCGGCCCGCTGCACGCCGCGCCCGGCGCGGCCGACCTGCTGGTAGTAGGAGATCGGGGACTGCGGGGCGCCCAGGTGGACGACGAAGCCCAGGTCGGGCTTGTCGAAGCCCATGCCCAGCGCGCTGGTGGCGACCAGCGCCTTGACCCGGTTGGCGAGCAGGTCGTCCTCGGCCTCGCGACGCTCGTCGGGATCGGTCTGGCCGGTGTAGGCACGCACCTCCATGCCCTGCTGGGCGAGGAAGCGGGCGGTCTCCTGGGCGGCGCTGACGGTGAGCGCGTAGACGATGCCCGAGCCCTGGATCTTGGGCAGGTGCTCGGCCAGCCAGCTGAGCCGGGCGGTGGGGTCGGGCAGCCTGACGACGGCCAGGCGCAGGCTCTCGCGCTCCAGGGACCCGCGCAGGACCAGGGTGTCGCCGTGCTCACCGCCCGCCTGGAGCTGCTCGGCCACGTCGCGGGTGACGCGCTCGTTGGCGGTGGCGGTGGTGGCCAGCACCGGGACGCCCTCGGGCAGGTCGTGCAGCAGGGAACGGATGCGCCGGTAGTCGGGGCGGAAGTCGTGCCCCCAGTCGGAGACGCAGTGGGCCTCGTCGATGACGACCAGGCCCGCCCCCGCGGCCAGCTCGGGCAGAACCCGGTCGCGGAACTCGGGGTTGTTGAGGCGCTCGGGGCTGACCAGCAGAACGTCGACCAGGCCCGCGGCCACGTCGGCGTAGGCGTTCTCCCAGTCGGTGGTGTTGGAGCTGTTGATGGTGCGCGCGCGGATGCCCGCGCGCTCGGCCGCGGCGATCTGGTTGCGCATCAGCGCCAGCAGCGGGGAGACGATGACGGTGGGGCCCGCCCCCTCGGCGCGCCGCAGGGCGGTGGCCACGAAGTACACCGCCGACTTGCCCCAGCCGGTGCGCTGGACGACGAGGGCTCTGCGGTGCTCGACGGCCAGGGCGTGGATGGCGGTCCACTGGTCCTCGCGCAGCCGGGCGGAGTCCCCGGCCAGGGCGCGCAGGTGCGCCTCGGCGCGCTCGCGCAGCGCGCCGTCGGACGCGGCGGTGGGAACGGTGCTGTCAGGGGTGGGTGTGGCCATACGTCCCTTGGTACCAGAGCCGGGGGACGGTCGAGCGGTTGTCCACAGGCCCGGTCGCGCGCGACGGGGACCCAGCCCGTGTGCCGCCCCGCCCCGCCCGGCGCCGGTGCGCCCCGGAGGGACACGCGGCCCACCTGGGACGGAGTCCCCCGCCATCCTCACGGGCACCCCCGGTAACAGAAAGGATACTTTCCACTTTCCTGGCATTGCGCTCCTCCGACCGGGACTGAACACTCATTTACCAAGGCTCAGGCCTGGGAGCGCTCCCGCCGCAGAGGGCGGACGCTCTCCCGCGGAAGCGAGCGAAAGGCGCAGTATGCGGCACCCTTGGAGTCGACCGTCCCCCCACCATCCCCCCAACGGACCGACGACCGCACGGCGCGCGCGGTCCCCCCGCATGGGCGTCCTGGCCGCCGCCACGGCCCTGGTCTGCGCCGCGGGCGCGGCCTCCGCCCCTCCGGCCGCCATGGCCGCCGAGGTCCCCGTCGGCTCCGGCGGCTACAGCGACACCCTCCCCGCCGGAGCCCCCGGACCCTCCGACCTGAACGGCGCCCCGGTCGACCCCAAGGTGACCGACGACTTCGAGGGCCACGCCCCCACCAACGAGTGGTGGTCGTCGCTGATCTTCCAGCGCTACCCCGACAGCCCCCACGGTGAGAACCTCTTCGCCCACCCCGCCAGCTTCCACCCCCACGAGGGCGGGCTGGAGATGGGCTACCCGCAGGACCCCCAGCTCGTCGCCGACGGCCTCAAGTACGAGCACCCCCACACCGCGGACCTGTCCCTGGGGGTCCAGGGGCTGTCCTCCCCCGACACCCGGGTCGCCGACCACGGCGACTGGACCGTCACCGCGCACTGGGAGGGCTCCGGCCGGACCCTGCGCGTGACCATCGGCCAGGGCCTGCCCTTCGCCTACGCCGACACCGCGGGCGGCGACGCCCAGGTGACCTTCTCCGGCACCCCCGAGGTCTGGCACCAGGACGGCTCCGTGGTCGGCGCCAGCGTGGGCGGCCGCCACTACGCGCTGTTCGCCCCCTCCGACGCCCCCTGGACGCGCTCGGGCGACACCTTCACCGCCCCGACCGGCGCCGAGGGCCACTACTCCGTGGCGGTCCTGCCCTCCCCCGAGGACCTGGACGCCTTCGCCCCCTACGCCCACTCCTTCGTCACCGACTCCCGCGTGGAGTACGACTACGACGAGGCCGCCGCCACCCTGACCAGCACCTACCGGGTGGAGACCGAGCCGCGCGAGGGGAGCGGGGAGGGCACGCTCATGGCCCTCTACCCGCACCACTGGCAGGAGGCCGCCACCCCCGTCACCGACCTGTCCTACTCCTCCCCCCGGGGCGAGATGCGCGTGGCGGAGGGCGCGAGCTTCACCACCGAGCTGGCCGCCCAGGGCATCCTGCCCAGCCTGCCGACCGTGGACAGCGCCGACCACGACCGCATGCGCCAGCTCATCGACGAGGTCCTGACCGAACAGGAGCACTTCCCCGAGCCCGGCGACACCTACTGGGACGGCAAGGCGCTGGGCAGGCTGGCCCAGCTGGTGCCCATCGCCGACTCCATCGGCTACACCGAGGGCCGCGACGCGCTGCTGGACCTGGTCAGGGACCGCCTGGAGGACTGGTTCACGGCCGGGGGGACCCGCCAGTTCGCCTACGAGGCCGACTGGGGCACCATGCTCGGCTACCCGGACAGCTTCGGCTCCGCCACCGAGGTCAACGACCACGACTTCCACTACGGCTACTTCGTCTCCGCGGCGGCCGTCGTCGCCCGCTACGACAGCGCCTGGGCCGCCGAGGACGCCTGGGGCGGCATGGTACGCCTGCTGATCCGCGACGTGGCCGAGACCGACCCCAACAGCGACATGTTCCCGCGTCTGCGCTCCTTCTCGCCCTACGCGGGGCACGGATGGGCCTCCGGGCACGCGGGGTTCGCCGCCGGGAACAACCAGGAGTCCTCCTCCGAGGGCATGCACTTCGCCGCCGCCACCGCGCTGTTCGGCGCCCTGACCGGCGACGAGGAACTGCGCGACCTGGGCGTGTACCTGCACACCACGCAGGCCTCCGCCATCACCCGCTACTGGCAGAACCACGGCGGCGACACCTTCCCCGAGGGGTTCGAGCACGACGTCGTCGGCATGGTGTGGGGCGACGGCGGCGACTACCGCATCTGGTGGGACGGCGGCGACGAGGAGCACTACGGCATCAACTACCTGCCCATCACGGCGAGCTCGCTGTACCTGGGACACGACCCCGGGCACGCCGGAGCGATGTACGAGTCGCTGGTGGACCGGCTGGGCCGCGAGCCGCAGATCTGGCGCGACATCCACTGGGAGCACCGCGCCCTCTCCGACGGCGACGACGCCCTGCGCATGTTCGAGGAGCAGTGGAGCACCTACGAGCCGGAGGCGGGCGAGTCCAAGCCGCACACCTACCAGTGGGTCTCGACGCTCGCCGAGGTCGGCACCGTGGACACCTCCGTCACCGCCGACACCGCGCACTACGCCGTCTTCACCGACGGCGGGGAGCGCACCCACGTCGCCTTCAACCCCTCCGGTTCCCCGCTGACCGTCACCTTCTCCGACGGCGTCGAGCTGGAGGTGGAGCCGCGCTCGCTGGCCTCCACCACGGGCGAGGGCGGCGGCGGTGACCCCGGAGACCCGGGCGACCCCGGCGATCCGGGAGATCCGGGCGACCCGGGTGAGGGCAATGTCGGCGACGGCGGCCTGCACCTGACGCCCTCCGCGCTCTCGGACACCCCGCACGGCTCCGCCGACGAGATCACCGTGGCCTCCGCAGGGGGACGCAACCAGGACGGCCTGCCACCGGGCGACCGCGTGGTGCTGCGCGCCGACGACCTGACCGGCACCCACACCGGCGGCGCCACCGCGTTCTCGCTGCCCGTGGACTCGGGGGACGCTGTCGGCAACGCGGTCCAGGTCCGCGTGGTCTACGACCTGGACGGCGACGGCATCGACGACCGCACGGAGACCTACCGCTACTTCGCCACCAACGACCTGAACGGCTGGGAGGAGTACACGCAGGGCCAGGGCTCGGCGAGCGCCGACGGCTCCCTCGGCGACCTGGAGGGCGGCTCCGTCCGAGTCGAGCTGTGGAGCGCACTGGGCAACGCCTCCTCGCGGGTCCTGGTCGGCCCCGACGGCGGGGCCTCGGTCACGATCCCCTTCACCGACTGACGGAACCGGCCCCCGGCGCCCCTCCCGGGCGTCGGGGGTGCCGGCCGCCCCGCCCCGGGAGGCGCGAACCGAAACGGGACGCGCCCACGGCTCCGTTTCGGGAGTTCTGGGCATGATCGGTGTGTTGTGCGTCTGTCCGGCACCGAAGCACAGAAACATCGCGGACCGCCCACCGCCACACAACCCGCACGTCGCACGGGTACGCGCGACACCGCGTCACGAGACTCACACTCCTCCGGCGACGCGTCCTTGTACGTTTCAGTCTCTGGCACAGGCCAGAATTACGGACATGGCCCGTACTACTTCCCGTCCCCCCGAGGATCTCGCCGAGAAGATCATCGACATCGACGTCTCCGAGGAGATGCGCGGCAGCTTCCTGGAGTACGCCTACTCGGTCATCTACCAACGCGCGCTACCGGACGCGCGCGACGGTATGAAACCGGTGCAGCGGCGCATCCTCTACCAGATGAACGAGATGGGGCTGCGGCACGACCGCGGCCACGTCAAGTGCGCCCGCGTCGTCGGGGACGTGATGGGCCGCCTCCACCCCCACGGCGACAGCGCCATCTACGACGCGCTCGTGCGCCTGAGCCAGTCCTTCGCCATGCGCGTGCCCCTGGTGGACGGCCACGGCAACTTCGGCTCCCTGGGCGGCGACGACGCACCCGCCGCCATGCGCTACACCGAGGCGCGCCTGGACCGCGCCGCCGAGCAGCTGGTCGCCTCCATCGACGAGAACGTCGTCGACTTCCGGCCCAACTACGACGGCCAGGAGACCGAGCCCGAGGTCCTGCCCGCCGCCTTCCCGAACCTGCTGGTCAACGGCGCCTCCGGCATCGCGGTGGGCATGGCCACCAACATGGCCCCGCACAACCTGGGCGAGGTCGTCGCGGCCGCCCGCCACCTGATCGCCAACCCCGAGGCCACCCTGGAGGAGCTCACCGAGTTCGTACCGGGCCCGGACCTGCCCACCGGCGGCACCATCGTCGGCCTGGACGGCATCCGCGACGCCTACCGCAACGGCCGGGGCACCTTCAAGACCCGCGCCACCGTCGCCATCGAGAAGGTGTCCGCGCGCCGCACGGGCCTGGTGGTCACCGAGCTGCCCTACAACGTGGGCCCGGAGAAGGTCATCAGCCGGATCAAGGAGCTGGTGCAGTCCAAGAAGCTCCAGGGCATCTCGGACCTGAAGGACCTGACCGACCGCGCCCAGGGCCTGCGCCTGGTCATCGAGCTCAAGAACGGCTTCAACCCCGAGGCGGTCCTGGAGGAGCTGTACCGTCTCACGCCGATGGAGGAGTCCTTCGGCATCAACAACGTGGCCCTCGTGGACGGCCAGCCCCAGACGCTGGGCCTGCGCGAGCTCCTCGACGTCTACGTCAACCACCGCATCGACGTGGTGCGCCGCCGCAGCGAGTTCCGCCGCGCCAAGCGCCAGGAGCGCCTGCACCTGGTGGACGGCCTGCTCGTGGCCCTGCTGGACATCGACCGGGTCATCTCCCTGATCCGCGAGGCCGAGGACACCGCCGCCGCCCGCGAGTCGCTCATGGGCGCCTACGACCTGTCGGAGATCCAGGCCCGCTACATCCTGGAGACCCCGCTGCGGCGCCTGACCCGCTTCGACCGGATGGAGCTGGAGACCGAGCGGGACAAGCTCAACAAGGAGGTCGACGCCCTCACCGCGGTCCTGGAGTCGGACAAGAAGCTGCGCCGTCTGGTCTCCAAGGAGCTGGGCGACGTCGCCAAGGAGTTCGCCACCCCGCGCCGCACGCAGCTGCGCGAGAGCGACGGCGTGGCCCGCAGCGCGGTGATCCCGCTGGAGATGGCCGACAAGCCCTGCCACGTGCTGATGGGCGTGGACGGCGCGGTCGGCCGCAGCAAGGGGGCCACCGTGCCGCGCGTGTACGAGGGTCTGCGCACCCGGCACGACGCGGTCCACGTGTCCGTTCCCACCACCTCGCGCTCCGACGTCGGCCTGGTCACCGACCTGGGGCGGATGATCCGCGTGCCGGTGGTGGAGCTGCCGGAGCTGCCCGACGAGGGCGGGGACAGCCCGCCGCTGGCCTCGGGACTGGACGTGTCCGAGTTCGTCCAGCTCGACGGGGACGAACGGGTGGTGTCGGTGGTGTCCATGGACACCTCGGGCCCCGGCTTCGCCCTGGGCACGCGCGGCGGTGTGGTCAAGCGGGTCTCCCCCGACTACCCGCCCAACAAGGACGACTTCGAGGTCATGGCGCTCAGGGACGACGACCGCATCGTGGGCGTCACCCAGCTGTCCACGGGCGAGGAGGACCTGGCCTTCATCACCTCCGAGGCCCAGCTTCTGCGCTTCTCCGCGAACACCGTGCGGCCCCAGGGACGGCCCGCGGGCGGCGTGGCGGGCGTGCGCCTGTCGGAGGAGGCGCGGGTGCTGTGGTTCGGCGCCGTACCCAGCCCGCAGGACTCGGTGGTGGTCACCGTCTCGGGCACCTCCGGCGCCCTGGACGGCACCCAGGCCGGTTCGGCCAAGGTCACGCCCTTCGAGGCCTACCCGACCAAGGGCCGCGCCACCGGCGGCGTGCGCTGCCACCGCTACCTCAAGGGCGAGGACACCCTGCTGTTCGGATGGATCGGCCGCTCCCCCGCCCGCGCCGCGCGCGCGGACGGCAAGCCGGTCCGCCTGCCCGACCCGATCGACCGTCGGGACGGGTCCGGTGACGCGCTGCCCCGCGCGATCGTTACTGTAGGTAGTGGACAGACCGACTCCGGGATCACCGTTCCCGGAGCGTAAGCCTGACTCGTCTCGGAGAGCGCCGCGCGCACCGGATCCACCCGGTGCGCGCGGCGCGTCCGCGACCACGGGACAAGGGAGCGCCTCCACGTGAGCGACAACAGCGGTACCACCCCCTCCGGCGTCTTCGACGACTTCCTAGCCGCCAACGAGGACTACGCCAAGTCCTTCTCCCTCACTGGGCTCGAACCCGTCGCCGCACGCGGCCTGGGCCTGGTGACCTGTATGGACTCCAGGATCGAGCCTCTGGACATGCTCGGTTTGAAGCCCGGTGACGCCAAGATCCTGCGCAACGCCGGCGCTCGCGTGACCGACGACACCCTGCGCACCCTGGTGCTGGCGGTGTACCTGCTCGGTGTGGACCGGGTCCTGATCATGCCGCACACCCGGTGCAAGATGGCCTCGGTAGAGGGCGACGACGCCGTCCACGACCTCATCGAGGAGGAGTACGGGGTGGACACACGCAGCCTGGAGTTCCACACCGACAACGACCAGCTGGGCGCCCTCCGGCACGACCTGGAGCGCATCCGCCACCACCCGCTGCTGCCCGAGGACCTGCCGGTCGCGGGCGGGCTGTACGACGTGGACACCGGCCGGCTCACCCTGACGGACCTGTGACCCCTCCCGAGCGGAGGCGGTGACCGCGGCCGACCACGTGTGCGCCGCACGTGCGCGGGGATCTCTTCAGTGGGGCCGGAGACGCGGGAGGGCCCGGCGGGCTCCTCCCGGCGCCTCCGCCCCACACGCCCTACACGCCCCACCAGGGAATGCGACCGGTACACCGGCCGTTGTGATCCGGGACGGCCCCGCGCCGTCGGAAGGAGCACCGTGGAAGAGAACACCTACGACACCTTCAACCGCGCCCGCATGTTCATGGAACTGGGCGACCCCATCTACGCCGCCCGCACCCTCGAACCGATCGTCGAGGACGAACCCGACAGCCGCTCCCTGCTGGAGCTGCTGGGCCGCGCCTACTTCCACTCCGCGCAGCTCAACAAGGCCGAGCGGACCTTCCGCAGGATCATCGAGCTCGACCCGGTGGACAACTGGGCGCACATCGCCCTCGCGCGCACGCTGGAGCGCCAGAGCCGCCACGAGGAGGCGGCCACCTACCGGCGCATGCACGCGGTGATGTCCGGCGGCTCACTGGACTGAGCGGCCTCCCCCGGCCACCGCACCCGCGTGCGCGGGCGCACCGGGCCGGGAAACCCCTCGTCCCCGAACCGCTCCCCCGCGGCCGGACCGGCCGGAGACCCCGTCCGGGGCAGGAGCGAGGCCGGGCCCCTCTGGGCCCGGCCTCTCCCGTGTGCGGACTACGCTGCTGGGCATGGCATCCTCACCGACAGGTCCGCGGCCCGGCGACGACACCCCGTGGGTGGACCGGTGCGACGACAGCGCCCGCTCCTGGGCGGACGAGGCGGTACGCAGGGTCGTCGCCGACGCCAACCGCTCGGCCGACACCCACCTGCACGTGTTCCCCCTCCCGCCGGAGTGGGGCATCGACCTGTACCTCAAGGACGAGTCCGTGCACCCCACGGGCAGCCTCAAGCACCGGCTGGCACGCTCGCTGTTCCTGTACGGGCTGGCCAACGGGTGGATCCGGGAGGGCACCACCATCGTGGAGGCCAGCTCGGGCTCCACCGCGGTGTCGGAGGCCTACTTCGCCCAACTGGTCGGCCTGGACTTCATCACGGTCATCCCGCGCAGGACCAGCCCGGAGAAGATCGCCCTGATCGAGCGCTACGGCGGCAGGTGCCACTTCGTGGACGCCCCGCCCGCGATGTACGCCGAGGCCGAGCGGCTGGCAGCCGAGACCGGCGGGCACTACATGGACCAGTTCACCTACGCCGAGCGGGCCACGGACTGGCGCGGCAACAACAACATCGCCGAGTCGATCTTCGAGCAGCTGGCCATGGAGCGCCACCCGTGCCCGGAGTGGGTCGTGGTGGGCGCGGGCACCGGCGGCACCTCCGCCACCATCGGCCGCTACCTGCGCTACCGCCGCCTGGGCACCCGGCTGGCGGTGGTGGACCCGGAGAACTCGGCGTTCTTCCCCGGCTGGGTCACCGGCGCGCCCGACTACGCCACGGGCATGCCCTCCCGGATCGAGGGAATCGGCCGCCCCCGCATGGAGCCGAGCTTCGTGCCGTCGGTGATCGACCTGATGATGCCGGTGCCCGACGCCGCGAGCATCGCCGCGATGCGCCACCTGCACGACCGCACCGGGCTATCCGCCGGAGGTTCCACGGGCACCAACCTGTGGGGTGTGTGGCACCTGGTGGCCAGGATGCTCCGTGATGGGCGCAGGGGCAGTGTGGTCACCCTGATCTGCGACGGCGGCGAACGCTACCAGCACAGCTACTACAACGACGCCTGGGTGTCGGAGCGGGGACTGGACCCGGAGCCCTACCGCGCGACCATCGACCGGTTCCTCGCCGAGGGGGTCTGGGAACCGCCCCAGACCCCCTGAGGGACCCGGTCAGGCGTCGATGCGGGCCACGTCCAGCTCCTGGGCGCCCTGCTGGATGAAGCGGCGGCGCGGGGCGACCTCGTTGCCCATCAGCAGGTTGAACACGGCCGAGGCCTCCTCGCCCTGCTCCACCCGGATCCGGCGCAGGGTGCGGTGGCGCGGGTCCATGGTGGTCTCGGCCAGTTGGTCGGCGTCCATCTCGCCCAGGCCCTTGTAGCGCTGCACCGGCTCCTTCCAGGAGATCTTGCGCTTCTCCAGGTCCAGCAGCGTGCGGGAGAGCTCGGCGTCGGAGTAGGTGTAGATGTAGCGGTCCTCGGGCTTGCTGCCGCGCTTGCGCCGGGTGTTGGTCAGCTCGATGCGGTGCAGCGGCGGCACGGCCGCGTACACCCGCCCGGCCTCCAGCATCGGCCGCATGTAGCGGTAGATGAGCGTGAGCAGCAGGCAGCGGATGTGCGCGCCGTCCACGTCGGCGTCGGCCATGAGGATGATGCGGCCGTAGCGGGCCGCGTCGATGTCGAAGGTGCGCCCCGAGCCGGCGCCGACCACCTGGAGGATGGCCGCGCACTCGGCGTTCTTGAGCATGTCGGTGACCGAGGACTTCTGCACGTTGAGGATCTTGCCCCGGATCGGCAGCAGCGCCTGGAACTCCGAGTCCCGGGCCAGCTTGGCGGTGCCCAGCGCCGAGTCGCCCTCGACGATGAACAGCTCGCTGTGCTCCAGGCCCTCGCTGCGGCAGTCCACCAGCTTGGCGGGCAGCGCCGAGTTCTCCAGGGCGGTCTTGCGCCGCTGGGTCTCGCGCTGCTGGCGCGCGGCCAGGCGGGCCTTGGCGGCGCCGACCACCTTCTCCAGGACGCTGCGCGCCCTGGCCTTCTCCACCTTCTTGGTGGAGGTCAGGAACTCGCGCAGCTCCTTGCCGACCACCTGGGAGACGATCCTGGTCGCCGCGGAGGTGCCGAGGATCTCCTTGGTCTGGCCCTCGAACTGGGGCTCGGGCAGACGGACGGTGACGACCGCGGTGAGCCCCTCCTGGGTGTCGTCCTTGGTGACGGGGTCGTCGCTGTTCCTCAGCAGCTTGGTGGTGCGCAGCTGCTCGTTGATCACCCGCACCAGGGCCCGCTCGAAGCCGTTGATGTGGGTGCCGCCCTTGGGGGTGGCGATGACGTTGACGAAGGAGCGCACGGTGGTGTCGTAGCCCGTGCCCCAGCGCAGGGCCACGTCCACGTCCAGGCGGCGCTCGACGTCGGCGGGCACCATGTGCCCGGCGTCGTCCAGGACCGGGACGGTCTCGGTGAAGTTGCCGCTGCCCTGGATGCGCAGCACGTCGCTGACCGGCTCGTCGGGGGCCAGGAAGGTGCAGAACTCGCCGATGCCGCCGTCGAAGCGGAACTCCTCCTCGTAGGCGGGTTCCCCCTCCACGCGCTCGTCGCGCACGGAGATGGTCAGCCCCGGCACCAGGAACGCGGTCTGGCGGGCCCGGTCCAGGAGCGCCTCGCGGGCGATGTCGGCGTCCTTGAGGAAGATCTGCATGTCCGGCCAGAACCGGACGCGGGTGCCGGTGATCTTCTGGGCCACCTTGCGGACCTGCTCCAGGCCCGAGACGGGCGTGAACTCGGCGTCGGGGCCGGATCCGGCGAAGCGGCCGGGGATGCCCCGGCGGAAGCTGATCGCGTGGGTGTGGCCCTGGCGGTCGACCTCGACGTCCACGCGGGCCGACAAGGCGTTGACCACCGAGGCGCCGACGCCGTGCAGGCCGCCGGAGGCGGTGTAGGAGCCGGAGCCGAACTTGCCTCCCGCGTGGAGCTTGGTCATGACCAGTTCCACACCGGACAGGCCGGACTTGGGCTCGGCGTCCACGGGGATGCCGCGTCCGTCGTCGCTCACCGACACGGACCCGTCGGAGTGCAGTGTGACGTCGATCCGGAGGCAGAAGCCGCCCAGGGCCTCGTCCACGGAGTTGTCGATGATCTCCCACATGCAGTGGGTGAGGCCGCGGCTGTCGGTGGACCCGATGTACATGCCCGGCCGTTTGCGCACCGCCTCAAGACCTTCGAGGACCGACAGGTGTCGGGCGGAGTAATCCTCGGGGTCGTGGATGGCTGCGGTCAAGGCGGTCACTCGGACATCTCCTGCGTCTTCAGGGCCATCAGGGCGCTGTGCGGTGCGTGCCCTTTGTACCGCGCCGCACTGACGAATGGGGGGGCGGCGTGCCGGTCGCTTGCTACCGCCGGGACATGGCGGGAGGACGGGGGCCTGCCCCGCGCGAGACTACCACCTCCGGTGGATGCGACCCGGATGCTCCCCTTTTCCTGGGATGCAGAGCCAAGAGGCGGGTACAACAAGGACATGAGACGACATCCAGGCATCAACCAGGCAGATTCCGCTGTCGGCGTACACGGGACCAGGTTGGGAACGTCCTGGTCGGGTTAAATGTTGTCAGAGGTGACTAACGCCGAGTATTGAGGATGGCGAAGTGACTGGAACCCTTGCCCCCACCCAGCCGCTGACGGCTGCTGACCGTTGCGACCGCTGTGGTGCGCAGGCTTACGTCCGGGTGCTGCTGAACTCCGGCGGCGAGCTGCTGTTCTGCGCCCACCACATGCGCAAGCACGACGACTCTCTCCGCAAGATCGCCTCGGACATCCAGGACGAGACCGACAAGCTCACCGAGAGCAAGACGGACGAGCGTTAGCCACAGAGCACAACAGAACAGGCCTGAACACCGGCGGCGGCTCCCCTCAGGAGCCGCCGCCTTCGTGCGAGCCCTCCCACACACGGCTGTGGTACCGGGACACCTCGGCGAACCCCGCGCGCCCGTACAGCCGCAGCGCCGGGACGTTGTCGGCGACCACGCACAGGTAGGCCCGCCGCGCGCCGCGGTCGTGCCCCCAGCGCAGCAGGTCGGCCAGCAGCCCGGCGGCCACGCCGCGTCCGCGCGCCGCGGGGTCGGTGAACATGGCGCAGACCGCCACCGACTCCCCGTCCAGTACCGCCGCGCCCCGCCCCAGGCCCCGCTCGGCCACCCCGTAGGCGGCGTCGACCCGGCCGAGGATGCGCGCGGCCTCGGGAGCAGGCCACCCGGGTCCGGGTGAGGTGGACACCGAGGACGTGCCCGGGGCCTCGGGGCGCCCACCGAGGTCGCGGGCCAGGACCAGGGAGGGCTCCACCACCGCGTAGCCGTGCTCCGCCAGCCTCCGGTCGACCTCCTCCTCGCCCGGCCACACCTGCACGCAGGGCCTCAGCCCGCGCCCGGTGTAGTAGGCGGTGACCTCCGCGACCCGCGCGTCCGGGTCCAGTACGAGCGCGCAGTTGGCGCGCTTGGTGATCCCCTCGGCGAAGCCGAACCGCCAGCCGCCGCGCTCCTCCACCTCGAACGGCGGCCAGTCCCGCGTCACCCGCCGCGCCCACTCGTGCACGCCCGCTCCCCTCTCCCGAAGCCGCCGATACTATCCGGTGGGCTCACGGCGCCCGAAGGCGCGCCCCCGATAGGGGCGCCCGGGGGGTGTGGGCACCCGGCGGACCGTCGTGGCAGCGTTCCTGACACGGCATCCTCCCGGCACCGAGGATGACGGCATGCGCTCCACTTCCCGAAAGGGCCCTTCCACGTCCGGCCCCCTGAGGACGGCCCTGCTCCGCGACCTGCCGGGACGGGCCGAGGCCCCCGTGCCCGGCCCCCTCCCCGGCCGCTGGCCGACCGCCGTCTCGCTGGCGGCTGCTCCGCCGCTGCTCCTGGCGGGCGAGCTGGCCAAGGCGCCGCACCACTTCTACTTCCCGGACCAGATCGCGGCGTACTCCAGTGATCCCGGCCAGATGACCTGGGGGTACGGGCTCTGGTTCGCCGGGCTGCTGTTCCTGGTGCCCGCCTTCGCCGGACTGGCCACCGCGATCGCCGGGACCCGGCCCGCGCTGGGCGCCGCTGCGGGGATCGTGTGTCTGCTCGGCCTGATGGCGGCGGCCTTCTTCGAGGGCGCCAACTTCGTCGCCCTCCAGCTCGCCGGCGCCCACTCCCCGGAGCTGGCCACCGCGTTCGTCGAGTACCTCTATCCCCGTGCGCACGTGGTGTACGCGCTGGTGTGGGCCCCCAACCTGGGCTGGGTGCTCCTGGCCGCGGGGCTGCTCGCGACCCGCTGTGTGGGCCCGGTCCGCTTCCTGTGCGTCCTGTCGATGGCGCTGCACGCCAACGGCATCCTCAAGGGCTTCAGCCTCGCGGGCACCGCCCTGGACGTCCTGCTGTGCGTCGCCTTCGTCACCCTCGCCGTCCAGGTCCTCCGGCGCCGGACGCCATCCCCGCACACGCCTTAGGGCATGTCCGGCGGACACATACCCTGCTGCGCGACGCCCCAACACAACCCTCGCGGCGTTCTCATCAGTCGACAGCCAAACCAGGATGACTCCTTCTTCGGCCTTGCGAGAGCCGCACTGGATGCGCCGCTCGCGACGGGCAGCGTCCACCGAACACGCCCTAGCATGGGCGGGTACCCGACCACCGCCTCCACCTGGGAAGTTCCACCATGCTCATCCTGCTGCCGCCGTCCGAGGGCAAGGCCGCCTCCGGCGAGGGGCCCCGTCTCGACCTCGGGACGCTGACCCTTCCGGAGCTGACCGGGGCCCGCGAGCGGGTCATGGCGGCGTTGGCGGACCTGTGCTCGGGGCCCGAGGAGACCGCGCTGGAGACCCTGGGGATCAGCGCCAGGCAGGCCGACGCGCTCAAGCGCAACCTGGACCTGGCCACCGCGCCGACGCTGCGGGCGGCCGACCTGTACACGGGCGTGCTCTACGACCGGCTCGGCCTCCCCGACATCCCCGACGCCCGGGTCCTGATCTTCTCCGGCCTGTGGGGCGTGGTCGGGCCCGCCGACCGGCTGCCCCCGTACCGCCTGTCCATGGGCGTGAAGCTGCCGCCCCTGGGCGGCCTGGGCTCCTACTGGCGCCGGGCGGCCGCCGCGCCCCTGGACGAGCTCACCGGGGGGCAGCTCCTGGTCGACTGCCGCTCGTCCACCTACGCCGCCGCCTACGCTCCGGGCACCGGCGTGGCCGTCAGGGTGCTACGCGAGCGCACGGTGGACGGGGTCGCCAGGCGCACGGTGGTCAGCCACATGGCCAAGGCCACCCGTGGCGACATCGCCCGCTCCCTGCTGCTGGAGGGCGTGGACGCCGCCACCCCCGAGGAGCTGGTGTCGGCCCTGCGCGACCTCGGGCACACCGTGGAACTGCCCGACCAGCGCGTCCTGAACGTCGTCGTCCGCGACTGAGGGACGGCAGCCGGGCGCGGGCCGCGGCGGCGGATCCGCGCCCGTCCGCGTGCGCCCGGAGCAGCCCCTCGGGCACACGGAAACGGGGAGCAGCCGGAGGCCACTCCCCGTCACATAACGACTCGGTATCGCGACTTTATGCCGCACCTACAGTACGTGCGGCACGATGGACACCGTCGGATGGATGACACAGCGCTTGGGAGAAAGGACGCTCCCGGGCGCGACTGGCACCCCGGAGCACCAACGGGGGCTGCTCCGGCACACGCGGACGTCGCCACAGCCGCGCGGACCCGGGGGCACCGGTCCCGGGTCAGCGCGCCCCGCCTTCGGGCAGGGGCGCGGACCCGGGACCGACCCGGTTCTCCTCGGCCGCGGGTCAGCGGTCACAGCCGCCGACCGGCCGACCACCTGGGCGGATCTAGTCCAGGTAGTCGCGGAGCACCTGCGAACGCGACGGGTGGCGGAGCTTCGACATCGTCTTGCTCTCGATCTGCCGGATGCGCTCACGGGTGACCCCGTAGACCTTGCCGATCTCGTCTAAAGTCTTCGGCTGGCCGTCGGTGAGACCGAAGCGCATGGACACCACGCCCGCCTCGCGCTCGGACAGGGTGTCCAGCACCGAGTGCAGCTGCTCCTGGAGCAGGGTGAAGCTGACCGCCTCGCCCGGCTGGATCGCCTCGGAGTCCTCGATGAGGTCACCGAACTCGCTGTCGCCGTCCTCGCCCAGCGGGGTGTGCAGGGAGATCGGCTCGCGGCCGTACTTCTGCACCTCGACGACCTTCTCGGGGGTCATGTCGAGTTCCCTGGCCAGCTCCTCCGGGGTGGGCTCGCGGCCCAGGTCCTGGAGCATCTGGCGCTGGACGCGGGCCAGCTTGTTGATGACCTCGACCATGTGCACCGGGATGCGGATGGTGCGCGCCTGGTCGGCCATGGCCCGGGTGATCGCCTGGCGGATCCACCACGTGGCGTAGGTCGAGAACTTGAAGCCCTTGGTGTAGTCGAACTTCTCCACCGCGCGGATCAGACCGAGGTTGCCCTCCTGGATCAGGTCCAGGAAGAGCATGCCGCGGCCGGTGTAGCGCTTGGCGAGCGAGACCACGAGCCGGAGGTTGGCCTCCAGCAGGTGCTTCTTGGCGCGGCCGCCGTCCTCGGCGATCCACTCCAGCTCGTCGCGCAGCTCGACGGTGAGGAGTTCGGCCTCCTCGGCCAGCTTCTCCTCGGCGAAGAGGCCGGCCTCGATCCGCTTGGCGAGCTCGACCTCCTGCTCGGCGTTGAGCAGCGGGACCTTGCCGATCTGCTTGAGGTAGTCCTTGACCGGGTCCGCCGTCGCACCCGCGGCCACGACCTGCGCCGCGGGGGCGTCGTCATCGTCGTCGTAGAGGACGAAGGACTCGTCCTCGTTGGCGGGCTTGGCCGGCGCGCCCACGGCCTCGGGCTTGGCGGGCTTGAGGTCCTTGTCCGCCGGGTCCGGGGTGTCCTCGACCAGCTCCAGCTCGGCGCCGGTGTGCTCGAGGTCGTCCAGGCCGTCCTCGTCCTCGTCGAACTCGCCGTCCGCCGCGAGTCCGATCTCCTTGGCCGCCGTCTTCTTGGTGGCGGCGGCCTTGAGGCCGGTGGCCTTGGCGGCCGGACCCTTGGCCGCGGTGGTCTTGGCGGCCTTGGCCGCGGTCTTCTTGGGCGCCGCCTTCTTGGCGGGCTTCTTGGCCGCGGGCTTCTTCTCCGCCTTGCTGGCGTCGCCCTCGGTGTCCTCGACGGAGCCGACCACGGCGGTGACCGTCTCGGTCTGCTCCTGGGCCGCCGCCGCGCGCACGGGCTTGGCGGCCCTGCTCGCCGCGGTGGTCTTGGTGGACCTGGTCGAGGTGGACCGCGTGGCCGCCGCCTTGCGCCGCGGTGCCTTGCGCCGGGAGGAGGCCGACTCGGGAACGAGTACGGTCACGCCCTCCTTCGCGAGGCTGCGGAGCACGGACTGCGCCTGCGACATCGGGATTTCGGCCTCTTCGAAGGCACGGCGCACGTCCTCGGGCTCAAGGAAGCCCTGGGACCGCCCACGCTCGATCAGCTGCTGAATGACGGGCTCTTGCAGTGACTCGGACTGCTTCGAGCGAGTCGAACTGGCAGATGACACAAACACCTCTCGAACGGACGTGTGGCGAGATTGTCGGACCCGGTGGTCCGCCTGGCCGGGACCGGGCACTGCGCCCTCTCCCACCTGCGGCCTGGGATCGTCCCCACTGGGGCGGGGAAGCCGTTGGTCTTTCAAGCGTATGCGCTCTCCAGGGTCGTCCCCGTCCAGCGTATGCGCTCCTGGAGGTCACCCCCGCAGAGGATCACCCCTGCATCGCGGGGCGGAACGGCTTCTTCACTGTAGGCAAGGCAATGGACTTGTTCGTACGGTCTGTCATCGGTCTACCGCCGGTCCACCGGCACGGCGCGGACCGGTGCGCACCGGTCCGCCACAGACCGGTGTCCACCAGTTCGCCTCGAACCGGCACTATCGCTCCGACACGGAGTCGATCACCGGAAGCTGGACGGCGAGCAGAGTGACGTCATCGTCCTGCTCATACCCATCGAGCATGCTCTCAACAAGGTACTCCAGCATCTGCTGTGGATCGCCCACCACCTCCGAAGGGGCCGAGGACGCCACGTGGACGAGCTCGTCGAGTCCGGAGTCGACGGACCGTTTGCGGTTCTCAACCAGTCCATCGGAGTACAGGGCGACAGTGTTACCGGGTTGGACGAAGAATTTGTGGTGGCCCCTCGGGGAGCTGACCCCCAGCGGCGTGTCGGGTTCGGTGTCGAGCAGTGACGGCCGCGCGCCGCCCGCCACGACCAGCGGCGGGAGGTGTCCCGCGTTGCTGAGGTCGAGCTGCCCGGTAACCGGGTCGAGCACGAAGTAGACCAGCGTGGTGACCTGGTCCATACCCTCCGTGGCCGAGAACATGCGGTCCAGGCCGGCCAGGACGTCGGCGGGTTCGGGCATGGAGAAGGCCAGGGCGCGCAGCGCGTTGCGGATGCGGCTCATGCCGGCCGCGGCCGGGATGCCCTTGCCCATGACGTCGCCGAGCACCCCCGCGACGCGTCCGTCGGGCAGCGGGAAGGCGTCGTACCAGTCGCCGCCGACCTGCACGTTCTGCGACCCGGACCGGTAGTAGGCGGCCAGGCGCACGCCGCGCACCTCGGGCAGTTCCTCGGGCAGCAGGCTGCGCTGGAGCTCCTCGGCGGTGCTGTGCTCCTGCTCGTAGAGGGTCGCGCGGCCGATGGCCAGCGCGCACTGCCCGGCCAGGGCCTCCAGGAACACGCGCTCGTCGTCGGAGACCTCGCGCGGGGTGGAGAAGGCGAAGCGCAGCGCGCCGATGGGGCGCCCCGCGGTCATCATCGGCAGCGCGATCCAGGCCCGCTCGGGCGTGGACCCGACGAGTTCGTCGACCTCGGGCGCTCCGTCGAACAGCGCGCCCAGCTCGGCCGGGTTGGCGGCCAGGCGGGGCAGCCGGTCGGCGACCGCCAGGGCGGCGATGTCGGGGTGGTCCGCGGGGAAGGAGGAGCGGGGCAGCTGGTGGGCGTGCGCGGCGGCGATGGTGCGCAGCCGCAGGCGGTCGCGGTCCAGCAGCACGACGCAGGTGTGGTCGGCCCCCACCCCGGAGCGGCCGATCTCGGACATGGCGTTGACGACCTCGTCGGCGGTGAGCGCCTCGGCCAGGTCGGAGGTGGCCTTCTGGAGGCGGGCGGTGCGCATGGCCGCCTCGCTGAGCTGCTGGTTGAGGCGCTGGCGGAGTTCGTCGGCCTCGCGCTCGTTGGTGATGTCGGCGAGGGTGCCGACCCATTCGGCGGTCCGCGTGCCCTCCATGACCGGGTGGGCCCTGGCCCGGTAGTGGCTGTAGCCGCCCGAGCGGGTGCGCACGCGGAACATGGCGTCGAAGGGGGTGACGTCGAGGACGGAGTCCTCCCAGGCGCGCTCGACGCGGGGACGGTCCTCGGGGTGGAGGGCGTCGAGCCAGCCCCGGCCCAGGTAGTGCTCCAGTTCCTGACCGGTGACGGCCCGCCACTGGGGGCAGTCCTCGCGGATCTCGCCGCCGGGTCCGGCGGCCCAGACGATCTGGTTGCCCGCCTGGAGCAGGGCGCGCAGCCGCTGCTCGTCGCGGCGCACGGCGGCACCGTCGTCGACGGGTTCGGACCCGTCACCGCCGGGGACCGCGATGAGGGCGACGTACTCCTCGTCCGTGCCCGGTTCGGTGACGGGGAACCAGGTCAGGTCCCACAGCTGCCCCGCGGGGGTGCGGTGGCGTCCGCGGACGGTCCGCCCCCTCTCGCGCACCTGGGCCAGGCGGGTCCGGTGGTCGGCGGCCGCGTCGTGGTCGCCGCTCTCCTCCAGCAGGTCGCCGGGGTCGCAGCCCAGGCACTCGGCGGGGGCGCGCCCCAGGACGTCGGCGGCCAGGCGCTGGTTGATCGTGCCGAGGAGGTCGTCGGGGTCGAGCAGTGCGAACCCGATCGGGGAGTCGGTGAGGAGGGATCTGACCGCGTCGGGAAGTTCCGCCCTGCTGACCCGGGGCGGCGGAATGGACGTCTCGGCGCTCAACTGCTCGACACCTCCGGAACCGTCGATTCCCCAGCCGTGTTTCGTTGGGGGGTGCTGCCTGGGCCGCGCGGCCCCTGTCGACCGGCCGCCCATGGCGTGAAAGCCGGAAGTCGCGCGGCGCCGAAGGTGATCGGGGGGCTCCGCGGCTCCCGGGAGTCACGCTCGATGACTCCTCTCGGCCGCTGTCACGGCTCAAGCATAAGACACAGCCGTCCACGCGCAACGGCCGTCGTGGAGGGACGCCGTCCGCGGACGTGGAAGGTAAACAATAAGCCACCCGCCGGTCGCGTCACAGCGGACGAGGTGTTTCGGCTGCGTGTTTTCCGCCAATTCCCGGCGATGGGTGTTCGCGGGAGGTTTGCGTTCACCACTCGGGGCCAGGGACGTTATGTGCCCGAAACACCCTTTTCGCCTTGTTGAACTGCGATGATGCTGGTGTTCGGGTAAACGATGCGTCCCGGAGGTTTTATCAACAGCGTGCCGGGAGAGGGGTTGACACTCCGTCCAGAACAAGTGAAATGGGTGGAGGTCACCGTCCAGGCCATCTTCAGCTAGGGGTGTGAGCGAGAATGCTCCAGACCTTCCCGGTCCAGGATCTCAGTCGGATCTCGGCACGGCTCCACGACGAGTTCAGTGCCCTGTCCCACCGATGTGTCGAACGCTGCGTCAGCGACACCTGGAACTGCGTCGAACACCTGGGCATCACGGTCACGCCACACCTGGTCGAGCGGGTCGCCCGCGAGCACCTGGAGGCGATGGTGAACTCCGTGCCGCCCTCCCCACCAGCCAGGAAGTCGGCGCGCAGGTCGGCCGCGGGCCTGTTCGGCGGCCACCGGGGCCTACCGAGACCGCGCTGAACGCGGCGGCCACCGCGAGGGTTGCTACCTCCCCCGGGAGGAGCCGACCCCCGGTCGTACCCGGCCCCGCCGGGGCGCCGCCGCCGGTTCGCGGGAACGGAAGAGCGCACACCCGGGGCTGGCATACGCTCGGGTGGTGCCCTCCCCGATGTCTCCGTCCCCAGGTTCCGAACCGGTTCCCCGCGCCGTCTTCGACGAGATGCTGCGCGCCGCCAGAGCTCTGCTGGCCATGCGCCACCCCCTCGACGCCGAGCTGGCCTTCAGCGAGCTGCTCGGCACCTGGTGGGGGGAGCGGGTCCCCGGCGTGGACGTGGAGAGGCTGCTCGGTGAGGGCCTGGTCGCGCACGCCACCGCCTCCGGCAAGCCCGCGGGGCTGGGCGTGCTCGCGGCGGTCACCGCCCTGGGCACCTCGTCCGAGCAGCGGAGCCTGGCCGAACAGGGGATGATCGCGCTCCGCGAGCGCGGCCTCCAGGTGCCGGTGTGGGCCTCCCAGCTCGGCGTGGTCACGCCGGTGGCCGTCTACGTCAGCACCGACCAGTTCGGCGACACCGAGGACTTCGTGTGCGTGTTCAGCCGCGACGGCGACCGCCCCGGCCACCCGGGGTCGCTGCCGCCCGAGCACGCGCTGATCCTGGTGCTGGACCACAACGGCGGCGGCGTGCTGCGGGACGCCTGGGTGACCACCAAGGTCGAACAGCTGCTGGAGGGCTGCCGGGCCAGGGCCGAGACGGACGAGTTCGCCCGGTTCACGCAGGTGGAGCTGACCGAGGCTCGCGCCCTGCTGTCGCGGGCCCTGGAGCGCACGGAGCAGGTGGTGGCTGGCGCGTCGGCCGACCGGGCCTCGGGAGCACTCGTGGAGCCGGTGGGGCTGAAGGTCTCCGACCTGACCGGGGGGTCGCTGGCCGCGCACTTCGCGCTGGCCAACGCGCGGGTGCGGTCCCTGCCCGCACCTCCCGAGGGGGTGGACCCCTTCCCCGCCCCGGTGTGGCGGCGCGACCGGCGAGCGGTGCTGGCCGCGCGCTTCCTGGCCTCGGACGAGGCCGCCGAGCTCTCCGACTCCTACGCGGCGAGCCGCTGCGCCGACCACATCATCGCGCACGGCTGCGACGTGGACGGCGGTCGGCCGATGCGCGTCAGTCCGCGCAAGGTGGAGTCCTTCCTGCTGCACTGGCTGCCCGGCCGGGTCGTGCTGCTGCCCGAGGAGCAGGAGGCCATGCCGCACGTGCTGGCGGCGTGGGTGCGCTGGGCGGGCGGACGCGGCGGGCTGCCGGAGGTGGCGGTGGGCGCGGCGCTGGACGCGGTGTGGGAGTCCACCTCGGAGTTCACCCGCACCTACCGCGATCCGGCGCGCCCGCTGGGGCTGCGACAGGAGGCGGTGCGGCGGCTGATGCCGGACGGCGACTTCGCGTCGCTGGCGCGGCGGATGTTCGCGTTCCCGCTGCTGGCGAGCGAGCTGGTGACGTGGGCGCCGGAGGAGTTCGACCCGGACACGGCCCGGGGCCGAAGGGCGCTGCTGCGGTTGGACCACTACGGCGAGTACGAGGCGGCCACACCGCACAGCGGCCGCCACTCCAGCGGACAGGACCGGTGGTACCGGCCGGTGACCGGCGACGACCCCGAGCGGGAGCGGGAGCTGGACCGGCACGAGCGCCTGGCCCGACGGCTGTGGCACGGCAGGCCCGCGAACCTGTGGGCGGCGGCGCGCCGGATGCTGGACCGCGGCGTGGACCGGCCCAGCGTGCTGGCCGCGCTGGGCGAGGTGCTGGACTCCGCCTCGGGCGAGAGCGACCTGCGCCGCCGCCTGGACGCGCTGTAGGCGGCGCCCACCCCGGGGCCGCGCTCCGCCTGTGCCGCCCGACGCCCGAACCGCCCTACTCCAGCATGCGCTCGCGCAGCTGCTCGACGGTGGCGTCGGAGAGCTTGAGGCCCTCGGTGACGTAGGCGTCGAAGGAGCCGTGGACCTCGTCCACGTGGGCGAAGGCGGTCTCCAGGTACTCGGCGCGCACCCGTGTCATGGGGACGACCTCCTCCCAGGTCAGGGCGCTGTGCCGGGCGAGCCTGCGCATCCACTCGTCGGTGTTGGCCTGGCGCTCGTTGCTGGCCAGGTAGTCGGCGACCACGGTCTCGCGCTCCACGCCCAGCAGGCCGAGCAGCAGGGCGGCGCCCCAGCCGGTGCGGTCCTTGCCCGCGCTGCAGTGGAAGACCAGGGAGGCCGGTCCCCGGGCCACCCGCTCGACCAGCTCGCGGTACCCGGTGAGCGCCTCGGCGTCGGTCACGAGCTCCCGGTAGACGCCGTGCATGAAGCGGTCGGCGGCGCCGTCGGCGAACATGAGGCGGGCCTTCTCGGGATCGGCGAGGGCCAGGGAGAAGTTGGCTCCGGCCGCCTCGGGGTCCTGCACAGCCACGACCGCGTACTCGGCGCCCTCGGGGACGACGTCGGGCAGGGTCTCGCGCTCGTGCGGGGTGCGCAGGTCGACGAGCTGGCGGATGCCCAGGCCGTTGTAGACCGGCAGCTCGTCCGCGGCGATCGCGTGCAGGGCGTCGGAGCGGTACACGAGTCCGCGGCGGACCGTGCGGCCCGAGGCCGTACGGTGCCCGCCGAGGTCGCGGAAGTTGGGGGCGCTGGAGAGGAGGAAACCGTCGTTCGTCACCCTGGTGACGATACCCACCCTCCCCGGCGCCCCGTCAGCCGACGTCCGCCCTCCCCCGGCCGGGCCCGGGGTCAGGCGCCCCCGCGCATGGCGGTGATCTGCTCCCCCGCCTCCTTGACGTCCTTGGCGGTGTCCACTCCGCGCCAGAAACCGTCGATGCGGTAGGCGGCCAGACGCCCCTCCTTGGCCAGGTCGGGGAAGGTGGAGGACTCGTGGTCGCCCTTGGTCGGCAGCAGCGGGGTGATGCCCGGCTCGAACAGGTACACCCCGGCGTTGATCCACACCGGCAGCAGCGGGCTCTGGGTGAACCCCTCGATCCGGTCCTGGTCGTCCACGTCCACGATGCCCCAGGTCGTGCGGAACTGGGCCAGGGCCAGGGTGGCCAGGCCGCCCCGCTCCCGGTGGTGGGCGGTCATCTCGTCCAGGGGGAACCAGGTGAGCACGTCGCCGTTGAGCGCGAAGTAGGGGGCGTCCGGGTCGTGCAGGCCGGTGGAGGCGAAGCGCAGGGCTCCGCCGCGGCCGAGCGGCTCGTCCTCGACCAGGAGCGTGACCCGCGGGCCGCCCTCGCGGCCCTCCAGGTACTCGCGCAGGACCTCGGCCTTGTAGCCGCAGGAGACCACGACGTGTTCGACGCCGTGACCCGTGAGCCACTCCAGCTGGTAGTCGATGATGGGCCGTCCGGCCACCTCCACCATCGCCTTGGGGCGGGTGTCGGTGTAGGGCCGCAGCCGGGTGGCCTGGCCACCGGCGAGGATGAGCGCCTGGGTGACGGGGGGCGCGGAGGAGGAAGTGGGTGCAGCGGTCATGATCCGGACACTAGCAGCACGCCTGTGCGCGTCCCCTCTGGTCTACTGCGTCGCCTCGGCGTAGGCCTTGCGGACGTCGACGCTGGTCAGCACGGTGAGTTCGGCGGCGGTCGCGGCCTCGCCCAGCTCCTGGGACACGCGCAGGTCGCGGTGGGAGCACGCCTTCTCGAACAGGGAGCGGGCGAAGCGGCCGTTGCCGAGCTCGTCGATCCACCCGGCCTCGCACACGTGCGCGAAGATGCTGCGCAGGTCCTCGCGCGCGGTGTCGTCGAAGGCGTCGCCGGTGCGGGCGGCCACCGCCTCGGCGATCTCGGTGAGCTCGTCGGCGGTGTAGGAGGGGAAGCGCACCCGCACGTTGAACCGCGAGGACAGTCCGGCGTTGGAGGCCAGGAAGCGCTCCATCTCCGCCGGGTAGCCCGCGAGCACGACCACGAGCCGGGAACGGTCGTCCTCGGCCCGCTTGAGCAGGGTCTGGATGGCCTCGGAGCCGAAGGCGTCACCGCCGCTGTAACCGGGGTTGACCAGGGAGTAGGCCTCGTCGACGAACAGCACGCCGCCCAGCGCGCGGTCCACGAGCCGGTTGGTCTTGACCGCCGTGGCGCCCAGGTGCTCGCCGACCAGGTCGGCGCGCTGGGCCTCGACCACGTCGGCGCGGCCGAGCAGGCCCAGCGCCGCGAAGACCCGGCCGAGCACCCGGGCGACGGTGGTCTTGCCGGTGCCGGGCGGGCCGGAGAACACGAAGTGCCGCATGGGCGCCTGGTTGAGCAGCCCCTGCTCCTCACGGAGCTTGGCCACCCGCAGCTGGGCCACGATGGAGCGGACCTGCTCCTTGACCGGCTCCAGGCCGATCATGGCGTCCAGTTCGGCCAGCGCCTCCCCGATGCCGGGCGCCTCGCCGAAACCGGGCAGGCGGGAGGTCAGTTCCCGGTGGGCGGCCTCCACGTCCGAGGCCCGGACGGTGATGAGGTCCTCGGCCTCGGGGCGGGGCGCGGGCTCCGCGCCGTCCACCCCGGCGGTGACCACGCGCACGTCGCGGGCCTGGGCGGCCTTCTCGACCACCGAGCGGGCGAAGCGGCCGTTGCCGAGCTCGTCGACCACCTCGCGCTGGACCACCTGGTCGAACCTTCGCCGCAGCGCCTGGGCGGCTCCGTCGTCGAGGGTGTCGCCGCGCTGGTGGACGAGGGACTCGGCGATGCGGAACAGCTCGTCGGCGCTGTAGCTGGGAAAGCTGATGCGGGTGGCGAAGCGCGAGGCCAGACCGGGGTTGGAGGCCAGGAAGGCGTCCATCTCCTTCTCGTACCCGGCAAGGACGACGACGAGTTGGTCGCGGTCGTCCTCGGCTCGCTTGAGCAGGGTCTGCACGGCCTCGTTGCCGAACCGGTCGGCCTGGCCGTCGCCCTCGTTGACCAGGGAGTAGGCCTCGTCCACGAACAGCACGCCGCCCAGCGCCCGGTCGATGAGCTCGTTGGTCCTGATGGCGGTCGCGCCCAGGTACTCCCCCACGAGGTCGGCGCGCTGGGCCTCGACCACGCGGGAGGTGGGCAGCAGCCCGAAGGAGTGGAAGATGGTGGCCAGGGTGCGGGCGACGCTGGTCTTGCCGGTACCGGGCGGGCCGGAGAAGACCAGGTGGCGCAGGGGCCGCTCGACGGGGAAGCCCGCGTCGGCGCGCAGGCGGGCCGCCTCGATGGAGGCGGCGATCCCGCGCACCTGCTGTTTGACCGGGTCGAGACCGACCATGTCCTCCAGTTCGGCCAGGGCCTGGTCGACCGGGACGGGCTCGTCGTCGGTGGCCGCGGCGGAGGCTCCGCGCGAGCCGGCGCCGGTGCGCCCGCGCAGCGGCCGGGTGCGGCCCTCGGCGCCGTCCTGGCCCCCGGCTGCGGGCGAAGGGCCCGAACCGCCGTTGCGGCGCGACACGGGCATGGACTTGGCGGTCTCGCGCCGGTTGGCCTCGCTCTCCCGGTGGATCTGGCGGGAGGCCGACAGCCGCCACAGCAGGCAGGCGCCCGCGGCGGCGTAGAGCAGGATGATCCCCCAGGAGGCGGGGAAGGGCTCGACGACCAGTCCGACCAGGGCCAGGGAGAACCCGGCGATGAGCCCGGCGGTCAGCGAGAGCACGGTGGTGTGCCAGACGGGGAACTCGCGCGCCCGCCCGGCGGCCAGGACCACCAGCAGGGGCAGGGGCAGGACCAGCAGCGTGACGGGTTCGCCGGTGAGGGGGATCTGGAAGAGGGGGACGGACACCGCGAGCCAGAGCACGCACACCATGACGGTGGCGAAGGCGTCGACGGAGCGCATGAGGGCGGCCAGGACCGTCAGCAGGACCAGGGCCGCGGTGACCGCGCCGAAGACGGATGTGCCCGTGACGAACGCGACGACGGCGACCACGGTCAGCAGGACCAGGGCGGACACGAGCCGTCGGCCGAGGGGGATCCGGTGGTAGAGGGCGCGCAGGCGGTCGAGTCCCGAGGCGCGTCCCGGCTCCGCGGCGGCGGTGGAGCGCATCTCACGCGTCATCCATGCACCTTCCTGCGTGGGGGTCCGTGGCGGTCGGCTCTCCTGACCGGCGGGGGTCGGGGCGGGGGGCGTCGGGGGGCCGACGTCCACAGCCACAGCCTTGCCCCAAGTGGGGCGGATGTCCAGTGCGGGACCGCGTGTCGTGCCCCCTGGCCGGGGGCGGCCCGGGGCCCGCGGGTCCGGTGCTCACAGCAGGGGGAGCTGCCCGCCGGAAGCGGGGCGGACCCTGCGCAGGTGCTTCCATCGGGGCAGGTCGTCGAGGTAGGCCCAACTCATGCGGTGGTGCGGGGTGGGTCCGGACTCGGCCAGGGCGGCGCGGTGCACGGGCGAGGGGTACCCGGCGGCCCGCTCGAACCCGTAGCCCGGGTGGTCGGCGGCCAGGTCGGCCATGAGGGCGTCGCGGTGGACCTTGGCCAGGATCGCGGCGGCGGCGACGCTGACGCAGGCCAGGTCGCCCTTGACGCAGGTGCGCACCCGCCAGGGGCGGCCGATGAAGTCGTGCCTGCCGTCGAGGATGACGGCGTCGGGCCGCGGGGAGAGCGCGTCCAGGGCGCGGCGGGAGGCCCGGTGCAGCGCCTCGGTCATGCCGACCTCGTCGATCTCCTCGGGGGAGGACCAGCCGAAGGCGTGGTCGGCGACCCAGGGTCGCAGCTGGTCGGCGATCTCCCGACGGCGTCTGGGGGACAGGCGCTTGGAGTCGGTCAGCCCGGAGGGCGGGGCGCCCTCACCGGGGACGGCGGCGCAGACCAGGAGCGGCCCGGCCCAGGCGCCGCGGCCCACCTCGTCCACTCCGGCGACCACCCGCGCGCCGGAGGAGCGGAGTTCGTCCTCCAGCTCGTAGGTGGGTGCGGCGGGCGGCGGGGCGGGCGTGGATGTGGTCGGCACAGTATCCACCTTAGGGTGTGCCGCGCGGACGCCGTGCGGGGCAGGGCGTCCGCGCGCGGGACCCCGCCCCCCAGGGGGGAGGGCCTCGCGGGGAAGGCCTCAGGCCGCTCGGGCCGCCGTCGGGGCCGCCAGCGCACCGGCACACGGCCCGGCACGCGAAGGGCGCGGACCGCGGCCCCGGAACCCGCGCGCCCGGAGCCGATCCCGGACGAGAAGTCCTCGCACGCGCCCTTTTGCGCGACTCGCCGACCACCACAAGAGGTTACAGGCCATCACCTTGTGTAGTTTCCGCTTGTCAGGACCGCCGGCCGCCGGGAGGAATGGACATGCAGCGCGCCAGGCCGTATCCGCGGCCACGGATCTCCCGGAGACGCCTCCACGACGTCGCCGCCGCCCTCGTCCGGGTGGGCGTCGGATGGATGTTCACCGAGTACGGGCTCGCGCTGCGCGACCGGGAGGCCGCGGTGGCCGAGCACCTCGCCGCGGCCGGGTTGGGCGCGCTGTCCCCGGCCGCGGGGGCGCTGCCCGCCCTGCTCGTGGCGCTCTCGATCGCCTTCGCCGTGGGCCTGCTCACATGGCTGACGGGTCCCCTGCTCGCCGCCGCGGCCGTGCTCGGCGCCCTCGCGGCGGGCGCCCCCGATCTGGCGCCCTTCTCCTCGTGGGGCACGACGTCACTGGTCACGGCGGTGTGCGTGCTGATGGCGGTGAGCGGCGGACGCTGGTCCTGGGACCACCTCGTCCTCTCGCCACGCGTCAACGTGCGGCACCGGAAACACCGCCGTCGGCCGTCCGGAATCCGCGGGAAAGACGGCGGCGTTTCCCCGCGTCTCCCCGAACACGCCCCGCCACTGCTCTATCCTGTGGAACAGGCCGTGCTTCGGCGGCCGTATCGACTGTGACGCGGCCCCCTGCGGCCCCTCTTCCCGTTCGCTCCGGGTCCGCGTCCCCATGACACGGATTCGGTGGGGGGAACGCCATGTCCGCCGCAGCTTCCGGCCCGGCCCCTGACAGGTCCCTGGCCAAGCTGATCGAGATCGCGGAGAAGCCGACGCTCGGCCAGCGCCTGATCAGCTGGGCCTCCCGTCCGCCCGGCCGGCTCTACATCCCCGCCTGCGGCGTGGTCGGCCTGGTCCTGCTCTTCGAGGACAGCGTCCCCGGCGGACACCTGCCCACGTTCTTCGCCGCCCTGGTGGGCGGCCTGCTGCTCGCCGGGATGGGCGCGCTGCGCCTGGGCATCGCCCTGGCGGTGGCCCGCCCGATGATCCGCCACTACTGGCTGCGCTGGGTGTCCGCTCCGGTGATCGCCGCCGCCGCGATCGGCCTGGCCGTGGCCGACGTCCCGCTCCAGAGCCGGATCAGCGCCTCCGCCGACCAGCTGCTCTCGCTGCGCGAGGACACCGACGGCCGCACCTCCATCCCGCTCAACGGCGAACGGGTGGGGCTGTACTCGCTGCGCAGCGTCTCGGCGTACGAGGGCGTCACCCACTACGCCGTTGAGGGATCAGGGCTGTTCAGCCCCTCCGGTCTGGCCCACAGCGCCGAGCAGATCCCCGAGGGCGTCTTCGTCCCCGGGCAGGGCTCCAGGATCTACGAGCACGTGTCGGGCGACTGGTACGTCTGGGTCAACCACTGACCGCGCCCACGCACCCGTGATCCGCCCGCCGCGCCACCGCCCGCCGCGCCACCGCGCGGCGGGCGGCCGCGTTTTCACCCTCACCTTGCCGGTCCTTGTCCCCCTCCAACCCTGCTCTCACCCTCGCCGGGTACACAGGGACGCAACCCCCCGGGGGAGAGCCGCAGGTCCTCCCTCTCCGGCAGCGCCGCCAACCCTGAGAAGAGGCACCATGCGCGAGTTCGCGCTCACCCTCCACGTGCGCATCCACGACTCGATCACCGCGCTGCGCCGCGCCCACGCGCTCGGCGACGACGACCTGGCCAGCGCACAGGCGGGCGAGGTCGAGGACCTGGTCGAGATCGCCGCGCGGAACGGGATCGACATCGCCGGTGGCTACTCCTCCCTCTCCCCCGTCGCCTGAGCCCAGGACGGAGGAAGGACCCGCGACCGCTCCCGGTCGCGGGTCCTCATCTCGTCCCCGGTCCCGCCCAGCGGTCCGGCCGCGGGGCGGAGCCGTCGGGGCTAGCGGCGCCTCTGCCCGCCGTACCCCTCACCGCGCTCGAACTGCTCGCGCATCGCGGCGCCCTGCTGGCGCTGGTACTCGTCGGCCATCTGCTGCTGGCGCTCGGCGGCCACGGAGAGCGCGCCCTGAGCGGAGTCCAGGACCTCCCTGGCCCCACCCGAGCCGCCGGAGCCGCCCGAGCCGCCCAGCGGCGCCCGCGAACCCCGGCCGTCCATCACCTGGGGCAGCAGCTGCGCGGTCAGCAGCGTCGACAGCGCCGAACCGTCCCCCGCACCGGCCTCGGTCTGCACCACCACCGGGCGCGGGGCGCGCCCGGCCAGGGTGGCGCCCACGTCCAGACGGCGGCGGGCCAGCTCGTACTCCAGCACGGCCCGGTTGTCCCGGTAGGCCGTGGCCAGGCGCTCCTGCGCCTTCGCCTCGTTCTCGGCGGCCACCAGGTCGGCGCGCCCGCGCGTCTCGATCTCGTAGCGCACCCGCTGCGCCTCGGTCTCCTGCTCCTCCAGCATCTGCGCCACGTCCTTGCGCGCCTTGTTGAGGGAGGCGTTGACCTCGACGATCTTGGCGTCACGGGTCTTCTTCGAGCGCTCGATGTCCATCAGCAGGGTGTCGATCCGGCGCTTGCGCGTCAGCTCCCACTCCTGCTCGTAGGCCACCAGCTCCTTGGCCACCCGCTCCCGGGTGGACAGGTGCTGCTGGTACTGGCTGGGCAGCTGCACGTCGGGGATGTTGCAGCCGGTGATCCGCACACCGTACTTCTCCAGCTGCCCGTTGAGCAGGCGGCGCATGTCCTCGACGTTGGAACCGCGCAGGTCGTAGGCGGACTCGGTGTTGACCAGGCGGCTGCGCTGGCGGATGGCGTCCTGCACCGCGCTGGAGAGCACGAGGTCGAAGTTGCTCGCGCCGATGATCGTCACGAACCGGATCGGGTCGGTGATCTGGAACTTGAGGAAGAACTCGATCGACTTCAGCGGCACGTTCTCCCTCGTGGGACAGGCCAGGACCGGCGCCGTGTAGGGGATCTCCGTGCGGGTGTCCACCACGAAGTCCACCCGCGACCACGGGTGCCACAGGTAGTGGCGGCCCGGGCCGATCGGCTTCACGATCGCGCCGTACTTGGTGAGGATGCCGTGCGTGCCCTCCTCGATCTCGACGATCGAGCTGCGCCACCACCACAGACCCGCCACGACGATGCTGAGGAGACCGACGATCAGGGTCGGCACGGCCAGCACGACGTAGGCGATCCCGAAGCCGAACCCGCCCGCCGAGGCGTTGAGGGCCATCATCAGCGCCGAGCACAGGGCGAACAGGCCGAACCAGACCAGAACGGTCCACCGCAGGCCGCGGTTGTCGCGCGGGATGACCACGGGGACGATCGCGCCCTGGTCGCCGCCGCGCAGCAGACCGGCCAGGTCGCCCCAGGAGGCGAGGGACTCCTTGATGCTGGAACCGCCGCCGGCGTTCACTGACTGGCTCATCTACTGACCTCCCTCGTCGGGGCCGAAGCCCTGGGTGCCGCGCGACCACGGCGGCGGGGGCGGGTCCTCGGGGAACCGCTGGGTGGCGTCGGAGGGGGGCGGCGCGTCGACCGGCGGCCGGGCGGGGTCCTGCTCCCGCGTGGCCTCGTGCCGACCATGCGTCTCCTGGGACTCCTGTGTTGCTTGAGGCGCCTGGGGTGCCTCGGACATGCGCTCGTCGATGGCCTGCTCGGAGACGGACTGGCGGATCTCCTCCACCAGCTCCTCCCCCGGGTCCTCGCCCCGGCCCCGCTCGGCCCTGGGGCCGTCGGCGTCCCGGACCAGCGCGCTGATCTCCTGCTCGCGCTCGGCGATACGGCCCCGGATGGCACCGAGGCGGGAGCGGATGGCCTCCATGTCCTCCTGCGAGAACAGGGCGGTGTCGGCCTGGCCGATGATCTCCTGCGCGATGCGCAGGTAGTCGACGCTGGCGGAGTCGCCCGACCCGATCCGCAGGACCTGCGGGAGGCTGTCGGCGACCCCCTCCAGCTTGTCCAGAAGGGTCTCGCGGAAGCGGTAGTTGAGGATCTCGGGGGCGTCGGCGGCGCTGACCGCGCGGATGTCCAGGGCCTGGGCCTGCAACAGGGCCGCGTTGGCGTTGGCCTCGGACTCGGCCTCGACGAAGCGCTGGTGGGCCAGGGAGCGGGCCCGGTTGGTCTCGCGTTCCAGGGCGGTGTCCATCTGCGCCTGGTACTGGGCGATGTCGGCCTGGATCGCGGACAGGGTCTCGTTGAGGGTCGCCAGCTCCTTGTTCAGGTCACCCTCGTTCTGCTCCTTGCGCAGTTGGAGCTCGTACTCGAAGGTGTAGGCGTCCTTGGCGACGCGGACCATCTCCGGCGCCGCCAGGTCCATCCGGTACTCCTGGTTGGAGGGCTCGGCGTGGGTGATGTTGGCGCTGGTCAGCTCCACGATCCCGCTGAACTGGCGGTTGAGCTGCTCCACCAGGCTCTGGGTGTTGTCGCCGACCATGTCGTAGATGGCCGAGGCCTGCTGCTCGTAGATGAGGCTCCGGGTGGTCTCGCTGATCGCGTTGTTCAGCTTCTCCTGGAATCCGTTCACGCCGCCCAGCGTGTAGACGAAGTCGGTGGCGTTGACGATCCGGAACTGCACGAACAGGTCTATGGAGGCCTGCACACCGCTCTTGGTGGGCGCCGAGCGGATCGGCGCGTTGAAGGGGTACTCGCGGGTGGTGTTGACGATGTAGGAGACGCGCTTCCAGGGGTTGAAGAGCGTGACCCGCCCGGCCTTGAAGACGTTCTCCATCTTGCCGAAGCGGGTGACGATGGCCTCGCAGCCCTCCGGCACCATCACCATGCCCTGGCGCCACCACATGAACACGGCCACCGCGATGGTGATCAACCAGTAGTGGATACCGAAGACGGGGTTGACCAGGGGGTTTCCACCGGCGACGGCCTGGGGGACCAGGACGAGGACGGCGCCCACCACACCGAGGGCCACCAGCGCGATGGCCGGGAGCATCGTCACGAAGGTGCGCCCGCGGGGGATGACCATGGGACAGATGACGTGGATCGGTCCGCCGTCGCCGCGCTCGTAGTAGCTGCGGTTGATCGCCTCGCCCGCGTTGTTGAGGGAGGTGCTCTTCTGCTCGATGCGGGTGCCGACGGAGTCACCCTGTTCACGGGCGGCGACGAAGTCCCGGGGGTCGAGGCCACCGCCCTCGGTGGCCTGTTGCAGCGCGTCGGACACCGCCTGGCGCGGATCGCCCCCCTGGGCGACGGCACCGGCCGCGCCGCGCACGGTCTGCGCGAACGACATAGGCATGGGCTCCTTGGTCGGAGGTCGGGAACTATCGGCTACGACGTCGCGTACCGCGGTCCGGTTCCAGGTGGGAGCCTGTTCCGTGACCGGAGGGGCCGTAGCGGACAACACCAACCCTGTCATGGGACGCGTCCGGAACCCAGGGCTGCAAACCGGAACGTGACGGGGACGTCCCCCGCGGATCCGGCCCGCGAGGGCCGGATGGCACCGCCGCCGGGCGGCGGATAACGTCGTTGGCGCACGCAGCCACCGGCTCCGGCCGCAGCGAGAGGGGACACCACCGATGCCCGCAGTACCCAGCTCCGTCCTGACCACCGCGGGCCTGATCGGCGGCTACACGGTGGCCCGCGCGACGGGCAGCCGCCCGCTGGGCGGAGCCGTGCTGGCCGCGTTCGGCGCCGCGGCCTTCGAGACCTGGCGCCGCCGCTCGGGGGTGGGCACGGCGGTCGCGCTCACCGGCGTGTACGTGGGCGCGTTCGGGCTGTCCCACCCGCTGGCGAAGAAGGTCGGCGCCTGGCCCGCCGTGCTGGGGGTGACCGCCGCGACCGCCGCGGTCGCGGCCGCCTCGGGGGACTGCGACCGCGGCTGACACGGGACCCGTGCGTCGGGGAGGGGCGCGGATCCGCCCCCTCCCCGGCTCGTCCGTCCGCCGCGGATCAGCTGCAACCGCTGGTGGCCCCGCAGCCCTCACAGGCGTAGCAGCTGCCCGACGGGCGCATCTTGGTACCGCAGGTCACGCACAGCGGCGCGTCCGCCACGAAGCCCTTGCCCTCCATCAGCTCCGCGGTGGAGTGCGCCCGGGTCGGCCGCTCCGCCGCCGCGTGCGGCTCCTCCACCGGGGCCGCCGGAGCCTCCTCTACGGCGTCCGCCCCGCGGGTGGCCGCGGACTGGGCGTAGGACTCCACCTGCGTGGCGACCTGGGCCGGGTCCTCCCCCGCCACCTGCGCCTGGCGCTCGGCGGCCGACAGCACCCCCAGCGCGGCGCGCTCCTCGTAGGGGAGGTGGTCCAGGGCCAGGCGGCGGAAGATGTAGTCCACCACCGACTGGGCCATGCGGATGTCCGGGTCGTCGGTCATGCCCGCCGGGTCGAACCGCATGTTCGTGAACTTGTCCACGTAGGTCTCCAGCGGAACCCCGTACTGGAGGGCGATGGAGATCGCGATGGAGAAGGCGTCCATCACCCCGGCCAGGGTGGACCCCTGCTTGCCGAGCTTCATGAACACCTCGCCCAGGCCGTCGTCCGGGTAGGAGCCCGCGGTGATGTAGCCCTCGGCCCCGCCCACGGAGAACGACGTGGTCTCGCTCGGACGCTTCTTGGGCAGGCGGCGGCGGACCGGCCGGTGCACCTCGACGGTCCGCACCTCGGGTTCGGCCTCCTTCTCCCGCGTCCCGCCGGTGGACAGCGGCTGGCCCACCTTGCAGTTGTCACGGTAGACGGCGAGCGCCTTCAGGCCCATCCGCCAGCCCTCGAAGTAGATGTGCTCGAAGTCCTCGACCGAGGCCTCCTCCGGCACGTTCACCGTCTTGGAGATCGCGCCGGACAGGAAGGGCTGCACCGAGGCCATCATCCGCACGTGGCCCATGGGCCGGATGTAGCGGCGCCCCATCGCGCAGTCGAACACCTCGTAGTGCTCGGTGCGCAGACCGGGCGCGTCCACGACGTGGCCGTTGTCGGAGATGTACTCGACGATGGCCTCGACCTGCTCGTCCTGGTAGCCGAGGTTGCCCAGCGCGCGCGGGATGGCCTGGTTGACGATCTGCATGGAGCCGCCGCCGACCAGCTTCTTGAACTTGACCAGCGAGAAGTCCGGCTCGATGCCGGTGGTGTCGCAGTCGAGCATGAAGCCTATGGTCCCGGTGGGCGCGAGAAGGCTCGCCTGGGCGTTGCGCCAACCGTTGCGCTCGCCGATCCTGAGGCACTCGGCCCACTCACGGGTGGCCGAGGCGTGGATCGGCTCCTCCAGGGTTCCGACGGTGCGCAGGTCGTCGTTGGCGGCGGCGTGCTTGCGCATGACCCGCTTGTGGGCCTGCTCGTTGCGCCGGTAGCCGTCGTAGGGGCCGACCACCCCGGCCAGCTCGGCGCTGCGCCGGTAGGCGGTGCCGGTCATCAGCGAGGTCACCGCGGCGGCGACGGCGCGCCCGCCCTCGGAGTCGTAGGCGTGGCCGGTCGCCATGAGCAGGGCGCCCAGGTTGGCGTAACCGATGCCGAGCTGCCGGTAGGCGCGGGTGGTCTCTCCGATCTTCTCCGTGGGGAAGTCGGCGAAGGTGATGGAGACGTCCATCGCCGTGATGACCAGTTCGGTGAGCGCGGTGAAGCGCTCCACGTCGAAGGCGTCGTCCTCACGCAGGAACTTCAGCAGGTTGATCGAGGCCAGGTTGCAGGACGAATCGTCCAAATGGAGGTATTCCGAGCACGGATTGCTGGCACTGATACGTCCGCTCTCGGGTGTGGTGTGCCAGTCCTGGATCGTGCCGTCGTACTGGATGCCCGGGTCCGCGCACTCCCAGGCGGCCTTGGCCATGCGCTGGAACAGCTCCCTGGCGTCCACCGTGGCGACGACCTCTCCGGTGGTGCGCGAGGTCAGGCCGAAGTCCGAGCCGCTCTCCACGGCGCGCATGAACGCGTCGGAGACCCGCACGGAGTTGTTGGCGTTCTGGTACTGGACGCTGAACATGTCGTCGCCGCCGAGGTCGACGTCGAACCCGGCGTCGCGCAGGGCACGGATCTTGTGCTCCTCGCGGGCCTTGGTCTCGACGAAGTCCTCGATGTCGGGGTGGTCGACGTCCAGCACGACCATCTTGGCGGCCCGGCGGGTGGCGCCGCCGGACTTGATGGTCCCGGCCGAGGCGTCGGCGCCGCGCATGAAGGAGACGGGCCCGGAGGCGGTCCCGCCGGAGGAGAGCAGCTCCTTGCTGGAGCGGATGCGCGACAGGTTCACACCCGCGCCGGACCCGCCCTTGAAGATGATCCCCTCCTCCTTGTACCAGTCCAGGATCGACTCCATGGTGTCGTCCACGGAGAGGATAAAACACGCGCTGACCTGGGCTTTTGCACTCGTACCGACGTTGAACCACACCGGGGAGTTGAAGCTGAACAGCTGGTGGGCGAGGGCGTGCTTGAGCTCGTGGTCGAAGACCTCGGCGTCCTCGGCGGAGGCGAAGTAGCCGTGCTCGCGGCCGGTCTCGGTGTAGACGCCGACGACGCGGTCGATGAGCTGTTTGAGGCTCCACTCGCGCTCGGGGGTGCCGACCGCGCCGCGGAAGTACTTGCTCGCCACGATCTGGGTGGCGTTCATCGACCAGGAGGTGGGGAACTCCACTCCGCGCTGCTCGAAGTTGACCGTGCCGTCGCGCCAGTTGGTCATGACGACGTCGCGGCGCTCCCACTCCAGGGAGTCGTAGGGGTGCGTGCCCGGGGAGGTGAAGACCCGCTTCACCCTGATCCCCTTGCGGCTTCCCTTGCCCTTGCGTCCGGCCGGGCCGCTGGCGGTTTCCGTCATCGCCGGGCCTCCCCTCACTCGTGGGCACGGTCACCGACCGTGCCCGGCGTCCTCTGTACCGGGAGTGGTGTGGCCCCGCGCGCGGTCGGTGTGCGGCCGCGGGGGCGCTATCCCGTGGTGGCGCCGCTCCGGCCGTCGGCCCCGGCGCCCCTGTCGGTCTCGGCCTCGCGGTCCTGGCGCAGGCTGGCGATCTCGGCCTCGAAGTCGGAGAGGCTCTCGAAGCCGCGGTAGACGCTGGCGAAGTGCAGGTAGGCGACCTCGTCCAGGTCACGCATCGGGCCGAGGATGGCCAGGCCGATCTCGTGGGCCGGGACCTCGGCCACGCCGCGGCCGCGGATCTCCTCCTCGACCTGCTGGCCGAGCTTGGCCAGGGCGTCCTCGGAGACGGGACGGCCCTGGCAGGCCCGGCGCACCCCGGCGATGATCTTGGTCCGGCTGAAGGGCTCGGTGACCCCCGAGCGCTTGGCCACCATCAGCAGGACGGTCTCCTGGGTGGTGAACCTGCGCTCGCAGACGGGGCAGGACCGGCGGCGCCGGATGGCCGCGCCGTCGTCGGTGGACCTGCTGTCGATCACCCTGGTGTCCGGATGGCGACAGAACGGACAGTGCACCCTGGTTCACCTGCTTCTCTCACCGAACGACAACGCCTAGGTACCACTAAACCACAACTTCTGGGCAACCACTCCTGTCGCAACACCAGATGTTGTGGTCGAACCTAGACTCCTTCCTGACCCGCCGCAACCCTGGCGCGGGTGTGTTCCGACACGGGCGAGCGACCGCGCGGCGTCGCGACCCGCGGCGGCGGGGTGGGGCGGGGGGATTCGGCGCGGTCGGACTGCTCCGGGGACCCGGCACCGCGGTCAAGGATAGCGTCGCCGACCGGAGCCGCCGCGCCCCCGGCGGCGGGCACCGGAATCCCGGCGCCACCGGGATTTCGGTCGAGCCGACGCCCCAGGATAAGACCCCCGCGCCTGGCCGGAACCGCTGTCGCGGGCACGCGTTCGCACATTCCGGGGACAACAGTGCGTGAACGCGTGTACACACGTAAGTGCAGGCCGGAAATTGACCGCGAATACGCGCGGCGGCAATTTCCCCCGGCCTCGAACGCTTGTTTGATATCACCGTGTGCAACGACTAAAGTTGACCTTGATTTCACACCGGTTTCGCCATCACGTGGACCCCCAGGTCGGCACGGTCGCGGACCGGGGGTGGCCAGTCACACAAGCAGGCCCTGACCGAACCGAATGCCGAGGAGGCCCGGCCGTGCCGGAGGAGAATCCCGGAACCGCAGATACCGCCACCGTTCTCGCACCAGCGGAGAACGCGGGCGGGTCCACGCCCGAAGCCCCCAAACTCACCGCACGCCAGCAGAGCGTGCTGAACTGCATCCAGCGCTATGTCCGGGAACGGGGTTTCCCCCCGTCGATAAGGGAAATCGGGGAAGCGGTCGGCCTGTCCAGCCCGTCCAGCGTGGCGCACCAGCTCAAGGTCCTCCAGCGCAAGGGCTACCTGCACCGTGACCAGAACCGGCCGCGCGCGGTCGAGCTGCGCACGCCCGGGCGCGCCTCCGGGCGGACCCTGGTCCCCGAGGACATCGACCTCTCACGCGCCGCCGCCGTGCCGCTGGTCGGCCGGATCGCCGCCGGCGGTCCGATCCTGGCCGAGGAGTCGGTGGAGGACGTGCTCGCCCTGCCGCGTCAGCTGGTGGGTGAGGGGCGCCTGTTCATGCTCACCGTCGTCGGTGACTCGATGACCGACGCCGCCATCACCGACGGCGACATGGTGGTGGTGCGCCAGCAGCAGGACGCCAACAACGGCGACATCGTGGCGGCGCTGCTCGACGACGAGGCGACCGTCAAGGTGCTGCGCCGCGAGGAGGGCGGCCACGTGTGGCTGATGCCGCGCAACGAGGCCTACGAGCCGATCAACGGCGACGACGCCACCATCCTCGGCAAGGTGGTCGCGGTCATGCGCCGCGTCTGAAGGGCCCGCGTACCCGCGCCTCCGGTCCCTCTCCCCTCGGAGGGATCGGGGGCGCTTCCCCCTGTGGACGACGCGGGGCCGACGGGCGCGGGCCGCTAGTCTGAGGAGGTGTTCACACGTGCCTCCTCCCCCGCCGCCCGCTGGCGTACCGCGTTGGTCGGTGCGGTCAGCGCCGTCCTGTTGTCCACCGCCGCCTGCGCCCCCGCCGACGACGGGGCCGCCGAGGCACCGGGGGTCGGCGGCGTCGAACGCGAGGTGGCCTTCGAGGGCGGCGGGCACCAGGTGTCGGGCACCTTCCGGATGCCCGAGGGCGTCTCCGGCACCGTTCCGGGCGCGCTCATCATCTCCGGCAGCGGTCCCACCGACCGCGACGGCAACAGCTCCGTGCGCCCCAACGCCGGTACCAACCAGAACCTGTCCCGCGTGCTCGCCGACGTCGGGGTGGCCTCGCTGCGCTACGACAAGTACGGCAGCGGTCCGGACTTCGAGACGCCGGGTCCCGGTGAGATCGCACCTGTGGACCCCGTGATCTTCGACGAGCAGGTCGCGGCCGCCTACGAGGAGCTCGTCGCCCAGCCCGAGGTGGACCCCGAGCGGGTGGTCGTCGTCGGGCACAGCGAGGGCGCCCTGTACGCGCTGCGCGCCCACGAGCTCATCGGTGCGGAGCACCCCTCCCCCGCGCTCGTGCTCGCCGCGCCTCCCGGTACGCGCTACCTCGACCTGGTCGACCGCCAGCTCACCGAGCAGATGCGTACCGTCGAGGCCTCGGGCCAGGTGGAGGAGAGGCAGGTGGTCCAGCTGCTCTCCGACGCCCGCGCCGGACGGGCCGCGATCAGGTCCGGGCGTGCGCTCAGCGACGTGGAGATGCCCAGCGGGGGCGTGTTCGGCGTCTACACCCTCGCCAACGAGGACTTCCTGGCCTACATGGACGCCTTCGACCCCGTCGAACTGGCGGAGGACCTGCCCGGGGGGACCCCGGTGCTGGTGCTGTGGGGAGAGGAGGACACGCAGGTCTCCCGGGATGACGTGGACCGGCTGATGACCGGTCTGGAGGGCGCCCGGCGGGTGGACGTCCCCGACACCGACCACGTCTTCCGCCGCTACCTGGACGAGCCCGGGGCCACGGTCCTGGACGAGCAGCGCCCCTTCGCCGAGGAGGTCGCACCCGCGCTGGAGGAGTTCCTGGGCACGGCCTGGTAGCCGCGCCGGGGCCTCACTCGGGAATGGAGTCCGGCAGCGCCTCCGTCACGGACAGCGCGAGCTCCTTGGCGCCCGTGACCATGCGCTCCCGGTCTCCCGGGTTCTGCGCGTCGTAGCTGGCCGCCACGCTGTAACAGGTCTCCAGGTACAGGTTGGACACCCGGGCGCCGACGCAGGCGACCGTGTACGGGTCCTCCTGCACCCAGGCGACCGCCTCCTCGCCGACGCCTTCCAGCTCCTGCGTCTCGTACCGGGAGGTGGTGGTGCGCAGGTTGTCGACGGCCGTCGTGACGCCGCCCGGGTCGGGGGCGGCCACCGCCACCAGCGTCGCGGTGGCCGGGACCCGCTCGCCCGGGCCGCCGGGGGTCGCCCACCGGCACTGCCAGCCCGAGCCGAACGCCTCCTGTACGCTGCCGACCGGCTCCTCGACCTCCAGCTCGTGGCCGGGCACGAGTTCGTCCAGCGTCCCGGTCTCGGCGACGGAGCACTCGGGCGCCGCCCCGAAGGCGCCCGTCTCCGGGTTGTCGCGCGCCACCACGTACCAGATCGCCCCGGCGGCGAGCACGGCCAGCACCAGGACTGCGGCGACCACGGCGACGGTGGCGCAGCCCCGGCTCTGCGGCTGGACGGAGGCCACCACCTCGGGTGCGGGCTGCTGGGGGCGGGGCTGCTGCCACGGGGGGTTGGGGGGCGGCGGATACTGCCCCTGCGGGGCCTGGTGGGGGTGGTAGGTCTGTTGTTGCCCGTGGGGCTGTCGTGCCTGGGGCGGTGGCGGAGGCTGCTGGTGCTCGTGCGCCTGCGAAGGTTCCTGTGGCCCCTGCGGCTGTGGCCCCTCGTGCTCCCACTGGGACTGAGGTTGCGGAGGCTGGTGTGCCTGGGGCTGTTCGGGGTCCCGCGCATCGGGGTGCTGGTCGCTCACAGGGCCTCTCCGAGCTGCACGGCGAACTCCACTGCCAGGTCCCGGGCCTCGCCGAATCCGACCGGCTCGGTGCCGGAGGTCCCGGCGTAGGACACCCGCACCAGCAGGTTGTCGGCGGGGAAGGCCAGCTCCGCGGTGCCGGGCACCTGGCCGCGCCACACCCGGCCCTCCCCTGCGGGCAGCTCCACGGCCTCGCCGCGCGCCGGTACCAGGGCGGTGTAGGCCTCCCGCGCCCGCTGGGCGCCGGTGACCGGCTCCTCGCCCGTGGTGTCGGTGAAACGGGCGGACAGGTCCAGCCGGAGCACCCCCTGTGGCCCGTCGGCCAGGCCGGCGGAGGACCACGAGCACGTGGTGCTGTCGCCGTCCGCCAGGGGACCGTGCTCGGAGGACTCCAGGACCGCGCCCGGCACGAGGCCGGTGACGAGCGCGTCCGAGACCACCGCGCACCCGGGCGCGGCGGCGTGGGCGTCGCCGCTCTCGGGCACGCCCGGGTCGTCCCCGGACAGCCACAGTCCGCCGCCGATCGCCACCGCGGACAGCACCACCGTGCCCGCGCCGATCACGGCCACCCGCGCGAGGGGACCCACCCGGCCACCGCCTCCCTGTCGGTCACCGCGCCGACCGCACACGGGCGGCGGCCGCTGCACGCGGCCGCCGCCTCCGGTGTGCCTGGTCAGCCGACGACGATGTTCACCAGCTTGGGCGCGCGCACGACCACCTTGCGGATCTGCTTGTCGCCGATGAAGCCCTGTGCCTTCTCCGAGGCCAGGGCCAGCCGCTCCAGCTCCGCCGGGTCGATGTCGGGCGCCACGGACAGCTTGTCACGGACCTTGCTCTGCACCTGCACCACGCAGGTCACGGACTCCTGCACCAGCAGGGCCGGGTCGACCACGGGCCAGTTGCCGACGGCGACGCTGCCGGTGCGGCCGAGCTTCTCCCAGCCCTCCTCGGCCACGTAGGGCGCGAACAGGGACAGGGCGACGGCCACGGCCTCGGCGGCCTCGCGGACCGCCGGGTCGGCGGCGCCGGGACCGGAGTCGATGGCCTTGCGGGCGGCCGAGACCAGCTCCATGGTGCGGGCGATGGCCACGTTGAACCGCCGGGACTCGACCAGGGAGGTGATCTGGTCGACGGTGCGGTGGGTGGTGCGGCGCAGGTCGGTGTCACCCCTGGCGGGGTCGGTGCCCGGCGCGCTGGCCGCGCCCGTCTCGCTCATCACCCGGTAGGCGCGGTTGAGGAACTTCTGCGCGGCGACGACGGAGACGTCGGCCCAGTCCACGTCCTCCTCGGGCGGAGAGGCGAAGAGCATGGTCAGCCGGACCGCGTCCACGCCGTAGGCGTCGATCTCCTTGCCCAGGTCCACGCCGTTGCCCAGGGACTTGGACATGGCGCGGCCCTGGTTGATGACCTGGCCCTGGTTGGTCAGGCGGCGGAAGGGCTCGGTGAAGGAGACCATGCCCATGTCGTGCAGAACCTTGGTGAAGAACCGGGCGTACATCAGGTGGAGCGTGGCGTGCTCCTTGCCGCCGATGTAGTGGTCCACCGGCCCCCACTTCTCCACGGCCTCGGTGTCGAAGGGGGCGGTGTCCAGGCGCGGCGAGCAGTAGCGCAGGAAGTACCAGGACGAGTCCACGAAGGTGTCCATGGTGTCGGTGTCGCGCTCGGCGGGGCCGCCGCAGGAGGGGCAGTCGACGTTGACCCACTCGGTGGCCGCGGCCAGGGGCGAGACGCCCTTGGGGGCCAGCTCGGCGCCCTTGAGTTCGGGCAGGGTGACGGGCAGCTGCTCGTCGGGGACGGGCACCTCCCCGCAGGAGGGGCAGTGGATGATCGGGATGGGGGTGCCCCAGTAGCGCTGGCGGGAGAGCAGCCAGTCGCGCAGGCGGTAGTTGATCGTGCCCTGTCCGGTGCCGCGCTCGGCCAGGATCTCGATGATGCGCGCGATGGCCTCGGTCTTGGCCAGGCCGTCCAGCGGGCCGGAGTCGCGCAGGACGCCCTCCCCCGCGGTGGCCGTGCCCGTCTCGACGGGGTCGGGCTCGCCGGTCTCCACCACGACCCGGACCGGCAGGTCGAAGGCCAGGGCGAAGTCCAGGTCGCGCTGGTCGTGCGCGGGCACGGCCATGATGGCGCCGTGGCCGTAGTCGGCCAGGACGTAGTCGGCAGCCCACACGGGCATGCGCTCGCCGTTGACGGGGTTGATCGCGTAGCGGCCCAGGAACACGCCGGTCTTGGGGCGCTCGGTGGCCTGGCGCTCGATGTCGGAGAGCTTGGCGACGTCGGAGCGGTAGGCGTCGAAGGCCTCGCGCTGCTCGGGCGCGCACAGCTCGTCGGCCAGGTCGGCGTCGGCGGCCACGACGAAGAAGGTGGCCCCGTAGAGGGTGTCGGGCCGGGTGGTGAAGACGGTGACGGGCTCGTCGCGGCCCTCGATGGCGAAGTGGACGTCGGCTCCGGTGGAGCGGCCGATCCAGTTGCGCTGCATGGCCAGGATCTCGTCCGGCCAGCGGCCGTCGTCGAGCTGGTCCATGTCGTCCAGCAGGCGCTGGGCGTAGTCGGTGATGCGGAAGTACCACTGGTTGAGGCTGCGCCGCACGACGTCGGCTCCGCAGCGCTCGCACCTGCCCTGCACGACCTGCTCGTTGGCCAGCACGGTCTGGTCCTGGGGGCACCAGTTGACGTGGCCGTCCTTGCGGTAGGCCAGTCCGCGCTCGAAGAAGCGCGTGAACAGCCACTGGTTCCAGCGGTAGTACTCGGGGTCACTGGTGTGCAGGCGGCGCGACCAGTCCACGCTGATGCCGTAGCGCCGGAACGAGGCCGCCTGGGTCTCGATGTTGGCGTAGGTCCACTCGGCGGGGTGGGAGTTGTTCTTGATGGCCGCGTTCTCGGCGGGCAGGCCGAAGGAGTCCCAGCCCACCGGGTGCAGGACGTTGTCGCCGCGTTGGAGGCGGTAGCGGCTGATGACGTCGCCGATGGCGTAGGCCTCCGCGTGGCCCATGTGCAGGTCGCCGGAGGGGTAGGCGAACATGTCGACGATGTAGGAGCGCGGGCGGCTGTCCGCGGGGTCCTCGTCGGCCTGGAACGGAAGCTCGGCGGCCCAGCGCGCCTGCCACTTGTCCTGGAGGGCGCGGGCGTCGTAGGTGTCGCCCGTCGTCTGGTCGCCGTCTACCGCTGTCATCGCCACGTGTTCCTTAGCCGGTTCGGGGTGTACACGACTCAGGTTAGCGGTTGGCGGGTCGGGGCGCGGACGGGTTTTCCCCGCCCCGTGAGGGTGCGCCCGGGGCGCTGGCCCGGGCCCGGATCGGTGCACCCCGCTCTCTGCTCCCCCGTGCGGACGGGCCCGCTGCCGCCGCGTCCCGCGCTCGGCGGCGGGCTCATGGAGGGCGAAGCGGAAGATCGGTGAGATTACGGACTCTCGCCCCCTCCACACCGACCGGCCGGTTTGTTACTCTGCCGTCAAAGTGGCGCAGAACACGCGATGCGGGTCACATCATCCCGAATCGTCGTGCGTTCACTGGACCCATCTGGCTGCGGGAGGCCCCATGCTCAACCTGTCCGTGCTTCTGGAGGACGGCGCCCGGTCGGCTCCGGAGAAGGAGTGCCTGGTCTTCGGCGACCTGCGCCTGAACTACGCGATCACCAACATGATCGCCAACCAGGTGGCCAACCTGCTGGTCGCGCGCGGAATCAGGCCGGGGGACCGGATCGCGTTGGCCAGCCCCAACGTGCCCTACTTCCCCTTCGTGTACTTCGGCGCCCTCAAGGCGGGCGCGGTGGTCGTGCCGCTGAACGTGCTGCTGACCCCGCGCGAGATCGCCTACCACCTGGAGGACTCCGGAGCCAGGGCGCTCTTCGCCTTCACCGGCACCCCGGAGCTCCCGCTGGGCGAGCGCGCCTTCGAGGCCTTCGGCCAGGTGGACTCCTGCGAGTTCTACGTGGACCTGCCCGCCTCCCCGGGTGCCACGGAGTCGACCATCGACGGCGCCGAGACCTTCTGGAAGGCGCTGGAGGGCCAGCCCGGCGAGTTCGAGACGGTGCAGGCCGGTTCCGAAGACACCGCGGTCATCATCTACACCAGCGGCACCACCGGCAAGCCCAAGGGCGCCGAGCTGAGCCACCACAACCTGCTGCTGAACGCGGTCGGCTCCTCCAGACTGGTCGAGCCCCACCCCGACGGCCGCGACGTCGCCCTCGTGGTCCTGCCGCTGTTCCACATCTTCGGCCAGACGGTCATGCTCAACGCGGCCCTGTACCGGCACGGCACGATGGTCCTCATGCCGCGCTTCGACGGCGCCGAGGCGCTCAGACTCATGGAGAAGGAGGGCGTCACCGCCTTCGCGGGCGTGCCCACCATGTACTGGGGGCTGCTGGGCGCCGTCCAGGCCGCCGAGCCCGGCACCTACGACCTGGAGACGATCGCGGGCAACATGGTGGACGCGGTCTCCGGCGGCGCCGCCCTGCCCGGCCAGCTCGCCGAGGACTTCACCAAGACCTTCGGCGTGGGCATCAAGGAGGGCTACGGCCTGTCCGAGACCTCCCCGGTGGTGTCGTTCAACAACCCCAAGGTCAAGGCCAAGACCGGCTCCATCGGGCTGCCGGTGTGGGGGGTGGAGATGAAGCTCATCGACCCCGAGTGGAACGAGGCCGCGGAGGAGGGTGAGATCGCGGTGCGCGGGCACTGCGTGATGAAGGGGTACCACAACCGCCCCGAGGTCAACGCGGAGGTGATCCGCGACGGCTGGTTCCGCACCGGGGACATCGCCCGCCGCGACGAGGAGGGCTTCTACTTCATCGTCGACCGGTCCAAGGACATGATCATCCGCGGCGGCTACAACGTCTACCCGCGTGAGGTCGAGGAGGTCCTGATGACCCACGAGGCGGTCAGCCTGGCCGCGGTCGTGGGCGTGCCCCACGACACCCACGGCGAGGAGGTCAAGGCGTTCGTGATCCCCAAGGAGGGCGCCGAGGTCACCGCCGAGGGGCTCGTCGCGTGGGCCAAGGAGCGCCTGGCCGGGTACAAGTACCCGCGCGAGGTGGAGTTCCGCACCGAGCTGCCGATGACCTCCACCGGTAAGATCCTCAAGCGCGAGCTGCGCGGCTGACTCCCCGCGCGGCGGGGCCGGTCCTGTCCCTCGGGGCCTCCGCTTCGCTTCGGCCCGCCCGTCGCCCGCCACCGCCCGCCGGGGCGCTCCGCGACGGGGCGGGCCGCCACCCTCAACGGCCACTGCGCACAGCACTCTCCTGGTTCGGGCGCCCTGCGGTACGGGAACCGGGTCGCAGCAGGCACAGCGGCGCCTCCGGCGAGACGGCCCGTACCCACCCGTCGCCCACCGCCCTCGACCGACGCCTACGGCGCAGCCTGCTCCCAGTCCCGCCTGCGCCGCCTCCAGAACCCCGCGGACGCCCGAACCCTCCCCCCGAGGACGGGCGGCCCCGCCCTCACCCCTTGACGGCTCCCTGGACGAGCCCGGAGACCAGGAAGCGCTGCACGAGGACGAAGAAGACCATGACCGGGATGGTGATGAGGGTGGAGGCGGCCATCACGTGCCCCCAGTCGTTGGCGTACTGGCCGAAGAACTGGCGCAGGCCGACCGCCACCGTGTAGTTCTCGCTCTGGGTCATGAAGGTCAGCGCCAGCACGAACTCGTTCCACGCCACGATGAACGAGAAGATGGCCGTGGCCACCAGGCCGGGCGCCACCAGCGGGAACAGCACCCGCCAGAACATCTGGCCCCAGGAGGCCCCGTCGATGTAGGCGGCCTCCTCCACCTCCACGGGCACGGCGGCCACGAAGCCGCGCATCATCCACACCGCCAGCGGCAGGGACAGCGCCACGTAGACCACGCCCAGGCCGAGCATGGTGTTGAGCAGCTGGAGGTCGCGCACCTGGAGGAAGAGCGGGATGACCAGCGCCTCCAGCGGCACCATCTGCACGATGAGGATCATCACCAGCACCGCGGTGCGGAAGCGGAACCGGAAGCGGGCCACCGCCACGGCGGCCAGCAGCGACAGCACGCACGCTCCGGCCACGGTGATGCAGGCGACCGTGAGCGAGTTGAGCATGTACTGGCCGAACCTGGCCTCGGTGAGCACGTAGACGAAGTTGTCCAGGGACAGCCCGGCGGGCAGCAGCGCCCCGGCCCCCGAGGTGGCCCGGTCCGAGAACGCGCTGATGAGCATGAAGTAGACGGGGAAGAGCGTGAACAGCAGCAGGACGGCCACCCCGGCGGACTTGGCCAGGAACCGTCCCGTCCGCCGGACGTCACCCCTGCGGCGGGCGTCGCGGACGCGGCCCTCCCAGTCGGTGTCGGCGGCGGGTGCCTCTGTGCGCGTGACCACGGGCGTTCCTTCCTCAGCGGTGACCGGAGGCCTGAATCCGGTTGTTCCGGGCTCGGACGGGGCCGTTAGACTGCTCGACTGTCCGGGGCGGGACGTCCTTCGCACCCCGGCGGCGGAGAAGGAGTGAGGGCCGTGTCGACAGGGTCTCCGGAGACGGTGGCGTAGCGCCGTGCGCGATTCCGCCGGACCCTCCCCCACCGAGGTCGTCATCAGCTGGATCCCCCATGACGCGCGCTTCCGGGACCGCGCCGTCCGGCACGCCCTGCGCGACCCCAGCGGGCGGCTGCTGCACGCCTACGTCGAGAACCTGGTCAACCGGGACAACGACGACGGGCGTCCGCTGGGCGAGTACGACCTGCGAACCATGGGCGCGGTGCGCGAGGACCTCGACCGGCGCTCCCTGGCCTCGGTCGACTGGCGCCGCGTCCGCGACAAGCTGGTGGCGGGGGTCCACGGCCCCGCCAGCTGAGCGGGCCGCGGAGGCCGCCGTGCTCATCGGAGCTCGTCCTCTCGGAAGAGCGCGCGCAGGTAGAACACGGTGATCACCAGGAGCAGCAGGGTGAGCAGCACGGCGATGGCCGAGCCCAGGCCGTAGTCGTTGTGGCCGAAGGAGCGCACGTAGGACCACACGCCCAGGTTGAGCATCTCCGAGCCGCCCACGTCGCCGCCGGGCATGAGGTAGATCTGCGCGAACACCTTGAAGTCCCAGATGGTGGAGAGCACGGTGACCACGGCGAACACCGGGCGCAGCACCGGGAACGTGACGTGCCAGAAGCGCTTCCAGGCACCCGCGCCGTCGATGCGCGCGGCCTCGTGCAGTTCGCCGGGGACCGTGAGCAGTCCGGCCAGGACCGTGACCGCCACGAACGGGAAGCCCCCGTGCACCACGTTGAGCGTGACGATGGCGTAGAAGAACAGCCGGTCGGCGAACCAGTTGTACCCGGAGGGCTCCAGCAGGCCCAGGGAGGTCAGGGCCTGGGAGACGACGCCGCTGTCGACGTCGAAGATCCAGATCCACACGTAGGTGCCGCTGACCGCGGGCATGGCCCAGGCGACCATGATGCAGGAGACCACGATGATCCGGGGCACCGGACGCAGTGTGGCCAGCAGCAGCGCCACCAGCGTGCCCACGACGATGGTGGTGACCACCGCGACCACCGCGAAGGCCACCGTGTTGAGCAGGGCGACCCGCCACAGGTAGGGGTCGGTGAGCAGGGCGGCGTAGTTGGCGAGCCCGATGAAGTCGGACTCGCCCGAGACGAGGTTGCGCAGCTGGTACTCGCGGAAGGACAGCCACACGATCCGGCCGAGCGGGAGCAACAGCAGCAGTCCGATGACCGTCAGCGCGGGGGCGAGCAGCACCCAGGGCAGGAGCGCCCTGCGTCCGCGCTGGCCCAGGAGCGGCGCCCGCCGCGGCCGGGACCGTCGCGGTGACGGCTCGGCGGAGCGGCGGGCCTTCGGCCCCGGTTCGCTGCTGGCGGTGCCCAACCCGACCGGTGTTCGCACGTGTCTACCCCCCGTTGAGGATGCGCTCGATCTCGTTGGCCGCGTTCTCGGTGGCCTCCTCCACGGTGGCCTCGCCGTTGAGGATGTCCTGCTGCATGCCGACCAGGACCTTCTCGGCCTCGACCTGGGTCCAGGCGGGGGTGACGGGCACACCCCGGCTGGCCTCGTTGAGCTGGACGGCGAAGGGCTCCAGAATGGGGTCGGCGGAGGAGGAGAAGGTGTCGACCCGGTCGACCACGCCCGGGAAGAAGCCGGTCTCCTCGGCCCAGCGCATGGCGAACTCCTCGCCGGTCAGGTGCTGGACGTACTGCCAGGCGGCCTCCTCCTGGCCGGTGCCCTCGAAGACCGACAGCAGCGAGCCGCCCGCGAAGGAGGGCATGTACCCACCGTCCTGGCCGGGCAGGGTGAAGGAGCCGAGCCTGCCCTCCAGGTCGGGGTTGGCCTCCAGGATGGCCTTGGGGTTGGCGCTGCCGAGGATGGCCATGGCGGCCTCCTCGTCGGCGACGGCCTCCATGACGGCGATCTCGTTCCAGTTGACGGCGCCGGTGGTGGAGGTGCCGTCCTCCAGGGCCAGGTCGGTGAAGAACCCGACCCCGGCGCGGGCCTCCTCGCTGTCGATCTCCGAGACCCAGGTGCCGTCGGGCTGCTCGACGGCGATCTCCCCGCCGCCGCCCCAGATCCACGGCATGACCGAGTACTGGGCGTCGCCCGGGACGGGGAAGGCGATCATGTCCTCCTCGGCCTCGGACAGGGCCAGGGCGGTCTCGCGCAGCTCCTCCCAGTTCTCGGGGACCTCCAGGCCGTGCTCCTCGAAGACGTCGCTGCGGTAGACGACGGAGCGGATGGAGGCGTACCAGGGGACGCCGTAGACGCCCTCGCCGAGCTGGCCCATCTCCATCAGGCCGGGGATGTACTGGGAGGTGTCGATGCCGTAGCCGGACAGGTCGTGCAGGGCTCCGGCGTCGGCGAACCCGGGCGTGAAGGTGTTGCCGAGCTCGGCGACGTCGGGCATGGTGCCGCCCGCGATGGCGGTGGAGATCTTGTTCTGGGCGTCCTGCCAGGGCACGAACTCGACGTCGACCTCGATGCCGGTCTCCTCGGTGAACGCGGCGTTGGCTGCCTCGAAGAACCCCGTCTCGTCGGGGTTGGTGCCCTGCATGATCCAGACCAGGAGGCCGTCGGAGCCGGAGGCCCCGCCTCCTCCGCTCCCGCACGCCGTCGCGGCCAGGACCAGCGCCGCGACGGCGGCGGGGAGCGGAACGTACTTGTGGGTTCGTCTGCGGGCCATCGGCACGCCTCCCGTTCCTTTCGAGGGTCCCCTGAGGGTTGGTAGGAAACCTACGTAAAGAACCGCGTCGAGTGAAGTAAACCACTGCCTTTTGTGTCTGAGCTGTTAGAGGGCAGGGCATGTCCGGAGTGTCGCGGCCGGTACGGCGTGTCCCACGGGCCCCTTCGGGCCCGTGTGTCCCTTGGTCACACGCCCTTACTCGGACAGTCCGGTGACCTGGCGCAGGATGGACAGGAGTTCGGCGCGCTTGTACACGGCCAGGCCGATGGCCGCGCCGAAGGCGGCGAGCATGTGCACGTAGACCATGGGGTCGCCCCGGGTGAAGCGCTCCGCGGTCTCCTCCTCACCGACCGAGTGGGCCTCCCACGCGGTGGAGACGGCGAACTCCAGTTCGGGCGGGAGCATCTCGGCGACCATGCGGGCGACGGCCTCGCGGGAGTCGGCGGGCTTCCAGACCACACCGGTCTGCTGCACGCGGCGGCCGAGGAAGGCGGCGATGACCTTGAGCTCGGACGTGACGGCCTCGACGTCGTCGGAGGCGCGCGGGACGACCGCGTCGAGCTCCTGCCGGTTGCGGTCCGCGTAGGCCTCGATCAGGTCGATCGCGGTCCGCTTGACGTGGTCGGGCGCGTCGGGCGCGGGCGTGGTCCCGTCGGTGCTGCCGTCGGAGGATGAGGACACGTCGTGGTCCCTTCTGGTGGGTGGGCGGCCGGGGTGTGTCCGGCTGGATCCCGCCGGTCGCGCGGCGGGTTGTGCGTCCGTCGGACACGCCCCGGGTCCATGATGCCGCGAAGCGGGCCCGCCGGTCCCCTGACAGGCCGAAGGTCCTCCCCCGGCGAACAGGGAGGGGAGGACCTTCGACGCGCTCGTGCGGGCGCCGCCTCGGGCGGCGGGCCGCGGCGGCGGGTGGGCCGACCGGTCAGAACCAGGGGCGCAGCGGCACGTGGGCCTCGGTGCCGTCCAGCTTGACGCCGAGGATCTGGTGCAGCTGCACCACGTCGCGTTCGAAGCCGAGCACGCATCCGGCCATGTAGAGCCGCCAGACCCGGGCGGTGCCCCCGCCGACCTCGGCGACGGCCTCGTCCCAGTTGCGGTCCAGGTTGGCGCCCCAGTGGCGCAGGGTCAGGGCGTAGTGCTCGCGCAGGTTCTCCTGGTGGCGGATCTCGAAACCGGCGTCGTTCATGGCGGTCTGGATCCGGCCGGGGCCCTCCAGCTCCCCGTCGGGAAAGACGTAGCGGTTGATGACGCCCCCGCGGTTCAGGGACGGGAGGTCGTTGCGCGGCCGGGTGATGCAGTGGTTGAGCAGCCGCCCGCCGGGCACGAGCTTGTCGTTGAGCGAGGTGAAGTAGGAGGCCAGGTTGTCCGCCCCCACGTGTTCGGTCAACCCGATGGAGCTGATCCGGTCGTAGCTGCCGTCGGGGACGTCGCGGTAGTCCATGTGGCGGACCTCGGCCAGCTCGGACAGCCCCTCCTGGGCGATCCTCTTGGCCGCCCACTCGGCCTGCTCCTTGGACAGGGTGACGCCGAGCGCGCGGACCCCGTGCTCGCGGGCGGCGTGCATGACCATGCCGCCCCAACCGCAGCCCACGTCGAGCAGGCGCATGCCGGGTTCCAGGCCGAGCTTGCGCGAGATCAGTTCGTACTTGCGGAACTGGGCGCTCTCCAGGGCTCCGTCGGAGCGGCCGACCCGGTCCGGTGCCCCGTCCTCGTCGTCGAAGACGGCGCAGGTGTAGGTCATCGACGGGCCCAGGACCATCTCGTAGAAGGCGTTGGAGACGTCGTAGTGGTGGTGGATGACCTCGGCGTCGCGCTGCCTGGAGTGGCGCCAGCCCAGTCCGCTGAGGCGGCCCTGGCGCATCTCCTGCGGGGGCGGGGCGACCCGGTTGACGAACTTGACCCAGCCCACCGACCGCGCGATCTCGACCGCGTCGCGCACCGAGACCCTGAACCCGTCGGCGAAGACGAAGTCCGCCATGCGTCTGAGGGCGGTGTACATGTCCCCCTCCAGCTCCAGGTGGCCGGAGACGTAGGCCCGGGCCAGGCCGACGGCGTTGGGGGACTGCGCCAGGTAGTTCACCGCGACCGGGGTCCGCACGTGCAGGGCCACGTCGCTGTCGGGGTCCCCCGCGCCGCTGCCGTCGTAGGCGGTGAACCGGATGGGTGCGTCGGGTCCGACGACGCGTTCGAAGATCTCAGCGAGCCGCATTGCTCTGTCCTTCCCTCTTGCCCTCTTGCCGGTCGCGTGCCCGTCCCCTCGGGCCGCGTCCCGGTGGTCTCGTGCCGTCAGCGGTTGCGTACGCACTTGGCGTACAGGTCGAGCAGCCGCCCGTCGGGGTCGTAGGCCTCCTTGAGCCCGGCGTAGGCGGTGCCGTTGTACAGGCGCCAGAACTCCTCCTCGCCGTAGAAGGAGTCCGAGTACAGGGACTTGTGGCCTCCCAGGTCGGCCACCGTCTCCTCGACGAGGCGGTTGTGGTGGGCCCGGCGCTGCCCCGGCTTCATGTCGACCAGGCCCCAGAAACCGAAGTTCACGTAGAGGCGGTCGTGCTCCAGGGGGTAGAGCGGCCACACGTGCTCGTCCTCGCCCTGACCTGGGCGCCGGGGCTCGCGGAGCCGGAGGGGGCACATCCACACGGGGGTCATGTCGATCTCGGCGTGGTAGGTGTCGAGGAACTCCGCGCCGCGTTCGACGCCCACCTCGATGTCCTGGATGAGGGGTTCCTGGGGCCGTCTGCCCCGGTAGTGGTTGAGGAGGCGGGAGAAGTCGGTGCGCCGGTCCCAGGCGACCAGCCTGCGGTAGACGTCGGAGCGCTTGAGGGAGCGCGGCCACAGGGGGCGCACCAGCGGGTGCTGGGTGCCGAAGGCGCGGGAGCACCAGAACCAGTCCGTGTCCCAGCGCCACAGGTAGTCGGCGATGGCGAGGTAGTCGCCGGGGCCGCTGCCCGCGTAGCGCTGGATGGACCGGTAGTAGACCTCCCGGCCGGTGTAGTCGCTGGTCCAGGGGGCCTGGTCGGTGAAGCGGGCCAGGGTCAGGTACAGCTCGTCGGGGCCGAAGGCGACCCCGTCCACGAAGTCGACCGGCTGGCCCCCGTGCTCCCGGTCGGCGCAGATCAGGGCCAGGGCGTCCATGGCCTCGGCGGCCTTGTGGAAGCGCAGGTGGCGCAGGTGCACGTACGGGGAGACCGGTTCGAGTTCCACGCGCAGGCGCAGGCTGTAACCCAGGGTCCCGTAGGAGTTGGGGAAGCCGTGGAAGAGGTCGCTGTACTCGTTGTCCCTGGTGGCGGTGACGACGTCGCCGCCTCCGGTGAGGATCTCCATCTCCTGGACGGCCTCGTGCGGCAGCCCGTTGCGGAAGGAGGAGGACTCGATGCCCATGCCGGTGACGGCGCCGCCGAGGGTGATGGTGCGCAGCTGGGGGACGACCGTCGGCATGAGGCCGTGCGGCAGGGTGGCGGCGACGAGGTCCTCGTAGGTGGTCATGCCGCCGACGTCGGCGAGTCGCTCGACGGGGTCGATGGCGATGACGCCGGTGAAGGCGGACACGTCCAGGGCCGGCGCGCCGGTGGGCTCGCGGAACCGGAAGAGGTTGGAGGTGGGCTTGGCCAGGCGCACCGGCGCTCCCGGGGGCAGGGCCCGGTAGTCGCGGCGCAGTCTCTGGACTGCCGCTATGTGCTCGGCGAGCCCCGTCCGCGCGGAGGTGGCGCTGCCCGTGCCCTGCTGTTGAGGAGTCATCCCAGTTCCCGTTCCGGTGTCGGCGGCACGCACTCGCGTGCCGGATCGGCCATGGCCGCCGGGCGGCTGGGACGGCCGATCCACTCAGTTCTACCTATCGGTAACGACCTTGTGCCACCCCATTTGTTCCGTGTCTTCCCCTCAGTTGCCCTGCCTGCGGTTGTGTCCGGGACACGGCCGCCCGGCGGGTCCGGCCCCGCCGGGCGGTGTCCCGCCGGTGCGGTGCGGAGGTGGTCGTAGGATCGGGATTCGTGCGTATCGCTCTCGTTGACTCCGGTATCGGCATGCTCTCGACCGCGGCGGCCCTGCGTGTGGCACGGCCGGACGCCGACCTGTTCCTGTCGATGGACCCCGACCACATGCCCTGGGGTCCGCGTACCCCGGACGAGATCGTCACACGCGCCCGGGCCGGGGCCCGGGCCGCCCAGGAGGCCGCAGGGGACGCCATGCTGGACGCCGTGGTGGTGCCGTGCAACACCGCCTCGGTACACGGACTGGCCGAGTTGCGCGCCGAGTTCGAGCCGGGTGTCCCGGTGATCGGGACGGTGCCCGCCATCAAGCCCGCGGCGGCGGCCGGAGGGCCGATCGCGGTGTGGTCCACCGCCGCCACCACGCGCAGCGGCTACCAGCGCCAGCTCATCGAGACCTTCGCCCGCGGCGTGGAGGTGACCGCGGTGGCCTGCGCGGGACTGGCCGAGGCGGTGGAGTCGGCCGACCCGCGGCTGATCGACGACGCGGTGGCCTACGCCGCCGACCTGACCCCCGGCGACGTGCACGGCGTGGTGCTCGGGTGCACGCACTACGACCTGGTGGGCGGGCGGATCTCCGCGGCCCTGGGCGGACGGGCGGAGCTGTTCACCGCCGCCGGAGCGGTCGCCGCGCAGGCCCTGCGCCGGATCGGCGAGACGCCCGTGGGCGCCGCGCCGGGCCGGGTACGGGTGCTGGCCAGCGGCCGACCCTCCCGGCTGCCCGCCGCCGCGCTGTCCTACCCCGCGGGGCGCTCCCTCGCGTCCGGAGCGGGTGCGGCGACCGTGTGAGGGCGCTCCCTGACGCGATCCAGCTCACTCCCTGCACCGTGATCTTGTACCTCTAGCGAGCCTGGGCCGTCGAACCTCGCTGCAAGTACAAGATCATCGCAGGTCAGAACCCTCGCATCACATCGGCAACGGTTCCGGCCGGTCCACGGGCGGATTCGCCCGCGACCCGACCGTCAGGAATGGGGCGCCAGGGCCCCCTGCCCGGTGATCCCGACCCGCACGGGACCGTCCAGCGCACCGGCGGCGAGGGTGCTCACGAGGGTGCGCACCCCGACGGTGTCGTTGTCGTGCAGGAGGGTCTCCAGCAGCGACAGCGCCGCGCGCTGGTCCCCAGGCTGCTCGCGCACGTGGCGCCACTGGGGCTCGGTCGCCGCGTCCGAGAGCATCAGGGTCCGGCCGACCTGGCCGAGCGCGGTCAGCAGCGGGGTGTCGTGCGGCATCCTCTCCAGGGCGGCGTTGACCTGTTCGGCCTGCTGCTCGGGGTCGACCTCCTCCACGGGCTGCGCCCGCAGGAAGTCCAGCACGCCCTCGGCCGGTGCCAGCGGCCGGACCGGGGGCATCGTCGCTATCATGGCGCGCACCTCGGCCAGGTCGCCCAGGATCTCCTCGGTGCGCCCCAGCTCCCCGATGAGCCGCTCCGCCCGCTGCGCGGAGCAGCCCGCCACCCAGCGGGCGCCGCGGACCGAGGCCAGGCGGGCGGCGGACAGGGCGAGCTCGGCGCCGCGGCGCGGCGCCCCCACCCGCTCGAAGTAGCGCGACCAGGTGGTCACCCGCACCCCCAGCCGCCAGTCGTTGCGCACCGCGCCCTGACACACCAGGTTCTCCACCGCCTCCACCCACGCGGGCCGCAGGCTCGGGTACGCCTCGGCCTCCTCCACGGTGGGCAGCGGGAGGATGGCCTCCTGGGGCGGGCAGTGGCCCAGGCGGGCCAGCCAGGACAGCAGCCGAGCGCGCTCGAAGCGGATGCGGCGGTGCAGTGCCGCCCTGCGCGGGTTGGCCTCGTCCAGGACCAGCTCCGCCTCCATCCGGTCCAGCACCTCCAGGGCCTGGGCGTGCTCGTCCTGGTGACGCAGGGCTCTGACGAGGGCGAACACCCCGTCGGCACCGAGCATGGCCGGGCCGGTGGCGGTGTGCTCATAGCGCCGCAGCTCGTTCTCGGCCCGGTCGGCCAGGTCCTCGTCGATGAGCAGGTTCACCCGGGCGAGGGTGAAGGCGGGCCAGGCGGGGGTGCGCTCCCAACCGGCCAGGCGCCGGGTGGAGAGCAGTTCGCGGCGCTGCTCGGCGGTGCCGCGGGCGTCGACGTTGGCGTGGCAGCGCACCAGGGTCTCCAGCAGGGACACCGGCAGCGGACCGTGGGCCAGGGGCTCGGGTTCGTCGTCGGCCGCCGCGCTCACCTGGGCGAGCGCGCGCCCGCCCTCGGCCAGGGCCCCCACGCGCACGGCCAGGGGCCAGTGCGCGAGGAAGAACAGGGTCGGCGGGCCGAAGACCCCCGGGACCGCGGCCTCGGCCGCGCCTGCCTCGGCGACCAGCCGGCGCGCGGTGCGCAGCGCCGAGCGGGCCACGGCCTCCACGCGCACCGGGTCCCCGGCCTCACTGAGCACGGGCAGGCTCGCGACCGCCTCGGCCAGCTCCGCCTGCCCGGCCGCCCGGAGCCGTCGTGCGGTCTCCCCCGCCCACGTCCACATCGGCATGGTCTGCACCCCCTGTAAGCACCACGTGAGAACAGAACGTAGCAGCGCGGTGACAGAGCTGTCCGGAAAACGCGCAAAGCCGTGGAGCACGGGGATACACGTCCTGTCGGGGCGGTTGCTGCCCGCTAGACTCGGGGGTCGTGGTGCCCGGCGGGGACCGCCGCAGGGTCCCGAGTATCCAGCCGCGCCGAGCCGCACCGAGTTGCACCAAGGGGACATGAGCGCCGATGGGATGGCGAGACCGTTTCGGACTCCGCAAGGCCAACCGCAAGGGCAAGGCCCGTTTCGACCGGGCAGCCGAGGATTCGGACATCAAGGCGCTGATCGACTTCGCCAAGAGCCGGGTGGGGGTGGAGTTCTTCGTCGAGCCGGAGACCTTCGCCACGCAGACCACGGCGGTCGCGGTCGCGACGAACGGCGAGTGGATCCGCCGCCGTTGCGGCTCGCCCGACGTGATCCGCAAGGTGGCCAGGAACCTGGCGACCCCGGCCTACGACGTGCAGATCGTCGGCTACCCGCAGCGGATGCGCGACTGGAGCGCACGCAACAAGCGCGGCCTGTCACTGGACGAGTGAGGGCGCGCGGGCGTACTGGGCGAGCGTAAGACTCGCCACACCGACACGCCGTTGGGAACGGTCCGAAACCCGCGAGCGGGTCATTTTGGGCATTGATGACGAGTCCTTGCCGCGACTTCCTCGCCGAACGGGTTCCCTAACGGGCTTCATCCGTCGCATACTCGCCTCGGAGGGGGGACTCTGATGAAGCAGGATCTCACGGCCCTGTGCTGCGACTGCGGCACGATTCGCGAGGTGAGCGACTACCAGAGTGTGGGCGAGGCGCAGTCCGCCTACGGGCTGGCCCGCTGCGTCGTCTGGCGCAAGTGCCGCACCTGTGGCTACCGCACCTACCACGCCTACATGCGCGCCGACGAGGACCGCGACGAACTGGAGGACGCCCTGCGGCTGGACGGCGCCCTGGCGGCCGAGGCCCTCGACGAGGAGGTGGAGCAGCTGCGGCTGTGCGGGGTCGAGGTCGGGCACGCCCCCGTCCCGGCCATCTGGGACGGCCAGTCCGTGGGCATGGTGACCCAGCGACTGACCGACCGCGCCTACTCGATCGTGCTGGACCCCGAGGCGTCCGTGGTCTCCCGGCTCAAGCTCATCGACATGATGTGGAACGAACTCCTGGTGGGCGAGCACGACGACCGCTGGTTCATCCAGGAGGCGGAGGACGACGAGTCCCCCGCGTACGCGGTCCGGCTGTTCGGCTACCGCACCCGCGGCTGAGGCCGGGACCGCGCTCCCGGACCGCGCTTTCGCAACGCGGGTCCCGGGAGGAGGGCGCGGTCCCGGCGCTATCCGGCAGCGGGTTCGGGCTGGCCGGCGAGGCGGCGCAGCGCCGATCTGGCCACCGCCGGATCGGTGGTCCCCCAGTAGGGCGGCAGGGAGGCGCGCAGGAAACCCCCGTAGCGGGCCGTGGCCAGGCGCGGGTCCAGGACGGCGATGACCCCCCGGTCCTCGGTGGAGCGCAGCAGGCGCCCGGTGCCCTGGGCGAGCAGCAGGGCGGCGTGGGTGGCGGCCACCGACAGGAAGCCGTTGCCCCCGTGCGCGGCGACCGCGCGCTGGCGCGCGGAGGCCAGCGGGTCGTCCGGCCTGGGGAAGGGGATGCGGTCCACGATCACCAGGGAGAGCGAGGGCCCGGGCACGTCCACGCCCTGCCACAGCGACAGGGTGCCGAACAGGCAGGACCGCTCGTCCTCGGCGAAGCGGCGCACCAGCTGCCCGGTGGAGTCCTCCCCCTGGCACAGGATCAGCTGGTCCAGGCGCTCACGGAGCTCCTCGGCGGCCTGCTGGGCGGCGCGCATGGAGGAGAACAGACCCAGCGCGCGGCCGTCGGCGGCCTCGATGAGCTCGCTGATCTCGTCCAGGTAGGCGGGCGCGAGACCGTCGCGGCCGGGTGGCGGCAGGTGGGTGGCCACGTAGAGGATGCCCCGGCGGGCGTGCTCGAAGGGCGAGCCGACGTCCAGCGCGCGCCAGCGGGGCTCCCCGGCCGCGCGGTGCGGGCCGTCCTCGTCGTCGGTTCCGGAGCCGTCGTCGGTGCCGTCCGCGGCCCGGTCCCCGGCGGCGTTCGCCGGGCCGGCCGGCTCCGGACCGCGGCCCGCCGCGGCGCGTTCGGCGGCCTCCTGGGCCACCTCCCGGCCCAGTCCCCACTGGTTGGCCAGGGAGGTGAAGGAGCCGCCCAGGGTGAGGGTGGCGGAGGTCAGGACAACGGTGCGGTCGCCGAAGAGCTTCTCGCGCAGCAGACCGCCCACGCCGAGCGGGGCGACGTGGAGCGCGGGTTGGCGGCCGGGCGCCTTGGTCAGCCAGACGACCTCGGTGCGGTCGCGCAGGGCGGGTTCGAAGGACTCCAGGACGCGCACGGCGGTGTCGTGCACCTCGCCGAGCGCGGCCAGGGCCAGGCGGCGGTCGCTGGCGCCGTCCGGATCCAGCTCCCCGGGGGAGGGACCGATGGCGGTGACGCAGGCCGAGGCGGCGTCGCGGGTGGCTGCGACCGCGTTGGCCAGGGCGTCGTCGATGTGGTCCAGGCGCCCGTCGGGCGACTCGGTGAACATCAGGGCGAGGCCGTCGGCGCACTCGGTCAGGCGTTCGCTGACCCCGGGTTCGATCAGGCGGGCGGCGCGCTTGGCCGCGGCGTTGACGGTGCGCTCGCCCAGGACGCCGGTGGCCACGGATGTGGCGCGGTCGACGAGTTCGTGCGCCTCGTCGATCATGATCGTGTTGTGCTCGGGCAGGATGTGGTAGCCCTGCGACATGTCGATGGAGAGCATGGCGTGGTTGGTGACCACCACGTCCACGCCCTGGGTGGCCTCGCGGGCGAACTCGGCGAAGCACTCCTGGCCGAAGGGGCAGATGCGGGCGCCCATGCACTCGTTGGCGGCCACCGACACCTGGCGCCAGGCCAGGTCGCTGACGCCGGGGACGAGTTCGTCGCGGTCGCCGGTGACGGTGTCCTCCGCCCACTCGTGCAGGCGGGCCACCTGGCGGCCCAGCGAGGAGAGCTGGCGCGGGTCGAACAGCTCGGTGTCCTCGGCCTCCTCGCCCGCGGTCTGGAGCCGGTTGCGGCACAGGTAGTTGCGGCGGCCCTTGAGCACGGCGAACGTGGGCTCGCGGGGCAGCATCGGCGTGAGGGCCTTGGCCAGGCGCGGCAGGTCGCGCTCGATGAGCTGGTTCTGCAGGGCGATGGTGGCGGTGGAGACCACCACGGTGCTCTCCCTGGCCATCGCGTGTCTGATCGCGGGTACCAGGTAGGCCAGGGACTTTCCGGTGCCGGTACCGGCTTGGACCACCAGGTGTTCGCGCTTGTCGACCGCCTCGGCCACGGCACCGGCCATGGTCGCCTGGCCCTCGCGGCGGCTGCCGCCCAGGGCGGCGACGGCCGCGTCGAGCAGGGTGGGAACGTCGGGGAGATCTGCCACGGATCGACAGTACCGGCCGTGAGGGACAGGGCGGGCGCTGTCCACAGGCCGGATCGGCCGGGACCCGGCCGATCCTCCCCCGGAGGCTCTCAGGCCATCGTGGCCAGGAGCTCGTCCAGAACGCCCATGGACTGCTTCAGGCCGTACTCCATGCCGGACTCGACCATACCGTCGCGGTCCTCGACGCTCTGGAACACCGTGGTCGACGTGTAGAGGGTGCGGCCGTCCCGCTCCTCCAGGGTCGTGGTCTCCAGGCACACGTGCCCGGGCATGCCCTCGAACTCGAAGGTCTGCACGAAGCGCTCGGGCGCGACGACGTCGTGGACCACGCCGTGGAAGCCGTACTCCTGGCCGTCGGGGGCGTGCTCGACGAACCTCCAGGAACCGCCCGGGCGCAGGTCCGCACGGTCGATAACGGTCTCGTTCTCCTTGAGCCCCCACCACCGGGCGAGGTACTCGGGATCGGTCATGGCCTTGAACACCACGTCGCGGGGCGCGTCGAAGCTGCGCGTGATGACGACGTCGTGCTGTCCGGGTTCGGCGATCACCGTGAGGTCGCTCATGACTGCTCTCCTGTGTTCTGTGTCTGCTGGATTCGGCGGATCTCCGCGTCGAGCCGGTCGAAGCGGTCCTCCCACTGGCGGTGGTAGCGCTCGATCCACCCCGTCGCCTCCTCCAGGGGAGCGGTCTCCAGTCGGCAGGGACGCCACTGCGCGTCGCGGCCCCGGCTGACCAGTCCCGCCCGCTCCAGCACCTTCAGGTGCCGGGAGACCGCTTGGAGGCTGATGGGAAACGGCTCCGCCAGCTCGTTGACGGTGGCCTCACCCTCGGCGAGCCTCGCCAGCAGCGCCCGACGGGTCGGGTCGGCCAGTGCCGCGAATGTGAGACTCAACGGGTCGGTCGCCATCTGCGTATTCAACTTTCCTGTTAATCAACCGATGCGTTGATTATGACTCGCGACACGCCTCGAGTCAAGAGCGGAGCGAGGAGAACTGCTTCGAGTATCGAAGTGATAGCCTCCCGAAAGTTAGTTCGACCCTCGAAGCGAAAGGAGGCGGGCCATGTCCCCGTGGGATCCCCGCCGACCGCCCAGGCAGCCGGGCAGGACGATGGCCGTGACCGGAGCGACCTCCGGGATCGGCTACTTCGTCGCCGAACAGCTCGCCGCCACCGGAGCGCACGTGGTGCTCCTGGGGCGCCGGACCGATCGTCTGGAGACGGCGATGCGGTCGATCGGCGCACTGGTCCCCGAGGCGGACCTGTCGGCCGTCACGCTCGACCTGGCGGACCTGGACTCGGTCTCCCGGGCGGCGCAGGCCCTCGGCGGCCGAGGGGGGATCGACGTTCTGGTGGCGAACGCGGGAGTCATCTCCGCCGGCCCCCTGCGCCGGACCACCGCCCAGGGCCTGGAGCTGACCGTGGGGACCAACCACCTGGGGCACTTCGCGCTCATCGCGCGGACCCTGCCCTCGCTCCTGTCGGCGCCGGGCAGCCGCGTGGTGTCCCTGGGCAGCTACGTCACCCACAGGGGCGCGTCCGACCTCGACCAACTCATGAGCGAGGACGGCTACAGCGGGCGCGGAGCCTACATCCGCTCCAAGCGCGCGACCGAGGCCTTCGGCTTCGAACTGGACCGCCGTCTGCGCGCGGCCGGGACTGACACCGCTTCGCTCGTCGCGCACCCGGGGGCCGCCCTCGACCAGCTGTCGCCTCGCCGCGAGGGGGTCAACGAGCCCTCCGGGGCGACTCGCGCGCTGTACTCGCTCGCCTCCGCGTTCGTCCAGGGCAAGCACCGGGGCGCCTGGCCGGTCGTCCGCGCGGCGCTCGACCCCGAGGGCGTCGGCGGCGGTTACTACGGGCCCTCACGTCTGGTGGTCGGCAGGCCGGAACCCGTACGACCCCCCGCCGCGAGCACGGACCCCGGAACCGGCGCCCGCCTGTGGGCCCTCTCCGAGGAACTCACCGGCACGCCGTTCACCATCCCCGCGAGGTGAGGCCCCACAACCCCCGGGGCGAAGCCTCGCGTCGCAGGGGACCGCTCCACCCACCCCACCGGTGACCACGGCCCCGACCGCAGGGGGCGCCTCGGGGGGGTCGGGGGTCTCCCCCGGCAAGCAGCAGCCCGCGGCCAAGGCCGAGCGGCGCACCGGGATGTCTGGGGGGTCGTCCCCCCAGAAGAAAAAGGCCCGCGGGGAAGGTGGACGAAGTCCACCCACCACGCGGGCCCAACGTGGAGCTATGGGGATTCGAACCCCAGACCTCCTCCATGCCATGGAGGCGCGCTACCAACTGCGCCATAGCCCCGTGTGCCTTGCAGCAACGGTTCGAGTCTATCGGACGTGCGGGGGTGGGATGACCAGCCGCGGTGTCGGCCACCCCACACGCCTCCGCGCCTCCGGTGCCCCGCAGTCGTTCCGGAACAACCGGGACGCAGTCCGACCGCACGAACCGAAATCCTCTTCGACGGCTCCCGAACGGGCACAGGAGAGGACATGAGCGACAGACCACAGCAGAGCCCGGTCGACACCCTGGTCCGCTGGGAGGACCACGGCGCCGTGTGGCGGGTGGTGGGGCGGTCGGCCTCCGAGGTGACGGTGGCCCTGTGCCGGTGCGACGGGGGCGAGGAGGTGGAGCGCCTGGTCTCCGGCGACCCGGACCTCCTCGCCTTCGTGGACGAACGGGTCAGTCCTCCTCCGCCAGCCTCCTGATCGCCTCCAGCCTGCGGTCCCAGACCGCCGCGACACGTTGGAGGTCGCGCCCCAGGGCGCTCAGGCGCGACCCGACCGGCCGGTGCACCACCTCGCGGCCGCGCCGCTCGGACTCGACCAGGCCGACCCCGCGCAGGACCTCCAGGTGCTTGACGATGGCCTGGCGGCTGACCGGCAGCTCCTCGGCCAGCGCCGAGGCGGACGCGGGCGCGCGGCCCAGCCGGACCAGGATGCTCCAGCGCGTCTCGTCGCCCAGGGCCGCGAAGGCGGTGGCCTCCCCGGTCACGGCGCCGCCGTCCGCGCCAGGTGACCGATGAGGGCCGTGAGCCCCCCGGACCACCCCTCGGTCTCCGTGGCGACGTTGTCGGGGACGGTTCCCAGGCGCGCGGCGAGGGCGTCGAACCCGCTCTGGGTGACGGTGAGCAGGGAGCCCTCGCCGGAGTCGCGGACGCGCAGCGTGACCAGGGTGCTGTCGTCCTTCCCCGGTTCGGTGTCGGGCTCGGCCGCGATGCGGTACGCGAAGAGGTACGGCTCCTCGACGGAGACGACGCGCCCCCGGAAGGTGCCGTGCTCGTCCCAGTGCAGTTCCATCGCCGCTCCGGGCACGGCCTCGAAGTCGGCGCCGCCGAAGGCGTACCAGGCGGCGAAGTGCCGGGGCTCGGTGAGCACCGGCCAGAGCGCGGCGGGGGCGACGTCCACGCGCACGGACCGCTCGACGGTCGCGGGGTCGAGGTAGGACCGTGCGGCCGAGAGCTCCAGCTCCCAGCCGGAGGTGGCCTCCTCCAGGAGTCTGCGCCCGTCGGCCTCGGAGCCGCTCAGCGTGGAGAAGCCGCTCTCCGCCACGCGCAGGGTCACCCCGCCCGCGTCGCGCTCCTCGATCCAGAACTCCACGAGTGTGGAGCCCTCCCCCTCTCTCGCGAGCCAGCGGAAGGCCGCGTAGGAGTGGGGTTCGAGCCTCTCGGCGCGGATCCGGAAGGTCCCGTGGACGGTGTCGTGCACGACGTCCACGTCGCCGTCCCGCTCGACCTCGTGGTCGATGATCGCACCGTCGTTGATCATCCAGCCCGGCCGCGTCACCAGCTCCCAGACGCGTTCGGGTGGCGCCGCGATGTCCACCTGCCGTTCGACCCGGTCCAGCGTCTCGTCCATGACTCTTCCCCGATCTCTCAATGTGCAACCCAATGGTTGCATCAAGTCCACCCTTTCCGCAACCCCTGGGTTGCGGAAAGCCGGGCAAGGGCGTTCACGGCCGGGCGCTCCACCTGCGGACGAAGTGAGGACGCCATGGGAACCGGTCGTCCCGGTCCGGCCCTCGCGTGGGACCACACATGCGCGACGGCCACGGCCCCGAACGGGCCGGAGCCCCAGCCCGGGGCGGTGGCCTCCGCCCTCGACGCCCCGGCGGCGCGCAGGAGGTCGCCGATCCGGCCCCGCGTTCGCCGCACCGAGCCCGTGACCGCGAGGCTCGTCGGGGCGCGCTCGGCGGCGTGGTCGTCGAACCCGTCCGAACGGAACGGAGGGCGCTCGAAGCCCTCGCCCCTCTCCCCTACAGCGAGTTCGTCTCCGGAAGCGGACACTTCCTGACCGGTACCGCCACCAAGGTGAGGGAACGAAGTCACCCCCAGGGAGAGAATCCGTGCACACCCGCCCCCTCGGACGCACCGGCGTCCGGGTCAGCCCCTACACCCTGGGCACCATGATGTTCGGGCGAGCCGGCAATCCCGACCACGACGAGTGCGTGCGCGTCATCCACCGCGCGCTCGATCACGGGATCAACACCATCGACACCGCCGACGTGTACGGCGGCGAAGGCGGGACCGAGGAGATCGTCGGCAGGGCACTGCGCGGACGCCGTAACGACGTCGTCCTCGCCACCAAGTTCAGCGGCCCGATGGGGCCGGAGGCGAACCAGCGCGGCAGCTCCCGCCGCTGGATCGTCTCCGCCGTCGAGGGGTCGCTGCGCCGCCTCGGGATGGACCACATCGACCTCCACCAGGTCCACCGGCCACGACCCACGAGGCGAAGCCCCACGTCGCGAGAGAGCGCTCCACCCGCCCCACCGACAACCACGGCTCCGCCACAGGGGGGCACCTCGGAGGGTTCGGGGGGTCTCCCCCGGAAAGCAGAACGGGCTGCGGCGAGCCGGTCGAAGACCGGCGAGCAGCAGCCCGTGTCACGTGGAGCTATGGGGATTCGAACCCCAGACCTCCTCCATGCCATGGAGGCGCGCTACCAACTGCGCCATAGCCCCTTGTATGCCGGGCGGTTCCCCCGCTCGGCGATGGAATTACTGTACCGGAGGTTGGGAGTGGGTTGCGACCTCAGGGCCTGTGGATGGACGTGCGGTGGCCGGTTTCCGCGCCGAATACCCTGGAGTGGTGCCCGAATCAAAGCTTGAGATCCAGATGCTCCACGACCGCCTGCTGGTGAAGACGGTCCCGGACAGGACCGAGCGGCGCAGCAGCGCCGGACTGGTCATCCCGGACACGGTCAAGCTGGCGACCAGGCTCGCGTGGGGAGAGGTCGTCGGCGCCGGAACCAGCGCCCGCCACGTGAAGACCGGGGACCGGGTGCTCTTCGATCCCGAGGAGCAGGGCGAGGTCGAACTGAACGGCGAGCGCTACGTCATCCTGCGCGAGCGCGACGTGCACGCCGTCGCCAACGAGGCCCCCGAGCACGGCACCGGCCTGTACCTGTAGCCGCCTCGCCCGCCCCGCCAGTCCGGCGGGTCCTCCGCGCGCCGCCCCGGATCAGGTGCCCGCGCCGCTTCCGTCGGGGTTCGCGACGGCCTTGACCAGCGAGTGCACGCACAGGTTGAGGGCCTCGTAGGCGGGCGTGCGACTGACGCTCACGTAGGCCCAGGCCGCGTAGAGCCCCGACCACAGGAGCTGTTGCGCCCACATCGGCGTGATCCTGGGATCGATGCTGCCGTCGGCGTGGCCGCGCTCGACCAGGGCGAACACAGCCCGGTCCGCCTCCCCGCACTCCTCCTCCAGCAGTTCGTCCCAGGAGTCGTCGGCCCCGACCGTCAGCATGATCACCTTCTGGAGCCCGAAGTACTCGGGCACGAGCCGCCGGAAGGCCTCCAGTCCGGTGCCCTCGGTGGTGCGCGCCCGCTCGGTGGCCTCGTTGATGAGCTCGTTGGCGTATTCGCCGAGAGCGCACACCAGGTCGGCGCGTTCGGCGAAGTAGCGCTGGAGCGTACTGCGCGCCACACCCGCGGTTCTGGCCACCTGGGACAGGGGGGCCGAGGAGTTCTCCCCGAGCACCTTCACCGCCGCTTCGAGGATCGCGCGCCGGGTCCGGGCGCGGGTCCTCGTCTCTTCGTCTGAGGGAGCGCTCTTCACCATGCCCTCATCCTAGGCTTGTCGGTAATTGGTTGACAATAATCGGTCAGACATGACCTACTTTAAAACATGACTGATCCATCGAAGGTAGATACTGACTCGAACCCGGGCGCGCCCGAGCCCCGGTTCGCCCAGCTCCGGGTGCTGTGGTCGTTCGTGCGCCCGCACCGGAACAAGCTGGTGCTGGGCCTGGTCCTGGCCCTGTTCGGCTCGGCGCTCGAACTCGCCAACCCGATGGTGATCAAGCTCGTCCTGGACACCGTCTCCGGCGGGGGCGGCCTGCTCGTGCCGATCGCCCTGCTGCTGGGCCTGTTCGTGCTGGGCACGGTGTCCGGCCTGTGGCACTGGATCCTCCTGGGCACCGTCGCCGAGAAGGTGGTGCTGGACGCGCGCACCTCGCTCGTGCGCCGCTACTTCCGCGCCGCGCTCATCCCGCTGTCGCGCCGCTCCTCCGGCGAGCTCGTCACCCGGGCGACCTCCGACACGGTCCTCCTGCGCGAGGCGGCCTCCACCAGCGTCATCAGTCTCATCAACGGCTGCGTGCTGCTGGTGGGAACGCTGGTCATGATGGGCGTGCTGGACCTGTTCCTGCTCACGGTCACCTTCGTCGCGGTGCTCGTGGTCACCGTCCTGTTCCTGACGCTGATGCCCGCCCTGGCCAAGGCGCAGGAGAGGGCGCAGAACTCCCTGGGCCTGATGGGCGGCATGCTCGACGGCGCGCTGCGGGCGGTCCGCACGGTCAAGGTCAGCCGGGCCGAGGAGCGCCTGAGCGGCCAGATCCTCGAACACGCCCGGGAGTCCGCGCGGCACGGCATGCGCTCGGTGCGGCGGGAGGCGGTCGCCTGGACGATCGCGTTCAGCGGGATCCAGCTCGCCATCATCGCCATCCTGGGCGTGGGTGCACTGCGGGTGTCCTCGGGCGCGATCGACGTCTCCACCCTCATCGCCTTCCTGCTCTACGCGTTCACCCTGATGACCCCGGTCATGGAGCTGTCCCAGAGCGTCACCACCCTCCAGTCGGGCGTCGCCGCGGCCAGGCGCATCCGTGAGGTGGAGGCCATCCCGCTCGAACCCTCCGCCGAGGCGGCGGACGCGTCCGCACCGGCCGTCCCCGCGGACGGCGTCGCGAACGAGGACGCGGACGGCCCCGCGCACGGGGAGCGCGCGGGCGCTCTGCTGGAACTGCGCGGGGTCACCGCCCGGTACGCGCCCGGCGCCGAGTCCGCCCTGGACGGGGTGGACCTGGCCGTCCCCCGGCGCGGGCACACCGCGATCGTGGGACCCTCGGGCGCGGGCAAGACCACCGTGTTCTCGCTGCTGCTGCGCTTCCTCGAACCCGAGGAGGGGCAGCTGTTCCTGGACGGGACCCCCTACCGGGAGCTCACCCCGGGCCAGGTGCGCGGCCGCTTCGCCTACGTGGAGCAGGACACCCCCGTCATCCCCGGCACCATCCGGGAGAACCTGCTGTTCAGCCGCCCCGACGCCACCGGGGAGGAGGTGCGCCGGGTCCTGGGCCAGGTGCGGCTGGCCGACAGGATCGACGCCCTGGAGGAGGGGCTGGACACCCCGCTGGACGCCACGTCCTTCTCCGGGGGCCAGCGCCAGCGCATCGCCCTGGCCCGCGCCCTGCTGCGTTCGCCGGACGTGCTCCTGCTGGACGAGGCCACCTCGCAGGTGGACGCGATCACCGAGGCAGCCATCACCGAGAGCGTGCGCGCCCACGCCGCCCGAGCGGCCGTGGTGACCATCGCGCACCGGCTGTCCACCGTGATCCACGCCGACACCATCGTGCTGATGGAGGACGGACGGGTGCGGGCCAGGGGCACGCACCGGGAGCTGATGGACCGGGACGAGCTGTACCGGGAGTTGATCGCGGCACTGCACATCGCCGGGTCCGGGGCTCCGGACCCCGACGGTGACCGGGCGGAGGCGGGCCGGGTGACGCCGGTCACGTGAGGGCGCGGTAGCATCCGGCCGGAACCGGACGGCGCGAACGGTTCGACGGCCACGGCCGCGGGGACGCCGCTCCCCGCGGTCCGGTCCGCCTTCTTTTCGTCCCGTGCGCCGTGCCCCGCGGTGCCCGTACCCGGCGCCGCGGCGCCAGCGAGGGATCCATGACCGACTTCGCCCAGTACCAGGACGGCGTCTACGCCGACGCGACCAACGGCCGCCTGCCCGGGCTGCCCTACCACCACGAGGACCTGCGCGACCTGGCCGGGAGGGCCATGGAGCCGGGGCCGTTCGGCTACGTGGAGGGCGGCGCGGGACGGGAGCGCACCGCCCGCGCCAACGTGGACGCGTTCGCCCGCTACGCGCTGCGCCCGCGCAGCCTGCGGCCGGGAGCCGAGGAGTCCGGGGGGCTGGGGGTCACCCTGTTCGGCAGGGAGTACGCCACGCCGCTGCTGACCGCGCCGATCGGCGTCCTGGAGCAGGTGCACGAGGAGGCCGAGCTCGCCGTGGCCGAGGGCGCCAACGCCCTGGGCGTGCCGATGGTGCTGTCCACGGCCGCCTCCACCCCGATGGAGCGGGTCGCCGAGGTGGCCGACTCCTGGTGGTACCAGCTGTACTGGCCCAGTGACGACGCGCTGGCGGAGTCGTTCGTGCGGCGGGCGACGGCGGCGGGGGCGGAGGCGATCGTCGTCACCGCCGACACCAAGCGGCTGGGGTGGCGGCCCCGCGACCTGGCGCTGGGCCACCTGCCGTTCCTGCGCAGCCAGGGCACGGCGAACTACTTCAGCGACCCCGAGTTCCGGTCCCGGCTCAAGGCCGACCCGGAGCCGGGCGGGGTGTTCACCGAGGCGGTGTTCCACTTCCTGGGCGCGTTCGCCAGCAGGTCCCTGAGCACCGACAACATCGCCCGCATCCGCCGGTGGACGGACCTGCCGGTGCTGGTCAAGGGCGTCGTGCGCGGGGACGAGGCAGCCGACCTGGTGGCGGCGGGCGTGGACGGGATCGTGGTCAGTAACCACGGCGGGCGGCAGGTCGACAACGCCGTGGCGGCACTGGACGCCCTGCCCGAGGTGGTGGACGCGGTCGGCGACCGCGCCACGGTGCTGTTCGACTCGGGTGTGCGCTCGGGTGCCGACGTGGCCGTGGCGATGGCGCTGGGGGCCAAGGCGGTGCTGCTGGGGCGACCGTGGGTGTACGGGCTGGCCGTGGGCGGCGCCGCGGGCGTGGAGCACGTGCTGCGCGCGACGCTGGCCGAGTTGCAGATCACCGCCGAGCTGATGGGCAAGGACGCGGCGGACCTGGACGGAAGCGACGTCGTGCGCCGCTGACCCACGGCCGGTCCCGGCGGCGCCGTGCGCCCCCGGGACCGGTCCGCTTGCTTGCGGTCCTTCCGACCGCGCCGTCAGCCCTTGACGGCTCCGGAGGTCAGGCCCGCCACGATCCTGCGTTGCAGGACCAGGGCGAAGATGATCAGCGGGACCGACACCAGGACCGACGCGGCCATGATCTGCCCGATCGGGTTCTCGTAGCCGACCCGCTGGAAGGTCGCCACGAAGACCGGGACCGTCTGCACGTTCAGGTCGTTCGGGGCGAAGGAGAAGGCCAGCAGGAACTCGTTGGTGGCGTACACGAAGGTCAGGATGGCCGCCGCGCCCACGCCCGGCGCCGCCAGCGGCGCCACCACGCGCAGGAAGGCCTGGAACGGGGTGGCCCCGTCCACCTTCGCCGACTCCTCGATCTCCTTCGGGATGCCCGCGAAGAACGTGGTGAGGATGAAGACGGCCAGCGGCAGGGTCAGCGCCACGTACGGGATGATCATGCCCGCGAAGGAGTTGAGCAGGTTGATCCCGGTCCACTCGTTGAGCTGGAGGTACATCTGGTAGAGCGGGTTGACCAGCGCCACCGGCGGGAACAGGGTCGCGACCAGGGTGGCGGCCAGGATCGCGAACTTGCCCGCCAGCGGCAGCCGGGCCAGGGCGTAGCCCGCCAGCGAGGCCACCGGGATGCAGATCAGCGTGGTCACCGTCGCCACGATCAGCGAGTTGCGCAGTGCGAACTGGAAGCCCTGGTCGAAGATCTCCCGGTAGTTGCTGAGGTCGAAGGGGCCCTGGAAGATGTTCGGGTCGGTGATCGCCGCCGATCCCGTCCGCAGGCTGGTCATGCCCATCCACAGGAACGGGAACAGGCACCAGAGCAGCACCACGGCCAGCCCGAGCAGCTTGAGGGTGTTGCCCACCGCCGGGTGGACGCGTCGGCGCGGCTTGTACACCGACCCGCTCGGCCTCACCGTCTCGGCCGTCATCGCTTCTCCTTCCGCGGCGCCTCACCGATCATGTGGCGGCCCATCCGGCTGATGAAGGCCAGGCCGACGAGCATGACGATGACGAACGTGACCGTGGACAACGCGTTGGCGTAGCCCAGGTCCGGGTCCCGGACCAGGTAGCGCTGCGCGTAGACCGACAGGGTGGCCAGCGAGTTCGAGTAGCCGGTGAACACGTACGCGAAGTCGAACATGCGCAGGGCGTCCACCGTGCGGAACAGCAGGGCCACGACGATCGACGGGCGCAGCAGCGGCAGGGTGATGTTCCAGAACCGCTGGAGCGCGTTGGCCCCGTCCACCCTGGCCGCCTCGTAGTAGTCCTTCGGGATGGTCTGGAGGCCAGCCAGCAGCAGCAGGGCCACGAACGGCGCGGTCTTCCACACGTCGGCGCTGATGATGCCGACCATCGACCAGACCGGGTCGCGCAGCCAGTTGATGTCCGTGCCGAGGACGGCGTTCACGAAGCCCGGGTTGGGATCGAACATGAACCGCCACACCTGCGCGGCCACGGCGGTCGGGATGACCCACGGGATCAGGATGACCGCGCGGGTCAGGCCCCGCCCGAAGAAGGCCTGGTGCATGATCAGCGCGAAGGCCATGCCGACGAGGAACTCCAGCGACACCGACGCGACCGTGAACACCAGGGTGTTCCAGACGGCGTTGAAGAAGCCGGAGTCGGTCAGGACCCGGACGTAGTTGTCGACACCGGTGAACTCCTGGCGGAACCCCCGGATCTGGTAGAGGCTCATCCCGATCGCGTAGAAGACCGGGAAGAGCGCGATCACGGCCATGAAGGCGAACGACGGGGCGAGGAAGATCCGCCCCATCGCACGCTCACCCAGGCCCCTGCTCACGCGGACTGTCTGGGTCGTCGCCATGTGACCTACTCTTGTTCGAGCGCGTCGTTGGCCGCCTGGTCCACCGCCTCCAGGGCTGCGTCGGGCTCCTCCTGTCCCCGGAAGGCCGGGTGCAGGCTGTCCTGCACGGCCAGGGACAGCGAGTTGTAGCCGGGCACCGGCGGGCGGGCCTGGGCCTGGGCGAGGATGTCGCCGAGCATCTGGAAGTCGGGGTCGTCGGTGTTCTCGTAGGCGCTCGCCATGGTCGGCGGCAGGCTGTTCTGGAGCAGGATGTCCTGCGCCTCGGGGTCGGTGGCCGCCCACAGGACGAACTCGCGGGCCAGCTCCTTGCTGTCGCTCAGCGTGCTGACCGCGTTGTTGAGCCCGCCCAGCGCGCTGGTGGTGCCCTCACCGCTGAAGGTGGGCAGCGGGGCGACCGCGAAGTCGTCCGCGACCGCGCTCTCCTCGTCTCCCTCGCCCGCCAGGAGCGGGATGGCGTAGGGCCAGTTGCGCATGTAGACGGCTTCGCCCGCCTGGAACAGGGCGCGCGCGTCGTCCTCGACCATGGTGTCGAAGCCGTCGGCGTAGAACCCGCTCTCGTAGGCCTCGGTCATGAAGTCCAGGGCCGTGGTGGCGGCGTCGCCCTCCAGGAAGGTGCTCTGCTCCTGGGCGTCGTCGAACAGCTGGCCGCCCGCGGACCAGTACATCTCCAGGTAGTTGACGACGAAGCCCTCGTACTGGTCGCCCTGGCCGACGTAGGCGGAGATGCCCTCCTCCTCGGCGGCCGCCATGCCGGTGTCGTAGAGCTCCTCCCAGGTCGTGGGCGGCTCCTCGATGAGGTCGGTGCGGTAGTAGAGGAACGCGCCGTTGGAGGAGTAGGGCAGTGCGTACAGCTCCTGCTGCCACTGGGAGCTGTCGACGGCTCCCTCCAGGCTGACGCCCTCGACCTCCCCGCGCAGGTCCTCCAGGCTCTCGATGTAGCCGTACTCGGCGAACTCACCGGTCCAGATGACGTCCAGACCCAGGACGTCGAACTCCCCCGCCTGGTTCTGTAGGTCCTGGAACATGGCCTGGCGCTGCTCGTCGGCGGTGGGTGCCAGGAAGAAGATGTCGACCTGCTGGTCGGGGTTGTTCTCGTTCCACAGGCGCGCGACCTCCTCGTGGATCGCGCGGTCAGCCCCGGTGACCGCCCAGACGAACGCCGGGTCCTCGGCGAGGCCCGCGGTCTCGCCGCCCTCACCCGCGGTCTCCTCCCCCGGGGGTTCGCCGCACGCGGTGGCCAGGGTGAGGCTCAGTGCGGCGAGCCCGGCAGCGCATGCGCGCACCGTGTACCTCTTCTGGTGTGAATGCACTGGCATGGCTCTCTCTCCTTCCGCGCCGGGTGGGTGTCCGGGCGCGCGGCGTCGAGTGTGTGCTGGGTCATCCCCCCGTGGTCGTGCGCAAACGATGCCACCGAGTATGTGACCTAGTCAACAGAGAATGCGTCTCGATATACGTCATGCGCGGAAAGGGACGGCGTGCCGTCCGAATGTCCTGCTGAAAACGTTGCCATAACCCGGGTCGCACTCCTACCGTGGACGGCATGTCCAGCCAACCCGCGAGCATGCGGGACGTCGCCCATCGAGCGGGGGTCTCCCTCTCGACGGTCTCCCGTGTGCTGCGCGGAGCCCCCGGGGTCGCCCCGGAGGTTCGCCAGCGCGTCCAGCGCGCCGCGGACGAGCTGGCCTACGTGGTCTCGCGCAACGCCTCGGGCCTGGTCACCGGCCGCACGGGGCGGGTCGCGGTGGTCGTGCCCTTCCTCCAGCCGTGGTTCTTCGGGGTGGTCCTGGCGGGGATCAGCGACGCGCTGCGCGATGCGGACCTGGACATGCTCGTCTACCAGGTCGGCGAGACGCGGGCCCGGCAGGGATGGACGCGGGCGCTGCCGCTGCGGCGCAACACCGACGCCGTGGTCACCGTGTCCATGGACCTGTCCGAGGAGGAGTGCCACCGGCTGGACGACGTGGGCGTGCCCGTGGTGCTGGTCGGGCAGAGGGTTCCGGGTCGGGCCAGCGTGTACATCGACGACCGGGCCGGCGCCGCGGGGGCCACCCGGCACCTGCTCAACCTGGGGCACACCCGCGTGGCCTACATCGCCTCCCGGTCCGGGACCTGGTCCAGCACCAGCTCACGGCACCGGCTGGAGGGGCACGAGGCGGCCATGGCGGAGGCCGGGCTGTCACCGCGGAGCGTGGCCAAGGCCACCGGGCACACCGGCGGCGAGCTGGCCATGGGCGAACTGCTGTCGGACCACGACCCGCCCACGGCCGTGCTGGCGGAGTTCGACGACATCGCGCTGGGCGCGTACCGCACGCTGCGCCGCTCGGGCGTGCGCGTGCCGGACTCGATCTCCCTCATGGGCTTCGACAACCACGACACCGCGGCGGTGATGGACCTGACCACCGTCGACCAGGCTCCCTACGACACCGGACTGACCGCGGGTCGGCTCACCGTGGACGTCCTCGGCGGGACGGCCGGGCGCCTCCAGGTGGAGATGCCCACCCAGCTCATCCTGAGGCAGTCCACCGCCGCGCCCCGGGGCACGCGCGGCCTGTTCTCATGACCCAACACCGGGGGGAACCAATATGCAGCAGTGGTGGCGCGACGCGGTCCTGTACCAGGTCTACCCGCGCAGCTTCGCCGACGCCGACGGGGACGGGACCGGTGACATCGCGGGGATCACCGCGCGCCTGGGCCACGTCGCCGACCTGGGCGCGGACGGGATCTGGCTGTCGCCGTTCTACACCTCCCCGTGGGCGGACGGCGGTTACGACGTGGCCGACTTCCGCGACGTGGACCCGCGCCTGGGCACCCTGGAGGACTTCGACGCGATGGTGGCGGCCGCGCACGCGCTGGGCCTGCGGGTGATGGTCGACATCGTGCCCAACCACACCTCCGAGGAGCACCCGTGGTTCCGGGAGGCGCTGGAGGCCGCTCCCGGATCGCCCGAGCGGGAGCTGTACGTGTTCCGCGACGGGCGGGGCGCGGACGGCGAGCTGCCGCCGACCAACTGGCGGTCGACGTTCGGCGGCCCGGCGTGGACCCGCGCGGCGGACGGGCAGTGGTACCTGCACATGTTCGCGCCCGAGCAGCCGGACCTGAACTGGGACGATCCGCGGGTGCGCGAGGAGTTCCGCGGCATCCTGCGGTTCTGGAGCGGACGCGGGGTGGACGGATTCCGGATCGACGTGGCGTACGCGCTGGTCAAGGACCTGGAAGAGCCGCTGCGCGACCTGGTGCTGGTGGAGGGCGGCCGGTTCGAGGACATCGCGGCCAACCCGGACCACCCGTTCCTGGACCGGCCCGAGGTGCACGAGGTGTACCGGGACTGGCGGCGGGTGCTGGCCGAGTTCGATCCGCCCCGGGTCACGGTGGGCGAGGTGTGGCTGCCCGGTGACCGGCGGGTGCTGTACACGCGCCCGGACGAGCTGGACCAGGCGTTCAACTTCGACTTCCTGCTGACCTCGTGGGACGCCGACGCCTACCGGAGGGTGATCGACTCCTCGATCGCCGACGCCGCGCGGGTGGGAACGGTGCCCACGTGGGTGACCGGCAACCACGACGTGGTGCGCCCGGTGTCGGTGCTGGGCCTGCCTCCGGGCACCGACCAGGGGGCGTGGCTGCTCTCCGACGGGCGCGATCCGGAGCCGGACCTGGAGCTGGGCACGCGGCGAGCGCGGGCGCTGGCCCTGCTGGAGCTGTCGCTGCCGGGGTCGGCGTACGTGTACCAGGGCGAGGAACTGGGGCTGCCGGAGGTGGCGGACCTGCCCGCGCAGGCGCTGGAGGACCCGCGGTGGGTGCGCAGCGGGCACACCGACAAGGGCCGGGACGGGTGCCGGGTGCCGCTGCCGTGGACGGTGGAGGGGGCGTCGTACGGGTTCGGCGGAGGGAGCGCTCCGTGGCTGCCCCAGCCCGAGGGGTGGGGCCGGTGGTCGGTGCAGGCCCAGACCGACGATCCCGGATCCGTGCTCTCCCTGTACCGCCGGGCTCTGGCGCACCGCGGGGAGTTCTCCTCGGACGAGACCCTGACCTGGGACGACACGCTTAACCGGGGCCCGGTGCTGGCCTACTGGCGGGGCGAGGACGTGTTGGTGCTGGTCAACACGGGCGAGGAGGCGGTGGAGCTGCCGCCGGGCCGGGTGCTGGTGGCCAGCGCGGAGCTGGACGGGCGGCTCCCGGGGAACGCGGCGGTGTGGCTGCGCCGCTGACCCCGACCACGACCTCTGAGGCGAAGCCTCGCGTTGCGGGAAAGCGCCCCACCCACCCCAACGATGCCCGCGACCCCGACCACAGGGGGGTACCTCGGGGGGTTCGGGGGGTCTCCCCCCGGCAAACACGAAGGGCGACCCGGCGAGCGCGTTCACGCGCGAGCAGGGTCGCCCTGAGTCCGTGGAGCTATGGGGATTCGAACCCCAGACCTCCTCCATGCCATGGAGGCGCGCTACCAACTGCGCCATAGCCCCTCAAGGGAGTCGATCGGACCCGTTGGGGTCCTGCCGACTCCCTGAACCATAGCGGAATCCGGCCCGAACGTCGAAACGGTTTACGCGTCGTCGCTGAGCACGACCGGCTCGGGGAGGCTGGCCGCGTTGTGCTCCATGAGCCGCCACTGCCCCCGGCGTTCCTGGAGCACCGACCAGCAGCAGTTGCTGATCGGTCCCAGGACCTCGCGCTGCTCGTCGGGGATCCCCAGCATCCGGGCGATCCCCACCCTGAGGGCGGCACCGTGGCTGACCACGACGAGCAGCCCCCCGGACGGGGTCTTGCCCAGCCCCCGCTCGACGGCGGCGCGCATCCGGTCACCGACCTCGGCGATGGCCTCGCCGTCGGGGATGGCCATCCGCGCGTGTTCGACCGGCCAGCGCGCGGACAGCTCCGCCCCGGTCAGCCCCTCCCAGGAGCCGCCGAAGCGCTCACGCAGCCCCTCGTCGAACTCCACGGACACCCCGGAGGCCCGGGAGAGGTATCCGGCGGTGTCGGCGGCCCTGGTCAGGTCGGAGGCGACGATGACGTCGGGGTTCATCGAGGCGAGCAGCTCCCCCGCTCGCCTGGCCTGGGCGTGGCCGACCGGATCGAGTGCGATGTCGGTCTGCCCCTGGAAACGGTTCTCGACGTTCCAGGACGTGCGTCCGTGCCGCCAGAACAGTACACGGGGGGTGTCGCTCACGTGGTGTGTCTCTCCGCTCGGAGTGTGGTCGGTGTCAGAGCTCGTCCAGCGGCGTGCGCTCGGCACCGCGCGCGCCCTCGGGCAGGTCGATCTCGGGGCAGTCCTTCCACAGCCGTTCGAGGCCGTAGTAGCCGCGCTCCTCCTCGTGCTGGATGTGCACGACGATGTCGGCGTAGTCCAGCAGGACCCAGCGACCGTCACGCTCGCCCTCGCGCCGGACCGGCTTGGCCCCGGACTGGAGGCGGAGCTGGTCCTCGACCTCGTCGACGATCGCGCGGACCTGCCGGTCGTTGGGGGCCGAACACAGAACGAAGGCCTCGGTGATGACCAGCTGCTCGCTGACGTCGTAGGCGATGATCTCCTGGGCGAGCTTGTCGGAGGCGGCTTCCGCCGCGACCCTGACCAGCTCCAGTGCCCTGTCGGTGGCTGTCACGTTGTGCTTGCTGCCTTTCAGCTCTCTAGGTAGAGCCCGGTCTTGTTGATGTAGCGGACGATGCCGTCGGGGACCAGGTACCAGATGGGTTCGCCCTTGCGGACGCGTTCCCGGCACTCGGTCGAGGAGATGGCCAGCGCGGGGACCTCCACCAGGGAGACCTTGCCCTCGGGCAGTCCGGTGTCACTGAGGTGGTGACCGGGCCGGTTACAGCCTACGAAATGCGCGAGCTCGAAGAGTTCGTCGACGTTGTGCCAGCTCAGGATGGCGCCCAGCGCGTCCGCTCCGGTGATGAAGTACAGCTCCACGTCGGGGCCGTACTTGGCGCGCATCTCGCGCAGCGTGTCGAGGGTGTAGGTGGGCCCCAGGCGGTCGATCTCGATGCGGTCCACCCGGAACTGGGGGTTCTCGGCGGTGGCGATGACCGTCATCAGGTAGCGGTCCTCGGAGGGCGTCACCTTGGCCAGGTCCTTCTGCCAGGGCTGGCCGGTGGGGACGAACACCACCTCGTCGAGCCCGAAGAGGTGGGCGACCTCACTGGCCGCCACGAGGTGGCCGTGGTGGATGGGGTCGAAGGTGCCGCCCATGATGCCGACCTTGGTCGGACCGGTTCCTCCCCGGGGCGCGGGGGAGTCCTCGTTGCGGGATGCGTCGGAAGCTGCGTGCGCCACTGTGCGCTCCGTTTCGCCGTGGACGTTGCCGTTGCCGGGATCGGCCAACCGAGATTAGCCGACGGAGGGCACCACCGCTGTCCTCTTCCTCCCTTTTGGTCCTTGCACTGGGACAACGAACGCGGTGCCGGGTTCCTTCCCCGGGCATGTCGGCGACGCCCGGAGATCGCGTCATATCTCGAAGCCGGAAACCGTGGCCAAGCGCGGGCACGGCGCATAGCATGCCGATATGGCCAACACACCAGACCGCGTCCGCGTCCGGCTCTCCGAGATCTCGCCCCGTGCCTACGAGCACCCCGCCGACCGTGGCGCCCTGGTCGCGCTGCGCTCGCTGCGCGGGTTCGACGAGGTGTTCAAGCGCCTGTCGGGGCTGTTCAACGAGCGCGCCCTGCGACTGATGTTCCTGTCCAGCGCCGTCCGGGTCGGACCCACCCAGTTCCCTCACGTGTACGACTACGTGCGCGACGCCGCCTACGTCCTGGACATGGACGAGGTCCCCGAGCTCTACATCCAGATGAACCCGAAGCCGAACGCCATGGCGATCGGCAGCAACCGCCCGTTCATCGTGATGACCACGGGCCTGTTCGACCTGCTGGACGCCGAGGAGCAGCGCTTCGTCATCGGCCACGAGGTCGGCCACATCCTCAGCGGCCACGCCGTCTACCGCACCATGCTGCTGGCCCTGATCCGGCTGGCCACCCGCGTGGCGTGGGTGCCGCTGGGCTTCATCGGCATCCAGGCCATCGTGGCCGCGCTGGAGGAGTGGTACCGCAAGTCCGAGCTGTCCTGCGACCGCGCCGGGATCCTCGCCAGCCAGAACCCCGAGGCGGGCAAGCGCGCCCTGATGAAGCTGGCGGGCGGCTCCAAGCTCGTGGAGATGAACCCCGACGCCTTCCTGGAGCAGGCCCGCGAGTACGAGTCCGGAGGCGACGCCCGTGACAGCCTCATCAAGCTGATCAGCCTGGTCGGGCAGACGCACCCGTTCGCGGTGGTGCGCCTGGCCGAGCTGCACCGGTGGATCGAGGACGGCTCCTACCAGCGCATCGTCGACGGCGACTACCCGCGCCGCTCCACCGACCGCGACGCCAGGGTGGGCGAGGAGGCGCGCAAGGCCGCCAACTCCTACAAGGAGTCCTGGAACCGCACGGGCGACCCGCTGCTGGGCACCCTGCGCGACGTCGCGGGCAGCGCGGCCAGCGCGGGCGGCAAGATCTTCGACACCGTCGCCGACCGGTGGCGCAACGGCTCCTCCCGCACCAGCCAGGGCTCGGACGCCTCCTCCTGACCGGAACCCGTCGGGGGCACGCGCCCCCGGAAGCCTGGTGCCGGTCCCCGTGCGGGGAAGCCGGTGCCCCGCCGCGAGGGGCGGCCCGTGGACGCGGGCCGTCCCTCGGGTGTGTCCGGCGGGCACACGCCCTCACACGCGGCTCGGCCGAGCACCGGAACCCGCCCGTCGCGGCGTGTGGCCACGCCCTGGCGCTTCTCCGGATCCGCTCCCGCTCTTGGACCACGCGAACGGGTCCCCGGACACGACACGCCCTCGCACGCGTGCGGCTCAGAGCCCCAGAGCGTCACCGCGCGGGAGCTGACCTCCCCGACCCTCGCACGCGTGCGGCTCAGCGCCGGTCGGCGAGGTAGGCGCGCACCCTCCGCCAGGCGGGGTGGGCGGGGTCGATGACCGCGAAGTGGTCGGCCCCGGCCGGCTCGTGGTGGTCCACGGTGTCCCCCGCGGCGCGCGCGGCGGCCACGTAGTCGCGGCTGTGGACGACCGGGACGCGCTGGTCGGCGTCGCCGTGCACGATCAGCTGGGGCACCCCCAACGGCACGCGCAGCAGCGGCGAACTGGCGGCGTACACCCGCGCGGAGGGGTCGGAGCCGAGGAACGGCTCCACGGCGCCCTCACCCAGGCCCTCCCGGGCACAGCGCTCGGTGTCGGTGACGGGCGCGAGGGCGACCACGGCGCGCACGGGAGTGCGGGGGTGGAGCGCGTTGAGCAGGGCCAGATGCCCGCCCGCCGAGTGGCCGACGGACACCGTGCGGGACAGGTCGTAGCGGCCGGGCTCACGGGCCGCGGCCTCGACGAGCGCCTCCAGGGCTCGGTCGACGTCGTCGAGCGTCTGCGGCCAGCCGCCCCCGCCGCCACCGGTGCGGCGGTACTCCACGTTCCACACCGCCCACCCGGCGGCGGCCAGGTCGCGGGCCAGCGGGTCCATGAGTCCGGCGCCGAACCCGTCGCGCCACCAGCCTCCGTGCAGCAGTGCGGCTACGGGCGCGGGTGCGTCCGCGCCGCCCCGCGGTTCCCACAGGTGCGCGATCTGGCTGGGATGGTCTCCGTAGGCCACGGTGGTCGGCACGCGTCGCTCCTCGTCGTCGGTCCGGCTTCCCGCGGACGGTAACAGCCCCCGTCCACCGCGCCCCGCGACGTGTCCCACCATGCGCCCGCGCCGTGAGGCAGGCACGCCCCGGCGGGGCGTGCCTGCCTCACGGCAGCGCCAACGGCGGGGCCGTCGGTGCTGTCGGGCGTCCGGGAGTGACCGGGAGCAGGTCCTAGAAGGCGGGACCGGCGGCCATGGCCTCGTCGATGGTCGTGGAGCGGGCCTCCTCGACCTCCTCGGCGAGGTCGTCCTCGTGGGCCTCGAACTCCTCGACCACGGCGGTGGAGAAGCTGCGCAGGGCGATCTCCTCGGTGAGGATGTCACCGCGGACGCGGTTGTTCTCACCGATCTGGGCGGTCGGGCTGTTGGCGGAGGTGGACAGGTCACCGCCGACGATGTTGTTGTCGATGTAGACGCCGCCGCTGACGCCGGTGACGCTCAGGTCGCCGTCGACGTAGTTGACGGAGGAGCAGAAGCCCTCCTGCTCCCCGGCGCCGACCGCGACCGGACCCGCGCCGCCGCTGTAGGTGGCCGCGCCGATCACCTCGCTGTCGCAGAGGATGCCGCCGCTGGCGGGGTTGTTGACGGTCAGGGCGCCGCGCACCACGGAGTCGTAGATGTCGGCGTACTCGACACCGTCGGCCTTGACGGCGCCGCCGATGCGCGAGCCAGAGACGTAGACGGCGCCGACCTCGGCGTTGATGCTGCGGACGGAGGAGTCCACCACGTAGGCGAAGCCGTCGGTGTTGCCGCCGTCGACCGGGACGGCACGCAGGGCCGCGCCCGTGGAGCTGTTCTCCAGGTAGGTGCCGTAGGAACCGCGGTTGACCACGCGGTCACCGACGGAGCTCTCCTGGGAGTCGAAGTAGGCGTCCTGCTGGACGGTCACCTTCCCCTCGATCTCACCGCCGATGATGTGCAGGTTGGCACCCTGTCGAACGGTGACGTCGCCCTGGATGACCGTGCCGTCCAGGAAGCAGCTCTTGCCGGCGGGGACCGCGAGGTCCGTGGGCAGGGTGATGGCACCGCCGTGGCCCGAGCAGACGGTGACCAGGTCAGCCTGGGCGGGGGCGGCCATCAGCGTGACACCACCGACGGCCAGGGCGGTCGTGGCGATGGCAGCGACCTTGCTCCGGAGCTTCATTCGGGGGATTCCTTTCGTTGTGACCGTGGGGGGGCGACACTCCGAGCGATGCGGAGGCGCGCCGTGAGACACCACAGTGAAATTACCGACCAGCCGTCGCTTTGGGAATACGTGCTAGACGAAGATTCGCTTCTGTCCAGGTTTCCAACGGGAAAACGCTCCAGATGCCAACGGCCCCCCGGGCCCCGCCCGTCACTCTCGGTTCCGTACCGAACACATGCGTGCGACCGGCGCCGCGGACGGCACCGTGTGGTGTACGGCTTCTCGCTGTCCGGGGGCCGCACACTCGCGGGCGGCCCCCGACACGTGCGGCTATCTGAGGTGTCCGTCCCCGGTGACCACGTACTTGGTGGAGGTCATCTCCGTGAGGCCCATCGGACCTCTGGCGTGCAGCTTCTGGGTGGAGATGCCGATCTCGGCGCCGAAGCCGAACTCGCCGCCGTCGGTGAACCTCGTGGAGGCGTTGACCATGACCGCGGCGGAGTCGACCCGGGAGACGAAGTACCGGGAGGCCTTCAGCGAGTCGGTGACGATGGCCTCGGTGTGCTGGGTGGAGTACCTGCGGATGTGGGCGAGCGCCTCGTCGATGGTGGACACCACGCGCACGGCCAGGTCCATGGACAGGTACTCGGTCGCCCAGTCCTCCTCCGTGGCCTCGACCACCCGGGCCCCGGTCGGGCGTGCGGCGGCGGCCTCCAGCACCCGGGGGTCGCCGTGCACGGTCACACCGCTCTCGCCGAGCGCCTCCAGCACGCGCGGCAGGAACTCCTCGGCGACGGCCTCGTGCACCAGCAGGGTCTCGGCGGAGTTGCACACCGAGCAGCGCTGCGCCTTGGCGTTGGTGGCGATGGCCACGGCCTTGTCGAGGTCGGCGTCGGCGTCCACGTAGACGTGGCACAGGCCCTCACCGGTCTCGATGACCGGCACGGTGGAGTCGCGCACCACGGCCTGGATGAGGGAGCCGCCGCCGCGCGGGATGAGCACGTCCACCAGGCCGCGCGCCCGCATGAGCGCGGTGGAGGACTCGCGGGTGCGGCCGGGCACCATCTGGACGGCGTCCACCGGGACCCCGGTGCCCTCCAGGGCGTCCCGCAGGACCCCGACGATGGCGGTGTTGGAGGAGTAGGCCGAGGAGGAGCCGCGCAGCAGGGCGGCGTTGCCGCTCTTGAGGCACAGGGCGGCGGCGTCCACGGTGACGTTGGGACGGCCCTCGTAGATGATGCCGATGACACCGAGCGGCACCCGGATCTGGCGCAGGTCCAGGCCGTTGGGCAGCACGGACCCGCGCACGGACTCGCCCACCGGGTCGGGGAGCTCGACGATCTCGCGGACGGCCTCGGCGATGGCCTCGATCCGCTGCGGGGTGAGGGTGAGCCGGTCGACCATGGCCGGGCTGGTGCCCTCGTCACGGGCCCGCGCCACGTCCTCGGCGTTGGCCGCGGTGATCTCGTCGGACCGCTTGACCAGGGCGTCGGCGATCGCCAGCAGTGCGGCGTCCTTGACCGCCCGGCTGAGCGGGGCGAGGTCGGCCGCCGCGTCCCTGGCCCGCCCGGCTACCGCGTGGACCTCGCGCTCGATGTCACTCATGGTGCTCTCTCTTGGTTGGGAGGCCATCCCGGCGTACCCGCCCTGCGGCGTCGAAGGGTCTCAGGGGCATGCGCCGGGGTGAACACTTCCAGCGTATAGCGCCGCGCGGTCGTCGACGCGGTCGTCCACAGGCAGGATCCGGCGCGCTCCGCCGGAGCGGTGCGGCCCCCGCCCGCCGCGCGCCCCGGGCACGCCCGCCCTCCCCTGCGCTCAGCTCCACCCGTAGCGGGCGCGCAGGACGTCGGCGACCATCCAGAACAGCTCCTCGTCCATGACGGCCGCCTCGCGGCGGATGTCGTCCTCGTCGAACTCGAAGAGCCGGTCCGCACGCACGTAGGAGTCGCGCTGCTCGCGGTCCCAGGGACCCGAGCCGATGGGCAGCCAGTCCTGGCGCTCCCACTCGTCGGGGCGTTGGGAGGACAGCATCAGCCCGTGCAGCCGCCTGCCCCGGCGGCCGACCACCAGCAGAGGGCGGTCCTTGCCCTGCCCCGGGTCCTCCTGGTAGGGAACCCACGTCCACACGATCTCGCCCGCGTCGGCGAGGCCGTCGCGCTCGGGCGCGTAGACGAGCCTGGTGGCGCTGGCGGCGGTGGGGATCTCACGGACCTCGCCCCGATGGGGGTGGTCCTCGCTTCGGCGCGTCGTTCGTTCGCTCACGTCCGCATCCTAGGGCGTGTGCGGTGGACGCCGCCCGTCACGCGGCGGGGTACGTGCGCGCCGGGCACCTCCCGGTCCCACGGGGCTTCGCCCTCCCGCTCCCGCGGCTCCGTCGGCCCCGCCCGGGAGGTCTCACAGGTCCTGGACGGTGCCGATGATCCGCGCCCGCGCCCGGCTGCCCTCGGGAACCGGGACCAGCGGGTAGACGTGGAAGGCCCCCTCCTCCTCGTGCAGGTCCACCTCTCCCCCGGCCCGCGCGACGAGCGCGTGCAGGCGCCGGGTGTCGGGCAGGAACACGTCGCGGGTACCGATGTAGAGGTCCATGGGCGGCAGGCCGGAGAGCACGCCGTTGACGGGGCTGAGCCGGGGCAGGGACAGGTCGTCGCCGTCCGCCCACACCTTGGCGGCCTCCTTGAGGCCGACCGGGCTGAGCCAGGGGTCCCTGCCCTCCACCTCGGCGATGTCGGGGTTGGACATGGTCAGGTCCGTCCACGGGGAGACCAGGATGAGCCGCGCGGGCTGGGGCAGGCCCTCCTCCGGCAGCGTCTGTGCGAGGGCGAGCGCCAGCCCCGCCCCGGCCGAGTCCCCCGCGAACACCGTGCGCTCGGGCACGACGTGCTCCAGCAGGTCGCGGTACACGGCGTGGAGGAAGCCGAACGCCTCGCGGTAGGTGTGCTGGGGCGCCAGCCCGTAGACGGGCACCTCCACCCGGCAGCCCACGTCCGCCATGCGCGAGATCAGGACCCAGTGCCACGGGGAGATCTCACTGATGTAGGAGCCCCCGTGCACGTACAGGACCGCCTTGTCGGGCTCCTCCTCCCGGTCCCGGGCGAGGACCGTGTAGCTCGTGAAGCCCCCCACCTCGCGCCGGGTGGTCTCGTGGCGCTTGGCGACCCAGAGCGGTGGCTCGGGGTCGTCCTTGGCCTCGTCGATGCGCTCCCGCGCACCCTCCACGGTCTCCATGGGGCGCTTGCGCGCCACCCGGAACGCCACCGCGAGCATTCTCGCCACCAGACTAGGCATGGGTGTCTTCACTCTCCTCGGGGGGTTTCCCCGACATTGCCACAGAGGTGTCGCGGCGGGACGGGACCGCGGCTGTCCGGGAAACGCGGCCTAGAGCACGACGAGGTCGTCCCGGTGCACCAGCTCGCGCTCGTAGGAGGGGCCCATCTCCCGGGCCAGCCACCGGGTGGACCGACCCATCAGGTCGGGCACCTCGGCGGCGTCGTAGTTGACCAGTCCGCGCGCGACGACGGTGCCGTCCTCTCCGCACAGGTCCACCGGGTCGCCCGCGTTGAAGTCGCCCGTCACCCTCACCACACCGGCCGGGAGCAGGGACGCCTTCTCCCGCACCACCGCAGTGACCGCGCCGGGGTCCAGGACCAGGCTGCCCCGGCCCGCTGTGGCGTGCGCCAGCCAGAGCTGGCGGGCCGAGGGCCGGCGTCCGCGCCCCGGGGCGAACAGGGTGCCCGCGGGCCCGCCCTCCAGGGCCGTGCGGGCGTTCGCGGCGGAGGTCAGCAGGGTGTACACGCCGGCCTCCGTGGCGATCCGCGCCGACGCCACCTTGGTGACCATCCCGCCCGTGCCCACGCCCCGTCCGCCCGCACTGCCGATGTCGATCCCGTCCAGGTCGGCCGGGCCGCGCACGAGGCTGACCACCGACGACCCCGGGTCGGAGGGGTTGCCGTCGTACAGGGCGTCCACGTCCGAGAGCAGCACCAGCGCGTCGGCGCGCATCAGGTGCGCCACCAGGGCCGCCAGACGGTCGTTGTCGCCGAACCGCAGCTCGTGCGTGGCCACGGTGTCGTTCTCGTTGACGATGGGCAGGGCGCCGATGTCCAGCAGGCGGCGCAGTGTGCGCTGGGCGTTGCGGTGCTGCACCCGCCGCATCATGTCCTCGACCGTGAGCAGGACCTGAGCCGCGGTGAGGCCGTGCCCGGCCAGCTCGGCCGTGTACGCGGCCAGCAGCAGCCCCTGGCCCACGCTGGCCGCGGCCTGCTGGGAGGCCAGGTCACGGGGCCTGCGGACCATGCCGAGCGGGGTCATCCCCGCCGCGACCGCCCCGGAGGAGACCAGGATGACCTCCTGGCCCGCGGCGCGGCGGTCCGCCAGCACCCGGACCAGGTCGCGGATGCGGCAGGAGTCGATCCTGCCGTCGGGTGTGGTCAGGGACGACGATCCCACCTTCACCACGACCCGGCGCGCGGCGGCCACCGCCGCGCGCCCGGAGGCCTCCAGGGAGTCGGTCTGTTCGAGTCCTGCGCTGTGCACCGTGTGGGACTTTCCATCCAGTGGCGCGGCACCGGGCGCCGCGCTCGTACCTGTCGGCCGGGCCGCCGGTCCCCGCGCGGGTCAGCCCAGCCGGGTGTCGGACCCGCGCGGGCCGGACGGGACGACCTCGGCGTCCATGGAGGGGTCCCAGTCGAAGACCACGGAGTCCTCCTCGGTTCCGATGTGCACCTCGGCGCCCTCGGTGGCGCCCGCCTTGGCCAGCTCGGCCTCGATGCCGAGGCGGTTGAGGCGCTCGGCGAGGTAGCCCACGGCCTCGTCGTTGGCGAAGTCGGTCTGGCGCACCCAGCGGGCGGGCTTGTCGCCGCGCACCTGGAAGGCGTTGCCGCCCAGCGGTACCACCTGGAAGGGCACGTCGCCGATGGCCTGCGGGCGGATCACGACCCGGGTGGGTTCGGCGGGCGGTGCGGCCTGGCGGGCCGCGGCCACCTGCTCGCCCAGGGCGAAGGACAGCTCGCGCAGTCCCTCGCGGGAGGCCGCGGAGACCTCCAGGACGCGGTAGCCGCGCTCGACCAGCATCGGGGTGACCAGCTCGGCGAGCTCGCGGGCCTCGGGGACGTCCACCTTGTTCAGGGCGACCAGGCGCGGCCGGTCGGACAGGTCCACTCCGGTGCTGCGGCCGTAGGCGGACAGCTCCGCCTCCAGGGCCTCCAGGTCGCTGACCGGGTCGCGGCCCTGCTCGTAGGTGGCGCAGTCCAGCACGTGCAGGAGGGTGGAGCAGCGCTCGATGTGGCGCAGGAACTCCAGGCCCAGTCCCTTGCCGTCGCTGGCGCCGGGGATGAGGCCGGGCACGTCGGCGATGACGTACTGGACGTTGCCCGCCTCCACCACGCCCAGGTTGGGCACCAGGGTGGTGAACGGGTAGTCGGCGATCTTGGGGCGGGCCGCGGACATGGCGGCGATCAGGGACGACTTGCCCGCGCTGGGGAAGCCGACCAGGCCGACGTCGGCGATGGTCTTCATCTCCAGGCGCACGTCGAAGCCCTGGCCCTCCTCGCCCTTGAGGGCGAAGCCGGGGGCCTTGCGCCGCTTGGTGGCCAGCGCCGCGTTGCCCAGGCCGCCGTGGCCGCCCTCGGCGAGCACCAGCCGGGTGCCGTGGCCGACCAGGTCGGCGATGACCTCGCCGTCCACACGGGTGACCACGGTGCCGTCGGGCACCTTGAGGACCAGGTCCTCGCCCTTGGCCCCGGCGCGGTGGCCGCCCTGGCCGGGCGTGCCGTTGCTGGCGGCGCGGTGCGGGCGGCGCTGGTAGTCCAGCAGGGTCGCGGTCTGGGTGTCGACCTCCAGGACGACGTCCCCGCCGTGGCCGCCGTTGCCGCCGTCCGGACCGCCCAGCGGCTTGAACTTCTCCCGGTGCACGGAGGCGCAGCCATGCCCGCCGTTCCCGGCCTTGACGTGCAAGACCGCCTCGTCGACGAAGTCAGGCATAGCTCTCCCCGTTACTCTCCGGCCCCCGGGCGGGGACCTGGACACACACGCGTCATCCAGTGACAACGCGAGGGGCGGGCCAGTGTTCCCTGGCCCGCCCTGTACAACGTCCGCGCGCGAACCTACTCGGCGGCGACGGGAACGATGTTGACGGCCTTGCGGCCGCGGAAGTTGCCGAACTTGACCTGACCGGCGACCAGCGCGAACAGCGTGTCGTCGCCACCGCGGCCGACGTTGGCGCCGGGGTGGAACTTGGTGCCGCGCTGACGGATCAGGATCTCACCAGCCGAGACGCTCTGGCCGCCGAAGCGCTTGACGCCGAGGCGCTGAGCGTTCGAGTCACGACCGTTACGGCTGGACGAAGCGCCCTTCTTATGTGCCATTTCTTCCAGGCCTCCTACTTCGCCGCGATGCCGGTGACCCGCACCTGGGTGTGCTTCTGGCGGTGACCCTGGCGCTTCTTGTAACCGGTCTTGTTCTTGTACTTCAGGATGTTGATCTTGGGGCCCTTGGTCTCACCGAGGATCTCGGCGCTGACCGTGTAGCCGCTCAGCTTGTCGCCGTCGCTGATGACGTTGTCACCGTCGACGACGAGGATGGGCTGCCATGTGATGGTGGCGCCGGTCTCGTCGGAGACCTTGTCGATGTTCAGGACGTCATCGACAGACACCTTCTCCTGTCGGCCGCCCGCTCGCACGATCGCGTACACCGGGTAACTCTCTTCCTGCTCGCTCAACGAATAATGCTCGGGACCATCCCCGAGACATGAGCCCGGGGTCCGGGTCCGGCCGCACCTGTGCCCAGATCGGCCGGGAGGCTCATCCCCGTGTGGGCGGGGAGGGGCCTCGTTCCACGATCCACTGATCGCCTGTAGCGGGGCGCGGGGATCCGAGGGAAACAAACCCTGCGTGGAGAGCACTTCGGTGTCGGGGCGCGCGATTGTGGTGGAGCGCGCCGACGCACCGTCCCTCAGATTACCATCGGCCCGCCACGGGCCTGTACACGCGCCGTGGTCCGGACCGGACTTCTCCGGCCCGGACCACGGCGGGGCTACCGCCCCTGACTCAGCCCGCGTCCACGGCGGTCGGCGGGGTGGCCGCCGCCCTGGTGCGCCGGGTGCGGCGACGCTTGGGCCGCTCGGCGGCCTCGTCGTCACCGGCCTCGGCGGGCGTCTCGGCGGCGTTCGCGTCCGCCTCGGCGGGGACGCTCTCACCGCCCGCTGCCTCGGCCTCACCGGTGTCGGCCGCCGTGCGGGCGGTACGACGGGTGGTGGTGCGCCGGGCGCGGGTCTTCTTGGCCGGGGCCTCCTCGGGGGCCTCCGCGGCCTCCACCGCCTCAGGAGCCTCCTCGGCGGCGGTGATCTCCTCCTGCTCCTCCGCCACGGCCTCGGCCTTGCGGGAGCGGGAGGCCCGCTTACGGGTCTTCTTGGCGGGCTCTGAGGCCGGAGCCTCGGTGGCCGGCGGGACCTCGGTGGCCTCCTCGGGCCGCGCCGTGTCGGCCTCGGCGGACTTCCCGGAGTCCTTGCCCGTCTTCACGGCCTTGTCGGCCTTCTCGGGCTTGTCAGCCTTCTCGGGCTTGTCGGAGGACGGCTTCTCTGCCTTCTCCGGCTTCTCGGCGGCCTGGTCGGACTCGCCCTTGCCCTTCTTCTTCTTGCGGCCGTTGCCGTTGCCGCCGCCCTTGCCCTCGACCGGGTCGCTGGCGACCACCAGGCCGCGGCCGTTGCAGTGCTCGCAGCTGTGCGAGAACGCCTCCAGCAGGCCCTGGCCGACCCGCTTGCGGGTCATCTGGACCAGGCCCAGCGAGGTCACCTCGGCCACCTGGTGCTTGGTGCGGTCGCGGGAGAGGCACTCCAGCATGCGCCGCAGCACCAGGTCGCGGTTGGACTCCAGGACCATGTCGATGAAGTCGATGACGATGATGCCGCCGATGTCGCGCAACCGGAGCTGGCGGACGATCTCCTCGGCCGCCTCCAGGTTGTTCTTGGTGACCGTCTCCTCCAGGTTGCCGCCCTGGCCGGTGAACTTGCCGGTGTTGACGTCGACCACGGTCATGGCCTCGGTGCGGTCGATGACCAGCGAGCCGCCGCTGGGCAGCCAGACCTTGCGCTCCAGGGCCTTGTTGATCTGCTCGTCGATGCGGTAGGCGGCGAAGACGTCGCGGTCCTCGCTCCAGTGCGAGAGGCGCTCGGCGAGGTTGGGAGCCACGTAGTCCACGTACTCGTGGACGGTGGTCCAGGCCTCCTCACCGGATACGACGAGGCTGGAGAAGTCCTCGTTGAACACGTCGCGCACGACCCGCACCGTCAGGTCGGGCTCGCTGTTGAGCAGCGACGGGGCGTTGGCCGACTTGGACTTGCGCTTGATGGAGTCCCACTGCTTGGCGAGACGGTTGATGTCGCGCTCCAGCTCCTCCTCGCTGGCGCCCTCGGCGGCCGTGCGCACGATGACACCCGCGCCGGAGGGCATGACCTTCTTGAGGATCTGCTTGAGGCGCGCGCGCTCCTTGTCGGGGAGCTTGCGGCTGATGCCGGTCATCGAACCGCCGGGCACGTACACGAGGTAGCGGCCGGGCAGACTGATCTGGCTGGTCAGGCGGGCGCCCTTGTGGCCGACGGGGTCCTTGGTGACCTGCACCAGGACCGACTGGCCGGACTTGAGCACCGACTCGATGCGCTTGGGCTGGCCGTCCAGGCCGAAGGAGTCCCAGTTGACCTCGCCCGCGTACAGGACGGCGTTGCGGCCCTTGCCGATGTCGACGAACGCGGCCTCCATCGAGGGCAGCACGTTCTGCACCCGGCCCAGGTACACGTTGCCCACGTAGGAGCGGTGCGTGGCCCGGTCGACGTAGTGCTCGACGAGGATGTCGTCCTCGAGGACGGCGATCTGGGTGCGGTCCTCGACGCGGCGCACCACCAGGTCCCGCTTGACCGACTCGCGCCGGGCCAGGAACTCCGACTCGGTGACGATGGGGGCGCGGCGGCGGCCCTGCTCGCGGCCCTCGCGGCGGCGCTGCTTCTTGGCCTCCAGCCGGGTGGAGCCGCGGACCGCCTGGACCTCGTCCTCGATCGGCTTCTCCTGGCGGGGCTCGCGCACCCGGACCACGGTGTTGGGCGGGTCGTCCGCGGTGGCCTCGGGGCCGTCTCCCCCGCCGGAGCGGCGGCGACGGCGGCGACGGCGACGGCTGCTGCGGTCATCGGACTCGGCGGCCTCGTCGGCCGCGTCGTCGTCCTCGCCCCGGTCCTTGTCCCCGCGCTGCTCAGCCCTGTCCTCCGCGGGCTCCGGGGCCTCGGCTGCCTCGTCCTCGTCCGCACGGGAGCGGCCGCGTCCCCGGCCTCCGCGGCGGCGGCGCCGACGGCTGGGGCGGTCGTCGTCCCCGTCGCCGGTCTCCTCGGCGCCGGTGGCCTGGGCGGTCTCCTCCTCCTCGGACTCCTCGTCCCCGTCCTCGTCGGCCTCCGCCGCGGCGGTGCTGCGAGCGGGCACGGGGGCGGCGCTGGCCACCGGGGGCTGGAAGAGCATGGAGGGGGCCTGGAAGACGTTGCCGCCGCCCGCCTCCACGGTCTCCTCGTCCTTGTCGGCCGCCTTGTCGACGGCCTCGGAGGGTGCGGGCCCGGCGGTCTCCACGGCCGCGGCGGAGCGGGTGCGCGCACGGCCGCGGCTCCTGGGCGTGGAGGGGGCGGTGTCCTCTGTGGCGGGGACGGAGGCCCGGGTGCGGGTGCGGCGTGGCGCGGTGTCCTCGTCAGCGGAGGCGCGGGCGCGGCGCGGCGCGGCGTCCTCGTCGGGACGGCCCGCGGCGCGCACGGTGCGCCTGCGCGAGGTGGTGGCCACCGAGGTCTTGACCGTGCCTCCCTCACCGGACCCGGCGAGGGAGGTGACGGGTGCGGAGGGGGGAGTGAAGACGTCGTCGGGTTCGGGGGGTGGTCCGGCGGCGCGGCGGACACCCTTGGCGGGTGCGGGCGTGGTCACGCGCACCTCGCCGCCCCCCGCGGGGGGCGCCGCCGCCGTGTTGTTGGTTGTTTCAGTTGTACCCGCGGTGCCGTCGGCACCGTTGTTGGGCTCGTTGTCGAGCATCCGGGCGGTCTCCCGTCAGAGTCCTCGGGCGCGCCGCGACCTCTCGGTCGGCGGCGCGGCTCACGAGAACTGTCGTCGCTGTGTCAGCGCCGGCGGCGCCGAGGCGCCGTCGGGGCAAAGTCCTGTGGTGTCGCCCATGTTCCCCGCTTCGGGGCCGCTCATCCGTGCGGTCCCGCCATGGGCGTTGACGGCCGTGGTGCGTTGCCGCGCCGCTCCTCCGCGTTGTCTTCCGCGGGTCCGGAGCTCGTGTGGGCTTCGGGCCGGTCCCGGGAGAGCGGGTCCGCGATCGCACCTGTCGTCTCGTCCAGCGGCCCCTGCGCCAGCCGGGTCATCATGGGTGATGACGGCGGCGCGAGGTCGGCCACGTGGCGAAGGCCGGTCAGCACGTCGTCCGGTCGAACAGCAGGTGTCGTGTGCCGTACGACCATCCGAAGTATGGCATATGTCGTGTGATGTTCCTCTGGGGCGCGCCCATGGGAGTCAGCGCACACGTCGATACGGACCACTGCCGGCCGTGTGTCGAAGCGTCGACGACCCTTCTTCGTCATCCGCTCCACCTCGACGCTGTCGGCGGCCAGATAGGCGGCCACCGCCCTGGAGGCGTCGTCGGGGTCGACGCCAGCCATCTCCACGCGCCATTCGGAGGCCTGGAGCCGGTCGGCCAGCCCGGGATGTCGGGCCTCGACGACCTCGACGACGTCGATGCCCTGGGGCATGGCCGCGTCGATGTCGGCTCGGACCCTCTCGGGTGGACGGTGCTCGGCCAGAGTGAGTTCAAGGTACTCCGCCTCGCTGGCGACCCCGGTGGGGGCCGCTCCGGTGTAGGAGACCTTGGGGTGAGGTGAGAAGCCAGCGGAGAAAGCCACGGGTACGGAGGCCCTGCGCAGGGCGCGCTCCAGAGCCCGGGCGATGTCGCGGTGGCTGGCGAACCTCATACGTCCGCGCTTGGCGTAGTGGACGCGAAGCCGTTGTCCGGGTTTGGCGGTGGAGGGTGAGGTGGTGCCCTCGGATGCGGGGGGCAGCTCAACTCCTTTCCTCATGCCCCCTGGTGCGGTCGGCGGGGCGACCTGAAGGGGCTGTTCCTCGTCCTGCTCAGCGTACGGTGCGCCGTGGTGCACATGCGCCAACAGGACTACGCATACCGGTATCTCCCCCACTGACCTGCGGTCGAAAAGTCCCCGAGCGGTCGGAGCGGATACCGAAGCCGTGTTCACCACCAGAACGCGGGGTTCCCCGAAAAAAATCCGAAGAAAATCTGGATCCGATGGCAACCCCCCGCGTAACCCGCGAGTCCTATTACACGTACGGCCCGGCGCGAGCGGGGCGCCGGGCCGTACACCTTCCTCCCCCGGGCCGTTCTCCCCTTCAAGGGTCGAGCAGAGCGCCCGGAGCGCGAAATCCTACGTCACCCCCTCCTGGGACACATGGGCCGACCCCTGTCCCCGGCACGGACACCAGAACCCCTGGCCCCACCGGCGACCGGTGGAACCAGGGGTTCGTCCGTGTACGGCCTCGCCGGGGGCCTCCCTGGCTCCGCGCGGCATGCCGCCGTGGTCGGAGCCGTCCTCCGCACGGGGCCGCGGCGCACGGCCCGCGAGGCCCCGCCCCGCGCCCCTCACCGATCCGGCTGGGCAGTGTTTCTGGGACCTCCGCTTCGCTTCGGCCCGTGTTCGGGCGCCCGGAGCACGGGAGCCGGGTCGCAGCAGGCCCGGTGGCGCCTACGGCGGGTTCGCTCGTGCCGCCCGTCGCCCGCCACCACCCCAACCGACGCCTGCGGCGCGGTTCTCCCGCGGAAACCCGCCTCCGCCACCACCGGAACCCCGTGGGCGCCCGCCACCGCAAGCCGAGGCCGGTTCGAGAAACAGACCCTAGACCACGTTCAGCGGCAGCAGCGGGCGGCCCTCCGCCGGGGCGTTGATCTGGATCTCGGTGCCCATGCTCGGGCAGACTCCGCAGTCGTAGCAGGGGTTCCAGCGGCAGTCGTCCACCTCCAGCGACTCCTCGCCGTACAGCGAGTCCTGCCAGTCCTGCCACAGCCACGACCGGTCCAGGCCCGCGTCCAGGTGGTCCCAGGGCAGGACCTCGTCCTCATCGCGCTCTCGGGTGGTGAACCAGTCCACGTCCACCGGGAGGCCGGCCAGGCCGTCCTCGGCGGCCCTGGACCACCGGTCGTAGGAGAAGTGCTCGCTCCAGCCGTCGAACCGGCCCCCCGAGCGCCACACCTCCTCGACCACCCGGCCGACCCTGCGGTCTCCCCGGGAGAGCAGGCCCTCGATGATGGAGGGGCGCCCCTCGTGGTAGCGCAGACCGATCGACTTGCCGTACTTGCGGTCGCCCCGCAGCCTGTCGCGCAGCTTGCGCAGCCGGGCGTCGACGGCCTCGTGCGAGGTCTGCGCCGCCCACTGGAACGGGGTCTGCGGCTTGGGCACGAACCCGCCGATGGACACCGTGCAGCGGATGTCCTTGCGCCCGGTCACCTCGCGGCCCGTCCGGATCACCTCGGTGGCCAGGTCGGCGATGGCCAGGACGTCCTCGTCCTCCTCGGTGGGCAGGCCGCACATGAAGTACAGCTTCACCTGCCGCCACCCGGCCGCGTACGCGGCGGTGACGGTGCGGATGAGGTCCTCCTCGGTGACCATCTTGTTGATCACCCGGCGCATCCGCTCGCTGCCGCCCTCCGGCGCGAACGTCAGGCCGGAGCGGCGTCCGTTGCGGGTCAGCTCGTTGGCCAGGTCGATGTTGAACGCGTCCACGCGGGTGGAGGGCAGCGACAGACCGGTGTTGGTGCCCTCGTACCGGTCGGCGAGCCCCTTGGCGATCTGCCCGATCTCGCTGTGGTCGGCGCTGGACAGCGACAGCAGCCCCACCTCCTGGAAACCGGAGGCCCTGACGCCGTCCTCGACCATCTTGGTGACGGTCTCCTTGTTGCGCTCGCGCACCGGCCGGGTGATCATCCCCGCCTGGCAGAACCGGCAGCCGCGCGTGCAGCCGCGGAAGATCTCCACGCTGTAGCGCTCGTGCACGGACTCGGCGGTCGGCACGATCGGCTTCTTGGGGTAGGGCCACTGGTCCAGGTCCATCACGGTGTGCTTCTGCACCGTGGCGGGCACCCCGGGCCGGTTGGGCGTGTAGGAGGCGATCCGCCCGTCCTCGTGGTAGTCCACGTCGAAGAAGCGGGGTACGTACACGCCGCCGGTCGCGGCCAGGCGCAGCAGCAGGCCGTCGCGCCCGCCGGGCTCGCCCTCCTCCTTGAACTCGCGGATGATCTCGGTGACGGCGAGGGTGATCTCCTCGCCGTCGCCCAGGACCACCGCGTCCAGGAAGTCGGCGATCGGCTCGGGGTTGAAAGCCGAGTGCCCGCCCGCCAGCACGACCGGGTGGTCGTCGGTGCGGTCGGCCGAGCGCAGCGGGATGCCCGCCAGGTCCAGCGCGGTGAGCATGTTGGTGTAGCCCATCTCGCTGGCGAAGCTCAGCCCGAGCACGTCGAAGGCGGCCAGCGGCCGGTGCGCGTCCACGGTGAAGTGGGGCACGCCGTGCTCGCGCATGAGCTTCTCCAGGTCCGGCCACACCGCGTAGGCGCGCTCGGCCAGCACTCCCTCGCGCTCGTTGAGGACCTCGTACAGGATCTGGACGCCCTGGTTGGGCACTCCCACCTCGTAGGCGTCCGGGTACATCAGCGCCCAGCGCACCCGGGTCTCGTCCCATTCCTTGACCACGGAGTTGAGCTCGCCACCGACGTACTGGATGGGCTTGGCCACCTGCGTCAACAGGGGCTCCAGCCGCGGGAAGAGGCTTTCGACGGACATGGTGTGGGCCTTCGTTCGGCGGACATCGTGTCGGGTGTGCGTGGACCCCCGCCGTCGCGGGAGTCGGCGCCGTGACGCGTGGAGCGCGCCCGCGCGGATGTTCCCAGGCTACCGGCGACCCGGGCTCCGGACCGCTCCATCCACAGGCCCGGTCGGACCACCGCGGGTCCGGTCCGTCCGCGCGGCGCCGCTTCCCCCGGCGGCCCGGCCCGGCGGACGGCCTGGGGGCGGACCCGGCTGCTCCGCCGCGCCCGCCCCCAGGCGTTCCGGTCCGTTTTCCCGGGGCGCCCGCTAGGCGAAGCCCCGGTCCCGGGAGTCGACGCCCAGCACCAGTCCCAGGGCCACCATGTTGGCCACGACCGCGGTACCGCCGTAGGACATGAACGGCAGCGGCAGGCCCGTCACCGGCACGACCCCCAGGCCCATCCCGATGTTGATGAAGGCCTGGAACCCGAACCAGGCGACCACGCCCACGCACAGCAGGCGGGGGTAGGGCTGCTCGCACCCCTGGGCGATGCGCAGGATCCGCCACAGGATCAGCGCGAACAGACCGATGACCACCACCGACCCCACGAACCCCAGTTCCTCGCCCGCCACCGTGAAGATGAAGTCGGTGTGCTGCTCGGGCACGAACTGCCCGTGCGTCTGCTCGCCCTGGAACAGCCCGGTCCCGTTGAACCCGCCCGATCCCACCGCGATCAGCGCCTGGTTGGAGTTGTACCCCGCGCCCTGCGGGTCGGCGGTCGGGTCCATCAGGGTCGCGATGCGGTCCAGCTGGTAGGGCTCCAGCATGTCGAACCACCACACGCACAGCGCGCCGACCACCCCGCACGCCAGCATGCCCGCCACCCACACGATCGGGGCGCCCGACAGCGTGAGCATGCCCAGGAAGATCATGACGAGCACCAGCGTGGTGCCCAGGTCCGGCTGCGACATCACCAGGGCCAGCGGCACCGCCAGGACCACCAGGCAGAACACCACGTCCCGCGTCATCGGCCGGGCCTCGCCGTCGCGGGGCTCCCCCAGCAGCGTGGCCAGGACCAGGACCAGCCCGACCTTGGACAGTTCACTGGGCTGGAACTGGAAGCCGCCGACCACGATCCAGCCGCGTGACCCGTTGATCACCTCGCCGAGCGGGGTGAGCACCAGGACCAGCGCGATCACCGTGACCAGGTAGACGATCGGCGCGTACGCGCGGATCGTGCGGTGGTCCACCGCGGCGACCACCAGGCACAGCGCCCACGCCACCATCAGGTGGAGCAGGTGGCGGGCCAGGTGTTCGGTGGATTCGAGCGGGTCGCTGCCGTCGCCCGGGATGGTCGCCGACCACACCAGCAGCGAGCCGATGGCGCACAGGGCCGCCACCGACGCGACCAGCGTCCAGTCCAGTCGGCGGGCCAGGCCCGCCGCGCTGCGTCCGATCTCGGCGCCCCGTGATCCGGGCGCCCCCACGTAGGTGCTCATGACTACCGATCCAGCAGGTCGATGGAGCCGTCGGGACGGACGGCGGGCAGCCGCTCGGGCGGCGCGCCGCCCGGGATCAGCGGATCCCCGCCGCCGGCCCCCTCCTCCGCGGCCTCGGCCCCCTGCGCCGGGGAGTCGAACCCGTAGATGCCGTCGTAGATGGCGCGCGCGATGGGCGCCGCGGTCATACCGCCGGTACCGCCCTGGGAGACCAGGACGACGATGGCGAACTGCGGGTCGTCGGCGGGCGCGTAGGAGGCGAACCAGGAGGAGACCTGGCGCCCCTCCACGTCGGCGCTACCGGTCTTGCCCGCGACGGACACCTCGTCCTGCGGGAACCCGGCGAAGGCGCCGCGGGCGGTCCCCTCCTTGGGGACCGCGGTGAGCGCGGTCTGGAGGTACTCCAGCGTCTCGTCGCTGACCGGGAGCTCGCCGCGCACGACCGGCTCGATCTCCCGTACCTCCGTCCCGTCGGCGGAGACCAGCGCCCTGCCGATGCGGGGCTCGTAGAGCGTGCCGCCGTTGGCGATGGCCGCGTAGGCGCTGGCGAGCTGGAGCGGGGTGACGAGGACGTCGCCCTGGCCGATGGCGAAGTTGACGGCCTCGTTGGCCCGCCACTGGAAGCCCTCCACGCACTGCTCGTAGGCCAGCAGCTTGAGGTAGGCGGCGCGCGACGGGTCGGTCTCGGAGACCTCGGGGTAGCCGTGCTCGCCCCGGTAGCAGTTGTTCTCGCGCGTCTCCTGCCAGAAGGTGCGCTTCCACTCGCGGTCGGGGATGCGCCCGGAGGTCTCGTAGGGCAGGTCGATCCCGGTCGGGGAGCCGAAGCCGAAGCCCTTGGCCATCTCGGCCATCGCCTCGTCGGCCTCGCCGTCGGGGTAGAGCCCGCCGTCGTCCTTCCACATCTGGTAGCCGAAGTTGTAGAAGACGGTGTTGCAGGAGACCACGATGGCCTGGTGCAGGCTGATCGGCCCCTGGCCCTGGCCCTCGTAGTTCTGGTAGTTCTGCCCCGCCAGGTTCACCGACCCCGGGCAGGCGTAGGTGCTGCGCAGCGAGTACCCGTTCTCCGCGGCCGCCGCGAGCGAGGAGACCTTGAACGTGGAACCCGGCGGGTAGGTGCCCTGCACGGCGCGGGAGAGCAGCGGCTCGCCCGCCTCCTCGCTGAGCATCTCGTCGAAGGTCTCCTGGTCGATGCCGCCGCGCCAGATCGCGGGGTCGTAGGTGGGCAGGCTCGCCATGGCCACCACTCCGCCGGTGCGCACGTCCAGGACGATGGCGGCGCCGGAGTCGGCCTTGTAGCGGGGCCGTGCGCCCGCCATCCCCTCGGCCAGCGCCTCCTCGGCGACCTTCTGCACGCCCAGGTCGACGTGGGTGACCAGGTGCGCCCCCGGTTCGGGAGGCGTCTCGGAGATGACCTCCATGACCTCGCCGTGGTTGTTCACCCCCAGGACGCGCTTGCCCGCTGTGCCGCGCAGCTGGGCGTCGTAGACCGCCTCCACTCCGTCGCGGCCCACCATGTCGATACCGGTGAACTGGGTGCGCAGGTCCTCGCGGGCCTCCAGCTCCTCCTGGGTCACCGGTTGCAGGTAGCCCAGCATCTGGGAGCCGTGCTCGCCCTGCGGGTACTCGCGCACGGCGTGGGCCTGGGCGCTGATCCCCGGGAAGCGGTCGGCGCTCTCCATGATCTGGAGGGCGACGGACGGCTCCACGTCGTCGGCGAGGGTGACGGGCTGGTAGGGCGAGCCGGGCCAGCACGGGCGGCTCACCTCGGGCCCGCACAGGCGCATGCGCTTCTGGAGCTCCTCCAGCGGGACGTCGAGCACCTCGGACAGGTCGGTCAGGACCTTCTCGCCGCCGTCATCCATGCCCACGATCTCGTGGTAGTCGGCGGAGACCACCAGCTCGGTGCTGTTGTTGACCAGCGGTCGGCCGGTGGCGTCGAGGACCTGCCCCCGCGTGGCGGGGACGAGGAGCTGCTGGTGGTGGTTGGCCACCGCGAGCTCGCGGTAGTGGTCCCACATCGGGATCTGGAGGTACCACAGCCGCACGGCCAGGGCCGCGAAGAGCACCAGGACCAGGATCTGGGCGAGCAGCAGTCCGGCCCGGCCGAGCCTGCGCCCGGGCAGTTCGACGTCGCCGACGGGTGACATGTGCACGTTCACCACCCCCCCGGGGACACGGTGCCCCGGACGCCGGCGAGCTCGCTGTCGGAGAGCGCCCCCCGCGCCCACAGCAGCGGAAGCGTGACCAGTGGCGAGACCAGGGCCGTCAGGGCGGCTCCGACGAGGGTGTTGACCGCCACGGCGGCCAGCGACACCCGCGGGTCGCCCATGAGTACGCCGACCAGCGCGTAGCCCAGGCCCACTCCCACGGTGGTGACGGCGGTGACGGCCGTCAGGGCCCACACCGAGGGCCTGCCGCCCAGTACTCCGGCCGAGCCGGTGTTCCTGTGCAGCAGGGCCAGCAGGTAGGCGGCAACGCACAGCACCAGGGCGTAGCGGCCCAGCGCGTGCTCGGCGGGCGGCAGGACGTCCATGGCCAGCCCGGCGGCGAAACCGCAGGCCGCCGCGGCGGCTGGGCTGCTGGTCAGGGCGACCGCGACGATCGCCGCGACCACGAGGTCGGGTCCGGCACCCCACTCGAACGGGAGCCGGTTGACGACGGTGGCCTGGGCGAGGACGGCGACGGCCACCAGGCCCAGGGCCGCTGCGTTCCTCATGAGCGTTCCCCCTTGTCGGGTCGGGGCGGGAGCACGGAGTCGCGCGGGTCCTCCTCGGGACCCCCGACCACCACGCCCACCACGTCCAGGGACGAGAAGTCCACGGCCGGTGCGATACGGGCGAGACGGCTGAGCGCTCCGGGTGCCACCTGCACCTCCTCGACGGTGCCGATCGGCACGCCGGGCACGAAGGGCGCGCCCTCGTGCGAGCCGAGCGTGACCAGCCGGTCCCCGGCCTCGACCGGCGCCTGGAGGTCGAAAAGCTCCAGGGTCAGTTCGGCGTCGGGACCGCCGGGGACGGTGCCGCCCCGGACCACGCCGATCTTGCGCGTGGCCTCCAGGCGGGAGCCGACGGCGGAGTTGACGTCGGTGGCGAGCATGACGGTGGCGGTGCTCGGACCGGCCTCGATGACCTTGCCCACCAGACCGGAGCCGTTGACCACGGTCATGTCCGGGCGCACTCCGGAGTCGGTGCCGGCGTCGATGGTGACCGTGTCGGCGTAGCCGCGCGCGGTGACGCGGGTGACGGACTGGGCGGGGACGATCTCGTAGCCGCCCAGACCGGCCAGTCCCAGCATCGCGTCGAGCTGCTCGGCGCGCGCGCTGTCGATGCGCGCGGCCCGCAGGTCGTCCTCCAGCTCGGCGTTGGCCTGCTCCAGCTCGGCGACGCGCTCGGATTCGGGTCCCCGGACCAGCCCCTCGTAGAGGCCGGACACGGGCCCGGTCGCCCAGCTGATCCCCGCGGCGGCGGGCGCGAAGACGAGTTCGCCGCCCGTGCGGGCGACGGAGGTGACGGGGTTGGCGCCGGGACGGGCGTCCAGGACGAGCAGGGCCACCGCCACGGCGACGAGTACGGCGAGGAGTACACGGGATCTTCGTGAGTCGCGGAACATGGGTCACCTCCGCCGTTCGGGGACGAGTACCTGGTGGAGCCGTTCGTAGTTCTCGACGCAGGTGCCCGAGCCGACGGCGACGGAGTCCAGCGCGTTGTCGGCGACGTGGATGGGCATCCCGGTCTCGTGCAGGAGCCTCTCGTCGATCCCGCGGAGCAGCGCTCCGCCGCCGGTGACGGCGATGCCGCGGTCCATGATGTCGCCCGACAGCTCCGGGGGGCACTTGTCCAGGCTGGTGCGGACCGCGTCGACGATGGCGGTGACCGGCTCCTCGATGGCCTGGCGGACGTCGCTCTCGGCCAGGACGATGGTCTTGGGCAACCCGCTGACGAGGTCGCGTCCGCGCACCTCGGCGCGGATCTCCTCGGAGCCGGTCGGGTAGGCGGAGCCGATGGCCATCTTCAGCTCCTCGGCGGTGCGCTCCCCGATCATCAGGGAGAACTCCTTCTTGACGAAGGTCGCGATGGCCTGGTCGAGTTCGTCGCCGCCCACGCGGATGGACTGGGAGGTGACGATGCCGCCCATCGAGATCACGGCGACCTCGGTGGTGCCGCCGCCGATGTCCACGACCATGTTGCCGGTGGGCTCGTGGACGGGGAGCCCGGCGCCGATGGCGGCGGCCATGGGCTCCTCGATGATGTAGACCCTGCGCGCGCCGGCCTGGTAGCCCGCTTCCTTGACGGCGCGGTGCTCGACCGAGGTGATACCGCTGGGGACCGCCACGATCAGACGCGGCTTGGCGAAGTGGCGCCGCCGGTGGATCTTCTGGATGAAGTAGCGCAGCATGCGCTCGGTGATCTCGAAGTCGGCGATGACACCGTCCTTCAGAGGACGGATGGCCGTGATGTTGGTCGGTGTGCGGCCGATCATCTGCTTGGCCTCGATGCCGACAGCGACGATCCGGCCCGTTGAGGTGTTGAGCGCGACCACCGACGGCTCGTTCAGAACGATGCCGCGTCCTCGCACGTACACGAGCGTGTTGGCGGTACCCAGGTCGACGGCCATGTCCCGGCCGAGAAAAGCAAGGTTGTTCGGCATGTAACGTCCTCAGAGGCGCCGTGTCGGACGTGGTTACCCGGGGCGACCATACGTAGTCGTTCCGGCACGATAGGTATCCAGTCCCCCGTATCGTAACGGTCAGCACTTAGTCCGTTACGCAAACACACCGAATTGTTGCCCCGTCGGCGGACGAACCGACAGAAGTCGCCCGTGGCCGCGGGCCCCACATGCCGAAGGACCCGCGGACCGCTCCGTTTCCCCTACAGGTCGGGGAAGAACAGCTTGATTTCGCGCTCGGCGGAGTAGGTGGAGTCCGAGCCGTGCACGATGTTCTGCTGCACCTCCAGCGCGAAGTCGCCGCGGATGGTGCCGGGGGTGGCGGTCACCGGGTCGGTGGCGCCGGCCAGGGCGCGGAACGCCTCCACCGCGCGCTCGCCCTCGACCACCATGGCCACCAGGGGGCCACCGGTGATGAACTCGACGAGGGAGCCGAAGAACGGGCGCTCGGCGTGCTCCTCGTAGTGCGTCCTGGCGGTCTCGGCGTCGAGCGTGCGCAGCTCCATGGCGACCAGCTTCAGGCCCTTGCGCTCGATGCGCGAGATGACCTCGCCGACGATGTTGCGGCGGACGCCGTCCGGCTTGATGAGAACGAGAGTGCGCTCCACGTGCGTGTCAACTCCTCACTGGGGCTCCGCGTGGCGCACGTGGGCACCCGCCCACGGCAGCGGCCGCACGCGGAGGAATCGGGTGATGGGTCACAGGTGCGAGGGCCGCAGAAGGAGGGATCTCCCCGGGCCGCCCGCCCGGACCTGCGTCACACTATCGCGTTTGGCGCGCGGGCGCGGAGGCCGCGGCGTCCCCGCCCTGCCCGGCGGCCTCCGCCTCGGCGCGGGCCAGGTGGGCGGCCTTCATCTCGTCGGTGCGGCGGCCCATGATGACGCCGGTCACCCACAGCGAGACGAACACCACCGCGATCAGCATCGCCCCGGAGACCAGGAAGGAGGTGAACAGGAAGGCGGCCTGCAACGCCCAGGCCGCGTAGTGGGCCCAGCGGTGCTTCTGGAGCCCGGAGAGCACGAGGGCGGCGACGGCCATCCCTCCCCACAGGCTCCCGGCCAGGACCGGGTCCATCCCCTCCAGGGAGATGGCGACGGGGATGAAGAGGCCGATCACGATGACCTCGAACACCAGGATGACGGCGCAGACTACACGCACGGCGGGTTCCCTTCGTAGTAGACCTGGCCCGTCACTCCTGCACACCGCGCAACAGATGGACGGCGTCACCCGCGGTGACGACCGATCCGGTGACCAGTACACCGGTGCCGCCGAACTCCCCGCCTTCCTCGGCCAGGCCCACGGCCCGGTCGATGGCGTCGTCGAGTCGGGGCTCCACGTGCACGCGGTCCTCACCGAAGATGTGCTGGGCGACGTTGGACAGCCGCTCCGGGTCGAGGGAACGCGGGGAGGAGTTACGGGTGACGACGATCTCGTCGAGCAGTGGTTCGAGGGGTTCGAGAATCCCCTCGACGTCCTTGTCGGCCATGATCGCGACCACTCCGACCAGCCGGGAGAAGGTGAAGGCCTCCTCCACGGCCGCCGCGGTGGCGGTCATCCCGGCCGGGTTGTGCGCCGCGTCGGCGATGATGGTCGGGCTGGTGCGCACGACCTCCATACGGCCCGGGGAGTCCACTCCCGCGAGGGCCTCGCCGACGATGGCGGGGTCCAGGCCCCCGGCGTCGTCGCCGGATGAGGCGAACGCCTCGACCGCGGCGACGGCCACGGCGGCGTTTCCGGCCTGGTGCGCCCCGAACAGGGGCAGGAACAGGTTCTCGTAGCTGCCGGTCAGGCCCTTGACGGCGAGCTGCTGGCCGCCGACGGCGATCTCGCGGGAGGTGACCCCGAACTCCAGGCCCTCCCTGGCCACCTGCGCCCCGACCTCAGCGGCGTTGCGCATCAGAACCTCGGCGGCGGGCAGCGGCTGCTGGGCCAGGACCGCCACGGAGTCGGGCTTGATGATGCCCGCCTTCTCCTCGGCGATGCCCTCCACCGTGTCGGGCAGGTACTCGGTGTGGTCGATCCCGATGGGGGTCACCACGGCGACGTCTCCGTCGACGACGTTGGTGGCGTCCCACCGGCCGCCCATGCCGACCTCGACGACGGCCACGTCCACGGGGGCGTCGGCGAAGACGGCGTAGGCCATCACCGTGAGGATCTCGAAGAACGACAGCGGGGCGTCGTTCATCGAGTCGGCCATCTCGACGTAGGGGCGGATGTCGTCGTAGGTCTCGACGAACCGCTCCTGGGAGATCGGCTCCCCGTCGATGACGATGCGTTCGCGCACGGTGCGCAGGTGCGGGCTGGTGTAGCGGCCCACGCGCAACCCCCGCCCGCGCATGAGCGCGTCGATCATGCGGGCGGTGGAGGTCTTGCCGTTGGTACCGGTGACGTGGATGGCCCGGAAGTTGCGGTGCGGGTCGCCCAGGAGGTCCAGCAGGGTGCGGACCCGGTCCAGTCGAGGATCGATGTCGGACTCGGGCGCGCGGGAGAGGATCTCCGCGGTCACCTCGGCGTAGCGCTGCTCGGCGCTGGCTTCGCTCACGGTGTCTCGGTGTCTCGTGTGTTCGGGGTGTACACCCGCGTCAGTCTACGCGCCCCCACCTGGGCTCGGACCCCGGGCAAAGGATCCGGTGGCCTGTGTCGCACAGACCATACTGGGAGCATGCCAAGCCTTGACCTGTTCTTCTCCGAGTGGGCGCGGCGCCGCCCCGGACAGACCCGGAGCCTGGAGCGCGCCGCGGCGCTGATGCGCGCGCTGGACCTGGACGCCGAACGCCCGCCGGTGCTGGGGGTGGTGGGTTCCAAGGGCAAGGGGAGCACCGCGACCACGGCGGCGGCGGCGCTGTCGTCTGCCGGGCTGCGCACGGTGCTGGTCACCGGGCCGAGCTTTCGCTCCTACCGCGAGCGCGTGCGGGTGGACGGGACGTCGGTGACCGACGGCGAACTGGACGCGCTGGGCGAGCGGATCGAGGCCGCCCGCCGGGAGCTGCCGTCGGTGGAGGAGTCGGGCGGCTACCTGGCGCCGAGCGGGCTGTTCCTGGTGGCGGGCCTGCTGCGCGCCCGCGAGGCGGACGCCGACGTGTGCGTGCTGGAGGCCGGGATGGGCGGTCACCGCGACGAACTGCGCCTGGTCGGTCCGGAGGTCGTCGCCCTGGGGAAGGTCTTCGCCGAGCACGTGGGCGTCCTCGGCGACACCGTTGCGCAGATCGCCCGGGAGAAGACCCGGGTCGCCGGGGAGCGGACCCGCGCGCTGGTGCGCCTGCCGCAGACCGCGGAGGTGGCCGCCGAGGTCGACGCCGCCCTGGCCGAGGCCACCGGGGGCCGGGTGCGGGCCGAGGTGGTCGATCCGGATCGGCCGGGGGTGGAGCCGCCGCCCGAGCTGCGCCCGCCGGGGCTGTCCGCGGCCTCGGGGGTGCTGGGAACGGCGGCGGCCGCGCGGATGCTGGACCACCTGGACCGCCCGCCCCTGGACCGGGAGCGGCTGCACGCCGTGCTGGGCACCGTCCGGCTGCCGGGAAGGCTGTCCCGCCACGCCGTGCCCGGCGGGGCCGGAGAGGACTCCGGTCGGATCGGAGGGGCTTCCGGAGGGACCGGCGGGGGGCCGGTGAGGGGCGGAGCCGCGCCGGACGCGGAGGTGGGCGCCGAGGTGGTCGTGGACTCGGCCATCGACCGCAACGGGGTCGCCGCCGCCCTGGCCCACGCCCGCGGACTGTGGGGCGGGGTGGACCACGTGCTGCTGTGCCTGCCCGACCACAAGGACGTGTCGGGGGCGGTGGAGGTCCTCGGCGACCTGCCCGTGACCGCCGTGCGCCTGCCCGAGGCCCACCTGCGCTTCGAGCGCGCCCTGCCGGAGCACTGGGGCCGCATGGACGCCGCGGACCTGTCCCCCGCGGCCCTGCGAGCGCTCGGCGGACGCGTGCTGGCGCTGGGCACGGTCTACTTCACCGGCCGGGTCCTGGAGGCCGTGGACGCCCCCACCGACCGCCTCTTCGGCTGAGGCCGCGCGGTCGGGCGGTTGGGCGGCCGCCCACGCCGCCCACGCCGCCCACGCCGCCCACGCCGCCCACGCCGTCCACGCCGTCCACAGGGCGGAGGTGGCCCTGGCGGTGCCGGGCGCCGGCCTGCTTTCCTGGAATCGGGGGGTCCCCGAGCCCGCCCCGCTGCGCCGTGCCCTCTCCCCGGACAGGGCGGCGAGGCGGGACCGCACCACGGCGACGGGGGCGGCGCCGCGGCACCGCCCCCGTCCGGGTCACGGGCTCGGGGAGCCCGTCAGCCCTCCACCCGCCGTCAGTGCCGTCCCGGCCGGTAGCTCTCCTGGCTCTGCGGGTTGAACTCCTCCATCCGCACCCGCTCGGCCGCGCGCACGCGCGGGTCGTCGATCCGCAGCACGTCCAGGCCGCGTTCGATGTCGGACGAGTACACGTAGCCGTTGTAGTAGTACGTCGACCAGGTGTCGTTGTCCTGCACGCCCTCCTCCACGCGGGAGTCCACGTCGAAGAAGCCGATCTCACTCGGGGCGCTCGGGTCGTTGAAGTCGATCACCGAGATGCCGCCCTGGTACCACGACTGCACGAAGTAGTCCTGGCCGGGCACCGGGATCAGCGAGCCGTTGTGCGCCACGCACACCTGGTCGCCCTGGTGTCGGTCGATCTTGAAGTAGCTGGCGAAGTCCAGCTCCGGCGAGTCGCCGCCGCCCACCTCGTAGATCGCGTCGGCTCCGCGCTGGGGACCGACCTCCTCGGTGCAGGTCGGGGCGCCGCCTCCGCCGAGCTCGTCGGTGAACAGCACGGTCCTGGCGTCGTTGGTGAAGGTCGCCGAGTGCCAGAACGCGAAGTTCTCGTCCTGGACCACCTCGGTGACGACCGGGTTCACCGGGTCGGAGATGTCCATCAGGACGCCGTCGCCCATGCAGGCGCCCGCGGCGATGTCGCGCTCGGCGTAGACGGTGATGTCGTGGCAGCCCTGGGTGGGCAGCAGCAGACCGTCCTGCCCGTGGTTGCCGCCCTCGGGGAACAGGACCGGCTCGTTGACGACCGCGGCCTCCTCGGGCGCGTCGTGCGGCACCTCGATGACGGAGATCTTGTCGTGCGGCGGCTGGCAGTTCGGGAAGGCCTCGGAGGGCGAGTACGACGACACGTAGACCAGGTCGCTGTCACCGGTCTTGCTCGGCACCAGCGTGTTGGTGTGCGAGCCGCAGTCGGTGCGCACCGCCGACACGTACTGCGGGTTGGCCTTGTCGGAGATGTCGAAGATCCGGATCCCCTCGAAACCGTCCGGATCGGTCACCGAGACGGAGGGGGCACCGCACTCGGTGCCCGCGCGGGGGTAGTCCACCGAGAAGTAGAGCAGGTCGCCGCTGACCGACACGTCGCCCTGGCCGCCCGGGCACAGGACCTCGGAGACGACCTGCGGCTCCTCCGGCTCGGAGATGTCGTAGATGACGAAGCCGTCGTAGTTGCCGCCGATGGCGTAGTCGCCGCTGAAGGCGAGGTCGGAGTTGACGTTGCGTACGGCCGAGGGCTTGGGCATGTGGGCGACGTGGGTGATGTTGTCGCTGTGGATGTCTTCGGCGGGAGCCTCGTCCGCCTGCGCGGCGGCCGGACCGAGGAGCCCGACGAGCAGGGACGCGGCCGCGGCGGACGCGAGGACCACGGTACGGCGCAGGGCCGTCCTGGCCCGTGGTGCTGCGGGAGGTGCGGGCATGGGTTCTCCTGTGTGCACTCGGGGGTGGGGGTGGACGCACCGGGGCCGCGGCGTACACGGCCGCGGCCCCGGTCCTTCGTCACCCGGTCACGTGCCGGGCGGCGTTCGGGCGGGCGCCCCGGTCCCCTCGGGGGCCCGGGGCGCCCGTGCGGTCAGCGGCCGTTGCCGCGTCCCGGCCGGTACTCGGGCTGGGACTGGGGGTTGAACTCGTCCATCTGCACCTGCTCGGCCACCCGGAACCGGGGGTCGTCCAGCTTCAGGACGTCGAGCCCGCGGGTGATGTCGGAGGAGTAGACGTAGCCGTTGTAGTAGTAGGCCGACCAGGATCCGCCCAGGACGAGCTCGTCCTCGCTGATCGGGTCGCGGTCGAAGTGACCGATCTCCTGGGGGTCGCTCGGGTCGTTGAAGTCGATCACCGAGACGCCGCCCTGGTACCAGGACTGCACGAAGTAGTCGCGTCCGGGGACCGGGATCAGCGAGCCGTTGTGCGCGACGCAGTTCTCGGTGTCGGCCTGGTGGCGGGGCAGCTTGTAGTAGCCCTCGAACTCCAGCTCGGGGGAGTCCTGGCCGCCGCCGATGGCGTAGATGGCGTTGGCGCCGCGCTCGGAACCGACCTCCTCGTTGCAGGTGGCGCCGCCGCCACCGCCGAGCTCGTCGGTGAACAGCACGGTCTGACCGTTGTTGGTGAAGGTCGCCGAGTGCCAGAACGCGAAGTTGTCGTCCTGGACCACCTCGGTGACGACCGGCGCGGCCGGGTCGGAGATGTCCATCAGGACGCCGTCGCCCATGCAGGCGCCCGCGGCGACGTCACGCTCGGCGTAGACGGTGATGTCGTGGCAGCCGGCGGTACCGGTGTTTCCGCCGTCGGGGAAGAGCACCGGGGTGTCGATGACCCTGGCCTCGGACGGTTCGTCGACGGGGATCTCGATGACGGAGATCTTGTCGTGCGGCGGCTGGCAGTTCGGGAAGCGCTCCGAGGGCGAGTACGAGGAGACGTACACGTACTCGTGCTCGCCGTCCTTGCCCGGTACCAGCGTGTTGGTGTGCGAGCCGCAGTCGGTGCGCACCGCCGACACGTACCGCGGGTTGGCCTTGTCGGAGATGTCGAAGATCCGGATCCCCTCGAAACCGTCCGGATCGGTGGTCGGCACCGAGGGGGCTCCGCACTCGGTGCCCGCGCGGGGGTAGTCCACCGAGAAGTAGAGCAGGTCGCCGCTGACCGACACGTCGCCCTGGCCGCCCGGGCACAGGACCTCGGAGACGACCTGCGGCTCCTCCGGCTCGGAGATGTCGTAGATGACGAAGCCGTTGTAGTTGCCGCCGATGGCGTAGTCGCCGCTGAAGGCGAGGTCGGAGTTGAAGTCACTCATGGCCTCGGTCTTCGGGACGTTGGTCACATGGGTGATGTTGGCGCTGGTGTCGGCGTCACTGACGAACTCTTCGTCCGCCGAGGCAGAGGCCGGGCCGAGGAGCCCGACCATGAGCACCGCCGCTCCGGCGAGGGAGACTCCGGTCAGTCCGCGTCTGGTACGCCGGAAGCTGGGGGTCGGGGGGGATGACGCCATCCTGTGTACTCCTGATTCTGATTGGAGCGAAACAGGAAGAAGGTACACAGTTCAACATCTATATGTATAGGGGGAGACAAAAGAAACCTTGTTCTTAACACGGTGTCGAGCTGACCCGATTCGGCTACACAACGCGCCTAACCCGGGTGCCGCGCGGCGCGCCGGAGGGCTCCGGCGCGCCGCGCCCCGACGGCTCAGCCGGAGGGCGGGGACGGCTGCGACTGCGGGTTGAACTCCTCCATCCGCACCTCCTCCGCCCCGGCCAGACGGGAGTCGGTGAGCCGGAGCACGTCGAGCCCGCGCATGATGTCGGAGGAGTAGACGTAGCCGTTGTAGTAGTAGGCCGACCACGAGCCCGCCGTCGTCAGGGCGTCGGGGTTCCAGGGACCGCGGTCGAAGTGGCCGATCTCCCGGGGGGCGGCCGGGTCGTTGAGGTCGATGACCGAGACTCCTCCCTGGTACCAGGACTGCACGAAGTAGTCCTGGCCGGGCACCGGAATCAGCGAGCCGTTGTGCGCCACACAGTTCTCAGTTTCGGTCTGGTGACGAGGCAGTTTGTAGTAGCTCCGAAATTCGAGCTTCGGATCCGCGCCGCTCTGGTCCAGCGAGTAGATCGCGTCGGCTCCCCGTTCGGGCCCCGTCTCGGTGTCACAGGTGGCCGCGTGCCCGCCGCCGAGCTCGTCGGTGAAGATCACGGTGCGGGCGTCGTTGGTGAAGGTCGCCGAGTGCCAGAACGCGAAGTTGGGGTCGCTCACGCGCTCGACCACCACCGGGTTGACCGGGTCGGCGATGTCGAGCAGCAGGCCGTCCCCCAGGCAGGCCGCGGCGGCCAGGTCCCGCTCGGGGTAGGCCGTGATGTCGTGGCAGCCGGTGGTGGTCCCGTGGCCCCCGTCCGGCAGCAGCACCGGCTCGCTGACCACCCGGGCCGAGGCCGGGTCCGCCAGCGGCACCTCGACGACGGAGATCCTGTCGTGCGGCGGCTGGCAGTTCGGGAAGTCCTCCGAGGGCGAGTACGAGGAGACGTACACGTACTCGTGCTCGCCGTCCTCGCCCGGTACCAGCGTGTTGGTGTGCGAGCCGCAGTCGGTGCGCACCGCCGACACGTACTGCGGGTTGGCCTTGTCGGAGATGTCGAAGATCCGGATCCCCTCGAAACCGTCCGGATCGGTGGCCGACACCGAGGGGGCGCCGCACTCGCTGCTGGCGCGCGGGTAGTCCACCGAGAGGTAGAGCAGGTCGCCGCTGACCGACACGTCGCCCTGGCTTCCGGGGCACACGACCGTGGACACCCGGCTCGGGTTCTCCGGATCGGAGATGTCGTAGACGACGAAGCCGTCGTAGTTGCCGCCGATGGCGTAGTCGCCGCTGAAGGCCAGGTCGGTGTTGTAGGACGCGGCGCCGTCCAGACCCTCCGGTCTGGGCAGGTTGGCCACGTGCACGACGCCCCCGCCCGTGCTCACCCCGTCGGCCCTCGCCCCCGGAACGGCCAGGAGGGCGGTGACCAGGAGGGGTGCCGTTCCGAGCGTCCCCCAGCGCAGTCCGTTCGCGTGCCTTCGCGTCTCCGACACCACCGCACACCTCCCGGAAATACACAAAGCATCTAACTAGTTACTATGGGTTGTACTCCCCTCCATTGGTAATAACCAGACGAAACGCCGCGACCGGACATCTAATACTTCATGACACCAAAAGCACACAGAAGTCCTCAGGGCGACGGGCGCCCCGTCTTCCGCGCCCGGCACCGCGAAGTTGAACGAGATGGCACCAACCCGCGCCCGGGGCTGGACAGAACACCCGTCGAGTGAGTAAGAAAGCCCGCAGGACGTTGCCCCAAGGCACAACGCCCACCGGCACAGCGGCCCCGTCCGCAGCCCCACCCCATCGGAGGACACCTCGTGCGTCGCCTGGTACTCGCGGCCGGAACCGCTCTCGCCCTGCTCGGAGCCTCAGCCTGTACGGGTGACGGGGGCGGGCAGGAGCAGGAGTCGGCCAACGTCATCGCCCCCGGCGCGCCCGGGGAGTCGTCATCCCCCGCCACCGCCGACCAGATCGCCGCTCTCGCCGAGGAGCAGGGCCACAACGAGGCCGACGTCACCTACCTGGTGATGATGATCGAACACCACTCGCAGGCCCTGGAGATGACCGACCTGGTACCCGAGCGCCACGAACGCGAGGACATCGAGCTCATCGCCGACCGCATCGCCGACGCTCAGGGGCCGGAGATCACCGCCATGGAGAGCTGGCTGGAGGAGAACATCTTCGGCCCGGCCAGGGAGAACCCGGCGCACCAGAACTTCTGCGGGCTGGAGGGGGACGGTACCCATCACGACGAGAGCGGTGACGTGCCCACGTGCGAACTGGAGGTCGACCACGGCGACATGCCGGGCATGGCCACCGAGGAGGAGCTGGAGCAGCTGGCTGCGGCCGAGGGCGACGAGTTCGACCGCCTCTTCGTGGAGCTGATGACCACCCACCACGAGGGCGCGGTCACCATGGCCGAGGACGTGCTCTCCGAGGGCAAGGACCAGACGGTGATGCGCATGGCCAACGACGTGATCGCCGAACAGAAGGCCGACATCGCGCGCATGGAGCAGGCGCTGGAGGGTTAGGTTCGGCTGGCCCGCGCGCCCCTTCCCCGCGGAGAGCGAGCAGCGGTCCCGGGCACACGCGAGGGGGCGCCCCGGTCGGGGCGCCCCCTCGCGTGTACTGGGCCTCGCCGTCCGGGCGGACGAACCGCCGGAGCGCGGGTCCTGGCCCCGCCGAGGCGCTGCCGGACCCGTCGTACGCGCGGAGGACTCGTGTGCGCGGGGCCTGGTGTGGCGGGGTCCGGGAGGACGCTGCTAGGCGGACTTCTCCTGGCGGGACCGGCGCAGCTGGGCCCGCGGGACGATGGTGGGGTTGACGTTGTCGATCACCGTCTCCCGCGTAATGATCACCTGACCCACATCCTCACGAGAAGGCACCTCATACATCACCGACAACAACACCTCCTCGATAATCGCCCGCAACCCAC
>NZ_VWVS01000012.1:0-398233 GCF_008638355.1 Nocardiopsis deserti | reverse complement strand
AAATCAAACACGCGCTGTTGAGTTCTCAAGAAACAACCGCTCTTCGCTTACAAGCCGCTGTGGGCTTTTCCGCCGAAGGCGTCTGCGTTTCCGCTTTGTTGTGTCTTTACTTTATCAGGTGTTCCGCACCCCGCCAAATCGGCGGTTTCTGCGAAATTGCACCGGATCAAGAAGACCGGTTCCTCTTTTCGAGGCAACTCCCCGAGCCTACACGCTCCGAGCACATGCTCGAACCATCGAAGTCTGGAGAGGAGGTCAGAACAGCGGTCCGGTTCCGAGCCGACCCCGTGGGGTGTCTCGCCGTCCCGCAGCGACCCGATCGAGTTTAGGCAACCTCAGCGGCGGCGTCAAATCCGCCTGGACTCGGAGGGGACTCCTGTCCGGGGCCTGGTCGTTCGTCGGCTTGCTTGTCGTCTGACACAGACCCTTCCCGGAGGCTGCGGGGCCAAACATGGGAGGACGGGATTTCCCGTCCCCGGGGCGGGGCCGCCCCGGGGACGAGCACCGACGAGGACCTCAGAGGATGTCCGCGAGCTCCCGGGCGAGCATGCGGAAGGCGATCCCCCGGTGGCTGATCGCGTTCTTCTCCGCCGGGGACAGCTCCGCCGTGGTGCGGCTCTCTCCCTCGGGAACGAACACCGGGTCGTACCCGAAACCGTTCTCCCCGCGGCGCTCGCGCAGCAGGCGGCCGCGCAGCACCCCCTCGGCGACGGCCTCGGTCCCGTCCGGCATCACCAGCACAGCCGCGCACACGAACTCGGCGCCCCTGCGCTCGGCCGGGGCGTCGGCCATCTGGTCCAGGACCAGGTCCAGGTTGGCCCGGTCCTGGTCGCCCGCACCGAAGCGGCCCGCCCAGCGCGCGGACAGCACGCCGGGCATCCCGCGCAGTTCGTCCACGGCGAGACCGGAGTCGTCGGCGACGGCGGGCAGTCCGGTGTGCTCGGCGATGGCCCGTGCCTTGAGCAGCGCGTTGCCGAGGAAGGACGCCTCGGTCTCGGGTACCTCCGGCGCGTCCGGGAAGGCGTCGAGCGAGAGCACCTGAGCCTCCACCCCGGCGTCGGCCAGGATGGTCCGCATCTCCGGGACCTTCTTCGCGTTGCGCGTGGCCAGGACGATCTTCACGGTTCCCCCTCCCTGGGGCGCACCGCCGGTACGGGCACCGACCCGCGGGGTGGCGGTCACTCCGACAGGGCCTTCTTCTGGATCGCGGTCAGTTCCCCGCAGCCGGAGACGGCGAGGTCGAGCAGCTGGTTGAGCAGGTCCCGGTCGAAGGGTGCGCCCTCGGCGGTGCCCTGCACCTCGATGAACTTCCCGTCGCCGGTGAGGACGACGTTCATGTCGGTGTCGGCGACCGAGTCCTCCAGGTAGTTCAGGTCCAGCCGGGGCTGACCCTGGACCACGCCCACGCTGACCGCAGCCAGGGAGCCGGTCAGCGGGTTGTTCTTGAGCTTGCGGCGCTTGCGCAGCCACTTCATCGCGTCGGCCAGCGCCACGTAGGCACCGGTGATCGCGGCGGTGCGGGTGCCGCCGTCGGCCTGGAGCACGTCGCAGTCCAGGGTGATGGTGTGCTCGCCCATCGCCTTGAAGTCCACGACGGCGCGCAGGGAGCGGCCGACCAGGCGGGAGATCTCGTGGGTGCGGCCGCCGATCTTGCCGCGGACCGACTCGCGGGAGCCCCGGGTGTCGGTGGCGCGGGGCAGCATCGCGTACTCGGCGGTGACCCACCCCTCGCCGGTGCCGCGGCGCCAGCGCGGGACACCGTCCTCGACGCTGGCGGCGCACAGCACGCGGGTGTCCCCGAACTCGACGAGTACGGAGCCTTCCGCGTGGCGGAGCCAGTTGCGGGTGATGGTCACAGGGCGGAGTTGGGTCGGAACGCGTCCGTCAGGTCGGGCCATGGACAAGAGCGTATATCCGTGGAGTGCCCCGCGGTGCTGGAGCGCGGAACCGCGCGGCCGGACCCCTTCCCTCTGCCCCGGTCAGCCGCCGACCGTGTGCACCTGGCCGCTGCGGGCCAGGCCGATGGGCCCGTCGTAGGCGGAGCGCGCCTCGGTGAGGGTGACGTCGTCGTCGTTCCACGGCACCAGATGGGTGAGCAGCAGGCTGCGGGCGCGGGCCCGGCTGGCGTGCTCGCCCGCCTCGCTGCCCGTCAGGTGCATGTCCTTGGGGTGGTCGAGGTGGTCCTGGAAGGCCGCCTCGCACAGGAACAGGTCGGTGTCGGCGGCCAGGTCCACCAGGGAGTCGCACACCCCGGTGTCGCCGGAGTAGGCCATGGCCGCACCGCCGTGCTCCAGGCGGATGCCGAAGGCCTCCACCGGGTGGTTGACGTGGTCGACACGGGCCCGGAAGGGGCCGAGCGAGAACGGCCCGGGGGCGAGTTCGTGGAACTCGAACACCTCGGTCATGCCCGGGTCGGGGTCCAGGCCGTAGGCCTCGGCCATCCGCCGGGCCACCCCCTGGGGCCCGTAGACCGGGATGCGGGGTTTGGCGCCGCCCGGGTGGTACGCCCTGGCCACCCAGTACGAGCACAGGTCGAAGCAGTGGTCGGCGTGCAGGTGGCTCAGATAGACGGCGTCGACGGAGTAGATGTCGACGTGCCGCTGGAGAGCTCCGAGCGCGCCGTTGCCCATGTCGAGCAGGAGGCGGTAACCGTCCGCTTCGAGCATGTAGGAGGAAGCCGGGCTGTCCGGCCCGGGGAAGCTCCCCGAGGACCCGATAATCGTGAGTCGCACGTCGTCGTCGCCTTCTCGATGGGCCGCGCGGCGTCCGTGGCACCCCCGCCGAGAGTCTGTGCGGAGTGCGGATGGCGGCTGGTTCTGCGGATGTCCCGTTGTTACGGGTGTACCCCAATGCCCGCCCGGGTGGTACAAAATGTGGCCCGCGTCTCACGCGACCTCGGTCACGTGTGAATTTTTCACACCGCTTGACGGCGTATGTCTTGTTTGTTCGGGGCCTGTTTCACCGGTGTTCAGAACGGCGCGGAGGCCGGCACCCGAAGGTGCCGGCCTCCGCCGGGGCCCGGACCGCCGCTCCCCGGACGGGTCACGGCGGATGCCGGGCGGGTTCCGCAGGTCCTGGACCTAGGCCCAGAGCTGGCCGTCGAGGCGTTCCTCGGCCTCCTCCAGCGTGCCCTCGTAGGCGCCGGTGGACAGGTACTTCCAGCCGGCGTCGGCGATGACGAACGCGATGTCGGCGCTCTCCCCCGCCCTCTCGGCCTTGCGTGCCATGCCCAGCGCGGCGTGCAGGGCGCCGCCGGTGGAGACGCCCGCGAAGATGCCCTCCTTGTCCAGGAGCTCCCGGGTCCGCCTGAGGGCGGCTTCGGAGGGCACGGAGAAGCGGGTGGTGAGCACCGACTCGTCGTAGAGCTCGGGCACGAACCCCTCGTCGAGGTTGCGCAACCCGTACACCAGCTCGCCGTACCGGGGCTCGGCCGCCACGACCTGCACGCCGGGCCGGTGTTCGCGCAGGTAGCGTCCCACTCCCATGAGGGTGCCGGTGGTGCCCAGCCCCGCCACGAAGTGGGTGATCCCCGGCAGGTCGGCGAGGATCTCGGGCCCGGTGGTCTCGTAGTGGGCCCGGGCGTTGGCCGGGTTGCCGTACTGGTAGAGCATCACCCACTCGGGGTGGGCCGCGGCCATCTCCTTGGCGACGCGGACGGCCTCGTTGGAGCCGCCCGCGGCGTTGGAGAAGTGGACCTCGGCGCCCCACATGGCCAGCAGCTGCTTGCGCTCGGCGGAGGTGTTCTCCGGCATGACGCAGACCATGCGGTAGCCGCGCAGCTTGGCGACCATGGCCAGCGAGATGCCGGTGTTCCCCGACGTCGGCTCCAGGATGGTGCAGCCCGGGGAGAGCAGCCCGTCCTTCTCGGCCTGTTCGATCATGAAGAACGCGGCGCGGTCCTTGATCGAGCCGGTGGGGTTGCGGTCCTCCAGTTTCGCCCAGAGCCGGACCTGCGGCGAGGGCGAGAGCCGGGGCAGGCCGACGAGCGGCGTGCCGCCGAGGGAGTCGAGCAGGGAGTCGTAGCGCATGTGCGGCCTAGCGGCTTCCGCCGGCCACGGCCGGCAGGATCGTCACGTTGTCGCCGTCGGAGAGCTCGGCCTCCAGACCGCCGACGAAACGCACGTCCTCGTCGTTGAGGTAGACGTTGATGAAGCGGCGCAGCTTGCCATCGTCCACCAGGCGCCCGGCGATGCCGGGGTAGCGGCTGTCCAGGTCGGCGAACAGCTTGCCGAGGGTGTCGCCGGAGCCCTCGACGACCTTGGCGTCGCCGGTCAGGTTGCGCAGGATGGTCGGGATGCGGACCTCGATGGCCATGAAGGTTTCTCCGTTAGCGGTCGTTGGTGTGCGTTCATTGCCAACAGGGGGCGCGCGGTGCCCATTCCTGGGCGCCGCCCCGTGTGGTGTGGAACCTACGGGGCGGTCGCGGCGCCGTCGCCGGGCCCGGTGACCTCCACCGGTTCCTCGGTGACCTGGCCGTCGACGATCCGGTAGGAGCGGAACTCGACGGTGTCGGGCTCGCGCGTGGACACGAGCACGTAGTGGGCGCCCGGCTCGGACGCGTAGGAGACGTCGGTGCGCGAGGGGTAGGCCTCGGTCGCGGTGTGGGAGTGGTAGATCACGACGGGTTCCTCGTCGCGGTCGTCCATCTCCCGCCAGACCTTGAGCTGTTCGAGGGAGTCGAACCGGTAGAAGGTCGGCGACCGTTCGGCGTTGACCATCTCGACGAAGCGCTCGGGGCTGTCGGAGCCCTCGGGTCCGGCCACGACGCCGCACGCCTCGTCGGGGTGGTCGCGGCGGGCGTGTGCGACGATCCTGTCGTAGATCGCGCGATCAATCCTCAGCATGCCTCCAGAGTACCTACATCCGGTTCCCTACCAACCAAATGGGTATTGTTGACGGGCCGTGGGGGCCGCGGCGGCCCGGTGCTGGTGGGGGCAACCTCATGCGGCCCACCCGGCACGGATTAGGCTCGTGCGCATGAGCGAGGACAGCAGCAGCGCGCTGCTCACCGACCACTACGAACTGACGATGCTCCAGGGAGCGCTGCACAGCGGCGCCGCCGCCCGCCACTCGGTGTTCGAGATGTTCGCCCGGCGGCTGCCGGAGGGGCGCAGGTACGGGGTCGTGGCCGGAACGGGCCGCTTCCTGGAGCTGCTGGAGCGGTTCCGGTTCGGCACGGAGGAACTCGACTTCCTGTCCGACAACGGGATCGTGGACGAGCGCACCGTGGAGTGGCTGGCCGACTACCGGTTCTCGGGCAACGTGTGGGGCTACGGCGAGGGCGAGGCGTACTTCCCCGGATCGCCGATCCTGGTGGTGGAGGCCTCCTTCGCCGAGGCCGTGCTCCTGGAGACCCTGGCCCTGTCGGTGTACAACCACGACAGCGCGATCGCCTCCGCCGCGACGCGGATGGCGGTGGCGGCGGGCGGTCGGCCGCTGATCGAGATGGGGTCGCGGCGCACGCACGAGCGGTCCGCGGTCGCCGCGGCCCGCGCCGCCTACGTCGCGGGGTTCGCCACCTCCTCCAACCTGGAGGCCGGGCGTTCCCACGGAGTGCCGACCGGTGGGACGGCGGCGCACGCGTTCACGCTGCTGCACGACAGCGAGCGGCACGCGTTCAAGGCTCAGCTGGAGTCCCTGGGCAGCGGGACGACGTTGCTGGTGGACACCTACGACGTGGAGCGCGCGGTGCGCACCTCCGTGGAGCTGGCCGGATCCGAACTGGGCGCGGTGCGGATCGACTCGGGTGACCTGGCCGCCCACGCCGGGCGCGTGCGGGCGCAGCTGGACTCCCTGGGCGCGACGGACACCCGCATCGTGGTGACCGGGGACCTGGACGAGCACTCCATCCAGGCCCTGGCGGTCGCGCCGGTGGACGGCTACGGGGTGGGCACCTCCCTGGTGACCGGTTCGGGCGCGCCGACGGTGTCCCTGGTGTACAAGCTGGTGGCGCGGGCGCGCGGTCTGGAGGAGGACGCACCACTGGAGCCGGTGGCCAAGCGCTCGGTGGGCAAGCCGAGCCGGGGCGGGCGCAAGTGGGCGGTGCGGCGCCTGGACGACAAGGGAACGGCTGTGGCCGAGGAGGTCTATCCCCATCCGCCGTCCCCGCAGGTGGGGACGCGCCCGCTGCTGCGGCCGCTGGTCGCCGACGGCGTGGTGGTGGGCCACGAGAGCGTGCACGAGGCCCGGGAGCGGCACCGGGCGACGGTGGCGGAGCTGCCCGAGGAGGCCCTGCGGATGTCGCGTGGCGAGGCCGCGCTGCCGACGGTGTTCCACTAGGAATGGCGGTACACGGACCCGGGCGGGTCCGACGACGGAAAGGGGTGCCGCTGTGAGGGCGCTCATCGTGGTGGACGTGCAGAAGGACTTCTGCGAGGGAGGGAACCTGGGGGTGGCGGGCGGGGCCAGCACAGCGGCCGCCGTCACCGAGTACGCCCGCGCGAGCGACTACGACCACGTGGTGGCCACACGAGACTTCCACATCGACCCGGGGGAGCACTTCTCGGAGGAGCCCGACTTCGTGGACAGCTGGCCGCGCCACTGCGAGGCGGGCACCGCGGGGGTGGAGTTCCATCCCGGCTTCGACGCCTCGCTGGCCGAGGAGGTCTTCGACAAGGGGCACTACACGGCCGCCTACAGCGGCTTCGAGGGCGTGACCGAGGAGGGCGGGGTCACGCTGGGCTCGTGGCTGCGCGAGCGCGGGGTGGACGAGGTGGACGTGGTGGGCATCGCCATGGACCACTGCGTGAAGGCGACCGCCCTGGACGCGGTGGCCGAGGGCCTGCGCACGCGGGTGCTGCTCGGGCTGACCGCCGGGGTGTCGCGCCCGACCGTGGACGCGGCGCTGGAGCGGCTGCGCGAGGCGGGCGTGCAACTGGAGGGCGAGCCGCTGGTCGGCTGACCGCGGTGTTCGCGGGCGGTCCGCCGCGGGCGCGCTGGCGGAGGAGGCGGACCGGGGTCGGTCGCGGCCCCGGTACCGCCCACGTCAGCGGTGGGCGAGCAGGGCGCGCAGCACGTCCCCGGCGTGCGTCCACAGCAGGGAACCGCCCGCGTCCGGAACGAGGTGGCGGCGGGCCCCGGGAACACGGCTGGTGAGCAGGGCGCCCCGGTCGGGCGAGTGGAAGGTGTCCAGTTCCCCGTACCAGACGTCGACAGGGACGGATATCAGTGCCAGGTCCAGGTTCCAGCGGGCGGTGGCCAGAACGGTGTCGCGGGCGTAACCCGCTCCGCCCCGGGCGAACCCCTCGGCGAGTGCGCGCCGGTAGGCGGCCTCGAAGCCGGGTGTGCGGTAGACGGCGAGGTCGGGTTCGGGGCTGGAGGCGTTGACCAGGTCCCACATGGACTCGGGGCCGAAACCGCACAGGTTCCGTTCGGCGGCCTCGGGATCGGCGGCGACCAGGTCGGCGAGGGCGCGCGGGCCGGGCGGCAGCGCCGCGGCGAACTCGGGCCGGGCGACCTCGTCGGCAGCGGAGACCAGGGCGAGGGAGCGGGCAGCGCCCGCGGCGGCGCAGGCCAGCGCGAACGGCGCGCCCTGGGAGTTGCCGACGACGGCGGGCCGTCCCAGGCGCAAGGGTCCGGCCAGGGCCCGCACGTCCTCGGCGAAGTCTGCGAGCGTGCGGCCGGGAGCCGGGTCGGAGGCACCCAGACCCGGACGGTCCACGGACACCAGGCGAGCGCCCAGCCCTGTGAGGAGGTGGACACCGAAGCCGAGGGACCGGCCGGTGGCCGCTCCGGGACAGAGCAGCACCGGGGTGCCGCCTGGGGTACCCCACTCGCTCCAGGCAAGTGCCCTTCCGTCGGGCAGCGTCACGTAGCCGATGCGTTCGGGCGGGTCCGTTCCGAGTTCCATCGGCGCATCCTAGGAAGGCCGGGTCCGGCTCGCCAGCGGTTTTCGCGGGGGCGGCGGGTCAGCGCGCGCTGACCCGCCGCCCCCGCGTGTCAGGCGACGCCGACGGCGGCGCGCACGCGCTCCAGGGTGGCGCGGGCGCGCTGGCGGGCGCGCTCGGACCCGGCCGCCAGGATCGCGTCGATCCGCGCCGGGTCGGCCATCAGCTCCTCGTAGCGGTCGCGCTTGGGACCCAGTTCGGTGTTGATCGCCTCGAACAGCTCGTTCTTGAGGTCGCCCCAGCCCATGCCGCCCGCCTCCAGGCGCTTGCGCACCTCGGAGACCTTCTCGGCGTCGGCGAAGTGCGTGAGCAGCTGGAAGGGCACCGAGCTGTCGGGGTCCTTGGGGTCCTCGACCGGCGTGGAGTCGGTGGGGATGCGGCGGACGGCCTTCTTGAGCTTGTTCTCCGGCAGGAAGAGCGGGATGTGGTTGTCGTAGGACTTGCTCATCTTGCGGCCGTCGACGCCGGGCAGGATGCTCGCGTCGCTGTCGTCGATGACGCCCTTGGGGACGGGGAAGCTGTAGGCCCCGCCGAAGCGGTGGTTGAAGTACCCGGCGATGTCGGCGGTGTACTCGATGTGCTGGGACTGGTCGCGGCCCACGGGGACGTGGGTGCCCTCCATGACGAGGATGTCGGCGGCCATGAGGATGGGGTAGTTGTACAGCCCCATGTTGATCCCGGCGTCGAGGTCGGTGATCCCGGCCTCGTTGTTGCGGTCGCGGGCGGCCTTGTAGGCGTGCGCGCGGTTCATGAGGCCCTTGGGGGTCAGGGCGCTCAGGATGGTGGTGAGCTCGAAGGTCTCGGGCACCCGGGACTGCTGGTAGACGATCGTCCGCTCGGGGTCGAGCCCGCACGCGAGCCAGGTGGCAGCGCCTGACCGGATGCTGTGGCGGAGCTCGTCGGCGTCCTTGATGGTGTTGAGCGCGTGGTAGTCGGCGATGAAGTAGTAGGTGTCGTAGGCCGTGGCCGCGCTCAGGGCGGGCTTGATCGCGCCGATGTAGTTGCCCAGGTGGAAGTCGCCGGTGGGCTTGATCCCGGTCAGGTACGTGTTCGCTGCCATGGTGACAAGCCTAGCGGCGGCCGGGCCCGCGCACGGTCGCGGCCACGCCCCGGGGCCGCCGCCGCGTCAGGCGCGGAAGGCCGCCCAGTGCTCGACCATGCGCTGGGCCTGGCCCGTGGTGAAGTGGGTCATGCAGGCGTCGTCGCTGTAGTTCATGAAGTTGGTGACGGGGTCCTCACCCTTCTGCTCGGGGCAGGTGTCGCGGCCCTCGGGGCAGCCGGAGGCGGCCTCGCGCTCGTAGGCGGTGTCGTCCACGTAGTCGCCGGGCGAGGAGCAGCCGTTCTGGAACGTGTGGAAGAGGCCGAGCCAGTGGCCGACCTCGTGGGTGCCGGTGTGGCCGAGGTTGAACCGGTCGCGGTCGCCGCCGGGCAGGGTGTCGTGGGCGATCACCACGCCGTCCTGTTCGGGCGCCTCCTCGTAGTCCTGGGGGAAGGAGGAGTAGCCGAGCAGACCGGTGCCCAGGTTCGAGGTGTAGATGTTGAGGGTCCCCGCGTCACCCTGGCGCAGCTCGGCGTGGACGGTGTCGCGGTGCTCGGCGAAGCTGGTGAACCAGTCGTCGTTGACCGTGCGGGTGACCTCGCTGAGCTCGAAGCGGAAGCCGGTGTCGATGGGCTCGGCGCTGCCCGCGGCCCCGGTCCGCCGTGCGGCCTCGGCTGCCTGGGCCGGATCCGCGGCGGTGTCGCCGCCGTAGGCGGCGTTGAGGACGTCGACCTGCCGTTGGACGCGTTCGTCGCTGACCTCGCCGCTGCCGTCCTCGGCGGAGATGACGTGCACCACGACCGGGACGGTGTGGGGCGGCTGGAGCTCCTGTCCCCGCAGGGGCACGAGCGCCTCCTGGAGCTGCTGCTCGTAGAGGGCGGCCTGACGCGGCGTCACCTCGCTGCCACCGGATGGCCGGGCGGCCGCGTCCGGGTCGGCGACCCTGGCGGCGCCGGGCAGGCAGGGCTCCAGCGCCTCGGGCTCCCCCGGTGCCAGCTGGGCGCGCGAGGAGTCGGTTCCGACGGTGCCGGGCGTCGTGGCCGTGACCATTCCGGCCAGGGCGAACCCGCACATCAGCAGTCCGGTGCAGAGCGCGGCTGAGCCGCCGCGAGAGCTGTGTCCACTCATCTCACACAAGGTAATGAAGTGGACACTGAGGGCTTATGGGACATGCGTGAGCTTGCGAAGTGTTTGCCCGTTTCGGGTGGACTACCGCCCGCCGACGGCCCAGACGCGGATCTTGGCGATCCGCTCGCGGATCTGCGTCGGGGTGGCCTGCGCGACCGGTGGCCCGCCGCAGGCGCGGCGCAGCTCGTTGTGGATCACCCCGTGCGGCTTGCCGGTGCGGTGGTGCCAGGCACCCACGAGACCGCTCAGCTCGCGGCGCAGGTCGGCCAGGACCTGGTGGGTGGGCCCCTCCTCCTCGGCGGGCTCCTCCACCTTGCGGGTCCTGACCTCACTCGCCTTGAGGTCGGCCTTGCGCTTGCGCAGGAGCTGGGAGACCTGCTGCGGGTCGAGCAGACCGGGCAGGCCCAGGAAGTCCTCCTCCTCGGTGGACCCCGGCACTCCGCCGTACTCGGCCCCGTCGTAGAGGGCGCGGTCGAACTCCGCCGCCGACTCCATGGTCTCGAAGGGCAACTCCTCCCCCGCGTCGGGGGTGTCCCGCTTCTTGTTGGCCTCCCGGAGCAGGTCCTCCTCCGGGTACTCGTCGCCCTCCGCCGGGGTCCGGTCGAGCACGTGGTCGCGCTCGCGCTCCATCTCGCCCGCGTACTCCAGCAGGGTGGGCACGGAGGGCAGGAAGACCGAGGCGACCTCGCCGCGCTGGCGCACGCGCACGAAGCGGCCGATGGCCTGGGCGAAGAACAGCGCGGTGCTGGTGGAGGTGGCGTACACGCCCACCATCAGCCGGGGCACGTCCACACCCTCGGAGACCATGCGCACCGCGACCATCCAGCGGTCGTCGCCCACGGCGAACCGGGAGATCTTCTTGGAGGCCCCGGGGTCGTCGGACAGGATGACCGTGGCGCCCTTGCCGGTGATCTGGCGCAGGATGCGCGAGTAGGCACGGGCGTTCTCGTGGTCGCTGGCGATGACCAGCGCCCCCGCGTCCGGGTGGGTCTTGCGGACCTCGGTCAGGCGGCGGTCGGCGGCCTGGAGCACGCGCTTGATCCAGTCGCCCTTGGGATCCAGGGCGGCCCGCCACGCCTGGGAGAGCGCGTCCTGGGTGAGGGGCTCCCCCAGTCTGGCGGCGAGCTCGTCGCCCGCGCGGGTGCGCCAGCGCATCTCGCCGGAGTAGGCCATGAAGATGACGGGGCGCACGACCCCGTCGGCCAGGGCGGGCCCGTACCCGTAGCTGTAGTCCCAGGAGCAGCGGCGCACCCCGGCGACGTCCTGGACGTAGTCGACGAAGGGGATGGGGTTGATGTCGGACCGGAAGGGGGTTCCGGTCAGGGAGAGGCGCCGCGCCGCCGGGTCGAAGGCCTCGCGGGCCGCGTCGCCCCAGGACAGGGCGTCCCCGGCGTGGTGGACCTCGTCGAAGATGACGAGGGTCCTGCGCGCCTCGGTCCGGTTTCGGTGCAGCATCGGGTGGGCGGCGACCTGGGCGTAGGTGACGGCCACGCCGACGTACTGGCGGCCCAGGGCGCCCTGCCCGTTGCGGAAGTCGGGGTCGATGGCGATGCCGAACCGTGCGGCCGCCTCGGCCCACTGCTTCTTGAGGTGGTCGGTGGGGCACACGATGGTGATGGCGCGCACCGTGTGCCGGTGGAGGAGTTCGCTGGCCAGGGTGAGGGCGAAGGTGGTCTTGCCCGCACCGGGGGTGGCCACGGCGAGGAAGTCCCGCGGTTCCCGGCGGAAGTACTCCTCGAACGCCTCCCGCTGCCATGCGCGAAGGCCTCTGAGCCGGTCCTCCGTCGTGGTCTGCGTCACCGTCATGCTGCGAACCGTCCCCCGTTACTCACCCCCATGAGGTTAGCGGGCACCGTGGACCGTTCCGGGAGCCTGGCCAGTGGCGCCGCGCACACGGCGTGTCCCAGGCCCCGGAAAGGCCACCGGTCCCCGCCGGTTCCCTCATCGTCCACGAACACTCCGGGCTACCCGCCGGACCCGCCCCCGGGCTCCGCCCCGCCCCCGGTCTGGGCGCCCTCGACGTCGACGGCGCCGTCGTTGAAGGGCATGTGCGGCGAGATCGCCGGAAAGGCGAAGAACCACAGCAGCAGGGCCGCGCCCACCGCCAGACCGAGCGCCAGGATGAGCTTGGAGACCCACGGACCGGGCAGGACACGCCAGATCAGACCGTACATTCGCTTTCCTTACTCGCTAGGCCTCGGGGGCCATGTGGGCGATCGAGTCGGGCATCCCCTCGGACTTGGGCGTGGTCTCCACCAGCTCCGCCCAGACGATGAGGCGGTGCGTGTTGTTCAGCTTGGGCGCGCACGTGGTGAGGGTGAGCAGGGACCTGCCCGGCTCCTCGTCGGTGGCCTCGTCGAAGGGGTCCGGCTCGATCACCCACACGTCGGTGGGCAGGACCGTCTCGTCGCGGAAGACCTCGTAGGTGTAGAAGTTCTCCCCGTCCTCCAGCACCATGACGTCGCCGTTCTGGAGCAGGTCCAGGTCCCAGAACAGGCCCGGGGTGCGGTGGGCGGCCACGGCGTAGTTGCCCTCCCCGCCGGGGTCGCTGGAGTACTCGGTGTAGTGGCCGGGGCTGTAGCGGATGTCCTCCTGCGTGGTGCCGTTGACCACCACCCAGTCCAGGTCCAGGCTCGGCACGTACAGGCGGCTGTCGGCGCTGCCCGGCAGGGGCTCGGAGTCCGGGCCGGCCTCCGCGGCCGCCTGGTCGGCGGACCAGGCCTCCTCCAGCCCCTGGGCCAGGTCCTGCTGTTCGCGGTCGGTCTCCCACTGGGAGCCGTACACCTCGTAGCCGGCGTAGAAGAGCATGAGCAGACCGGCGGTCAGCATGATCTCGCCGAAGAACCGGACGATGCCGCGCACGACGTCGCCGGGGGTGGCCCTGGGCCTGGGGCGGCGCCGACGGCCGCCGGGGGCCCGCCGTCCACGCCCCTCCCCGCGTCCGGGCCGGGGACCCTCGTGGAACTGCCGTTCAGTTGTGGACACCAATACGACCTACTCCTGTGGACGCTTCCGTGTGCACCCGTCCCCTACCTGAGGGGGACGACCAGCGGGACTCCGGTACGCGGGTGCGGTAGGACTTCGACCTCGTGCTGGTAGACGGAGCCGAGCAGCGACGCGGTGAACACGTCGGCGGGGGAGCCCTGAGCGGCGACCCGCCCTCGGGAGGGTATCGCCACACGATGGGCGTAGGCTGCCGCAAGCCCCAAATCGTGCAGGACCACGATAACCGCACCGCCGCGCTCCGCGAGTTGGGAAGCCAGATCCAGTACGAGTTCCCGGTGCCGGATGTCCAGTGCGGCGGTCGGCTCGTCCAGCAGGAGCAGCTGGATCCCCTGGGCCGGGACGCGGGCGAACCGTTCGCGGGCTTCTGCGCCGCCGGGGAGCAGCCGGACCCGGTCCCGCTGACCGTGGGCATGGACGAGAGGTCCAGATCCCAGGCGGGGCGGCGGTGTACGCGGCCCGCAGGCGCGTTCCCGCCCCCGACGGGGGCGAGGAGTCCCCGGCCCAGGGTCCGTCGTTCGAACCGGCCCCGGACAGCACGAGGGCCTTGGCACACGCCGTGTGTCAAGGCCTTCTCCGTGCTCGCCGCGCGCGGTGCCCGGGCACGGCGGGGTCCGCGCCGGACGCGCGGCCGTCCCCTCGGGAGGCGTCGGCCGTCCGGGCGGGAGGACTACTTCATCATCTCCTCGTAGACCTTCTTGCACTCGGGGCACACGGGGAACTTCTTGGGGTCGCGGTTGGGCACCCACACCTTGCCGCACAGGGCGATCACGGGGTCGCCGGTCACGGCGCTCGCGGTGATCTTGTCCTTCTGCACGTAGTGGGCGAACCGCTCCCGGTCCCCGCCGTCGTGGGAGATGTCCGGTTTGGTCTCGCTGTCCGGGAGGACCTTGTTGAAGATGTCCATCGCCATCGTGCCTCACACCTTTCGACGTCTGCGTTCCACGGTATAGGGTGCCGCGCGCGGCCCCGGCTGCTCAGTTCATGGTGGGATCGTCGGGGAAGGTGGACAGGAGCGCCATGTCCCCGCCCTGGCGGCGCAGCACCCGCGACCACAGCCCCTCGGGGGCGGTGGTGAAGACGTCGTCGGCGACCGCGTCGACGACGTACCAGGCCCCCTCGTCGACCTCCCCGGCCAGCTGGCCCTCGCTCCACCCCGCGTAGCCCGCGAAGACACGGAACGCGCCGAGCGCCCCGCCGAGCACCTGGGCGGGGCCGTCGAGGTCGACCACGCCGATCCCGTCCAGGCCCAGGTGCGGGTCCAGGCCCTCCAGCGGGGACCAGCCGGGGGGAGGCTCGCCGGGGCCGGCCATCCCCAGGGCGATGCCGGAGCCCAGGCCCACGGGCCCTCCGGAGAACATCACCGCCGGCTCGCTGGCGTAGGTGCCCCAGTCGGTGACGACCTCGTCCACGGTCATGCCCAGAGGGCGGTTGAGGATCACCCCGAGGGTGCCGTCGGCGGCGTCGTCCACGACGAACACCACCGAGCGGCGGAAGGAGTCCTCCTGGAGTACGGGGGCGGCCACCAGGAGGCGTCCGGTCATCGGCTGGTCCATGCCCTCCCACCTACCCCGGAACGCCGGGCGGAGCGCCGGTGTTTCCAGGCCGTTATGCCTGTCCGGCCGCCTGACCGCGCTGGGCGACCTCGCGCACGGCCGTGGCCACGTGGTTGGACAGGTCGGAGTGGAACACGCTGGGGATGATGTAGTTGGGGCCCAGCTCGTCCTCGGTGACGACGTCGGCCAGGGCCTCGGCAGCGGCGACCATCATGTCCGAGGTGACGTCGTGGCTCTGGGCGTCCAGCAGGCCGCGGAAGAAGCCGGGGAAGACCAGCACGTTGTTGATCTGGTTGGGGTAGTCGCTGCGGCCGGTGGCCACGACGGAGGCGTGCAGGTGGGCCACGTCCGGGTCGACCTCGGGGTCGGGGTTGGCCAGGGCGAAGATGATGGCGTCCTCGTTCATCTCGGCGATGTCGTCGCCGTTGAGGAGGTTGGGAGCCGAGACGCCGATGAAGACGTCGGCCCCGGCCACGGCGCCGCGCAGGTCGCCGCTGTAGCCCTCGGGGTTGGTGTGCTCCGCGATCCACCGCAGGTTGGAGTCGAGGTCCTCGCGTCCGGCGTGCACGGCGCCGTGCACGTCGCTGACGATGACGTCGCGCGCCCCGGCGTGCATGAGCAGCTTGAGGATCGCGGTTCCGGCCGCGCCCGCGCCGGACATGGCGATGCGGACCTCGCCGAGCTTCTTGCCCACCACGCGCAGCGCGTTGCGCAGGGCGGCGAGCACGACGATGGCGGTGCCGTGCTGGTCGTCGTGGAAGACGGGGATGTCGAGCAGCTCGCGCAGGCGGGCCTCGACCTCGAAGCAGCGGGGGGCGGAGATGTCCTCCAGGTTGATGCCGCCGAATCCGGGGGCCAGCACCTGGACGGTGCGCACGATCTCGTCCACGTCCTGGGTGTCCAGGGCGATGGGCCAGGCGTCGATGTCGGCGAAGCGTTTGAACAGGGCGGCCTTGCCCTCCATGACGGGCATGGCGGCCTCGGGGCCGATGTTGCCCAGGCCCAGGACCGCGGAGCCGTCGGTGACCACGGCGACGCTGTTGCGCTTGATGGTCAGGCGCCGGGCGTCGTCCTTGTTGGCGGCGATGGCCTGGGAGACGCGGGCGACGCCGGGGGTGTAGGCCATGGAGAGCTCGTCGCGGTTGCGCAGCGGCACCTTGGACTTCATCTCGATCTTGCCGCCCAGGTGCATGAGGAAGGTGCGGTCGCTGACCTTGTGCACGACCACGCCCTCGACGGCGCCCAGGGCGTCGACGATGGCCTGGGCGTGCTCGGTGTCGCGAGCGGCGCAGGTGACGTCGATGCGGATGCGCTCGTGTCCGGCGGCGGCCACGTCCAGCGCGGTGATCATGCCGCCCACCTGCTCGACGGCGTTGGTGAGACTGCCGACCGCACTGCCCCCAGCGTCCAGTTCGAGGCGGACGGTGATGGAGTAGGAAACGCTGGGAAGGGTGGCCACGTGTTGCTCCTTGGCTCTGGCTGGTGTGGTGCGTCCGGGGCGCCCCGCCGGGGCGCTCGCCGGTGCACGGCGCCGCCTGCGCGTGCGCGCGGGATGGGGGGTGCCGTGTGTCCTGTGCGCGCGGTGCTCAACGCACCGTCACTCGGACCCCGGTTCCGGGCGGGGGCTGACCCGTGACCGAGTCGCCTTACCTTACCTGAGTCAAGGCCCAACCGTCAGCACAAGGTGACAATTACCGCTCTGGTAAAAAATCGCATAAATTACGCCAGCGCGAGGGTGTCACGGCGGACAACGCGTGGTTCGGCTCAGGCGCCCTCGGAAGGAGGGGTCGCCCGGTCGCGGGCGGCGCGCACGACGAGGTCCACACAGGCCTCCAGTGACAGCGACACCGCGTCCAGGACCAGGTGGTAGTGACCGGGGTCGGCGGGGTCGGCGCGGTAGAAGCGCCGCACGTAGGCCGCCCGGGCGCGGTCGTTGTCGTCGAGCAGGCGCGCGTTGGGCGGCTCGTCGGAGTGAGTGCCCCTCCACTCGCCGCGGTCACCGGACTCCCACAGCCTGCGCGCCCGGCGCAGGCGCGCGTCGGGGTCGCCGTCCAGGCGCACGTGCAGGGCACCGGGGTGGTCGCGCAGGACGACGGCCCCGGCCCGGCCGAGGACGACGCCGCCCTGCTGGGCCACCTCTCCCAGGACCCGTTCGGTCTGCTCCACGAACTCGTGGTCGTAGAGGAGGCGGCCCTCCTCGTCGGTGGTGCCGATGAGGGCGGTGTCCACGCTGCCGAGGGTGACGGTGGGCAGGCGCGCGGCGCTGGCGAGCAGGCGTTCGAGCCTGCCGGGGGCGCGGTCGTCGCGTTGGAGGGCCTCGTCGAGCGAGCAGCCGATGCGGGCGGCCACCGCGCTGGGGACGGCCCGGTCGAGGAAGGCCACGCCGAGCCGGGCGGCGACGGCGGGGCCCACCGCGCTGCCGCCCGCGCCGTAGGTGGCCGAGATCGTGACCACGGGTGCGCCGCGTCCGTCAGGGGTGTCGCCGGTCGCCATGTAAACCTGCCAGGTCCGCGACGGGCCGTGGGCCCGTCTCCTGACGGGGTTGTACCCGCTGTGCGCGGGTTATGTCCGGCGCCCCGCAGAGGGGGACGCGGCCCGCGGGGAAGACGCGATCCGCGGGAAGGCCGTGACTCCTGGGGAAGCCGCGGCCCGCAGGGCGACCGTGGTCCGGGAAGCTCCGCGAGCCACCGTGGCGGTGCCTCGCCCCGCCGGGTGCGACCCGGCGGGACGAGGCGGCAGCACCAGGATGCGCCGGCGGTGTCCGGGGAGCGGCGCGGGCCTCGGGCCGCGCGGCTCCGCGGAACACTCCCTAGAACAGCGCGGAGGTGAGCTTGCGGCGGGCGGCGGCGACCCGCGGGTCGCCCGGGGGCAGCAGCTCGAACAGGCCGAGCAGGTGGGTGCGCGCCCTGTCGCGGTCCCCGTCGGCGGTGCGCCTGACCGTGTCGACGAGGCGGCCGAAGGCGTCCTCGAACCTGCCGCCGTACATCTCGACGTCGGCCGCGGTGGCCTGGGCGGCGACGTCCTCGGGCCGGTCGGCCGCGGCCTGGAGGGCTGCTCCCGCGTCCACGTCCTGGAGACGGCCGACCAGCCGGACCTGGGCGAGCTTGGCCCGGGACTCGGCGTCGCCGGGGTCGGCCTCCACGGCCTTGGCGTAGACGGCCGCGGCGGCCTCGAAGTCGCCCCGGTCCAGGGCCTCCTGGGCCTCGACGTCCACGGGACGGCCCCGGGGCTCCTCGGGCTGGGCCGCCTGCGCGTCCTGCGCGCCCTCCGCGCCGGGCTCACCGGTGATGGTGCCGGGGTGGCCCGGGGGCAGCGCGCCCTGTTCCTGGAGGGCGGCGAACGCCTCGACCAGCCAGGCGGTGAGCTGCTCCTCGGTCGCCGGGCCCGCCGGACCGGGCAGGAGCTGGCCCTGGATCACCACGACGATCATCGGGGTGGTGGGCACCCGCAGGGCCTGGACCAGCTGCGGGCTGGCCTCGCTGTCGACCTTGGCCAGGAACCAGGTGCCGCCGGAGGCCGCCGAGATCTTGTCCAGGGCCTCCTCGACCTGCTTGGACTGCTCGGACCAGCCCGCGAGGACGGCCAGCACGACCGGGGTCGACATCGACCGCTCCAGGACCTGGGCCTGGAAGGTGGACTCGTCGACGTTGAGGGCGTAGGGGTTGGATCGACCCGCCGACTCCGCCGCGCGCTGTTTGGCCTCGCGTTCCATGGCCGCCTTGCGCGCGCCGAGGTCCACGGCACTGTTCGGTGAAAAGTCCGAAGGCTGCATGACTCCATCCTGCCGTATGCGCGGGCAGGACGTGGACCGTATCTCCCGACCATGGGTAGGGGCCCGCGCCCCCGGTGAGCGGGCCCCTACCCCCTTCCTCTCCGACCCCATCCCCCCATGGGGTCCCTCCCCCGAAGAGGGCTTCCGCTCCGGAGCACCGGAGCCGTCCGTGTCCCACCTGTCGTGTGCCGCCTGGTGTGGTGCCGCGGACCGCCCGTCCACGCGTACCGGACGGGCTGCTCCGCGTCCGTCCGTAGCGCGGCCGGAACAGACACCTCGTGCGACGAAAGACCACGCAAAGACCAGGCGCTGCGGCGGAAACGGTTCTGGCGGGCCGTGTGACGGAACCACCCAGAACACAGTGGAGGAACGACCTCGCCCTCCACGACTCCAACCTGTCGCACCGGCACGTGTCCCGCGAGCGACTGCGGTGCATTCCTAAAGCTACGGTCCAGAACGCAATTCACGTACTACGATCCGGGACATGGTGCAATCTCCCTTCCCCTCTCAGATAACGAAGTGGCGCGAACTGCGGGGTCTCACCCAACGACAGCTGGCAGCCCGCATCGGCACGTCCTCGTCGTCCCTCTGCCGATGGGAGTCCGGGGAGAACACCCCCAAACGTGATCACGTGGAGAAACTGGACCAACTCCTCCAGGCCTCCGGTCGGCTGCTGAAGGTCTGGGAGAAGCAGACCGTCGGCCCCTTGCTCCCACCGTGGATGCAGGACCTGTGGCGGCTGAAGGAGGAGGCCGTGCACATCGAGTTCCTGTCCCCGGTCCTGGTTCCCGGACTCCTCCAGTCGCCCGGCTACGCGCGGCTCGTCTTCGAGCACGGACAACCGCTCGCCACACCGGCAGAGATATCCGACCTCGTCTCCATGCGCTGCGCCCGCTACGAACGCCTCCGCGAACAGAACGACCCCGAGGTGGTCGCGGTGTTCCCCCACAGCGCGTTCACCTGTGTCCCCGACGACGTGCGCCGGGAACAGGCCGCGCACCTGGTCTCACTCACACGGCAGGGGAGAGTCCGCGTCCATCTCGTGCCGGAGGGCTCGGCGCTGATCGGGATCACCTCACCGCTGCTACTGTGCCGCCTCGTGGACGGCTCACGTGTCGCGTCCAGCGACCACGTTTCCGGTAACGTCCTCTACGACGAGACGAACGGATTCGACCGACTGTCCGAGCTGGTAAAACGCGCTCTGGGAAGCGCCCTTCCCCCGGAACAGTCGGTACAGGTTCTCGAGAGGTTGAGCACATGAGCGGTGAATGGCACAAGTCCAGCTACAGCAGTACGGGCGGACAGTGCGTGGAGGCCCGGGAGCACGAAACCGGGACGGACGTACGCGACTCCGCCCACCCCGATTCGGGTTATCTGTCCTTCCCCCCCGCCCAGTGGGTGCGCCTGACCAGGACCGCCCGCTCCCTTTGAGCCCCGGGCCGGAGGGGACCGCCGCACGTTCCGCGGTCCCCGTGCCACTCGCTCAGAACCGGGGTTCCTCGGTGTAGGTCCCGAACTCCTCCCCCATGGTCGCGCAGATCTCGCCGAGCGTGGCCTCGGCGCGGGCCGCGTCCATGATCAGCGGGATGAGGTTGCCCCCGTCGGAGCGCACGCCCGCCAGGAGGGCGGCCAGGGCGCGGTCCACGGCGGCGCCGTCGCGGGCGGCGCGGCGCTCGGCGAGCGCGCGCTTCTGCTCGTGCTCGACCTCGTGGCTGATCCGGAGGATGTCCAGTTCGCCGGAGACGGTGTTGGTGTGGCAGTTGACGCCCACGATCCTCTTGTCGCCCTTCTCCAGGGCCTGCTGGTACTGGAAGGCGGACTCGGCGATCTCGGAGCTGAAGTAGCCGTTCTCGATCCCGGCGAGGATGCCGGAGGTCATCGGGCCGATCGCGTGCTCGGCACCCTCGCCCCCGCCCATGCGCAGGACGTGGGCGAAGATCCGCTCCGCCTCGGCCTCCAGCTCGTCGGTGAGCGACTCCAGGTACCAGGATCCGCCGAGCGGGTCGGCGACGTTGACGATCCCGGTCTCCTCCATGAGGACCTGCTGGGTGCGCAGGGCGATCTCGGCGGACTGCTCGGTCGGCAGCGCCAGGGTCTCGTCCAGGGCGTTGGTGTGCAGCGAGTTCGTGCCGCCCAGGACGGCCGAGAGCGCCTCCACGGCGGTGCGGACGACGTTGTTGTAGGGCTGCTGGGCGGTCAGGGAGACCCCTGCGGTCTGGGTGTGGAACCGCAGCCACTGCGCCTTCTCGGTCTTGGCGCCGTAGACGTCCCGGAGCCAGCGCGCCCAGATGCGGCGCGCGGCGCGGAACTTGGCGATCTCCTCGAAGAAGTCGATGTGCGCGTCGAAGAAGAAGGACAGCCCCGGCGCGAAGGTGTCGACGTCCAGCCCCCGGGACAGGCCGAGTTCGACGTAGCCGAAGCCGTCGGCGAGGGTGAAGGCGAGTTCCTGGGCGGCCGTGGCCCCGGCCTCGCGGATGTGGTAGCCCGACACCGACAGCGGCTTGTACGCGGGGATGTCGGCCGCGCAGTACTCCATGAGGTCGCCGATCAGCCGCAGCTGCGGCTCCGGCGGGTAGAGCCACTCCTTCTGGGCGATGTACTCCTTGAAGATGTCGGTCTGGAGCGTGCCGTTGAGGGTGCGGACGTCCACCCCCTGGCGCTCGGCCGCCACCAGGTACATGCAGAAGGCCGGGACGGCCGGGCCGCTGATGGTCATGGAGGTGGTGGTCTCGCCGAGCGGGATCCCGTCGAAGAGCAGGTCCATGTCGGCGACGGAGTCGATGGCCACGCCGCAGTGGCCGACCTCGCCCAGCGCGTGGGGGGAGTCGGAGTCGTGGCCCATGAGGGTGGGCATGTCGAAGGCGACCGAGAGCCCGCCCCCGCCGGAGGCCAGGATCATCTTGTAGCGCTCGTTGGTCTGGCGCGCGTTGCCGAACCCGGCGAACTGGCGGATGGTCCACGCCCGTCCCCGGTAGCCGGTGGCGTGGAGGCCGCGGGTGTAGGGGTACTCCCCCGGCCAGCCGACGCGCTCGAAGCCGGGGACCTCGGCGCCGGGACGGGGGCCGTAGACGGGTTCCAGGGTGCGCCCGGACAGGGACGTGAAGTCGGCGTCGCGTGTGCGCGCGGAGTCGTAGCGGCGCTGCCAGCGCTCGCGCCCGGCCTCGATCTCCTGGCCCCCGCCGCCGGTGGGGTCGCTCGTGGTGTTCGCCATACCGAAATAGTAGGACGTCCAACTAATGATGTACAGGGAGAGCGCCCGCGGCACCGGGGCGCGGCGGGCGTTCAGCGGCCCTCGGCGGCCTCCACGACGGGCTCGGGGAAGTCCCCGAAGTCCACCCTGAGCCGGGTGAACATCTCGTGCATGCGCCACAGCTCCTCGTCGGAGTAGCAGCCCAGGCCGAAGTCCATGGACAGCAGTGCCCCGGTCGCCTCCTCGGTGACCCGGCGCCCGGCGTCGGTGATCTCGGCCAGCACGCCGCGACCGTCGCTCGGGTTGGGGAGGCGGCGCACGAAGCCCTGCCCCTCCAACCGGTCGATGGTGTTGGTGACGCTGGTCGGGTGCACCATGAGGCGCTCACCGATCTTGCCCAGGGGCAGCGAGCCGGAACCGCTGAAGGTGAGCAGGACGAGCGCCTCGTAGCGGGCGAAGGTCAGACCGAACGGCTTGAGGGCTCCGTCCAGCTCCCCGATCAGGATCTGCTGCGCGCGCATGACCGAGGTGACCGCCGCCATCGCGGGCGAGGGCCCCCATCTGCGCGTCCAGTTGTCGTGTGCCCGCTCGATCGGGTCGAACGGGAGATTCAACGGGTTACCCACGGGTTCACTCTAGTCAGCGGTACGGGCGCACCCGCCTGACCGGAGGGCGTCCGGCCCCGCTCCCGCGCGACCCGACCGCCGGGCACCGCGCCGGGCACGGCCCGGAGGCCCGCCCCGGTCGGCGGAAGCGACGGATGCGACGCTCCGGGGCGAGCGTGACGTGGGGGTTTCACGGGCCTCGGAGGGGCGCGGGAGCGAAAAGCGCACAGAGCACCTAACAGCGGGTGAGAAAGAAAGCAAGACTTTTCCGTGGCCACAAAGGGACAGATGCCACATTCGGAACTGGTCCACCCCGCCAACTCGGCAAATCCACCGGACCTCCGGCGAAGGGCCCGCGAAGTCCGCCGCCGCGCGCACGGGGCGACCGGAGAGTCCGCGCCGGGTCTTGACGGAGCAAGGAATTATTAGTTAAGTTTCCTAAAAATTTATCCCCCCACGTCAGAGGCTCAAGGTGAAGACCTGTCCTCACTTGGCCCGTGGACCACCCGCAGGGAAGGCACCGAACCCCGCCGACGGACCGCGGCTCTCCCCCGCGGCCCCCGCACACGACCGCAGCCCGTCCCCTCTGTTCCAAGAGCACGGCCCATCCGCTCCAGGAGCACGGTCGTCCATCCCCCCGACCCCCGTCCCCGCACCAGGAGATGCCACGACGTGAGAGCACGACGTTTCAGTACCCGCCTCGCGGCCGTCGCGGCCGCCGTGCTGCTCGCCCCGCTCGCGGCGACCGCGGTCCCGGCCGCTGCCGCCCAGGAGACCGACCCCGCCGACCTCACGGTCACCTACACGGAGTCGGCCCGGTGGAACACCGGCTACACCGGCCAGATCACCGTCCACAACGCCTCGGACGCCCCCGTCGACGACTGGGCCGTCGAGTTCTCGCTCCCCGACGGCAGCCGCATCCACGAGCTGTGGAACGCCACCCTCGCGGGCACCCCCGGCGGCTACACGATCACCCCGCCGCACTGGGGCGCCAGCGTCCCGGCGGGCGGCAGCTACTCCTTCGGCTTCAACGGACTGCACTCCGACGGCGCCACCGACCTCGTGGACTGCCTGGTCAACGGCTCCCCCTGCGCCGGGGACGACGGGAGCGGCCCCTCCCACGACAGCCGCAGCGTCGCCTACTACACCCAGTGGAGCGCCGGGGAGCGCGACTACCACGTCCGCGACCTGGTCGACAGCGACAGCGCGGAGAAGCTCACGCACATCAACTACGCGTTCGGCAACGTCACCGCCGAGGGCGTGTGCGCCACGGGCGACGGGACCAGCCAGGAGGGCGCCGTCGCCGACTACGCGCACCCCGTGCCCGCCGAGGAGAGCGTCGACGGGACCGCCGACGACCCCGGCCAGGAGCTGCGCGGCAACTTCAACCAACTGCGCGAGCTCAAGGAGATGTACCCCGACCTCAAGGTCAACATCTCCCTCGGCGGCTGGGAGTGGTCCCGGTACTTCTCCGACGCGGCCCTGACCGCCGAGTCCCGCGAGAGGCTGGTCAGCTCCTGCGTCGACCTGTACCTCCGGGGGAACCTGCCCGAGGTCGACGGCGCGGGCGGCGAGGGCGCCGCCTACGGGGTCTTCGACGGCATCGACCTGGACTGGGAGTGGCCCGGCTCCGGCGGCCACCCGCACAACACGGTCCGCCCCGAGGACAAGGAGAACTTCACCGCCCTGGTGCAGGAGTTCCGCGACCAGCTGGACGCGTTCGGCGAGGAGACCGACCGCCACTACGAGCTGACCGCGTTCATGCCCGCCGGGGGCTGGCGCCTGGACGCCGGGTACGAGCTGGACGAGCTCATGACCGACTTCGACTTCGTCACGGTGCAGGGCTACGACTACCACGGCACCTGGGAGAGCACGACCAACCACCAGTCCAACCTGGTCGTGGACGCCCGCGACCCCCAGCCGGTGATCTCCACCGAGCTCATCGTCCAGGCCTACCTGGACCGGGGCGTGGACCCCGACAAGCTCGTCCTGGGCGTGCCCTTCTACGGACAGGGGTGGACGGGCGTGGAGCCGGGCCCCGACGGCGACGGCCTCTTCCAGCCCGCGACGGGCCCCGCGCAGGGGACGTACGCGGCGGGCACCGAGGACTGGAAGGTCCTGGAGGAGAAGGTCGAGTCCGGCGAGTTCGAGGTCTTCCGCAACGACGAGGCCGGTACGGCCTGGATCTACGACGGCCAGACGCTCTGGAACTACGACGACGAGGCCGCCATGACGCAGAAGACCGACTGGGCCCAGGACAACGGCCTCGGCGGGGTCATGGTCTGGTCCATCGACGGCGACGACGCCGAGGGCAGCCTCATGGCCGCCATCGACACGGCGCTGAGCGACTAGGAACCGTCCGCCCCCGCCGCGGCCGCGCTTCCTCCGGGTGGCGCGGGAGCGGCGGGGACGGGCTCCGTGCGCGGCCCGGGCACCCGGAACGCGCCCCCACGACCGCAGCCGACAGAACTTCCGGTCCGGCGATCCCGGACCGGGACCGAGCGGCGTCGGTGCTCTGATCCGGGGAGCACCGCCGCCACGGCCGGTGCGGACCGATGTGCGACGGTCCGCACCGGCCCCCACACACCCTCCCCTTCCTCCCCCAGGTCGGAGGCCCGCCATGCCCCTGCCGCGCACACGCCACCTCTCACGCGCGCCGCCGAGACCACCACCGGTCAGCTCGCGACACCGCACTCCCTGGGCGCACACCCCGCAGCCGTCCGCCCCCGCGGCGGAAGGCCAACCCCCACACCGCTCACGCACCAGGAGCAACCGTGAGAGCACGACTTCGCCAACGAATCGCGGCACTGGCCGCCGCGGTCGTCCTACCCCTCGCACTGGCACCCGTCCCGGCCGCGTCGGCCGACACCTCGGGCGTCACCGTCACCTACGTGGAGACCAGCCGCTGGGAGACCGGCTACGGCGGGCAGCTCACCATCGCCAACGGCTCGGGCTCGGCGCTGACCGACTGGAGCATCGGCTTCCGGCTCCCCTCCGGCGCCGCGATCACCAGCCTGTGGAACGCCACCCTCAGCCGCTCCGGTGACGCCTACACCGTCACCCCGCCCTCGTGGGGCGCCTCCGTCCCGGCGGGCGGCAGCTACTCCATCGGGTTCAACGGCACCCACGGCGGCGGCGACACCGCTCCCGTGGACTGCACGGTCAACGGCGGCAGCTGCTCGGGCGAGCCCGGCGAGGAGGACACCGAGCCGCCCACAGCGCCGACCGGCCTGACCGTCACCGGCACCACCTCGACCACCGTGGCCCTGGAGTGGGGCTCCGCGGACGACAACGCCGGGGTCGCGGGCTACGAGGTCCTCTCCGGGGGCGAGGTCGTCCGCGCGGTCAGCGGCACCACCGCCACCGTCACCGGACTGGCGCCCGAGACCGAGCACACGTTCACCGTGCGCGCCTACGACACCTCCAACAACAGGGGGCCCGAGAGCGGTGCCGTCACCGCCACCACCGACGCGGACGGCGGCGGTCCCACCGACCCGCCCCAGGAACGCCGGGTCGCCTACTTCACCCAGTGGGGCGTCTACGACCGCGGCTACCTGGTGAACGACCTGGTCACCTCGGGCACCGCCGAGAAGCTCACCCACATCAACTACGCCTTCGGCAACATCAACGCGAACGGCGAGTGCTTCATGGCCAACCAGCTCGGCCAGGGCGACGCCTGGGCCGACTACGGCCGCTCCTTCGGGGCCGCCGACAGCGTCGACGGGGTCGGCGACACCTGGGACCAGGACCTGCGCGGCAACTTCAACCAGCTGCGCGAGCTCAAGGAGATGTACCCCGACCTCAAGGTCAACATCTCCCTCGGCGGCTGGACCTGGTCCGAGCACTTCTCCGACGCGGCGCTGACCGCCGAGTCCCGCGAGCGCATGGTCTCCTCGTGCGTCGACCAGTTCCTGCGCGGCAACCTGCCCCTCTTCGACGGCGCGGGCGGGCCCGGCTCCGCCTACGGCGTCTTCGACGGCATCGACCTGGACTGGGAGTGGCCGGGATCGGCGGGCCACGAGCACAACACCGTCCGCCCCGAGGACAAGGAGAACTTCACCGCCCTGGTGCAGGAGTTCCGCGACCAGCTGGACGCCCTGGAGACCGAGACGAGCCGCCAGTACGAGCTGACCGCGTTCCTGCCCGCCGACCCGGAGAAGATCGAGCTCGGCTTCGAGATGCCGCAGCTCATGACCGACTTCGACTTCATCACGGTGCAGGGCTACGACTACCACGGCGGCTGGGAGAGCACCGCCAACCACCAGTCCAACCTGCTCCTGGACCCCGCCGACCCCGGCCCGGACCTGTACTCCACCGAGACCACGGTCCAGGCCTACCTCGACCGCGGCGTGGACCCCGCCGACATGGTGCTCGGCGTGCCGTTCTACGGCCGCGGCTGGACCGGTGTGGAGCCCGGTCCGAACGGCGACGGTCTCTTCCAGAGCGCTACCGGACCCGCTCCCGGTAGCTACGAGGCGGGGATCGACGACTGGAAGGTCCTGAAGGACCTGGTGGGCACCGGCGGCTACGAGCTGTACCGCGACGACGCACTGGGCACCGCCTGGCTGTACGACGGCGACACCTTCTGGACCTACGACGACGAGGTCTCCATGGCCCAGAAGACCGACTGGGCCCAGGCCCAGGGCCTGGGCGGCGTCATGATCTGGTCCGTTGACGGCGACGACGCCGACGGCAGCCTCATGAACGCCATCGACACGGCGCTCGCCGGGTAGTCGGCGCTCCGGTCCGGCGTGCCCCGGACGGGAGAGGCCGGTGCGGACCGTCGCGGTCCGCACCGGCCGTTTCTCCGTCCACCCCCGGTGGGACCCTTGCTGACAAACACGCGGAAGGAGCGGTAGCCGTGGTGAGCACACATGCCCTGGACACACCTGACGGAACGCTGTACCACGAGGTCCGCGGCGAGGGAACGGTCCTCGTTCTGACGGGCGCGCCCATGGCCGCCGGGAAGTTCGTCCCCCTGGCGGACCTGCTCGCGCGGGACCGCATGGTCGTCACGCACGACCCCCGGGGTATCTCCCGCAGCCCTCTGAATGACCCGAAACAGGACTCCACGCCGGGGCTGCGCGCAGACGACGTCATCGCTCTCCTTGACGCCCTCGGCACGCACTCGGCGGACGTGATGGGTACCAGCGGCGGTGCGGTGACCGCGCTGGCACTGGCCGAACGGCATCCCGACCGGGTCCGCACGATCGTCGCGCACGAACCTCCCCTTTGGGAACTGCTACCCGACGCCGCCGACCAGCGCACCTCGACCGAGGAGGTCATTGCCACCTATCTCCGGGAGGGGCTGTCCGCGGCGCGAGCCGCATTCGCCGACCAGGCTGGATTCCCACAAGGAGAGTCCGTCTCGAACGGGGAGTTCGGCGAGCAGGTCCTCGCCGACAGCACCCGGTTCTACGTCCACGAACTCCGACACACCACCCGGTACGTGCCCGACACCGACGCGCTTGCGACCGGACCCGTCCGCGTCGTGGTCGGTCTCGGAGCCGACTCGGGGAGTCTGCTGACCGCGCGGACCTGCACGGTGCTGGCCGAGCGCCTCGGCACGAGGCCGGTCTCCTTCCCCGGCGGGCACGGCGGCTTCACCGAGGACCCGGAGGGCTTCGCCGCCGTGCTGCGCGGGGTCCTGGACTCCTAGCCAAGGTCGGCGCGGAGCTCCCTCAGCACCACGGCGGCACCCCACTAACCCAAATCGGCGCGGAGCTCCCTCAGCACCACATCAGCGGCGGCGTAGGGGTCCCTGCGCCCCTCCGCCACCTCCTCGGCCAACCCGTCCAGGCCGGTGTCGTCGCCCGCCCCGCCCATCCGTGAGCGCAGCAGGTCCAGCACGATCGCCTGCACCTCGTCCCGGGCGCGGGCGCGGCGGCGCCGGGTCAGGTCCCCGCTGGCCTCCAGGTGGGCGAAGTGCTGGTCCATCCGCTCCCACAGCTCGTCGACGCCCTCGTCCCTGGAGGCGACGGTCATCACGATCGGCGGCTTCCACTCCTGGTCGGTGCGGTCCTTCATGGCGATCATCTGGCGCAGCTCGCGCAGGGTGGACTTGGCGCCCTCCCGGTCGGCCTTGTTGATCGCGAAGACGTCGGCGACCTCCAGCACGCCCGCCTTGGCGGCCTGCACCGAGTCACCCATGCCCGGAGCGCACAGCACCACGGTGGTGTCGGCCTGCCCGGCGATCTCCACCTCGGCCTGGCCCACGCCCACCGTCTCCACCAGGATCACGTCGAACCCGGCCGCGTCGAGCACCCGCAGGGCGTGCGGCGTGGCCCAGGACAGCCCGCCCAGGTGCCCGCGGTTGGCCATGGAACGGATGAACACCCCCGGGTCGGTGGCGTGCTCCTGCATCCGCACGCGGTCGCCGAGCAGGGCGCCGCCGGTGAACGGCGAGGACGGGTCCACGGCCAGCACCGCGACGGTCAGCCCCTTCGCCCTGGCCGCGCGCACGACGGCGTTGGTGGTGGTGGACTTGCCCACCCCCGGGGAGCCGGTGAACCCCACCACCCGGGCCCGACCGGTGTGCGGGGCCAGGCCCGCCATGATCTCGCGCAGGGCCGCGGATCCGTTCTCGACCAGGGTGATCGCGCGGGCCAGTGCCCGGCGGTCGCCCTCGCGGACCCGTTCGACCAGTGGGGGGGTGTCCATGGAACTCCTCGGTGTGGGCGGAGCAGGACGGGGCGGGGGCTCGTGGCCCCCGCCCCGCGGCTGTCAGGTGCGTCGTGTCCCCGGGACTCTCCCGGGGACACAGTGTCTTCGGGTCGGGTCCCCCGCGCGGTCCGCCACGCGGGCGTTCGGGGATCTCCCGGCGCCCGCGGGCGGTGTCCGCGAGAGGGTCGGCCGCCGTCCGGCGGCCGCGGCGTCCGGGCTCGGGGCCCGGCTCGGTGTTACTCCGCGGGAACCGTGAACAGCAGGGCGTCGCCCTGGCCGCCGCCGCCGCACAGGGCGGCCGCGCCGAACCCGCCGCCGCGGCGGCGCAGCTCGTGGACCAGGTGCAGGGCGATGCGGGCGCCGGAGGCGCCGATCGGGTGGCCGAGCGCGATGGCGCCGCCGTTGACGTTGACGATGTCCTCCGAGACGCCCAGGTCCCGGGTGGACTGTAGGCCCACCGCGGCGAAGGCCTCGTTGATCTCGATCAGGTCCAGGTCCTCGACCGAGCGGCCCGCCTTACCCAGCGCGTGCCGGATGGCGTTGGAGGGCTGGGAGTGCAGCGAGTTGTCCGGTCCGGCGACGTTGCCGTGCGCGCCGATCTCGGCCAGGACCGGGGCGCCCAGCTCCTCCGCCTTGGCGCGGCTCATCACGACCACCGCGGCGGCGCCGTCGGAGATCTGCGAGGAGGAGCCCGCGGTGATCGTGCCCTCGCCGTCGAAGGCGGGACGCAGCCTGGCCAGGCTCTCGGCGGTGGTGTCGGCCCGCACGCCCTCGTCCGCGGAGAAGACGACGGGGTCGCCCTTGCGCTGCGGGATCTGGACGGGGACGATCTCGGCGTCGAAGTACCCGGCGGCGGCCGCGGCGGCCGCGCGCTGGTGGGAGCGGGCCGAGAAGGCGTCCTGCTCCTCGCGCCCGATGCCGAGCTTGCCGTTGTGGCGCTCGGTGGAGGCGCCCATGGAGTCGCCCTCGAAGGCGTCGGTCAGGCCGTCGTGCGCGGTCGCGTCCAGGACCTCGACCGATCCGTACTTGTAGCCCTTGCGCGACTTGGGCAGCAGGTGCGGCGCGTTGGTCATGGACTCCATGCCCCCGGCCACCACCACGTCGAACTCGCCCGCGGTGATGAGCTGGTCGGCGAGGGCGATCGCGTCCAGGCCCGACAGGCAGACCTTGTTGATCGTCACCGACGGCACGTTCATGGGGATGCCCGCCTTGACGGCGGCCTGGCGGGACGGGATCTGGCCCGCGCCCGCCTGGAGCACCTGTCCCATGACCACGTATCCGACCTGTTCGCCGGAGATGCCCGCGCGTTCCAGCGCGGCCTTGATCGCGAAGCCCCCGAGGTCGGCGGCGGAGAACCCGGCGAGGGAGCCGAGGAGTCTGCCGGTGGGGGTCCGTGCCCCACCGACGATGACGGAACCGGGCATCGTAACTGGCCTCCAAATGCATGGGTGACGCACCTGGTCTGCAACGATACCCACACCGCTGTCAGCGATCCCCGGGAGGTTCACCCCATGAGTGACGCACCGCACTCGGCCAGCGAGTTCACCACCCCGCTTTCCTCCTCCACCCCTTCCACCCCGCCTTCCTCCTCCGCCTCTTCTTCCCCCTCCGCTCCCGCGACCCCGTCCGCACCTCCCGTCCCGTTCTCCGGCCTGACCCGGCTCGACCACGTGGGCATCGCCTGCCGCGACCTCGACGCCTCGGTGGCCTTCTACCGGTCCACGTACGGGTTCGAGGTGGAGCACGAGGAGGTGAACGAGGAGCAGGGCGTGCGCGAGGCCATGCTCCGGGTCAACGGCACCGACGACGGCGGCGCCACCTACCTCCAGCTGCTGGAACCCACCCGCGCGGACTCCCCGGTGGCGAAGTTCCTGGAGCGCAACGGCGAGGGCGTCCACCACGTCGCCTTCGGGACCGCGGACGTGGCCGCCACCGCGGCGGGCGTCGGCGGGAGCGGCGTGCGCGTGCTGGACGCCGAGCCGCGGCGGGGGACGGCGGGGTCGAGGATCGTCTTCCTGCACCCCAAGGACTGCGGTGGCGTGCTCACCGAGCTGGTCCAGAGCCCGGAGGGGGCGCATGAGGAAAGGGGTGACGACCGTCCCGGAATTTCCGGATAGCGTCACAGGGGCGTTCCGGACAAGTCACAGGTTGAACGCCAGTGGCATGGTTAGCCTCAGAGCCCACCGGAAGTTACCCGAAACCCCCTTCCCAGGTGTTCCGCGCTTGATAAAGTCGGCTAGCTGCCGGATGCGCTATTCCGGCTTTGGTCCATGTCTTGCAGTCCGGTAGCCGAGTCGGGTCGGCCGTACCGCCGTGTCAGGTGACGGGGCGCACACGGACGATCTCGGAGGCGATCAGGGGCCCACCAGCCCGTCGTCACCCGCCCCATCCCCGGCTCGCGCCACCGGACCCGTCCCCGGGGACAGCGCAGCCGCCCTCCCCGCCGTCCCCGGCCCCTTGCAAGTAGCCGTCTCGCACCCGTTCAGGATTCCGCCACATGCCGTCAAACAACATCGACACCCAGCTCAACAACATCTTCGACGAGGACAACACCCCGCACGAATTCGACGTGGTGCTGCGTGGGTATGACCGCACCCAGGTGGATGAATACGCGGCCAGCCTGCGCAACGACCTGAAGCAGCAGTCAAAGCAGGCCGAGAAGCTCAAGGCCGAGCTCAACGCCAAGAACCGCCAGCTCCAGGAGCGCGAGCGCCCCTCCTACTCCGGTCTGGGATCGCGCATCGAGGAACTGCTGCGACTGGCCGAGGAGCAGGCCAACGAGCTGGTCCAGAGCGCGCAGATCGACGCCAACGACATCCGCTCGGCCGCCAAGATCGAGGCCGCCGACATGCGCGCGGCCGCCGAGTCCGAGGCCACCGAGGTGCGCACCCTCGCCCAGCGCGAGGCCGACGAGACCCGCCAGACCGCCGAGTCCGAGGCGGAGGAGATCTCCACCACCGCCCGCCGCGAGGCCGACGAGCTCACCTCCACCACCGAGCGCGAGGTGCAGAAGAAGCGCTCCGCGGTCGACCACGAGATCGCCGAGAAGCGGGCGACCTTCGAGGGCGAGATCGCCAAGCTGCGCACCACCACCGAGCGCGAGTGCGCCCAGGCCCGCGCCGCCGCCAAGCGCGAGCGTGACGAGACCATCCAGTCCGCCAAGAGCCAGGCCGAGGAGCTGCGCAAGAACGCCGAGCGCGCCTACGCCGAATCCGAGGCCCGGCGCACCGAGGCCGAGGACCAGTTCGAGCTCCAGCTGGCCGACCGCCGCGCCGAGGCCGAGCGCCAGGACGCCGAACGCCTCGCCGCCGCCCAGGCCGCCACGCAGAAGATGGTCAACGAGGCCGAGGAGCGGGCCGCCAGCGCCGAGCAGCGCGCCACCAAGGCGAGCCAGCAGGCCGAGCAGACCCGCCGCGACGCCGAGAACCACGCCAAGCAGCTGGTCGGCAACGCCAAGAAGAACGCCGCCCAGATCGACGCCGAGGCCAAGTCCAAGGCGGAGCACCAGCTCGGGGACGCCAAGTCCGAGGCCAACCGGATCATGACGGCCGCCAAGAAGGAGGTCGAGGAGCTCAACCGCCAGCGCGACAGCATCCAGTCGCACCTCCAGCAGCTGCGCCAGCTGCTCGGCGGTGGCGGCCCGGCCGCCCCGGCCCCGGCCCCCGCCGCGCCGGTCGCCCCGGCTCCGGCCCCGGCCGCGATCCCGCAGGAGTCCGCTCCGGCCGCCGAGGAGACCCGGCAGCCGGTGCACTCCGGCAAGGGCGCCGACGACGAGGACTGGTGGCAGGAGTAGGGTTCCGGCCCGCTCCGGGCTGACGCTCTCCCCCACACGCGAGGACCCGCCTCTCCCGGCTGACGCCGGGGAGGGCGGGTCCTTCGTCGTGTCGGATGCGGGAGTCGTGTCGGATGCGGGACGAGCGCTCCGCGCGGCAGGCCCGGGGACCGGGTGAGCGGCGGGGAGGGCCGGGCGCGGCGGCACCGGATCGACGGCAGCGGCGGCAGCGGCAGCAGCGGGTGGGACGCCCGCGCGGGTCTAACCGAGGGTCTGGACGTCCTTCTCGTACGGGCCGTCCCACTCCACGGGGAGCGGGTAGGCCCCGGGGTTGACCCGCTTGACGATCTCGTCCAGCACGCGGCGCACGTAGGGCTCGCCCACCCACAGGTGCTTGGCGCCCTCCACCCCGACGACCTCGCACTGGGAGAGCGTCTTGAAGCGCTCCCTGGCCTCGTCGGGGCGCAGGTAGTCGTCGTGCTCGGGGACCAGGGCGACCACCGTCTTGCCCGTCCGCGCCCACACCGCCATGTCGGCCTCGTCGGCGCGGTGCAGCGGCGGCGACAGCAGGATCGCGCCCTTGATCTGCGGGTCGGCACCCCACTTGAGGGCGAGCTCGGTGCCGAACGACCAGCCCAGCAGCCAGGGGTCGGGCAGACCCTCGAACTCGGTGAACTCGATGGCGGCGAGCACGTCGTGCTTCTCGGTCTCGCCCTCGCCGAACTCGCCCTGGCTGGTGCCGTGCCGCGAGCTGGTGCCGCGGGTGTTGAACCGCAGCACCGCGATGTCGGCCAGCGCGGGGAGCCGGAACGACGCCTTGCGCAGGACGTGGCTGTCCATCATGCCCTCGGCGGTGGGCAGGGGGTGCAGGCACACCAGGGTGGCCTTGGGGTCGCGGCCCTCGGGCAGGGCCAGCTCGCCGACCAGCTCCAGGCCGTCGGCGGTGTGCAGGGTGACGGGTCGTCTCACGGCGGGCAGCACCGTGGTGGCTCGGATCTCCATGGCTCCTCGTGTCCGGGGTAGGTGGCCGGGGCTCAGTAGCGGGGGGCGCGCGGTGCGCGGTGGGAGCGCCGGTCCCAGCAGGAGGAGTGCCAGTGGCGCCGGTCGCCGCCGTCGCCGTAGGGGCGCCAGGCCACGACGTGCGCCATGCCGGTCGGGATCTCCTGGGCGCAGCCGGGGCAGCGGTAGACCTTGGTGGCGGCGGCGCCGGGGATGCGGCGCGTCACCCACTCCCCGTCGGGGCCGGTCTCGCGGCGCTGTCCACCGGTGACGCGCAGCATGAGGGCGTCCTCGTCGTCGGGGGCGCCGCCGGGGGCCTTGCGGCCCCGGGCGGATGTGCGGCGGGGAGAGTTACGGCGCGGGCTCACACCGTCCAGGTTAGAAGAGAACCGGCAGTGGCCGCCGCCACAGGCGCAGCGGCGGCCCGCTTCGCCACCCCGCGCGACGACCGGAACCGCCTCGTCCGCCGTGATCTTGTACTCATAGCGAGCCTCGACCGCCGACATCGGCTACAAGTACAAGATCATCGCAGCTCAGGACCTCACGCATCACACCGGCAACACTTGCGGTCAGCCGGTCAGCGCGCTAGGCATGGCAGGCGCAGCCGCCGTGGCCCTCGCCCTCCGGCGCGTCGGGCAGCTGGTCCATCAGCAGCGGGGCGGGCACCGCGATGTTGGTGAGGCCGTACTCGCCCATCGCGACCAGGGTGGTGACCACGGACTCGGCGCCGCGCTCCTCCAGCAGCTCGGTCGGTCCCTTGGGGTAGCCGCAGCCGAAGCGCATGGCGGTGTCGATGTCCCTGGCGGAGGCGTAGCCCTCGCCGATCATGCGCAGGGCGTCGTCGATCTGCGGAGCGAGGAGGACCTCGCCCAGGTCCAGGGTCTCCTCCTCCCGGACCATCTGCGCGTAGCGGCCGGTGGGCCGGGGCTCGGGGGCCTCGTCGGTGCCCGCGTAGAAGCCCTGGCCGGACTTGCGGCCCAGGCGGCCCGCGGCCACCATGCGGCGCAGCAGCGGCGAGGCGGCGTAGCGCTGGTCGCGGTACTCCTCCCACAGGACGTCCATGACGGCCAGGCAGACGTCGAGGCCGACCAGGTCGGCGAGGGTCAGCGGGCCCATGGGCAGGCCCGCGGCCTTCTGCACCGAGGAGTCGATCTCCTCGCGGGTGGCCACCTTGCGCTCGTACAGGCGGATCGCGTCGTTGATGTAGGGCACGAGCAGGGCGTTGGCCACGAACCCGGCGCGGTCGCCGACCACCACGGGGGTCTTGCCGATGCGCTTGGCGACCTCGGAGACCACGTCGACGGTCTCGGCGCTGGTGGAGACCGTGGTGACGACCTCGACCAGCTTCATGACCGGGGCGGGGTTGAAGAAGTGCAGCCCCACGACCTTGTCCGGGCGGCCGGTGAGCGCGGCGATCTCGGTGACCGACAGCGAGGACGTGTTGGTGGCCAGGATCGTGCCGGGCGGGCAGATCCGGTCCAGGTCCGCGAAGACGTCCCTTTTGATGTCCATCCGTTCGGGGACGGCCTCGACGACGAAGTCCGCGTCGGCGAGGTCCTCGCGCGAGGTGGTGAACGTCAGCCGGGTGTCGATCCCGGTGCGTTCGTCCTCGGTGAGCTTGCCCTTGTCCACCGCCTTCGAGAGGGACCTGTCCACGTGGGCGCGGCCGCGGTCGACGGCGGCCTGGTCGATCTCGACCCCGGTGACGTTGAACCCCGCGCGGGCGAACACCTCGGCGATACCCGCGCCCATCGCGCCGAGTCCGACGACACCGACCTTGTCAAATTCCTGCACCATACGCCCAGACTACGGGCCCGACCGAACCGCCCCGCGCACGGGATGCCCGAGTCGGGCACTCGGTGCCACCCGGTGCGTCGGCACGCCGGTGGCGGGGCCGCCGCGCCCCGGCCGTGGCGCGGCGGCCCCGCTCCCTCCCGGGGGGGGCAGAACCACCTCTGGCAGGCGCCCCTAGCAGTCGACGAGCTCGGGCGACTGGTTGAGCAGCTGGGCGCGCGGAGAGGTGAACACGGCGTGGGCCTCCTCGGCCCCGGGCGCGAAGAGGGCCACGCGGTGGCAGTTCTGGAAGGCCAGGCGCAGGCCGAAGTGCCGCTCCACCGCGCCGCGCATGGCGTCGCTGGCGAGCAGGCGCAGCAGCTGGCCCCTCTCCTGCTCGCCGGGCGGGGGCACCTCGTTCGCCTCGAAGCCGGACTCGGCGCTCCGGGCGCCCTCGGCCAGACCGCTGACCACCTCCCAGGCGTAGGGCAGGGAGTCCCTGATGCAGGCGATGAAGTCGGCGTCCTCGACCGGGCCGCGCTTCGCCTGCTCCAGCAGGTCAGGAGAGACCGTCAGCGACATGGAAGTCCCTTCGTCGTCGCGGGCGCGCGGATCCGCGCGCCCCTGGCGACGTTAGAGGCCCGGCCGCGTCCCGTCATGGGGCCGGGGGGACACACCTGTCTTTCCCCGGGGGCACACCCCTGTGGACACGGTCGGCATCGCCGGACGAGGCGGGCAGCCGATACGCGGTTCCGCTCCGCGCGTCCCCCGGAGGCGGTAACGTGACGTTTCGTGCGTCTCGTCATCGCTCGGTGCAGTGTCGACTACGTCGGCCGCCTCACCGCCCACCTGCCCATGGCTCCCCGCCTGATCCTCATCAAGGCCGACGGGAGCGTGTCCATCCACGCCGACGACCGGGCGTTCAAACCGCTGAACTGGATGAACCCGCCCTGCAAACTGCGCGAGGAGACCGTCGCCGACGGACCCGACGTGTGGACGGTCACGCACGGCAAGTCCGGCGAGAAGCTGGTGCTGACCGTCGAGGAGGTCATGCACGACTCCTCGCACGAACTGGGCAAGGACCCCGGCCTGCAGAAGGACGGCGTCGAGGCCCACCTCCAGGAACTGCTGGCCGAGCACATCACCACCCTCGGCGACGGCTACACCCTCATCCGCCGCGAGTACCCGACGGCGATCGGCCCGGTGGACATCCTGTGCCGTGACGGCGGCAACGCCACCGTCGCCGTGGAGCTCAAGCGCCGCGGCGACATCGACGGCGTCGAGCAGCTCACCCGCTACCTGGAGCTGCTCAACCGGGATCCGCAGCTCGCGCCGGTGCGCGGCGTGTTCGCCGCCCAGGAGATCAAGCCGCAGGCCCGTGTGCTCGCCGAGGACCGCGGCATCTCCTGCGTGGTACTGGACTACGACGAGCTGCGCGGTATCGAGCCGGACGTGCTCCGCCTGTTCTGAGCGCCCCCTTCTCCGCCTCCCGACGGGCCTCGGGCGCGCGCCGCGCGCCGGGGCCCGTCGGCGCTGAGGCCCGCCGGCCCCGGTGCGGTTCCGTTGCTCCCCCCTCCCCTGGTCGGGGGGGGCGTCCTCCATCCGGAGGACACGGGTACGGCCCGGCGGCCGATACCCGGGAGGCCGCGTCCGGGAGAGAGTCGGTGGCATGAGCGAGACAGCGATCGAGGTCCACGGCCTCCGCAAGAAGTACGGCGACGACGAGGCCGTCGCCGGGATCGACCTGAGCGTCCCGCGCGGCGAGGTCTTCTCCCTCCTCGGCCCCAACGGCGCGGGCAAGTCCACCACCGTCGAGATCCTGGAGGGATTCCGGCGACGCGACGACGGCACCGTCCGCGTTCTGGGCGAGGACCCCGGCACCGCCGGGCGCCGGTGGCGCTCGCGCATCGGCGTGGTCTGGCAGGGGGAGGCCATGATCCCCCAGCTGTCCGTGCGCGAGGTGGTCCGCCACTTCGCGGGCTACTACCCCGACCCCCGCGACCCCGACGCGGTGGTCGACCTGGTCGGCCTCGGCGAGAAGTCCCGGGCGCGGGTGACGTCCCTGTCCGGCGGGCAGCGCCGCCGCCTGGACGTGGCCCTGGGCATCGTCGGCAGGCCGGAGCTGCTGTTCCTGGACGAGCCCACCACCGGGTTCGACCCCAGGGCCCGGCGCGACTTCTGGACGCTGATCGGCGACCTGGCCCGGGGCGGCACCACCATCGTCCTGACCACGCACTACCTGGAGGAGGCCGAGGCGCTCGCCGACCGCGTGTGCGTGATCGCACGCGGCAGGGTGCGCGCGCAGGGCTCCCCCTCCACCCTGGGCGGGCGCGCCTCGGCCCAGGCCACCGTCGGCTGGACGGTCGACGGACAGCGCCGCGAGACCCGCACCGACGAGCCCGCCCGGGTGGTGGGTGAGCTGTCCGCCCTGTTCTCCGGCGAGGTTCCGGGGCTGAGCGTGCACCGCCCCACGCTGGAGGAGGTCTACCTCGGCCTGATCGGCGAGGACGACCAGGACGGCGACGGAAGCGACGACAGGGACGGCCGCGACCGCCCCGCCGAGAGGAAGGTGTCCGCGTGAGCACCGCGACCGAACGCACCCCCGCCGACCCCTCCGTCCCGGCCTCCTCCTCCGACCGCCTGCCCGGCGCGCTGCGCGTCGGGCTGTCCCGGGGGTGGCTGGAGATCCGCGAGTTCGTGCACGAGTGGGAGAGCGTGATCTTCACCTTCTCCCTGCCCGCGCTGATCCTGGTGATGTTCTCGTCGATCTTCGACGGCATGTTCGACATGGGCATGCCCGCCGTGGACTACTACCTGCCGGGCCTGGTGGCGATGGGCCTGATGTCGGTCAGCTTCCAGCAGCTGGGCCTGAGCATCGCCAACGAGCGCGAGCAGGGCGGTCTGCGCCGCCTGCGCGGCACCCCGATGCCGCCGACCGCCTACTTCGTCGGCAAGACCGTGGTGGTGCTGTTCCTGGCCCTGGGCCAGCTGGTCCTGCTGCTGGGCGTGGCCGTCCTGGCCTTCGGCGCGCGCATGCCCGACGACCCCGCCGCCTGGGCGACACTGGCGTGGGTGTTCGCGCTGGGCACCGTCTCCTGCTCCCTGCTGGGCATCGCGATCAGCTCCCTGGCGCGCAACGTCCGCTCCGCCTCGGGCATCGTGGTCGTGCCCTTCCTCGTCCTCCAGTTCATCTCGGGCATCTTCGTGCCGGTCATCGCCCTGCCCGACTGGGTGCTGGACGCCGCCGCGCTCTTCCCGCTGATGTGGATGGCGCAGGGCCTGCGCGCGGCGTTCTTCCCCGCCGAGATGGCAGCCTTCGAACCCGGCGGTTCGTGGGACCTGTCCTCGGTCGCCCTCGCGCTGGGCGTGTGGTGTGTGGTGGGCTTGGCGCTGGTACTGCTGACGTTCCGGTGGAAGACGCGGAAGGACGGGTGATCACCGTGGCCGCACGGGCTCCGGGGGACGGCCCCGTCCCGACCGCGCCGTCCCCCGAGCCCTGCGGGGCCCCGTCCGGGGAGGAGGAGCGCGACGAACGGCACGCCTGGGACCTGGGCGTGTGGTGGGACGTGTACTTCATCTCCGTGATGACGGCCATGGCGGCCATCGCGCTGCTCACCAGCGTCCCCTCCTGGCGGTGGCCGCTCGTGGGCCTCATGGCCGCGGTGACGGCCGTGTACCACCTGTTCGGCAGGCGGCTGATGCTGCGCGAGGAGCGCGTCCGCCCGCCGGTCCTCATGGCCGTCCTGCTCGTGCTGTGCCTGCCCGCGGTGACGGTCAACCCCACCCTGACCTTCCTGGTCGTGGCCGTGGCCCCGCTGTGCTTCATGACCGCCTCGATTCCGGCCGCCATCTCGACGGTGGGCGCGATCCTGCTGATCCCGATGCCGCTGCGCGGCCTGCTCGGGATGAGCGAGTGGGACAACGTCGCCGTCAACGTCCTGGTCAACGGCGTGATGGTGGGCTACACGCTGTGGTTCGGCAGCTGGCTGGGGCGGATCATCGAGCAGAGCTACGAGCGCTCCGAGCTGATCCGGAAACTGCGCGAGAGCCGTCTGGAGGTCGCGCGGCTGTCGGAGGAGACCGGGGCCATGGCCGAGCGCGAGCGCCTGGCGCGCGAGGTGCACGACACCCTCGCCCAGGGCTTCACCAGCATCGTCGCGCTGACCCAGGCGGTGGAGACGGAGATGGACGCCGACCCCGCGCTGGCCCGGCGCCACCTCGCCCTGATGCGCGAGACCGCCGCCGAGAACCTCGCCGAGGCGAGGGCCATGGTGGCCGCCCGCCAGCCGGTGGGCCTGGACAGCCAGACCCTGGAGGCCGCCCTGGACAGGGTCGCCTCCCGTCTGAGCGGTGAACTCGGCGTCCCCGTGGACACGGCGGTGCTCGGCGCCCCGGCCACCCTGTCCAACGACCTCCAGATCTGCCTGCTGCGCACCGCGCAGGAGGCCCTGGCCAACGTCCGCAGGCACGCCGGGGCCGGACACGTGCGGGTGGCCCTGGAGTACACGCGGTCCGCCGACGGAAGCCCCGGCCCGGTGGAGCTGTCCGTCGCCGACGACGGCGTCGGCTTCGACCCCGGGAGGCCCTCGCCCGGGAACGGGCTGGCGAACATGCTGCACCGGGCGGACGCCGCCGGCGGCGTCCTGGAGGTGGACAGCGCCCCCGGCCGCGGTACCCGCGTCCGGATGTCGCTGCCCCTGCCCCCGAACGTTCCACGAGGTGACGAGGAGTCCGCGCCGTGATCCGTGTCCTGCTGGTCGACGACCACCCGGTGGTCCGCGAGGGCATCCGCGGCATGCTCGCCGCCGAGGCCGACCTCACCGTCGTGGGCGAGGCCGCCTCCGGCCCCGAGGCGGTCGTCCGGGCGGCCGAGCTGGAGCCGGACGTGGTGTTGATGGACCTGCGCATGCCCGGCGGCGACGGGGTGGAGGCCACCGAGCGCATCAGCGCCGAGCGGCCCGGCACGCACGTGCTGGTGCTCACCACCTACGACACCGACGGCGACATCCTGCGCGCGGTGGAGGCGGGCGCCACCGGCTACCTGCTCAAGGACACCCCGCGCGCGGAGCTGGCCGAGGCCGTGCGCGCCGCGGCGCGCGGGGAGACCGTCCTGACCGGGCGGTTGGCGGGCAAGCTGTTCACCGGCATGCGCCAGCGCGGCGAACCCGCCGCCGTCCTGTCGCCCCGCGAGGTGGAGGTGCTGCGCCTGGCCTCCGAGGGGCGCACCAACGCGGCGATCGGGCACGCCCTGCACATCAGCGCGACCACGGTGAAGACCCATCTGATGCGGGTCTACGACAAGCTCGGTGTGAGCGACCGGACGGCCGCGGTGAGCCAGGCGATCCGCCGCGGGCTGCTCCCCGAGGACTGACCCGGGCCCGCGGGCCCGGGTCTCAGGGTCGTCTCGGGGAACCTCCCCGATGCGGCGCGCCGCGCGGCGACGGAAGAATGGTCCTATGGTGGAAACGATGAGCGAAGCCACTCCCCCCGAGCACGGCCGGATGCGCGCCTCCGACGCCGACCGTGACTCCGTCGCGCACCGCCTGCGTGAAGCCCTCGCCGAGGGGCGCCTGGACCCGGACGAGCACAGCGAGCGGCTGGACGCGGTGTACCGGGCCAAGACCATCGGCGAGCTGGTCCCCCTCACCGAGGACCTCCCGGCGCCGAACGGCCCCGGCGCCTCCGTCGTCCCCACCGACTTCCGTTCGCCCCGGCCGCTCTACGGCGGCGGCCGGATCGTGGACCAGGAGCCCACCAGCCGGGCCGCGGTCGTCGTCATGGGCGGCGCCGACCGGTCGGGCAACTGGGTCGTGCCGGGCACCTTCACCGCCTTCGCGGTGATGGGCGGGATCGAGCTGGACCTGCGCGAGGCCCGGTTCACCCAGCGCGAGACCAGCATCTGGGTCTGCGCCGTCATGGGCGGGGTGGGCATCACCGTGCCCGACGACGTGCAGGTGCGGGTGCACGGCCTGCCGCTCATGGGCGGCTTCGGCGTCTCCGAGAACACCCCCAGCGTGGTGGACCCGGACGCGCCGGTCGTGCACATCCGGGGCATCGCCGTGATGGGCGGGGTGGGCGTCGAGTACAAGCCGCGCAAACACCAGGACGAGATCGAGGAGTAGGGGGCGTCTCCCTCTCCGGAAGGACACGGGCCCTCGGACAAGACGTTCTGCTCGCCCGGGGCCGTCCATGGAACCACACTGCCACCCCATGCGTAAGGTCTGTGGCTGATTGTGGCAATTGTGGTCATCGGTCCTTGCCGAGACCACCTCCGCGGTGTCAGGCTGCACCGGTACTTCGCCTACCCAAGGTGTCCATCCCCCGACTCCAAGGAGCGGTGGACCCCCGCACTCCGGAGGAAGATCCTTGCGCCCCAGTTCCGAAGGCAGGCCAGCACGCGGAGCGGCCGTCCCCGCGTCCCGGCGCCGTGCCGCCACGGCCGGTGCCGCGGCCGTCCTGATGACCGTCGCCGCCCTGGCGTCCTCCCCCGCCCACGCCGAGCCCGGGCAGCCCGGGCCCCCGGACCACTCCCGCGCCCCCGAGCACGCGGGTCCGCCCGCGCACGCGGGTCCGCCCGCGCACGCGGGCAGGCCGAGCGAGGACCCGCCGCTGTCGGAGCGGGTGAGCTCGGACGCCATCCGCGAACACCTGGAGAACCTCGACACCATCGCCGAGTACAACGGCGGCAACCGGGCCACGAACACCCCCGGCTACGACGTCGCCGCCCTCTACGTCGAGGACCAGCTGGAGCGCGCGGGGTACGAGCCCTACCGGCACGAGTACGAGTACGAGCTGTGGCGGGAGAACTCCCCGGCCGTCCTGGCCCAGACCGCGCCGGAGCAGGCCGCCTACGAGGTCGACACCGACTACGCGACCATGAGCTACTCCGGCTCGGGCGACGTCACCGCCCCGGCGGTGGCCGTCAACGCCGACAGCACCGCGAGCGGCTGCTCCCCCGACGACTTCACCGACTTCCCCGAGGGCGCGATCGCGATCACCGTGCGCGGCACCTGCCCGTTCTCGGACAAGGTGGACAACGCCGCCGCCGCGGGGGCCGCGGCCGCCCTGGTGGTCAACAACGAGGACGAGGTCTTCCTGGGCACCGTGGGCGAGCACTCCGCCATCCCCGCCCTGGGCGTGTCCGGGACGCTGGGCGCCGAGCTGCTGGCCGCCGACGGCCTGGAGCTGCGGGTGAGCGTGGACGCCGAGATCAGCGACGAGACCTCCTACAGCGTGCTGGCCGAGACCCCGGGCGGCCGGGACGACAACGTGGTGGTCGTGGGCGGCCACCTCGACAGCGTCGCGGACGGCCCCGGCATCAACGACAACGGCAGCGGCACAGCCTTCCTGCTGGAGACCGCCATCCAGCTGGCCGAGCAGGAGGAGCCCAACAACAAGGTGCGGTTCGCCTTCTGGGGCACCGAGGAGGAGGGCCTGGTCGGCTCCACCCGGTACGTGGAGGACCTGACCGCGCAGGAGGTCGAGGACATCGCCCTCTACCTCAACTTCGACATGATCGGCTCGCACAACTACGGCCGGTTCGTCCTGGACGGCCGGATGGAGCTGCCCGGGTCCGTGGCCGCCCCGTCGGGCTCCGGAGCGATCTCGAAGGTCTTCGAGGACTACTTCGCCTCCCAGGACCAGGTCAGCGAGCCCGGCGTGCTGAGCGGACGCAGCGACTACCAGGCGTTCATGACCGCGGGCATCCCGTCGGGCGGCCTGTTCAGCGGCGCCGACGGCGTCAAGACCGAGGAGCAGGTCGAGTGGTACGGCGGCACGGCGGGCGAGCAGTTCGACCCGTACTACCACACCGCCGACGACACCATGGAGAACATCAACTGGGACGCGGTGGCCGAACTGTCCGCGGCCGGTGCGCACGGCGTGGAGTTCTTCGCCCAGAGCACCCTGCCGGTGAACGGGGTGCTGCGCACGACGGCCGCGCCCAGCTTCCCGCGCCTGGGCGACGGCTGGCTGATGTAGTCCCCGCACGACCCGTGTGAGGGGCGTGCCCCGCACAGCGGGGCGGGCGGCGTGAACCCCCCGGTTCCACGCCGCCCGCCGCGGTGCCTCCCCCTCCGCGGCTCCCGGGTGACCCCCTCTGGCACCCGGACGCCGCACACGGACACCGCCGGAGACTACTTTCGGTAGCCCCCCGGTTTCCCAATGTATCAGTGAATTGCATCACCTTCACACGCTGATATTGAACAGTTATCCTGCGTCACGCCGGGCGTTCCTGCCCCACCGCCGCACCCGCCGGAGCGTCGCCGAACCCTAGGGTGGGGGCATGACCAAACGGGACACCGACAAGCCGGTCGTGCTGTCGAAGATCTACACGCGCACCGGCGACGCCGGGACGACGGCGCTCGGCGACATGAGCCGGACCGGCAAGAACGACACGCGCCTGGTGGGCTACGCCGACACCGAGGAGGCCAACGCCGCCCTCGGCACCGCCCTGGCGCTGGGCGACCTGCCCGACGACGTCCGGGGCCTGCTCGGACGGGTCCAGAACGAGCTGTTCGACCTGGGCGCCGACCTGTCCACGCCGATCGTGCCCGACCCGGAGTACCCGCCGCTGCGGGTCCTGCCCGAGTACGTCACCCGGCTGGAGGAGGCCTGCGACGCCTACAACGCCGACCTGCCCACCCTGCGCAGCTTCATCCTGCCCGGGGGCTCCCCCACCGTGGCGCTCATGCACACCGCCCGGATCGTGGTCCGGCGGGCCGAGCGCAGTGTGTGGGCGGCCGTCGAGGAGCACGGCGAGACCGTCAACCCGCTCACCGCCCAGTACCTCAACCGGCTCTCCGACCTGCTGTTCATCCTCGGCCGGTACGTCGCCCGGGAGGGCGACGAGGTTCTGTGGAAGCCCGGCGGCGAACGCTAGCGCCCCGGCCCCCGTCGCGGTCCCCGGACCGCGCCCGGCCGCCCGTCCGTACCCGAGGGGTCCCGCTCGGTCTCTGAGCGGGCCCCTCCGCGCTCCCCGGCCGTCCCGGGGCCTCCCCCGCCCCGGAACCCCGTCCCAACGGGCGTTCGCGACCTGCGCGGACGGAAATCGTCCGGTGGGACGCGTGTCCTCCGCGGGACTGGGGTTATGGGTTCCTGACACAGGAACGGACGAAGGAAGGAACCCAGATGACCACCAGAGCCAGACCGGCGACCGTCACGGCGGTCTTCGTCCTGCTGATCCTGATCGCGGTCTACCAGATCGTCATGGGCCTGCTCAACCTCCTCGGCGCCACCGCCATGGCCACCGTCCCGATGATCGCCGAGAACACGCAGATGCCCGCCTGGGCCGTACTGACCAACGCGGCCATCGGCCTGGTCTACGGCGCGCTGTCGGCCGTCCTGGCCGCCATGGTCAACCGGAACCGCGACGGCGTCCGCACCTCAGTGACCGCGGCCAACGCGGTCTACGCCGTCGTGATCCTGGCGCTGCTGTTCACCCCGGTCAGCGGGGTCCCCGAGATCGTCGCGGCGCTCTTCGCCATCACGGTGGCGGTCCTGGCCAACACCGCGACCGCCAAGGAGTACTTCTCCGGCGTCGCGGTCCCGGGCGGGCACGCCCACCCGCAGGTCGGCTGACCGCCCCCCTGACCGCGCCCGGTCCGTCACCCTCCCACGGGCCGGGCGCGCCCCTGTCCGAACCGTCGGCTCCGCGCTGTCGGCACGGACGGCACGGACGGCACCGGGAAGCGTCCCGCGAAAGGCCCTCCGGACCGCCACGGACACGAAACGGCACGGGGGACCCGCCCTAACGCTTCGTTCCCCCTGCCGGTGACCGGGAACGGCGGAGCAGGGCACCGCCCACCTGGGGCAGGACGAGCACGCTCAGCATGCCCGCGCCCAGGAGGGCGGCGGCGGAGGCGCCGTCGAGGGCGCCCGTCCCGGTCCCGATCGTCGCCAGGACCGCGATCAGGGGCAGCGCGGTCGCCGAGAACAGGACCAGGGGAAGCCGCTGCCGTTCGGGGACGTCGCCCCGAGACAGCAGGTACTCGGGGCCGCCCCGCACGACCAGGAAGGCCGCCAGCAGCAGGGGGACCAGCAGCAGCGTCACCGGGGCGGCCAGCAGCGCCGACAGGTCGAATCGCACCCCCGTCACCACGAAGAACACCGGTATCAGGAAGCCGAAACCGACGGCGTCCATCTTCGACTCCACCCGTTCGACCGCGCCCGGATGGTTGGTGGTGAACATCAGCCGCACGATGATCCCCGCCGCGAAGGCGCCCAGCAGCGCGTCGAGTCGCAGGCTCGCCGCCAGCCACACGAACAGCACGATCACCAGCATGCACAGGCGGACGGCCAACTGGGTGCTGGAGCCGAGAGTGGCCCGGATGAGCCGCGCCAGCCGCTCCGAGGGCGGCCGGGTCGCACGCCAGGCCGCCAGACCCGCGAGGGCGAAGAACCCGGCCAGCAGCAGGGTCGCCTCCAGCGGGCGGTACCCGCTGAGCAGCAGGGTGATCAGCACGATCGGCCCGAACTCCCCCATCGTCCCGGACGCCATGAAACGGGCTCCGAAGGCCCCCTCCAGTCCCCCGGAGTCCCGCAGGATGGGCAGCACCGTGCCCAGCGCGGTGGTGATCAGGGCCAGGCCGATGATCAGGGCCGTCTGGGAGGCGCCGAACAGGGCCCACCCCGTTCCCAGCCCGAGGGCGACCGAGCACAGCCAGGCCAGCCCCGCGCGCCGCAGCGGCCTGCCCCTGATCCGCGCGAAGTCGATCTCGTACCCGGCCATGAACATGAGCAGCGCGAGTCCGAGGTCGGCCAGCATCGCCACCGTCTCGGTCTCGCGGACCAGCCCGAGGACGGAGGGCCCCAGGACGATGCCGAAGACGATCTCCAGCACGACCGAGGGGACGACCACGAACACGGCCAGCCTGTCGGTGACCAGCGGGGCGAGGAAGGCCGCCACGAGGATCAGGAGCAGCATGCCCAGTGTCTGCGCGGCGTCGCCTTCCATGTCCCCCTCGTTCCACGGAGCGGAGCCGCTCCGGCCGTGGGCACACTACGCGCAGCCAGGACGGCACGGCGGGAGACACGCGGGTACGGGGTAGGGAGGCACCCGGCCCTCAGCACTCGGGCGGGAACTCCTCCTCCGGGACGAACTCCGGCTCGGCCGACCCCCCGGCGGTGGCGTACACGCCCTGGTCCTCGGCCAGCACACCGGTCGTGAACGCGACCGTGCCGATGTCGTGCTCGGTCTCCTCGCCCGGCGGGGCCTCCCGCGAGCCGATCCCGACGACGTACTCCTCCCGCTCCGACTCCGGGACCAGGCGGTAGACCTGTCGTCCGTCGCCGTCGGTGATCCGCCAGGCGTCACCGGGGGCGGCCAGGTCCACCTCGGTCCGGTCTCCCTCGAAGCCACGGGTGGCGATCAGGTGGATCCGCTGTCCGCCGCCGGAGAGATCGATCTGGCGGGGGACGGCGTCACCGCACCAGGCCACGACCAGCACGGGGAACTGGTGCGCGGCGGAGAAGTGGCCCGTGGCCACGGCGCCGACGTGGCCGCCCGCGGGCTGGCAGGCGGCGAGCAGGGGGACGAGGAGGGCGGAGCCCAGGAGCCGGGGAAGTCGCGAGGCGAGCATGGAACCGCATCCTGCCGTGTCCGGCCGCCCAGGGGAAGGGGCCACGGGGCACGGCGGCGCCGTGTCCCGTGAAGGTCCGGTTGGGGCCCGGGGTCAGGCGCCGCCGAGCTCGCGCTCGACGGCCTCGACCTTGGCGCGCAGGCCGTCGGTGACGCCCTCGCGGACGTCGGCCTTGAGGGTGAGGCTGACCCGGGAGGACCCCTCCCCCGCGGCCTGCACGGCGCGCTTGACGACGTCCATGACCTCGTCCCACTCACCCTCGACGCTGGTGAACATGGCGGAGGTCTCGTTGGGCAGTCCGCTCTCCCGGACCACCCTCACCGCGCGGGCGACGGCGGGGGCGACGGACTCACCGGTTCCGAGAGGGGCTACGGAGAAAGCGACGATGGTACTCATGCCAGCCATGCTAGGCACACGGGGGTGCACGGGGGAACCACCCACGCGGGACCTCAGCTCTCCCAGTGGGTTCCCGGGGGCATCGACTCCAGCCACGACAGGAAGCCGGTCTGCGTACCCTCGCTCATGGCGATCTCGTACGCCGCCTCGCGGGGGTCGGAGCCGTCGGCGAGCAGCCAGCCCACCTGGAGCACGGTGAGGTCCGCCGGCAGGTCCTCGCCCCCGGCGGGGGCGCGCCGCCCCACGACGACGAGACCGCGGCGCGACAGCTTCGCTGTCGGCCGCGGTCTGAGTGAGAAGATCGGGAACCAGCCCAGGTTCTCCGTGCCGTACCGGCCGAAGCCGATGCGCCAGGACCCCCGGCGGCCCGGCACCCCGACGGCGCGCAGGTAACACTCCACCGCGCCGCCGCGCCGTACCAGGATCCAGCGGCGCAGGGTGACGGCGAGTGCCAGCACCAGGAGGACGACGAGCAGGGCGAGCAACACCCACAGCGCGGACTCCCACCAGGGTGCTCCGGACCGGAGCCGTTGCATGCCCACCACTCGTTCCGCCGTCCCGGTACGCTAGGCGACTTCCTCGCCCGCAGCCCGCAGGCGGCTGTTGGCACGGCCCAGGGCGTCGGTGTCTCCGGCCTCGGCCGCGTTCTTCAGCGCCGTGCGCGCACGGTCCACATCGATGTCCTCGGCGAGCTCGGCGGTCTCGGCGAGGATGGAGACGCGTCCCTCACCCGACACCGAGACGAACCCGCCGTGCGCGGCGGCCCGGACCTCGCCGGTCTCCCGCGCACCCAGCACGCGAACGACCGCGTCGTGGGCGAGCAGGGACAGCACCGGGACGTGCCCGGGCATGACGCCCATCTCACCCTCGACGGTCTTCGCGATGACCATGTCGCCCTCGCCCGCCCAAATCTCACGTTCGGGCGAGACGATCTCGACGAAAAGCTTCTTCGACACTGCCACAAACTCCTCGGCTAGCGGGTGATTCGGCCGGGCCGGTCCCCGACTGGGGGGACCGGCCCGGCCGGAGAACTAGCCCGCCCGTCGCCCGCCACCATCCTCGGCGGACGCTACGCGCGGTTCTAACCCTGTAGCTTCTTGGCCTTCTCGACGGCCATGTCGATGTTGCCGACGTCGAGGAACGCCTGCTCGGGCAGGTGGTCGTACTCACCGTCGCACAGCGCCTTGAAGGAGGAGATGGTCTCCTCCAGGGGCACGAACACGCCCGGGTTGTTGGTGAACTTCTCCGCCACGAACATGTTCTGCGACAGGAAGCGCTCGATCCGGCGCGCCCGGTTGACGACGATCTTGTCCTCCTCGGACAGCTCGTCCATACCGAGGATGGCGATCTGGTCCTGGAGGTCGTTGTTGCGCTGGAGGATCTCCTTGACGCGCTGGGCCACCTGGTAGTGCTCCTCGCCCACGTACTGCGGGTCGAGGATGCGGGAGGTGGAGGTCAGCGGGTCGACCGCCGGGTAGATGCCCTTCTGCGAGATCGGGCGGGAGAGCTCGGTCGTCGCGTCCAGGTGGGCGAAGGTGGTCGCCGGAGCCGGGTCGGTGTAGTCGTCCGCGGGCACGTAGATCGCCTGCATCGAGGTGATCGAGTGGCCGCGGGTCGAGGTGATCCGCTCCTGGAGCTGGCCCATCTCGTCCGCCAGGTTGGGCTGGTAGCCCACGGCCGAGGGCATGCGGCCCAGCAGCGTGGAGACCTCCGAACCCGCCTGGGTGAAACGGAAGATGTTGTCGATGAACAGCAGCACGTCCTGCTTCTGGACGTCGCGGAAGTACTCCGCCATCGTCAGAGCGGACAGGGCCACCCGCAGACGGGTGCCGGGGGGCTCGTCCATCTGGCCGAAGACGAGGGCGGTGTCCTGGAGGACCTCCATCTCGTCCATCTCCAGGAAGAGGTCCGTACCCTCACGGGTGCGCTCGCCGACACCGGCGAACACGGACACACCACCGAAGTTGCGGGCGATACGCGTGATCATCTCCTGGATGAGCACGGTCTTGCCCACACCGGCGCCGCCGAACAGGCCGATCTTGCCGCCCCGCACGTACGGGGTGAGCAGGTCGATGACCTTGATGCCCGTGACCATCATCTCGGTCTTGGACTCGAGCTGGTCGAAGGCCGGGGCCTTGCGGTGGATCGGCCAGCGCTCGGTGACGCCCAGCTCCGCGGTCGGCACGTCCAGGGACTCGCCCAGGGTGTTGAACACGTGGCCCTTGACGACGTCGCCGACGGGCACGCTGATGGGCGCGCCGGTGTCGCGCACCTCGGCGCCGCGGACGAGGCCGTCCTGCGGGGCCAGGGAGACCGTGCGCACGAGGTTGTCACCCAGGTGCTGGGCGACCTCCATCGTGATGGTCTTGGCCTTGCCGCCGATGGTCACGTCGGTGTGCAGGGCGTTGTAGATGGCAGGCAGGGAGCCGACGGGGAACTCCACGTCGACGACCGGGCCGGTGACCCGGGAGATCCGGCCGGTGGCGGTGCCAGCCCCAGCCGTCCCTTCAACTGTCGCAGTCACTTTTGTTACTCACTTCCCGCGCTGGCAGCAGCGAGCGCGTCGGCACCGCCGACAATCTCACTGAGCTCATTGGTGATCTCAGCCTGACGTGCCTGGTTGGCCAGGCGGGTCAGGTTCTTGGCGAGTTCCTCGGCGTTGTCCGTGGCCGCCTTCATGGCGGCGCGACGGGAGGCCTGCTGGGAGGCGGACGACTCCAGGAGCGAGAAGTAGATCCTGTTGACGACGTACTGCGGCAGCAGCTGGTCCAGGACCTCCTCCGCCGAGGGCTCGAACTCGTACAACGGAAGCGGCTCACCTCCGTGCGCGGCCTCGAGCTCGGAGCTGTCGACCTCCTCCACCTCCAGCGGCAGGGCCCGGACGGTCCCTGCGCGCTGGGTCAGCATCGAGACGAACTCCGTGGAGACCACGTGGATCTCGTCGACACCGCCCTCGGCGGCGTCGGCGGAGAACTTCTCCATGAGGGCGGAGCCGATCTCCTGGGCGTGCGCGTAGGTGGGGCGCTCGGTGAAGCCCTCCCACTGCGCCTCCAGGGGGCGGTCGCGGAACTTGTAGAAGCCCACGCCCTTGCGGCCCACCATGTAGGTGAGGACCTCCTTGCCCTGCTCCCGCAGGAGCTGGGTGAGGGAGTCCGCCTCCTTGAGCACGTTGGTCGAGAAGGCGCCCGCCAGGCCCTTGTCGCTGGTGATGACCAGGACGGCGGCGCGGGTGGGGTTCTCGGCCTCGGTCAGCAGCGGGTGATCGGTCACCCGGCTGGCCAGGGCCGAGACCGCCCGGGTGATCTCCCGCGCGTAGGGCCCAGCAGCCTCCGCCGCACGCTGCGCCTTGGTGATGCGCGTCGTGGCGATGAGCTCCATCGCGCGGGTGATCTTCGCCATCGACTTCGTCGAGCGGATCCTCCGGCGATAGACGCGAAGCTGTGCACCCATGGGTTACTTCCCGCCCTTGGCGACCTTGATGGTCTCCTGGCCGACCTTCTCCTGGTCCAGCGCCTCGGCCTCGGCCTCGGTGCCCAGGAGGGTCCCGGCGGAGGTCTGGAAGCCCTGCTTGAACTTCTCCAGCGCGGAGTCGAGGGACTTCTGGGTCTCGTCCTCGAACTTGCCGCTCTCACGGATGTTGTCGAGGATGCCCGAGTGCTCGCGGTCCAGGTAGTCCAGGAAGTCCTCCTCGAAGCGGCGCACGTCCTCGACCGGGACGTCGTCGACGCGACCGGTGGTGCCGGCCCAGATCGAGACGACCTGCTTCTCCATGGAGAACGGCGAGTACTGGCCCTGCTTGAGGAGCTCCATCAGACGGGCACCGCGCTCCAGCTGCTGCTTGGAGACGGCGTCCAGGTCCGAACCGAAGGCGGAGAACGCCTCCAGCTCGCGGTACTGGGCCAGGCCCAGACGCAGGGTGCCGGAGACCTTCTTCATCGCCTTGGTCTGCGCGGCGCCACCGACACGGGAGACCGACACACCGACGTTGATCGCCGGGCGCTGGCCCTGGTTGAACAGGTCCGACTCCAGGAAGACCTGGCCGTCGGTGATGGAGATGACGTTGGTGGGGATGTACGCCGAGACGTCGCCCGCCTTGGTCTCGATGATCGGCAGGGCGGTCATCGACCCCTTGCCCATCTCGTCGGAGAGCTTGGCGCAGCGCTCCAGCAGCCTGGAGTGCAGGTAGAAGACGTCACCGGGGTAGGCCTCGCGGCCCGGCGGGCGGCGCAGCAGCAGCGACACCGCGCGGTAGGCCTCGGCCTGCTTGGTGAGGTCGTCGAAGACGACGAGGACGTGCTTGCCCTCGTACATCCAGTGCTGGCCCAGGGCCGAGCCGGTGTAGGGGGCCAGGTACTTGAAGCCGGCCGCCTCGGACGCCGGGGCGGCGACGATGGTGGTGTACTCCATCGCGCCGGCCTCTTCGAGGGCGCCACGCACACCGGCGATGGTCGAGCCCTTCTGGCCGATCGCGACGTAGATGCAGCGCACCTGCTTGTCGGGGTCGCCCGACTCCCAGTTGGCCTTCTGGTTGATGATCGCGTCGATGCAGACCGCGGTCTTGCCGGTCTGCCGGTCGCCGATGACCAGCTGGCGCTGGCCGCGGCCGATCGGGGTCATCGAGTCGATCGCCTTGATGCCGGTCTGGAGCGGCTCGTGGACGGGCTTGCGCTCCATCACGGAGGCAGCCTGGAGCTCCAGCTCGCGGCGCTCGGTCGACTCGATCTCGCCCTTGCCGTCGATGGGGGCGCCCAGGGGGTCCACCACGCGGCCGAGGAAGTTGTCACCCACCGGCACCGAGAGGAGCTGGCCGGTGCGGCGCACCTTCTGGCCCTCCTCGATGCTGGTGAAGTCACCCAGCACGACGACACCGATCTCACCGATCTCGAGGTTCTGGGCCAGGCCCAGGGTGCCGTCCTCGAACTGGAGCAGCTCGTTCGCCATCGCCGAGGGAAGGCCACCGACGCGGGCGATGCCGTCACCGGAGTAGGTGACGGTACCGACCTCTTCCGCGCGGGTGGCTTCAGGCTCGTACGACTGGACGAAGCGCTGTAGCGCGTCCCGGATCTCGTCCGGCCGGATCGTCAGCTCCGCCATCTCTACGTTGTCCTTGCTCTCAAATGGCGCCGGGCTGGCGCCGTGCGTGCTTGCCTTGCGTTCTGTCAGCCGGCCAGGCGGCGTTGGGCCTCGGCGATACGCCCGGCGATGGTCCCGTCGATGACCTCGTCACCCACCTGGATGGACAGGCCACCCACGATCTCGGGGGCGACCTCGATGTTGAGGTGGATGTCGCGGCCGTAGGCGCGCGAGAGCGCGGCTCCGAGCCGGGACTGCTGTTGTTCGCTCAGGGCGACGGCGCTGCGGACGACGGCGACGTAGCGCTTGGCGCGCTCGGCGACGAGCTGTCCGAAGTTGTCCAGCGCCTGCTCCAGGGTACGGCCCCTGGGCCGGGTGACCGCTTCTCCGACCAGGACCAGCGTCGCGGGGTTCACCTTGCCCGAGAGCAGGCTCTCCACGAGGGAGAGGCGCTTCTCGGGGGCGATCCCCTCGCGGGTGAGGGCGTCGCGCAGCTCGGGCTGGGCGATGACGATCCGCTGGAAGCGGAACAGCTCGTCCTCCAGCTCGTCGAGCCCCGAGGCGCTCTGGAGCTGGGCGACGGTCGCGTGGACCGCCATCCGCTCCATCGCGTCCACCAGGTCGCGCGGGCCCGACCACTTGGCCGAGACGACGTCACCGGCCACGAGGACCGCGGACGGCGACACCCGGGTCTCCAGGAGCTGCCCGATCAGGCCGGTCTTGGCCTCGGCCGGGTTCGCCTGGTCGGCGAGCCAGCGGCGCAGCGAGTGCTCGCTCCCCAGCAGGGCGACGACCTCGAAGAGCTCGCTGCCCAGGGAGACGCCGCTCTGCGGGGTGCCCGCCGACGCCAGGACGTTCTCGTCCAGGCGCCGGGTCACCTCGGCCAGCGACGTGCGGCTGATACCACGCATCAGCGCACCTCTGCCTGCTGCGTGCTGTCGCTCTGCTCCAGCTCGTCCAGGAACCGGTCGATGACGCGGTTCTGGGCGGCGCCGTCGCTGAGGGTCTCACCGACGATGCGGCTCGCCAGCTCGGTGGAGAGCGCACCGACCTCGTTGCGCAGCTGCACCAGGGCCTGCTGGCGGTCGGCCTCGATCTGGGCGTGGGCCGCCTCGACGATGCGACGCGCCTCGACCTGGGCCTCCTCGCGCGCCTCGGCGATGATCGCCGCCCGCTGCTCCTTGGCCTTCTCCAGCTCCTGGGCGTACTCGCGGTGCGACTCCTCGAGCTTCTCGCGGTACTGCTGGCGGATCTCCTCGGCCTCGGCCTCAGCCCTCTTGGCGCGCTCGATGCCGCCCTCGATGGCGTCGTGACGCTCGTCGAGGACCGCCATGACCTTCGGCACCGCCTTGCGGGCGACAAAGAAGTAGACCACGGCGAGCGCGATCGCACCGAAGGTGAACTTCACCCAGTCGATCCGCAGAATGTTGTAATCGGCTGCCAACTCCACCAACATGGTCAGCCCTCCTTCGCGTCAGTTGCCATCAGATTCCGCCGGCAAACCGTGGTCAGGAACCGGTGGGGGCGGCGAAGGCGAGAACGAAGCCCAGGATGGCCAGGGCCTCGATCAGGGCGAAGCCCAGGTAGATGTTGGTCTGGAGCGGACCGCGCGCCTCGGGCTGGCGGGCGATGGCCTGCATGCCCAGACCGAAGACGATACCGACACCAATACCGGCGCCGATGACGCTGATGCCGTAACCGATGGTGTTGATGTTGCCGGTGATCGCAGCGATGTCCATTGATGTTTCCTTTTACTCGACGTCCGGCGTTGCGCTTCGCAATGGGTCAGTTCGCCGGTGTGGACGGATCTGTGGCTTCCCACACCCCTTCCCGGCCCGGGGGGACCGAGGGGTGTGCGGGGTTCAGTGGGCCGCTTCGAGGGACTGGTTGATGTACAGGCTGGCCAGCAGCGTGAAGATGAACGCCTGGACGGCCATGATCAGGATCTCGAAGAGGAAGAAGGCCAGGTAGCCGAGCAGAGCGGCACCGGAGAAGAGCACCGAAACCGTACTCAGGACCGGTCCGGCCGTCAGGTTCAGCATGTACCAGCCGCCGTAGGCGAACACGGCGAGCAGCAGGCTGCCCGCGAACATGGTCGCGAAGAGACGGAGGGCGTGCGTCACCGGCCGGATGAGGAACACCGAGAGGATTTCGATGGGGGTGACCAGGATGTAGATCACCTTGGGCATTCCGGGGGGGAAGATCTGGTTGCGGAAGTAGCCCCAGCCGCCCTGGTTGCGGATTCCGATCACGATGGTCATGACGTAGATGACCGCCGCCAGCATGGCCGTGAAGGCCAGGTTGCTGTTGACCGGCAACATACCGGGGATCAGGCCGGTGAAGTTCATGGCCAGGATGAGCGTGAACACCGCCGTCATGAACGGCAGGAACCGGTCGCCCTTGGCGCCCATCGTGGGACGGGTGATCTGGTCGCGCACGAAGAGGACCAGCATCTCTCCGACGCTCTGCCTGCGACCGGGGACCAGGCTCAGCTTGCGGCTGAACCACGACCACAGAAGCAGGACGGCACCGACCGCGACGAGCAGCAGGACCAGGTAGAGGTCGATACCCGCGCTGCCGGGGATGTTGGTGTACCACGGCTCGGGGAAGAACATCCCGATCGTGGGCGGTGTGAACCCGCACCCGTTGTCACCGAACAAGTGGCAATTCGGTTCGGCCGCGAGAATGCGCACGTCAGCACTCACGGCGAATCCTTTCGTCGTGACGCAAGAAAGCCTCGTTGATGGTTGTTGCGGAGCGTTGTCGCGCAAACCGCGACGCCGGACTGGTTGGAGGGGTCAGGAGTGACGGGACTTGGAGACGATCAGGTAGATCGCGCCCACCATTCCCAGAACCGCTCCGATGGGCAGGAACAGTGCCTGGAAGCCCAACAGCTTGTCCGCGGCCCAGCCGATCGCGCTCCAGACGAGCACACCCGAGAGCAGAGTGGAGAAGAGGGCCCACCCGTCGGACTGGCGCGGCACCGAATCCTCGTGCGCGTGCGTCTTCCTGGTGGGTTCGCTGCTCATCTCGCTCCGGAATATAGCATGTGAGCTCGGACGGGGACTCTCGGCCCCAGCCGTCGGGAAGCATCGTATTACGCCCGTTTCGAGGGACTCGGCCGGGGGACTCCATCACCCGTTCCCCGAGCTCTCGACCGGGTCGACGTGGAGTGTCCTCGTCCTGGAGATCGTCCACGTCTGACCGCCCAGCCACGCCAGGACGACGGCCAGCGCGCTGTAGACGAAGGCCGCGCTGTCCAGGCCGGCCACGAAGGAACTGCGGCCCAGGGTGACCAGGACGACGCCGAGCACCGCCATCTTGAGGACGAAGCCCACGAGGTTCGCCGCGAGGAAGAGGTCCTTGTTGCGACGGGTGACGATGATGACTCCCGCCTGCCCCAAACCGAAGCAGGCGAGGATGATCACCGAGGCCAGCGCGGAACCGGCCAGGCCCGCCGTACCGGCGAGAAGCGCTGATACTGCCAAGGCCAGAAGAGCGCACGCCACACCGGGAAGCGCGGCGCCGCGGAAGGCCCTCCAGGCGTCGTTTTCCTGCATGGCGAAGCTCCGTCTGGGGTCGTGGTTGCCTGCTCGTGAAAGCTATCACAAGGTTTTTGGTGCTGAATCCGGGGGTTCCTTAACGCGACCTTAACGGTCAACGAAGTGCCCGATCCAGGCGGTTTCCGGCGCCCGTGTCACCTTCGCCACACCTGTTCCGCCACCTTCTCCGCAGGTCAGAAGCGCCTTCCTCCGGACCCAAAGTACGCCCCGCGAGGGCCTGCTCAGCCATCAGTTGGCGAATCGTGATCTGGGGCCGTCTTGACGCTTTCCTTGCGCCGCGGGAACAGCAGTCCGCGCCGCCGCAGGCGGGGCAGCGCGATGAGGCCAACCGCACAGGTGGCCACCAGCGCGGTCACCGCCAGCACGATGACCCAGGAGTCGAACACCGACAGGGCGACCGCGGCGAAGGCCACGATGCCCGCCCACAGGTACATCAGCAGCACCGCGCGCACGTGGCTGTGGCCCATGTCCAGCAGGCGGTGGTGCAGGTGGCCACGGTCCGGCGCGAACGGGGACTTGCCCGCCAGCGTCCTGCGCACGACGGCCAGCACCAGGTCGGCCAGCGGTAGGGCGATCACCAGCAGCGGCAGCGCGATCGGCAGGAACACCACCAGGCCGGAGTTGAACCCCTCGCGCGCGGTGTTGGCGTCGAACTGCCCGGTCACCGTGATGGTGATCGAGGTCAGCAGCAGGCCCAGCAGCATGGCCCCGGTGTCGCCCATGAACACCTTGGCCGGGTGGAAGTTGTGGCAGAGGAACCCGGCGCACGTACCCGCGAGGATGATCGCGATCATCGCCGGATAGGACTGGCGCACGAAGCCCTGCTCCACCGCGACGACGTAGTAGTAGGCGAAGAAGGCCAAGGAGGAGATGGCGACGATGCCCGCCGCGAGGCCGTCGAGGCCGTCGGCGAAGTTGACCGCGTTGATGGTCACCACGATCAGCAGGATCGAGATCATCGCGCCCAGCCACGGACCCAGGGAGAGCTGGGTGCCGGGCAGCGGCAGCCACAGCAGCTGCACGCCCTGCCAGACGAGGATGCCCGCGGCGGCGGTCTGCCCGGCGAGCTTGCTGAGCGCGTCCATGCCCCAGCGGTCGTCGATGACGCCGACGATGGTGATGAGCCCGCCCGCGAGCAGCAGGCCCATCCAGGTGTCGGCGAGGAAGACGTCCTGGAGGTGCGGCAGCTGGGCCGAGATCAACAGGGCGGCGGCGAACCCGCCGTAGATGGCCAGCCCTCCCAGCCGCGGGATGGGCTCGGTGTGCACGTCGCGGTCGCGCACCGGCGGCGTGGCGCCGAAGGCGATGGCGAACCGGCGCACCAGCGGAACGAGCAGGTAGGTCACCGCGGCGGCGATGACGAAGGTGAGCGCGTACTCCCGCACGTCCTGGCCCCTCTAGTTCTTGTCGCCGTCGGGGGCGGTCCCGGGAGCGCTCTCGTCCGCGTCCCGCGAGGCCTCCGGCTCCGGTGACGGGGCCTCCCCCGCGTCCCCGCCCCCGGCCTCGCCGCCCTCCGGCGACGCGGGCTTGCGGGGCCCCTTGCGCAGCTCGCCGATCACGGTGCCGCACACCGCGCGCAGCTGTTCGATGGAGATGGCGCCCGCGCGCAGCACGCGCGGGACCGCGTAGGTCAGGTCGACGATGGTGGAGGAGACGCGGGACTCGGTCTCGCCGCCGTCCAGGTAGACGGCGATGTCCTCGTCACCGAGCTGCTCGATGGCCTCCTCCACGCGGGTCGCGGAGGGCTGGCCGGACTTGTTGGCGCTGCTCACCGCCATCGGCCCGACCTCCTTGAGCAGGTCCAGGGCGACCGGGTCCATCGGCATGCGCACACCCACGGTGCCCTTGGTGTCGCCCAGGTCCCAGGACAGGCTGGGGGTGGCGGTGCACACGAGGGTGAGCGGACCGGGCCAGAACTCCTCCATGAGGTCGCGGCCGTGGTTGCCCAGGTCGTCGACGAGGGCGTTGGCGGCGCGCATCGAGCCGACCAGCACCGGCGGGGGCATCTCACGGCCCCGGCCCTTGGTGGCGAGCAGCCTGGCCACCGCGGTCGGGCTGAAGGCGTCGGTACCGATGCCGTACACGGTGTCCGTGGGCAGCACCACAAGGTCGCCTCGGCGTACCGCGGACGCGGCGTCGGCGATGCCGTCCTTGCGGGCGGTCTCGTCCGCGCAGTCGTAGATGCGGCTCATATGATCGTCGGGCGTGGAAGCTCTGGCCTTCAGGCCGGGGAGGGGACGCCCGTCTCCTTCCTGAAGGTGTAGGCGTAGCCGTCCGCACGTTGGAGCAGGCGGACGTACCTGTGGTTGATGCCCGGCTGACGGCCGTTAGCGGTCATGATGTCGAAGTTACCCTTGGCACGGACCAGAGCTCGGCCGGTGTGGGTGCCCTGCCGCTTTCCGGCCGGGACAGCGGCGCGCACCAGGTCCCCAGTGGTGAAGCCGTAGTGGCGTTTGATCCGATCCCGCCGCGGCCGGGGAAACCCGTACCGGTCCGGGGTCGTCCTGGCATACGACCCGCGCCCCGAGCAGCCTGTGATCAGGACGGTGCTGACCGCCTCGGTGCTGGTGGCTACCTTGCCGACGGAGAGCGCGTCCAACGTGTGGGTCTTTGGCAGGCCATTACGGATACGGTCCCACTTGGTACGCCCGCCCGTCGCGACGTGGGTGGGTAGGCGCTCATCGAGAAGGCGCCACAGTGCCCACCGGGTCGACTGTACGGCGGCGGCGTCTCGCAGCGGTGCCTGGGTCTGGGACCTGATCCGGGCCAGGATCTTCGGACTCTTCACGAACTCCTCCGCCGACCGGACGCCCTTGTCCTGGTTGCAGGGCACGCAGGCGAGGACCAGATGGGAAACACGGTCCGTGCCTCCTCCGGAACGGGGGTGGACGTGGTCGACGTTGACCGGCGCCCCGGTCACGCCGCAGTAGACGCAGGTCCGGCTGAACCCGGCCAGCAGGTACTCGCGCACCTCGAACCCGTACAGGGTGCCGTATTGGTATTCGACGCCCTCCAGTGCCCGACCAGCGGGCAGGGAGGTGCCAGGCACGGGAGACACCGAAGGTTCTCGCCCTCCGGGCGCCCGAGCGCGTGAGCGAAGCGAACCATACAACACGGTCAGCCGTCCTCGTCGGCGCGGCGCATGACCACGAAGCGGTCGCGCCGGGCCAGGTCCTTGCGGTTGAGGACGTCGCGCCATCCCCTGTCCTCGGGAAAGAGCCAGGGGATGTCGATGCCCTGGCCGTCGTGGTGCTCCACGGCCATCGCGCCGCCGGGCCTCAGCAGCCTGCGGCCGACGGCCTCCAGCGCGCGGATCATGTCCAGGCCGTCCTCGCCCGACCACAGCGCGGGGGCGGGGTCGTAGTCGCGCACCTCGGGCGAGATGGCCCCGGCCTCGCGGGTGGGGACGTAGGGGGGGTTGCTGATGAGCAGGTCGACGCGCCCGTTGAACTGGGGAAGGGCGGTGCGCATGTCGCCGTGGTGGGAGGTGACCCGGTCGGCGTGGCCGCTGGCGTCGATGTTGCGCCGGGCCCAGGCCAGGGCGTCGGGGTCGATCTCCACCGTGTGCACGCGCGAGCGCGGCACCTCCTGCGCGATGGAGATGGCGATGGCGCCCGATCCGGTGCCGAGGTCGACCACCAGGGGGTCGGCGACGTCCATGGCGCGCAGGGTCTGGATCGCCCAGTCCACCATGATCTCGGTCTCGGGGCGGGGTACGAAGACCCCGGGCCCGACGCGGAGTTCGAGGTAGCGGAAGTAGGCGCGGCCGGTGATGTGCTGGAGGGGTTCGCGGGCCTCGCGCCGGGACACGCACTCCCAGTAGCGGGCGTCGAAGTCGGAGTCGGCGACCGCGTGCAGTTCCCCTCGACGGACACCGTGCACGAACGCCGCGAGTTCCTCGGCGTCGGTGCGGGGTGAGGCCACACCCGCCTCCGCGAGTCTGCGCGTCGCGCGGGCGACCTCGTCGAGCAGGACGTTCATGAGGACTGCGCCGCTTCGAGCCTTTCCTTGGTGTCCGCGTCCACGAGGGCCTTGACGACCCCGCCGAGCTCCCCGTCGAGGACCTGGTCGAGGTTGTAGGCCTTGTAGCCGACCCGGTGGTCGGAGATGCGGTTCTCGGGGAAGTTGTAGGTGCGGACGCGCTCGGACCGGTCCACCGTGCGGACCTGGCTCTTGCGCTCGGCGGCGGCCTCGGCATCGGCGCTGGCCTGGGCCTCGGCGTAGATGCGGGCGCGCAGGATGCGCATGGCCTGCTCCTTGTTCTGGAGCTGGCTCTTCTCGTTCTGGCACGAGGCGACGATGCCGGTCGGCAGGTGGGTGATGCGCACCGCGGAGTCGGTGGTGTTGACGCTCTGGCCGCCGGGCCCCGAGGAGCGGTAGACGTCCACGCGAAGGTCCTTCTCGTGGATGTCGACCTCGATGTCCTCGGCCTCGGGGACGACCAGCACACCGGCCGCGGAGGTGTGGATGCGGCCCTGGGACTCGGTCACGGGGACGCGCTGCACGCGGTGCACGCCGCCCTCGAACCTGAGCATCGGCCACACGCCCGAACCGGGCTCGGGGGTGCCCTTGTTCTTGAAGGCGATCGTGATGTCCTTGTACCCGCCGAGGTCGGAGTGGGTGGAGTCGATGACCTCGGTCTTCCAGCCCTGGCGCTCGGCGTAGCGCAGGTACATGCGCACCAGGTCACCGGCGAAGAGGGCGGACTCCTCACCGCCCTCGCCCGCCTTGACCTCCATGATGAGGTTCTTGTCGTCGGCGGGGTCGCGGGGGACGAGCAGGACGCGCAGCCGCTCGGTGAGCCGCTCGGCGTCCTCGGTCAGGCGGTCGGCCTCCTCGGCGAAGGAGGAGTCCTCGGCGGCGAGCTCGCGCGCGGCGTCGATGTCGCTCTCGACACCCTTGAGCGCGCGGTAGGTCTCGATGATGGGGGTGAGCTGCGCGTAGCGTTTGCCCAGCGTGCGCGCCCTGGCCTGGTCGGCGTGCACCTCGGGGTCGGCGAGCTGCTGTTCCAGCTCGTAGTACTCCCCCAGTAGGTCGTCCAGCTTCACGTTCGCCCGTCCCCGTCGTGTTGTGCTTGCCTCGCCTGTCCGTCTCCCCCCTCGGGGGCCAACCTGGTCCCGCGGGGCCGGGGAACCGGCCGCCGCGGGACAGCGGGCGGCGCTACTTGCGCTTGCCGAAGCGCTTCTCGAAGCGGGCGACGCGGCCACCGGTGTCCAGGATCTTCTGCTTGCCCGTGTAGAACGGGTGGCACTCGGAGCACACCTCGGCGCGGATCTTGCCCTCGTTGACCGTGCTGCGGGTGATGAAGTGGGCACCGCAGGTGCAGGTCACCTCGGTAGCGACGTACTCGGGGTGGATGTCGGCCTTCATGTGTGTCTCCTCATCAGGGGCGCGACCGCCGGACGCATGACGGGCCGAGCCGCCAGGGGGCGGGTCGGTCGTCGTGGGCCATGCGCGAACCGGTGCCGCGGCGATCCGGGTAACGGGGTGGCGGGCCCCGCCGAAGCAGGGGCGGGCCACTCCCCGCTACCAGTTTGCCAGACCCACAACGTTGCCGGGACCAGTACCTATTCCTCCCCCTCGCGGCCGCCTCTCCTCGGGGCGGCTCCGGCGGTGTGGGAGGGGGACTTGTCCGCGTCGGCCCTGCGCATGAGGAGGACGAGCGCGGCGAGCACGGCGAGGACCAGGAGGAGCGCCACGGTGCCGGCGTTGGGGCCGAACCCGTAGACGAAGATGTAGCTCACCGACCCCGCCAGCAGCACGTAGTAGGTCATGGGCAGGAGGCTCTGGCGGATGAGGTCGCCCTCACGTCCGGCCAGCCCGACCACCGCGGAGGCGGCGACCACGTTGTGCACGGTGATCATGTTGCCCGCGGCGCCGCCCACGGCCTGGGTGGCCACGACGGTCTCAGGCGGGATGCCGATGCGTTCGGCGGTGGAGAACTGGAAGAGGGAGAACATCAGGTTGGAGACGGTGTTGGAGCCCGCGACGAAGGCGCCCAGGGCGCCGATCCAGGGGGCGTAGAGCGGCCAGGTGGCACCACCCAGTTCGGCGGCTCCGGCGGCGAGGGTGAGCGGCATGCTCTCCATGGCGGTGTCGCCGAAGTCGCTTCCGGTGTTGATGAAGACGCGGACGAGCGGAACGGCGAAGAGCAGGGCGACGGCCGCCCCGGCCAGCTGCGATCCGGCCATCTTCCAGGAGTCGGCGATCTGGCGGCGCGTCATGCGGTGCAGGCCGTAGGTGACCAGGCAGACGAGGATGAAGGTCGCGCCGGGCGAGTAGAGGGGTTCGACGAGCTGGGAGACGGGGGTGCCGAAGATGTCGGTGGCCCCGACCGTGACGCCGGTCAGCCAGTTCTCCAGGGGCGTGATGGTGCGGGTGGCCACCAGCAGCGCGGCGACCATGAGGTAGGGCGCCCAGGCGGCGAGGAATCCGACCCGCCTGCCGTCGGCGAGCACGGTCTCGCCGTCGCCGGGGGAGATCCTGCCGCTCCAGCGGGCCAGCCAGTCCTCGCGGGGTGGGAAGTCCCAGGTCCGCTTGGGCATGAGGAAGCCCCTGCGTGCGGCGAGGACGACGATGACCAGGCCGGTGAGACCGCCGAGGAGGCTGGTGAACTCCACGCCGAGGAAGTGGTTGTAGAGGACCGAGGGGACGGTCATGGCGAAGGCGGAGAACAGCGCGAACCTCCACGCCCCGAGGCCGTCGGAGAAGCGCCGGTTGCCGCCGTAGAAGCCGCAGAGCATGCAGCAGATGAAGAGCGGGACGAGGGTGCCGGCGACGGCGTGCAGCAGGACGGTCTGGAACCCGATGAGACTGACGAACCCGGGCATGTCCAGGCCGAGCTCGGCGGCGCGCGCCGCGACCGCGGACGACCCCTCCAGCCCTCCGGAGACGCCGACGAGGATGGGCGTGCCCACCGCGCCGAAACTGACCGGCGTGCTCTGGATGACCAGGCCGACCATGACGGCGGCCATCGCGGGGAAGCCCAGGGCGAGCAGGAGCGGCGCGACCACCGCGGCGGGGGTGCCGAATCCGGAGGCGCCCTCGACGAAGCTGCCGAACAGCCAGCCGATGATGATCGCCTGGACGCGGCGGTCGGGGCTGATGTCGGTGAAGGTGGCGCGGATGGTGGCGATGGCGCCGCTCTTGGTGAGGGTGGACAGCAGCAGGAGCGCGCCGAAGATGATGTAGAGCAGGCCGATCGCGAGGATGAGGCCCTGGACGGTGGAGGCCGCGATCGCGACCCAGTCGGTCTGCCAGAAGAGGACGGCGATGCCGACCACGACGACGTATCCGGCGGGCATCGCGTACATGGCCGGGAGGCGGAACCCGACGAGCAGGACGCCGACGAGGATGATCGGGACGAGCGCGAGGAGGCTGAGCAGGGCGAGGTTGTCCATCCAGACGGCTCCCTGGTGCGGGGACTACTCGACGGCGCGACCCTAGATCGTTTTCCCGCCAGGGGATACACCCTTGTGTGATCCGCAACACAGTAGTGATCTTTTTCGTCTCACGGGCTGTTTCTTCCGTGATTCGAAAGGAAAGCGGGGTGTGCGCGGGCCGGTGAAGGCGGACCCGCCGGGCGCGTTCCCTGCGGCCCGCACAGGGCCTGCCCCGGTCGGGCGCGGTCCGGCGGACACGACGAGGCCCCCCTCCCGAAGCGGGAGGGGGGCCTGGTTCGACCGGGGGTTACGCGGGTCAGCGCTCGGGACCCACGGTGGTCTTCTGGATCTGGAGCAGGAACTCCGCGTTGCTCTTGGACTCCTTCATCTTGTCCAGGAGCAGCTCGATGGCCTGCTGGGCGTCGAGCGCGTGCAGCACCCGGCGCAGCTTCCAGACCACGCCGAGCTCCTCCGGCGACATGAGGATCTCCTCCTTGCGGGTGCTGGACGCGTCCACGTCCACCGCCGGGAAGATCCGCCGGTCCGCCAGGCTCCGGTTGAGCTTGAGCTCCATGTTGCCGGTGCCCTTGAACTCCTCGAAGATCACCTCGTCGGCGCGCGAGCCGGTCTCGACCAGCGCCGTGGCCAGGATGGTCAGCGAGCCGCCGCCCTCGATGTTGCGGGCAGCGCCGAAGAAGCGCTTGGGCGGGTAGAGCGCCGTGGAGTCCACACCGCCGGACATGATGCGCCCGCTGGCGGGGGCGGCCAGGTTGTAGGCGCGGCCCAGGCGGGTGATGGAGTCCAGCAGGACGACGACGTCCATGCCCATCTCCACGAGCCGCTTGGCTCGCTCGATGGCCAGGTCGGCGACGACCGTGTGGTCCTCGGCGGGCCGGTCGAAGGTCGAGTGGATGACCTCGCCCTTGACCGTGCGCTGCATGTCGGTGACTTCCTCGGGCCGCTCGTCGACCAGGATCACCATCAGGTAGCACTCGGGGTTGTTCTCGGTGATGGCGTTGGCGATCGCCTGCACCACCATCGTCTTGCCCGCCTTGGGCGGGGAGACGATCAGCCCGCGCTGGCCCTTGCCGATGGGGGCGACCAGGTCGATGATGCGCGTGGAGAGGATCTGCGGCTCGGTCTCCAGGCGCAGGCGCTCCTGCGGGTACAGGGGGACCAGCTTGGAGAACTCCTGGCGGCCCCTGGCCTGGTCGGGCGACATGCCGTTGACCGAGTCCAGGCGCACCAGGGCGTTGAACTTCTCCCTGCGCTCGCCGTCCTTGGGCTGGCGGACCGCGCCGATGATGTGGTCGCCCTTGCGCAGGCCGTGCTTGCGCACCTGGGCCAGGGAGACGTAGACGTCGCTCTGGCCGGGCAGGTAGCCGGTGGTGCGCACGAAGGCGTAGTTGTCCAGGATGTCGAGGATGCCCGCGACCGGCAGCAGGACGTCGTCGTCGCCGATCACCGGTTCCGGTTCCTGGCCCCCGCTGCGTCCGCGGCGGTCGCGGCGGTCCCGGCGGCGTCCGCGGCGGCGTCCGCCGAAGTCGTCGTCGTCGCTGCCGCCACCACCGCCACCACCGGAGCCGCGGCCCTGGTTCTGGCCGCCACCACCCTGCTGGGCGTTGCTGTTCGCGTTCTGGTCGTCACCGCCGCGGTTGCGGTTGCGGCGGTTGCGCTGGCGCTCGCGACCCTGCCCGGACCTGTTGTCACGGTCCTCGGCGGAGTCGGGGCCGTTCTTCTGGGGGGTGCTGGATGTCTTGGTCACGCTGCTCGCGGAGGTAGAGGATTCGGCGCCGTCCACCGCCCGGGGCTGGTCGCCGGGCTCGTCACCGCGTCGGCGGGACGAACGGCGACCGCGGGAGGGCTTCTCGCCCCGTCCGCCCTGGGGGTCGGTCACGGCCTGGTCCGACGGCTGCTTGTCCGCGCGCTTGCGCGGGGCCTCGTCCGTGCCCGGCGTCTCGGGAGCCTCGGCCCGGCCGTCGGTTGCCTCGACCTTACCGGCCTTGGACGCCGTCTCGGCGCTCTTTGCTGTTTTGGCCTTCGTGGGGCCGCCGACGGGGCCGCCCTGCTTGGCCTCGATCGCGGCGATGACGTCGCTCTTGCGCATGCGCCCCGTACCGGTGATACCCAGGCTGGACGCGAGCTTCTGGAGCTCGGGGAGCTTCAGGGCCGCGAGACCGGTCCCGCGCGACGCCGCGCGGGACCGCGAGGGCGTACCTGTCGGCGCGCCATCGCCAGCCTCCGTCACGGAAACGCCGGTGGTGGCTTTGTCTTCGACCGCCGCGTCCGTTCGGAGTTCGGTGGTGTCGCTCACTAAGGGTCCTTCCCAAGGAGCGGGCGTCGGCCGTCAGCGGGTGCTGGAGCGGCCGGCCCGGTGGTGCGAACCGGCAGGGCCGGGTAGGGCGTGCCCCACGTGGATGTTCGGAAACCGGCGTGAAGGCGGTCCCGTACCCAATCGCGACGGGCTCTGGGTACAGCCAGACGTCGGGGCGGATGGCTCGGTGGTGTTGCCCGTCCATCGTGAAGACACGCTCATCCGAGGAGGAGCGGGCTGCGATGACGTTGGCGACAGCCGCGGAAGAACCGCGGACTCGACACGTCGGCCGCCGCTTCCGGTTGGTCGTGGGACCGGACCACCGGAGTATGGGACGCGAAGGCCGTTGTGGCGGATGAGCACTCGCCCCGCAACGGGGCATCTGGTGCTTCACCTAGCCTAACACCACCAGAGGCCACGGCTATTCCTCGACACAGGTGCTACGAATGGGGAGATGGGGACCGCACCCCCGCCAGCTCCACGAGCAGGGGGCGTATGTCCCAATTCTTACCCGCCCTCCGGCGAATCGAATCAACCTGGTCCGCGATTTCCGGCGAATCCGCGGACGCCTCCCCCGCCCCCGTCGAACACAGGACCAGGACCGTCGGCCCCGCGCCGGAGACCACCGCGGGCAGTCCCTCGTGTCGGCGCAGGTCACGGATGAGATCGAGGGTGTCCGGCATGGCGGGAGCGCGGTAGGACTCGTGTAGCCGATCCCGCGTGGCCGCGTACAGGGCTTCGGGATGGCCACAAACGGCCGCGGTCATCAGCGCGGCGCGCCCGGCGTTGAACGCGGCGTCGCCGTGGGGCACCCGCTCGGGCAGCAGCCCGCGGGCCCGCTCGGTGGACAGCCGCCACCCGGGCACGCACAGCACCGGCAGGACGCGGGCGTCCGGGGCCAGGGACACCGCGCCCCAGCGGTCGCCGTCGCGGTAGGCGATCGTGTATCCGCCGTAGACGCAGGGGGCCACGTTGTCGGGGTGGCCCTCGATGTCCGCGGCGATCTGGTAGATGCCGTCGCGGTCCGGCCCGCCGTCGGGTCCGGTGCGCCCCAGCAGGGCGCTCGCGACGGCCACGCCGCCGACGATCGCCGAGGAGGAGGAGCCGAGCCCGCGGGCGTGCGGGACGCCGTTGACGCAGGTCAGGTCGAGCCCGGGCAGTTTCTCCCCGGCCCGTTCGAAGGTCTCGCGTATGGCGCGCACCACGAGGTGGCGCTCGTCGAGGGGGACCTCGTCGGCGCCTTCCCCCTCGACGCGCACGCGCAGCTCGCCGTCCTCGCGCGGGGACGCCTCGAACGTGTTGTACAGGCGCAGTGCCAGGCCCAGGGCGTCGAAGCCCGGTCCCAGGTTGGCGCTGGTGGCGGGGGCCTGGACGGACACCCGGGTGGGGCGTGATGGGCTCACGTGAGGCTCTTTCGTTTCTTCTCTGGGGCTCCGCTCCGCTTCGCCCCGTGTTCGGGCGCCCCGAAGGCAGGCGGCTTCATCCTCGTCCACGCCTGTCGCTCGTTCCTCGCTCGCGGCTCGACTCGTCTTGCAGCACCCTGCCGGCGCCCCCACACGTCTTCTCTGGGACTCCGCTCCGCTCCGCCCCGGCGGGCCGACGCGGTCCGGGAGAGGGCTCAGGCCAGGTCGAGGGCCCGGGCCGCGGCGAGGGCGTCGACCGGGACGGTGGTGGCGGAGGAGGCTCCGGCCAGCGCCCAGTCGGGGTCCTTGAGGCCGTTGCCGGTCACGGTGCACACCACGCGGCTGCCGGGCTCGACCAGCCCCGCCTGCACGGACTGGAGCAGACCGGCCACGCTGGCGGCGGAGGCCAGCTCCACGAACACGCCCTCCTCGGCGGCGAGGAGTTTGTAGGCGGCCATGATCTGGCGGTCGGTGACCTTGTCGATGAGGCCGCCGGACTCGTCGCGGGCCTGCTCGGCGAGCTTCCAGGAGGCCGGGTTGCCGATGCGGATGGCGGTGGCGATGGTGCTCGGGCTGGTGACGGGCGCGCCGTTGACGATGGGCGCGGAGCCGCTGGCCTGGAAGCCGAGCATGCGCGGGTTGCGGGTGGAGATCCCGTCCCTGGAGTACTCGGTGTAGCCCATCCAGTAGGCGGTGATGTTGCCCGCGTTGCCCACGGGGATGCAGTGGACGTCGGGGGCGTCGCCGAGGGCGTCGACGATCTCGAAGGCGGCGGTCTTCTGTCCCTGGAGGCGGTAGGGGTTGACCGAGTTCACCAGGGCGACCGGGTAGTCCACGCTGAGCTTGCGGGCCAGTTCGAGGCAGTCGTCGAAGTTGCCGTCGACCTGGAGCAGGCGGGCGCCGTGGACGAGGGCCTGGGCCAGCTTGCCCATGGCGATCTTGCCCTGGGGCACCAGCACGGCGCAGGTCATGCCCGCGCGGATGGCGTAGGCGGCGGCGCTGGCGCTGGTGTTGCCGGTGGAGGCGCAGATGACGGCCTTGGCGCCGTCCTCGGCGGCCTTGGTGATGGCCATGGTCATGCCGCGGTCCTTGAAGGACCCGGTGGGGTTGAGCCCCTCCACCTTGAGGAAGACCTCGCAGCCCGTGAGCTCGGACACGCGCGCGGCGGGCAGCAGGGGCGTGCCGCCCTCCTGGAGGGTGACAACGGGGGTGCTCTCGTTGACGGGGAGGCGGTCGCGGTACTCCTCGACGATGCCTCGCCACGCCCGTGCCATGCTCACGACTTGTCCCTTTCGGGTGGATGCGGCTTCGCTTGACGCGCGGTGGAAGAGGCGGGGCGCCCGGACGGCTCGGTGGCGCGTCCGTGGTCCCCACCAGCTACGAGTCTATGACCCCGTCCGCACTATCCCGAATCGCGGTCGGGTGTCTCATCATACGGACATGCGGGGTCGCGCGGCGCGGGCCGCACGGATCCCGTGCGGCCCACCATGGGGTTCTCGTCGTCCGCGCCGCGCCTCGTCCGCGCCGCGCGGACCCTCAGTCCGCGAAGGTCTCCACGCGCATCACGCTGGCCACCTCGCGCACCATCTCGTGGACGCGCAGGTCCTCGACCGTGGCGCTGAGCGCGGCGTCGGGGGCGGGGTGGCTGACCAGCACCAGCTGGGCGTCGTCCCCGCTGCCCTCCTGGCGCACGTTCTTGATGGACACACCGTGGTCGGCGAAGATCTCCGCGACCTTGGACAGCACGCCGGGACGGTCCGCCACGTCCAGCGCCACGTGGTAGCTGGTGATGGTCTTGCCCATGTCGTGCACCGGCAGTCCGGTGTCGTGCCCGCCCTCGGCCACCGAGGTGTCGGCGAGGCGGTTGCGCGCCACCGCGACCAGGTCGCCCAGGACCGCGCTGGCGGTGGGGGTGCCCCCCGCCCCGGCCCCGTAGAACATCAGGCGCCCCGCGGACTCGGCCTCCACGAACACCGCGTTGTAGGCCTCCTTGACACTGGCCAGCGGGTGCCCGACCGGGAGCATCACCGGGTGGACGCGCACGCCCACCGACTCCCCGTCCTGCGAGCGCTGGCAGATGGCCAGGAGTTTGACCACGCAGCCCATCGCGCGGGCGCTGGCGATGTCGCCCGCGGACACGGCGGTGATGCCCTCGCGGTGCACGTCGGCGGCGGTCACCCGCTGGGTGTGGAAGGCCAGCCGGGCCAGGATGGCGGCCTTGGCGGCCGCGTCGAAGCCCTCGACGTCCGCGGTGGGGTCGGCCTCGGCGTACCCGAGGGCCTGCGCCTGTTCCAGGGACTCGGTGAACCCGGCCCCCTGGGAGTCCATCCGGTCGAGGATGTAGTTGGTGGTGCCGTTGACGATGCCCAGCACGCGGTTGACCCTGTCCCCCGCGAGCGAGTCGCGCAGGGGCCGCAGCAGCGGGATCGCGCCCGCCACGGAGGCCTCGTAGTACAGGTCCACCCCGGCGTCGCGGGCGGCGGCGTGCAGGGTCTGGCCGTCCTCGGCGAGCAGGGCCTTGTTCGCCGTGACCACGGACTTGCCCGCCTTGATCGCGGCGAGGATCAGGGAGCGGGCCGGTTCGATGCCGCCGATGACCTCCACCACGAGGTCGATGTCGGGACGCGTGGCCAGGGCCGTGGCGTCGGTGGTCAGCAGCGCCGGGTCGACGCCGCGGTCGCGGCCCAGGCGGCGCACCGCGATGCCCCCGACCTCGATGGGCGTGCCCACCCTCGCGGCCAGTTCCTCGGACTGCTCGTTGACCAGGCGGACGACTTCCGATCCCACCACGCCGCATCCGAGCAGCGCCACCTTCATCGCCATTTGGGCGTGACTCCCACTTCTCTCGTGAATCCTCGTCTCGGGGCGGTCCTGCCGCCGTCGGGACCGTTCAGCCGACGTCGAGGCGGAGGAGGTCCTCCTCGCTCTCCCTGCGCACGATGACGCGGGAGCTCCCGCCGCGGACCGCGACCATGGCCGGCCGGGGCAGGTGGTTGTAGTTGCTCGCCATGGAGTAGCAGTAGGCCCCGGTGGCGGCGACGGCCACCAGGTCGCCCGGGCGCAGGTCGGCGGGCAGGTAGAGGTCGTGGACGATGATGTCGCCGCTCTCGCAGTGCTTGCCGACCAGGCGGGACAGCATGGGTGCGGCGTCGCTCTCCCGGGAGACGAGCTGGCCGGTGTACTCCGAGCCGTACAGGGCGGTGCGGATGTTGTCGCTCATGCCGCCGTCGACGCTGACGTAGGTGCGGATGCCCTCGACGTCCTTGACCGTACCGACCTCGTAGACGGTGATCCCCGCCGGGCCCGCGATGGCGCGGCCGGGCTCGACCGCGATGCGCGGCACCGGCAGTCCGGCCTCCTCGCACTCGCGGCGCACGATGGAGGTGAGGCTCCCCGCGATGGTCTTGGGGTCCAGGGGGTCGTCGCCGGAGGTGTAGGCGATGCCCAGGCCGCCGCCGAGGTCGAGTTCGGCGAGGGTGACGCCCAGTTCCTCGTGGACGCCGGTGAGGAACCGGGTCACGCGGCGGGCGGCGACCTCGAAGCCGGAGGTGTCGAAGATCTGCGAGCCGATGTGCGAGTGCAGGCCGACGAGTTCCAGGTGCGGGGCGGCCAGGACGCGGCGGACGGCCTCGGCGGCGGCGCCGGTGCTCATCGCGAAGCCGAACTTCTGGTCGTCGTGGGCGGTGGCGACGAACTCGTGGGTGTGCGCCTCCACGCCGGTGGTGACGCGGATGAGGACCCTGGGCCGGGCGCCGAGCTCGGCGGCGATCGCGCCGAGGCGCTCGATCTCGTCGAGGGAGTCGATGATGACGCGGCCCACCCCGGCCTCGACGGCGCGGCGCAGCTCGGCGGCGGACTTGTTGTTGCCGTGCATGCCGATGCGCTCGGCGGGGACCCCTGCGGCCAGGGCGACGGTGAGTTCGCCGCCCGAGCACACGTCGAGCTTGAGCCCCTCCTCGTTCACCCAGCGCGCGACGGCCTTGGTCAGCAGCGCCTTGCCCGCGTAGTAGACGTCGGCGTCGGAGAAGGCGGTGCGGTAGTCGCGTGCGCGGCCGCGGAAGTCCTCCTCGTCCATGACGAAGAGTGGCGTGCCGTGGGTGGCGGCGAGTTCGCGCACGCCGACGCCGCCGACGGTGAGTTCACCGTCCGCGCGGCGCGCGGTGGCGGGCCACACGCGCGGGTCGAGGGCGTTGAGGTCCTCGGGCGGCAGCGGCGGGTTGTCCTCCGGCAGGATCTCCGCGTGGCGGGAACCGGCGGGGTGGGCGTAGCGGCTCATGATGGGCTTTCGACTGGGACTGTACGGCTGTGCGGGTCGGCGGTACCTTCTACCCCCATTGTCCACCGAACCGATCGGAACGCCAGGGACGGGTACGGCCCACCGGGGGCACGGGTGCCTACAGCCTTGTGGGCGCTGACACCCCGAGCAGGAGGAGTCCGGTGTGGAGGACCCCGGCGACGGCTGCTGGCAGGGCCGGGTCCGCGGCGGTCCGCTCGGTGGCTTCGGGGACCGCGGCGGAACACGTCCGCCACTCATCGTAGGCACTGGTCAGCGCCTCCAGGTATCGGACCAGGATATGGGGTTCCTCTCGGCGGGCGGCCGTGTCCAGGACGCTGGGGCCGTCGAAGAGGAGGCCGCGCACGGCGGCGGTGCGGTCGGGGCAGGCCGCGGGGGGCGGTGCGCCCTCCGCGCTCCAGCGCACGAGGCTGGTCGCGTGGGCGTGGGCGTAGCGCATCCGGAAGGCGGGGTTGGCGTCGGTCAGGCGGGCCCAGGCCCCGGGGTACTCGGCGGAGGGCAGCACCGGCAGGTCGCGTCCGGTGGTCTCGGCGCCGCGTGGGCGTTCGGGCACCGACCGGCAGAAGGCGACGCGTGCGCTGTCCTCGCCGACCGCGCCGAGGGCGCGCGCGGCGGGGGTGAGCAGCTCCCGGTGTCCGCCGTCGAGGTAGGGGTCGCGCCAGGAGGCCCCGCCTGGGGCGGGCGGAGGGGTCTGGGGGCCGACGGCCAGGGCGATGCGGGCGCGGGCGTCGGCGCGGGCGAGCCTGCGGGCCTGGGCGACCGGCCCGGCCTCGTGCAGGGCGGAGGCGGGCCACTCCCCCTCGCCGTCCCAGTCCCTGCCGGTGAGGAAGCGGGGCCCGTCGGCCGCCGCGGCGAACAGGGCGCCGCGCTGGCGTCCGGTGAAGGTGATGTTGAGGAAGCCGCGGCCGTCGCCGGTGACGCGGTCGAAGTCCACCAGGCCCTCGTCGCGCATGGCCGAGAGCTCGGCGGCGACGCGGTCGCGGACCTCGGCGCGGCGGTCCCCCCGGCGCTCGGGCTCACGGCCGCCCGCGCCGCCCGACAGGCGGGGCGGCAGGGCGGTGGCGGCGTCGGCGCCCCCGTCCGCGTGGTCGTTGCGGGGCCACACGAAGGGGATCGCTTCGGGGTCCAGGTCCAGGGCCCGCGCGGCGGCCTCACGGACGGCGGCCTCCAGGCGCCCGGGGGTCATTCCCGTCCCCTGTCGACCAGGCTCCGGATGATGTCGATGAGCGCGTCGGGGTCGAAGGGCTTGGTGACGTAGGCGTCCACAGCGAGGCGCCTGCCGCGCTGGTGGTCCGCCTCCTGGGTGCGCGCGGTGACCATGATGATGGGGCGGTCGCGGGTGCGGGCGTCGGCGCGCAGGCGCTCGACGGCCGTCCACCCGTCCACACGGGGCATCATGACGTCCATGGTGACCACGTGCGGGTCGATGTGCGCGGCGCGGTCGAGGCAGTCCTGTCCGTCCACCGCGGTGAACACCTCGAACCCCTCCAGTTCGAGGTTCAGGCGGATGAGCTCGCGGATCACGTCGTCGTCCTCGACGACGAGAACCCGTGTGGGTAGGGCGTTCACGGGCGCGACACTACCGCCGCCGGGTGACACGGCACCACCGGATCGCGGTGATCGCCGGGCCGGGCCGGGCGCGGCGGCAACGGGTGGACGAAGGACGGCGCGATCCTGCTAGAGTTGTTCACGCAAGCCAGCCCCCTTAGCTCAGGGGATAGAGCATCGGCCTCCGGAGCCGGGTGCGCAGGTTCGAATCCTGCAGGGGGCACCCACAGCGGACCAGCGGGATCGCCCAGCTGGCCAGCCGGAACAACGCCGACCGACACGGTCGGCGTTCTTCGTTTTCCGCCACCTGACGCCAGGTTTCCCGGGCTTCCCCGGACACGCGGCGGACAGGACGTGCAGCGCGCGAGGGCGGGGGCGCCGAGAGCACTCGGTGTCCCCGCCCTCGCGCGTTCCAGCCGTACGTGATCCAGGTCACCGGCAATCGCCCGTCCGGGTGTTCCGGCGTGGTGGGGAGTACCCGGTCAGGCACGGCCCGGCAGCGGCCAGGAGCCGTCCACGACCGCCTCGGGGTCCCTGCGCCGCAGGTAGTCCTGGAAGCTGGCGGCCTGTTCGGCCTTCCATCCCACCTGCGCGGCGTGCAGGTCGTCGATGCCCATGGCCGCCAGTTCGGGGTGGGTGGCGGCGAGCTTCCAGGCCAGCCGGGCGGCGGCCAGCGCGTCCGCGGCGGCCCCGTGCGCCTGCTCGGCGTCCAGGCGCACGCCGTGGTGGGCGCACACGTCGACCAGCTTGCGCGAGCCGCGCCGGAAGGTGTCGAAGCGCTTGTCGATCACCAGCGGGTCCAGGACGCGCAGCGTCCCGTCCAGGCGCGCCCCGGCGCCGTGGCGCCGCGTCTCGGACGTGAGCAGTCCCAGGTCGTAGGGGGCGTTGTAGACCACCACCGGCAGTCCGTCTGCCGCCGCCTTCTCCAGCGCGGCGCCGATCTCCGGCACCGCCTCGGCGGCGGGGCGGCCGTGGGAGCGGGCGTGCTCGGTGGTGATGTGGTGGATGTCGGTGGCCTCCTGGGGGATGTCGATCCCGGGGTCGATGAGCCAGGTGGTGACGTCCTTGGTGCGGGCCGCGGGGTCGATGCGCCACAGGGCGGCGGTGACGATCCGGTCGTTGGCCAGGTCCAGGCCGGTGGACTCGGTGTCGAACGCGGCCATGGGCCGGGTGTGCCAGGTCATGGGGACCTTTCCGGGTCGGGATGTGCCGTAGGTACCCGCTCCGGCGCGTGTTGTGCCGGAACGGGTGAACTTTCGCGGGCACGGCCCCGTCCGGCGCCGGTGCCGACGCGGGGCTTCGCGGGCGGCCTCCCGGCCGGTGTCCGCCCGGCGGGCGTTGTCCACAGGCGGGGACGGCCTCTGGTGCGGCGGGCGCGCGTGCCCTAACTTCGAGGCTGGACTTCCTCTCCTGTCTGAAGGCAGGAGGATCCGGAACCACCTACCGGTGGTTCGAGGCCACAGCCTCGTCACGGGTCGCCCCGTGGCCTTCCTGCTTCGTCGCCGGTCGCCCCGTCCGGGAGGACTCCCGTTGAGGTCTCACACCAGCTCCGCAGGCAACCACCGCCAGCCCGGCGGCTTGGAGGTTGAGCGCCGCGTTCACCTCACGGTCATGAGTGATGTCGCACTGGGGACAGGTCCACTCCCGTACGTTCAACGTCAACGAAGCGTGCACGTACCCGCACCCGGGTGTCGGGCACGACTTGGAGGAGGGGAAGAACCGGTCCACCACGACCAGGCCGCGTCCGTACCAGGCGCACTTGCAGGCCAACACCGACCGCAGCTCACGCCAGGCCACATCCGAGATCGCCCGGGACAGCCGACGGTTTCGGACCAGGTTGCGCACCGTCAGATCCTCGATCACGACCACCGGGTTCTCGCGGACGAGTCGAGAGGTGAGCTTGTGCAGGAAGCCGCGCCCGCGGTCGGTGATGCGGGCGTGCACCCGCGCCACCTTCCGGCGGGCCCTGTCCCGGTTCGCGCTGCCCTTGGCCTTACGGGCCAGCGCCCGCTGTGCCCTGGCCGCTCCGGCCCGGTCGCGTCGCTCGTGGCGGGGGTTGGCCACCTCCTCCCCCGTCGACAACGTCACCACGGAGGTGATTCCGGCGTCGATGCCGACCGCGCCGTTGGCGGCCGGGGCCTGCTCGACGTTGTCCTCGCACAGCAGCGGGACGAACCAGCGCCCGGCCGCGTCACGCGAGACCGTCACCGTCGAAGGACGGGCGTCCTCGGGCAGGGGCCGCGACCACATGATGTCCAACGGTTCGGCCATCTTGGCCGGGGTCAGCTACCCGTCGCGGTAGCGGAACGCGGACCGGGTGTACTCCGCCGAGGCCCGCGAGGTCTTCTTCGACTCGAACCGCGGATACCGCGCACGCTTGTCGAAGAAGTTGCGGAAGGCCGTGTGCAGGTGGCGCAGCGTCTGCTGGAGCGGGACGGAGGAGACCTCGGTGAGGAAGGACAGCTCCTCGGTGCTCTTCCACGCGGTCAGCGCCGCGGAGGAGTCGGTGTGGGACAGCCGCCGCTGTTCGGTGTTCCAGGCGGCGGTGCGTTCGGCCAAGGCTTTGTTGTAGACCAGGCGCACGCACCCGAACGTGCGCGACAGCTCAGCCGCCTGCGCATCGGTCGGATAGAAGCGGTACCCATCGGATAGAAGCAGTACCGAAACGCCCGCTTCACGCTCTTCCTGGTCATGGCACACACCGTAGCGACCGCCCTGCGACCGCGTGAGGCGCATCCAACAGAAAGTCACAGAAAGGAGAGGGCGTGTCCTCCCCGCCCCGAAGGAAGGGGTGGCCACGCCCAACAAACAGATGAAGTTCCTGGTACGCGAACGCGTTTTCGACATCGGTGACGACTACTGGGTGACCGACGAGGCGGGTGAGAAGGTCTTCCTCGTGGACGGCAAGGCGCTGCGGCTGCGCACGACCTTCGAGCTCAAGGACACCGGCGGCACCGTCCTGGCCGTCATCCGCAAGAAGCTGTTCAGACTGCGCGACCAGATGAGGGTCGAGCGGGAGGGCGGTGCCACCGCCACCGTGCGCAAGCGCCTGGTCAACCCGCTGCGCGACAAGCTCGTGGTGGAGGTGGAGGGCGCACCGGACTGGGAGGTGACCGGGGACTTCCTCGGCAAGGAGTACGTGATCAGCGACGAGCACGGCACCGTCGCGCACGTGTCCCGCAAGTGGTTCCGCGTCCTGGACACCTACGCGGTGGACGTGAACACCCACCGCGCCGACCTCGCCGGGGACCCCGCCCTGGTGATCGGCGTGGCGGTGGCCGTGGACACCCTCACCCGCGACGAGGACGACGAGGAGGGGCCGCAGGACTGAGCCGGGACGCGCGCGGCGGCGCCCCGGCCCCTCCCCCTGGTCAGGCGGCGGGCCACCTCCAGCGCAGCACGATCCCGGCCGCGACCACGGCGCACAGGACCGGGCGCACCCGGTCCAGCGGTTCGGCGCCCAGGATGTGCGGGGCGGGCAGGCCTCCGGAGAGCAGCAGGTGGAGGAGGGCCACGGCGGCGTCGACGGCGAACCTGCGGCGCGTGGGACCGGCCTGGGCGTCCAGCGCCGTCCAGTGGCGGGACGGCACGGGGTCGGACGCGCCGGTCAGCGGGGAGTCGGTCGCCGCGGGCATCGGTCGTGTTCCGTCCCGGAGGCGGGTGGGGGCTCCCCTCCCACGATGTCAGTGCCCGGTGGCGCCGTCGACGCGCTCGCGCAGCAGGTCGGCGTGGCCGTTGTGGCGCGCGTACTCGGCGATGAGCCTGACCAGCACGGTCCGCAGCTGGACGGGCTCCTCGTGGTCCGGTCCGCCGATCGCGTCCAGGGGGAAGGCGGCGGCGATCTCCCGCCCCCGGGCGGTCTCCTCGCGCCAGAGAGCGAAGGCCTCGGCCGGGTCGCCTGCCACGTCGTCGAAGTCCTGGTGGGGATCGTCGTCGGAGTAGTGCAGCAGCGGCAGCTCCTCGCCCGCGAACCGGATGCGCAGCCACCACCGCTCGACCCCGGCAAGGTGCCGGACCAGTCCGTGCAGGCTCATGTCCGAGGGCTCCACCGATCTCGCGGAGAGCTGCTCCGGGGTGAGCCCGGCGCACTTGGCCGCGAAGGTGGCCCGGTGCCAGTCGAGGTAGGCGGTGAGGATCTCGCGTTCGCTTCCGGCCAGGGGCAGGAACGGTCGGTCGGCCCCTTCCCAGCTGGGCGAGCGGTGGACGGGAGAGGTCGTGTGCATGCCGCCAGTGTGCCCCCGGTCCACGACAGTCCGCGCCCGGCGCCCGCACCCGGGTTCTCGCCCTCGGAAGACGGTGGCTGGCTGTAGTGCCCGGGGTGTCCGCGATGGACCAGACTGTCGTTGGTCGACGGGCGTGAGGAAGGGACGGCGGGGATGGGTGTGGTCTGGAGGCGGGCGCTGAGGGCCAGCACGTACCTGCTGGTGGTCCTGGGCTCGGGACTGGTGACGCTGGCGATGCTGCCGCTGACCCTGGCCGTGGCGCTGACCATCCCGGTCGGCGGTCTGGGGTTCGTGCTGCTCCCGCGCTGGATGGGGCTCCTCGGCCGGTGGGCCTCCTGGCACCAGGGGTGGGCCTCCCGCTTCCTGGGCGTGCCGGTCCCGCGCGTCCGCGGGCGGGAGGCGTCCGGCTTCCGGGAGCTGTGGGGCCGGCCGTCAACCCGCCGCGTCCTGCTGTGGTTGCCCGCGTTCGCGCCGGCCAGCACCGTGCTGGGGCTCGTGGGGCTGCTGGCACTCGCGATGCCGCTGAGCGCGCCGCAGTACCTGTTCTGGTGGGCGATCCCCGAGACGGAGCCGCTGCAGCTCCTGTGGCTTCCGGTACTGGACTGGGGCACGGCGCTGGCCACCGGGGTCGGGTACGCGGTGGTCGGGTGCGCGCTGGGCCTGGGCGCGGCCGGTCCGGCGGCCCGGGCCCACGCCCGCATGACCCTGGCACTGCTGGCCCCCACCGAGGCGGAACTGCTGGCGGCCCGGGTGGACGAGCTGAGCCGCACGCGCGCCGACGTGGTGGACGCGCACGGCGCGGAGCTGCGCCGGATCGAGCGCGACCTGCACGACGGCACCCAGGCACGGCTGGTGGCGATCGCGATGCAGGTGGGTGTGGCGCGGGAGGCGGTGGAGGACCCGGCCGTGGCCGCGCTGCTCAGGAACGCCCACGAGGGCGCCGAGGAGGCGATGGCCGAGCTGCGCGAGGTGATCCAGGGCATCTACCCGCCGATCCTCGCCGACCGGGGCCTGGCCGGGGCGCTGACCGCGCTGGCCGCCCGCACCACCGTTCCCACCCGCCTGGACGTGGGCGAGCTGGGCACGCTGCCGGTGGCGGCGGAGACCGCGGCCTACTTCGTGGTCACCGAGTCGGTCACCAACGCGGTCAAGCACAGCGGGGCCGAGGAGATCTCCGTGCGCCTGGAGCGGGCGGACGGCGTGCTGCGGGTGACGGTGCGCGACGACGGATCAGGCGGGGTGGACGAGGAGCGCGGCAGCGGGGTGCGGGGCCTGCGCCGCCGGGTGGCCGCCCTGGACGGTACGGTACGCGTGGACAGCCCGGCGGGCGGGCCGACCGTGATCGACGTGGAGATGCCGTGCGGATCGTGATCGCCGAGGACAACGTGCTGCTGTCGGCGGGACTGGAGCTGCTGCTCTCCACCAGGGGTTTCGAGGTGGCCGAGGTGGCCGCGGACGCGGCGGCCTTCGCCGACGCCGTCGACCGTCACCGGCCCGACCTGGCCATCGTGGACGTGCGGCTGCCGCCGAACTTCCGCGACGAGGGCATCCACGCGGCGATCGGGGCCCGCCGCAGGCACGAGGCGCTGCCGGTGCTGGTGCTCTCGCAGTACGTGGAGAGGGACTACGCCGGGGAGCTGCTGGCCGACGGCCGCGGCGGCGTGGGCTACCTGCTCAAGGACCGGGTGGGTCGGGTGAGCGAGTTCGTGGACGCGCTGCGGCGGGTGGCCGGGGGCGGCACGGTGATGGATCCGGCGGTGGTGCAGCAGTTGCTGGCCCGCCGGGCCCGCGACCCCCTGGAGTCGCTCACCCGGCGTGAGAACGAGGTCCTGGCGCTGATGGCGGAGGGGCTCGACAACGGGGAGATCGCCGAGCGGATCGTGGTCACCGAGAACGCGGTGCACAAGCACGTCGGCAACATCTTCGCGAAGCTGGGGCTCTCGCCCGCCGACAGCGGGCACCGCCGGGTGCGCGCGGTGCTCGCCTACCTCGACAGCAGGTGAGCGGCCCCGACCGGTTCCGGCGGGGCGGCACCCGGCGGGGAGCGGGTCAGCGGCCGGGCGCCGGGGCCTCCTCACCGGCACCCCTGCGGGTGATCAGCAGGCCGGTGGCGGCCGCGGTGAAGAACATCAGCACGCCGTACACCGCCGACGGGACGGCCATCTCGGTGCTGCCGAGCAGGGCCGGGCTGAGCGCGATGGCCAGGGACAGCGTGGTGTTGTGCAGGCCGATCTCCATGCAGGAGGCGATCGCCTCGGGGCGGCCGGTGCCCAGGACACGCGGTGCCCAGTAGCCGATGGTGAGGCTGGCGATATTGAACAGCAGCACCATCAGTCCCACGGACACGATGTAGTCGCCGATGTTGTCGAGTTCCTGGTAGAGCGCGACGGCGATGACGCCGAACAGCACCGCGACGGAGGCGGTCTTGACCGGCCTCTCCATGCGCCGGGCGAAGGCCTCCGCCCGGGCCCTGACGAGCATGCCGACCGCGACGGGGACCAGGATGACCGCGAACACCTGGAGGACCTTGCCGACCTGGAGTCCGAGGGTGTCGCCGTCGCCCATGAAGTAGGCGATCGCCAGGTTGGTGATCAGCGGCAGGGTCACCATGGCGGTGAGGGAGTTGAGCGCCGTCAGGGAGATGTTGAGCGCGACGTTGCCGCGGAACAGGTAGCTGTACAGGCTGGCGGTGGTGCCGCCGGGCGAGGCGGCGAGCAGCATCATGCCGACCGCCAGGGCGGGCGGCGGGTCGAAGAGCAGGACGAGGACGAGGCAGACCAGGGGCAGGACGAGGATCTGGCAGCCCAGGACGAGCGCGACCGTGCCGGGCATCCTGGTCAGCCGGACGAAGTCCCCGGCGGTCAGGCTCAGGCCGAGGCCGAGCATGATGACGGCGAGTGCCGCCGGGAGCGCGATCGTGGCGATGGTGGAATCCATGGGCGGACACCTCGGGGCGGGCCGCGCGGGGGCGCGGTTCGGCGGTCGGGGGGAGTTGGCCGGCCGTCGCGGACCGCGGAGGTGAGGGTGCCGGCCTGGGGCGCCGCGTGCGGTGTCACGGGCCCGCCGGCCCGTGCGGATCGGGGATCGCGCCGTCCCGTGATCCGCGCCACATGTGACTACTGGCCAGTATGCTGGCACGCCCCCGCCCGGGTGGCAAGAGCGGGCGCCCGGTCCGGGTCTCTCCCGCCCCGTCCCCGGCAGGGCTCAGTCACCCGCGCGCGCCACCCGGAGCTCCCCGGCCCCCTCCCGGCAGGGTTCAGGCGGCGGGCCAGGAACTGCCGGTGAGGTCGTAGGCCAGGTGGAACCACACCTTGCGGATGCTGGGGTGGCCGTTGTCGCCCCAGGCGGTGGCGAAGCTGTCGACCAGGGCCAGGCCCCGGCCGTTCTCCGCGGTGAGCCGGTCGCCCTCCAGTGGTCCGGCGCTCAGCGGGCCGTCCTCTCCGGGCTGGGAGCGCGTGGGCCTGCCGTTGTCCCGGCAGACCAGCGTGAGCCCGTTGGGCGCCCGGGTCACCCGCAGTACGAAGGTCTGTCCCTCCTCGCCGGAGCGGCTGTGCCGGATGGCGTTGGTCGCCAGCTCGGTACCCAGCAGCGAGAAGACGTACCGGTAGTCGCTGTCCCTGGTGGCCGCGCAGGTGTCCAGGAAGGCGCGGGCCAGCGGCACGCCCGCGGGCTCTCCGGGGAACTCCCAGTGGCGTTTGGTGAAGGGGACCGGCGGCCGTCCGTTGAAGTAGTGCCGGTACTCGTCCGGGACATCCGTGAGGACGGTGTCCTCGGCCTTGGCCAGAGCCGGCACGGAGACGAGCGTGGGCATGGGAGGACTCCTTCGGCGGGGCGGCTCAGTGGGCAGGCGAACCGTGGGAGGGGGCGGCTGCGGGAGCGTCCTGGGACCGCCTTCGGGGGAGGGGCGGCGGGAACGGCTACGACCTTACGCGATCAGACCCCTGTGGGACAGGGGATGCGGGTGTGGTGAGTCCCCGAAATCCCGCGCGTTCCCCGGTCCGCCTCCCCCAGCCCCGCCCGCCGCTCAGCCCACGGCCCCGAGCGCCGCCTCGGCGGCGGCCTCGGCCACGGACCGCTCGGCGGGTACGAGCCCGACCCGGGTGCGGCGGTCCAGCAGGTCAGCGGCGTCCATGGCCCCCTCGTGGCGCACCCCGAACCGGAGCTCGGCCCCGGTGACCCCGCGGACGAGGGGAGTGAGCAGCGCCGGGTCGGCGTCGGCCTCGGCCAGCACGTCGACCGCCTCGGTGCCGTACCTGGCCACCAGGCGGCGCGGGGCGGCCACGGCGTCGAGCTCCTCGTGCGGGGCGGCGCCGACCAGGGGCAGCGTGCGGGTCCGGCAGGGGCTCGCGGACAGCCCGCGGGAGCGCACCGCGGTGTCGACGGCCTGCTCGGCCATGGCGCGGTAGGTGGTGAGCTTGCCACCGACCACGGTGACGGTGCCGTTCGGGGCGACCGTGACGGAGTGCTCGCGGGACAGGCCGGCGCTGTCCCCGGCCCCGCGCACCAGCGGGCGCAGACCGGCGAAGGCGCCGAGGACGTCGCCGCGGTCCAGGCGGGTCTCCAGGGCCCGGTTGAACTGGTCCAGCAGGAAGTCCACATCGCCGTCGGGCACCTCGGGCACGTCCGGGACGGGGCCCTCCGCGGGCTCGTCGGTGAGCCCGGCCAGGACCCGGCCGTCCGGCTGGGGCAGGGCGAACACGAAGCGGCTGGCGCTGCCGTCGACCGGCACGGTGAGCGCGGCCCGGGGCCGGCCCAGGGAGGCGCCGTCGAGCACCAGGTGGCTCCCCCGGCTGGGGCTCAGCCGCACGTGGGGGTCGAGCCGGCCGGCGTGGACGCCGGTGGCGTTGACGACCGCGCGCGGGCGCACGGGGACGATCCGGCCCGTCACCCCGTCGCGCAGCACGGCGCCGTCGGCGGCCAGGCTCTCGGCCGAGCAGCGGGTGAGGACCCGGGCGCCCTCGCGGGCGGCGGTGCGCGCCAGGGCGACCACGAGGCGGGCGTCGTCCACGAGCTGGCCGTCGAAGGTCACGACGCCGCCGAGCAGCCCCCGCCGCGCGACGCCGGGGACCAGGCGCAGGGTCTGGCGCGGGCCGACCACGCGGGGCCGGGGCAGCACCCCGCCGGGGGTCCCGGCCACGACCCGCAGCAGGTCGCCCATCCCCGCCCCGGCGCGGACGAGCAGGGCGTGCGACAGCCCGGTCCCCCGGTGGACCGGGACGACCATGGGCAGGGGCCGCACCAGGTGGGGCGCGGTGACCCGCATGAGGACGTCGCGCTCGCGGGCGCTCTCGTAGGCGATGGCGACCTGTCCCCTGGCCAGGTAGCGCAGGCCGCCGTGGACCAGCTTGGAGCTCCAGCGGCTGGTGCCGAAGGCCAGGTCGTGGCGTTCGACCAGGACGGTGGACAGGCCGCGCGAGGCGGCGTCGAGCGCGACGCCGGCGCCCGTCACTCCCCCGCCGACGACCAGGAGGTCGATCCGGGGGTCGTGCTCCAGCGCGGCGAGGTCCGCCGCGCGCCGGGCGGTGTTGAGGGAGGAGGACGTGTGGACCGCGGGGCTCATGGGTTCTCCTGGTTCGGCGGGCGGAGGTAGCCGTCCAGGAGGGCGGCGAGCTCGTCGACGAGGCCGGACTCGTCGGTGACGTCGGCGAACAGTCGGCGGGAGGTGACCGTGCCCTGGACCGTGACCAGCACGAGGCGGGCCAGCACCGCGGGGTCGCCCGCGCGCACCGACCCGTCGCGCTGGCCCTCGGCCACGACCGGCTCCACCAGTTCGAGGGCCGCGCGGTGGCTGGTGCCCAGCCGCTGGAACGTGTAGGTCGCCAGGAGTTCGGGCTCGGTGTCCACGATCCGGACGAACAGCGGGTGGGCGAGCAGCGCGCGGGCGACCCCGGCCGCGTGCCGGACCAGCCGGGCGCGCACGTTCTCCTCCGCGGGCCCGCCGCCGGAGCCGTCCCCCTCCTCCGCGAGGATCCGCCGCAGTTCCCGCGTGAGCAGGTCGGCGACGAGCGCGGTCGCGTCGGGCCAGCGCCGGTACACGGTGGGCCGGCTGACCCCGGCGCGGCGCGCCACGTCGGTCAGGGTGGTGCGGCGCACCCCGAAGGCCTCGACGCAGGCGCGGGCCGCGTCCAGGATGCGGTCTTCAACGTTACGTATTGACGCCATGTGTAAAACTGTAGAGCATGACTGACGACACTGCCCCCGGGACCGCCCCCGAGATGAGCTGGTTCGCGTGGGGCGACCCCGCCCGGGCGCGCGAGCTGGACCCCGGCCTGCGCGACCTGGTCTCCCAGGTGCTGCGGGCCCCGCTCGCGGATCTGCCGCCGGTCCCCGAGGAGCGGGTGGAGCTGGCCCCCTCACGGCTGGACGAGCGGCTGCGCGGACTGCTCTCCGGTGTGGTCGGGACCGGCCACGTGGACGACGGGGACGCCGCCCGGCTGCGCCACAGCGGCGGCAAGAGCACCCCCGACCTGCTGCTGCGCCGCGCGGGCAGGGCCGACCCCGCTCCGGACGCCGTCCTGTACCCCGCCGACCACGGCCAGGTGCAGCGCGTCCTGGAGGTGTGCTCGGCCGAGCGCGTGGCCGTGGTGCCCTTCGGCGGAGGCACCAGCGTGGTGGGCGGGGTCGCGCCCCTGCGCGGCGGCCTGCGCGCCGTGGTCTGCCTGGACCTGCGCCGTCTGGACCGGCTGGTGTCGGTGGACACCGCCTCCATGACCGCCGTCCTGGGCGCGGGCGTGCGCACCCCGCGCGCCGAGGCGCTGCTGGCCGAGCACGGGTGCACGCTCGGGCACCTGCCGCAGAGCTACGAGTACGCGAGCGTCGGCGGTTACGCGGCAACCCGTTCCAGCGGGCAGGCCTCCTCCGGGTACGGCCGCTTCGAGGACATGGTGGTCTCGCTGCGCGCGGCCACCCCGCGCGGCACCCTGGACACGGGCGGCCCGCCCGCCTCGGCGGCCGGGCCGGACCTGGGCCGCCTGCTGCTGGGCTCGGAGGGGACGCTGGGCGTGATCACCGAGGTGGGCCTGCGGATCCGCCGCCGCCCCGAGCGCGTGCTGGACGAGGCCTGGTCCTTCCCCGACTTCGCGGCGGGGGTGGACGCGCTGCGGACCCTGGCCCAGTCCGGGATCCGGCCGACCATGGCGCGGGTCCTGGACGAGGCGGAGACCTTCGTGGGAGCGGCCATGGCAGGGCGCGAGGCCCTGCCCGGCTGCCAGGCGGTCCTGGGCTTCGAGGGCACCTGCGCCGAGGTGGACGTGCGCGCGGCCGCGGCGCGTGAGGCCATGGCCGGGGCGGGCGGCACCCCGCTGGGCCCCGAACCGGTGGCGCACTGGCGGGACAACCGGTTCTCGGCGCCCTACCTGCGCGACTCCCTGCTGTCGGCCGGGGTCCTGGCCGAGACCCTGGAGACCGCGGCCCCCTGGAGCGGTCTGCTCCCGCTGTACACGGCGGTCTCCGCCGCGCTCACCGGGGCGCTGGACGACGGGGAGGGCGGCGCCGTGGTGATGTGCCACGTGTCGCACACCTACCCCACGGGAGCCTCGCTGTACTTCACGGTGGTGACGGCGGCCGGGGCTGCGCCTCTGGAGCGCTGGAGCCGGGCCAAACGGGCCGCATCGGAGGCGATCGCGGCCAACGGCGGGACGATCACCCACCACCACGCGGTGGGGACCGACCACCTGCCGTGGATGGCGGCGGAGATCGGCCCCCTGGGCGGGGAGGTGCTGCGCGCGGTCAAGGCCGCGCTGGACCCGGGGGGCGTCCTGAACCCGGGCAAGCTCATCCCCGCCCCGTAGGGCGCCGTCCGGTCAGGTCCCCGTGGAGCGCCGTCCGGCCGGGCCCGGGGCCGGTGGCCCGTCCCCGGGCGGACGTCAGGCCCGTTCGCTCTCGCGGGAGAGCTGGCGCTCCACCCGTCCGGCGAAGTCGGCGAGGAATCCCAGTGCCTCGGCCTCGCCGACGCCGTCGTCCCCGACCGTGTAGGAGACCGAGACCGTCACGTTGACGGTGGCGAAGAACACCGCACCGTAGGCGCTGCCGTCGGTGTACCCGTCGCTCTCGAAGAGGACCGCGTACCCGTTGTCGCCCGCGGACACGGGGCGCCAGTCCAGGACCGCCGTCCCCTCGTCCCGCTCCTCCTCGTGGTGTCCCTCCTCACGGTCCCGGAGTTCGTCCTCCAACTCCCCGTGGAGCTCCTCGACGACCTCCCCGCCGTCCTCGTACTCGAAGAGGGAGACGATGACGTGCACGGGGTAGGCCTCGACGTTCCCGACGCTGCAGCTGAGGTAGCCGAGCATGCCCCCCTCGGCCAGGTGCCCCGTCTCGTCGTCCTCGACGGAGGTGAACTCGCCCTCGGCGCGGGGGCTGTCGGTGCCGGGCACGGTGTCCACCACCTCGGCGGGCAGCAGCCGTCCACAACTGGGCAGTTCGGCGTAGGGGCGGTCGTCGGCGATGTTCCACACCACGACGCCGAGGGAGACCGCCAGCAGGACCGCCGCGGCGGCGCCGCCGATGAGCAGGCCCCTGCGGGGGCGCCGGGGCGGACCGGGCTGTGCCGGGTGGCCGGGAACGGGCGGCCGCTGGGGCGGCGTGCCCCCGGGCGCGCCGTACCCGGGCTGGGCGGGCGGGGCGTGGGAGTGGTCGGGCGGGAAGGGTTGCCGACCGCCCGGCGGCTGCCCCGGCTGCCCGGGGAAGCCCCCCGGGGCCTGCGGTCCGGGACGCGGCTGTCCGGGGAGGCCCGGATGGGGCTGTGATCCCGGATGGGGCTGTCCCGGCTGGCCGGGGAAGGGCTGCCCGCCGGGGGGACCGGGGAACGAACCGTCGTTCGGGGGATAGGTCATCGGCTCTGCGGCGTCGACCCGTCCGGCGGACGGACGCCGCGCCTCCTCACCAATGCTCGTCGGCCGCGCGCGGCGGCCGGGCACCGCCCCGTCCCGTGTGGGAGGCCCGGGCGTGTGCGTCGGTATGTCACCCCAAGTATTCCCAACCGGAGCCGTCGCGTCATACCCGAGGCCGCAACCGGCCCGCGCCGTGTCCCGAACCGGCCGCGGCGGCCCTCCGCTGCCCCGACAATGGATGCCGTGGCACGAGGAAAGCTCCGTATCTACCTGGGATCGGCCCCCGGCGTCGGCACCACGCACAACGCCCTGGCCGAGGCCCGCAGCCGGGCCGAACGCGGCACCGACGTCGTGGTCGCGGCCGCCCACACCCACCGCCGCGCACGGACCTCCGCGCTCCTGGAGGGGCTGGAGCGGGTTCCACCGCTGCCGTCCGGCTCCGTGGACACCGCGACCGTGATCGCGCGCGCCCCGGCGACGGCGCTGGTCGACGACCTCGCCCGCGCCAACCCGCCCGGCTCGCCCAACGCCACCCGCTGGCAGGACGTGGAGGAGCTGCTGGAGGCGGGCGTCGACGTCCTGTCCACCGTGGGCATCCACCACCTGGAGTCCCTCAACGACGTGGTCCACCAGATCACCGGCGCGCGCCCCCGGCAGACCGTCCCCGACCACGTGGTGCGCCGTGCCGCGGAGGTCGAACTCGTGGACGTCACCCCCCAGGAGCTGCGCCGCAGGATGGCGCGCGGCGACATCCACCCGGCCGAGAGCGTGGACGCGGCCCTGGCCGACTACTACCGGGAGGGCAATCTGGCGGCGCTGCGCGAGCTGGCGCTGCTGTGGACCGCCGACCGGGTGGAGGAGAGCCTGGCCCGCTACCGCGGAGAGCACGAGATCCGGCGGACCTGGGAGGCCCGGGAACGGGTCGTGGTGGCGCTCACCGGCGGCCCCGAGGGTGAGACGCTGATCCGGCGGGCCGCCCGCGTGGCCGCCCGCTCCCGGGGCGGGCACCCCCAGCCCAGCCACCTGCTGGCGGTGCACGTGGTGCCGCCCAACGGCATGGCGCAGGCGCCCACCGACGACCTGCTGCGGCAGCGCAGGCTGCTCGTGGAGCTGGGCGGCACCTACCACCAGGTGGTCGGCAACGACGTGCCGACCGGGCTGCTGGAGTTCGCGCGGGGAGTGCAGGCCACCCAGATCGTGCTGGGGTCCTCGCGCCGCCGCACCTGGCAGTACGTGTTCGGCCCCGGGGTCGGGGCGATCGTGGCGCGCGACTCCGGGGACATCGACGTGCACATCGTCACCCACGAGCGGGTGGGCAGCGGGCGGTGGCCGCTGCCGCCGCCCGGCCGGGGGCTGGGCGAACACCGCCGGGTGACCGGCTGGTCGCTGGCGCTGCTGGCGCCCACCCTGCTGTCGTTGTTGATGGCGCTGCCCCTGTTCGAGGACGTGGGAGCGGCCTCGGACGCGATGCTCCTGCTGCTGGCCACCGTGGCCACCGCGGCGGTGGGCGGCCTGCGCCCCGCCCTGGTGTCGGCGCTGTGGAGCGCGGTGCTGCTCACCGTGCTGCTGTCCCCGCTGCACGGGCGGCCGCCGGTGTCGCTGGACAACATACTGGCGCTGACCGCGTTCGCCCTGGTGGGAGCACTGGTGGCGATCGTGGTGGAGATGGCGGCGCGCCGGTCGGCCCAGGCCGCGCGCGCCCGGGCCGAGGCGGACGCGGTGACGCTGCTGGCCAGCAGCGTCCTGGCGGGCAAGGAGCCCCTCCAGGCGCTGCTGCGGCGGATCCGGGAGACCTTCGGACAGCGGTCGGCGACCCTGCTGGAGCGGCTGGACGACGAGCGCTGGAGGGCGGCGCACAGCGTCGGCGCCCCGGCGTGCGAGTCCCCCGAGGAGTCGGACGTCCTGGTCTCGATCTCCGACAACCTGGCGCTGGCGCTGCGCGGCCGGGTGCTGCCCGCCGCCGACCGGGGCGTGCTGCGGGCCTTCGCCGCGCACATCGGCATCGCCCTGGAGCACCAGAGGCTGGAGTGGGACGCGGCCGAGGCGCGCGGCCAGGTGGCGGGCAACCGCATCCGCACGGCGCTGCTGGCCGCGGTCTCGCACGACCTGCGCACCCCGCTGACCTCGATCAAGGCGAGCCTGTCGAGCCTGCGCGCCACCGACATCACCCTCACCGAGGAGGACCGCGAGGACCTGCTGGAGACGGTGGAGGAGTCCACCGACCGGCTCAACCGGCTGATCGACAACCTGCTGGACATGAGCCGGGTGCACACCGACAACGTGCGCCCCAAGCTGCGCGCGGTGGGCCTGGAGGAGGTCGTGCCCGTCACCCTGCTGGGTCTGCCGCACGAGGCGGTCGTGGTGGACGTGCCCGACCGCCTCCCCCGCGTCCGTGTCGACGCCGGGCTGCTGGAGCGGGCGGTGGCCAACGTGATCTCCAACGCGGTCCGGTACAACCCGGACCCGCGCCTGCCGGTGCTGGTCTCGGCGAGCGCGCACGGCGGCAGCGTCCAGCTGCGCGTGGTGGACCGCGGGCCCGGAGTCTCCGACGAGGGCAAACAGCGCATGTTCGAGGCCTTCCAGCGCCTGGGCGACGCCCCCCAGGGCACGGGGGTCGGGCTGGGGCTGGCGGTCGCGCGTGGTTTCGTTGAGGCGATGCACGGCAGACTCGACCCCGAGGACACCCCCGGGGGCGGTCTGACCATGGTCTTCACGCTCCGTGCTGTGGAGAAGAGCGAGACGGACGCCGGAGACGGGAAGGGGACCGATGCGGGTCCTGGTCGTTGACGACGACATGCAGATCATCCGGGCGATGCGGATCAACCTGCGGGCGCGCGGGCACGACGTGGACACCGCGGCCGACGGGGCGTCCGCGCTGCGGCTGGCCGCGGACAACCACCCCGACGTGGTCCTGCTCGACCTGGGGCTGCCCGACATGGAGGGCATGGAGGTCATACAGCGGCTGCGCGGGTGGTCGCAGGTGCCGATCATCGTGCTGTCGGCACGGCACTCGGCCGGGGAGAAGGTGCGCTGCCTGGACTCGGGCGCCGACGACTACGTCACCAAGCCGTTCGGGATGGACGAGCTGCTGGCCCGCATGCGCGCGGCGGAGCGGCGGTCGGTGCGCGTCGACGAGGCCCCGGTGGTGCGCACGCCCTCCTTCACCGTGGACCTGGGCGCCAAGCGGGTGCTGCGGGAGGGTGAGGAGGTCCGGCTCACCCCGACGGAGTGGCACATCCTGGAGATCCTGGCCCGGCACGCGGGCCAGCTGGTCAGCCAGCGCCAGCTGCTGCACGACGTGTGGGGTCCGGCCTACCAGAGCGAGACCAACTACCTGCGGGTGTACATGGCGCAGCTGCGCCGCAAGCTGGAGCCCGACCCGGCGTGCCCGCGGTACCTGATCACCGAGGCGGGCCGGGGCTACCGCTTCGAGAGGGTCGGCTCGGCGCAGCCCGGGGACTGAACCCGTCGACCCGTGCCGGGACGGTCCGGGCGTCCGGGCCGCCCCGGCACGGGTCCGGACCGGCGGCGGCCGGGGCGGAGGTCATCGGCACAGGTGACCGGCGCGGGTCACAGGACGAAGGCCTCCCCCTCCGAGAGCTCGATGAGCATGTCGAACTCGTCGGTGCCGCCGTGGCCGCGGTTGGCCTTGGCCACCGCCAGGCAGGGCGCGAACGCGCGCGCCCACGCCATCATCCGGTCGCCGTCCACGCCGAGGACACCGGAGAGCGCGTCCACGCGCTGCACCACCTCGGGCAGGCTGGTGGCCTTCCACAGGGCCCAGTCCACGGCGTCGACCGCCGCGTCGCCCAGGCAGGCGCGCGGGTCGACGGCCACCAGGCCGCGCCGACCGCCGTCGATGACGTTGCCCGGGTGCAGGTCGCCGTGGACGGGCACGATGTCCACCGTGCCGTTGGCCAGGTCGCGGGCCCGGCAGAACCCCTGGTGCATGGCGGACGCGGACACCACCTCGGCGGCGGGCCCCTCGGCGCGCTCCCGGTTCCACAGGTCGAAGATGAACTGCACCCGCGAGGTCAGCGGACGCAGTTCGAGGAGTTCCCGCCGGGGCACCTCGACCGAGTGCAGCTGGGAGATGAGCGCGCCGACGGTCTCCATCGGCGGTACCCGCCCGCCCTCCACGACGGTGTCGCCATCGATCCACTCCATGAGGATGGCCCCCCGCGCGTCGTCGACCTCCCACACGCGGGGCACACGCCCGGAGGCCTCCCACATCCGCAGCACACGCGCCTCGGACGCGGCCAGGCCGGTGTCCGGGGAGAGCTTGAGGACCGCGCGGTCACCGTCCGGGCGCACGACGCAGACGACGACGGAGGTCCGGCCGTGGGGGGCCGGCCCCTCGACGGTCAGCCCCCACCCGGAGGCGATGTCGGCGACGATCCCCGGGAGTTCGGTCAGCCACTCGCCGACGTGGCTGCCGAAGCGCCGTTCCAGACGCCGACGCTGCCGGTCATCGACGAACTGCGCTGTGACGTCGTTCATACATCCACCTTAGGTTCGCTCGCGTCGATGGCGGGTCGGACCCCTCACGGGTCGGCGGAGCCGCGGACCGCACGGTCCGCGGGCACTGGCGCTGTTCGGGCCCCGGACCGGTCGCGGGGGATCCCCCGCGCCGACGGGGGGAGCAGGGGCCGCCGGAGGAGCCGCGTCCGGTCGCTGCCGCGCCGTACGGGAGGAGGCGCGGTACGGGTACCGCGTTTGTGGGTGCGGGGAGTTCCCGCCCGCTTGCCCCATACCCACCGGCGCGCTCCCGGTAACGGCACCGCGGCGCCCCGAACTCCTCCGATCACCCGCACGGTCGGCGGTGTCACCTTCGGTGTCGGCCCGTCGGGGCCCTCGGCTTCAGGCCAGGCGCCCCTTGGCCGCCCGGTGCTGGGCGAGGAGGGTGTCCACGACCAGTTCGGAGGGCCACAGGGGCTCGGTGATCGCGGTGACGTCCAGGCCCCGCAGCAGGTCGAAGTCGGGTCCGTCGACGAGCCTCCACGCGGCGACGGCGACGTTGTCCTGGCCGTGGCGGCGCAGCCGGTCGACGGCGTCCAGCACCGACGGCGCCCAGGTGCGCAGGTAGCCCACCTGGACCGGGGAGTCGAGGCGGCGGCTGAGCATGCGCGCCACGTCCATGACGACCTGGCGCTCCTCGGTGCCGGTGGTGCCGTCGGCGGCCAGGACCACGCCGTCGGACGAACCCCAGCCGGAGTCGGTCAGCCGCCCGGCGAGGTCGGCGACGATGGACGGGACCGCGCCCAGGGGCGGGGTCTGGCAGGAGTCGCGCATACGGCCGAGGTCGAGCCGGGAGAGCAGGTGGGCGCTGGCGACGTCGCCGCCCGCGACGAACGCGGGGACGACCACCTTGGGCCCCCGGACGGAGTGGACGGTGGCGGCGACGTCGTCGGGGCTGCCGAAGGCCGGGGTCACCGGCACCTCTCCCCTGCTGGCCACAGCCTCGGCCAGGCCCCACAGGGCTTCCCGGCGGTGGGTGTCACGTGAGTCGTCGGCTACGAGGACCATCGTCGGGACCATGCACGGCTCCTTCGGTACATCTGGGGGGAGAACTGCCCTTGCCCGCCGAGCGTAAAGCGGCTCAGTTTCACGGGGGTTCTGCCGTGTTACGCGGAGGAAAAAAGCGAACAATGGCTGTGGTGGTTATGACCACCGAGAGTCTCCGTGAACCATAACAATCGCCTAAAAAACGGGTCGTGTCCACTTCCGGGGGGAGTGGCGTACGACTCACGGGCACCGGAGGACGAAGGGGACTATCCTTGGCTCCGAGAGGGTCGACATCCCCCACCTGCCCCGACGATCCGCCCCTCCCTCCTCGCCCCGGCACCTGCCCCCGGCGGGACATGGCGGACGCCACACCCCATTCTTCGGCGGACGAATATCCGCTTTCGCCCGAACCTCTCTAGAGAAATACCCAGCAAAGTTTTTCTCATGCATTCGCCAGGTGCGGATGCACGTGCTGCGGAATGTGCGGCAGCCGCCCTGCCTGAGAGGACGCGGATTTTCGCTTCTCCTCGGAGCGTGCCGTTTCCGACCACCGTCCGGCCGCTGCCCGACCGCCGCCCGGCCCCCGGCGGCCGTTGTCCTGTCCCCGGCGGGTGCCCGTCCCGGCCCGGTGCGACACCGTTCCGTTCCGGCCGTCCCGGACCGCCCCGCACGCGCGCGAGGATCCCCTTGCACATCACGCCCCTTGCTGTCAAGGGTGCGCACTCCCCCAAGCTGCCATAGCCGCACACCACCTGACGTGGGGGGACAGGATGCGGGTCCGGCGTGATCACTTGCCATGACCCCCTCGGCCCGCTCACACTTGGTACAGATGGAGCGCGTACCCGCAGGCGGCACCCGCCGCGGGAACGCTCCGGGCCGCCGCACGACCGGACTCCCCACCTCCGGACGGGCCGCGCCCCCAGATCCGCACCGAACCATCCAGACTGGAGTGAGCATGGCCGTCCACCCTCGGGTGCAGACGCTGGCCCAGACCTTTCTCGCGCACGCCGACCAGGAGGCCCCCGGCCTGGTCGAAGGCCTCTACCTGACCGGTTCGGTCGCCCTCGGCGACTTCCGCCCCCACACCAGCGACGTCGACTTCGTCATCGTCACCGGTCACACGCCCGGCAGGCACGAGCTGGAGCTGCTGCGACGCGTCCACGCGCGCGCCCGCGCCGCCACCGGACCCCAGTTCAACGGCGTCCACGTCACCTGGGACGACCTCACCCGCGACCCCGCGGCCTGCGGCCCGGTCGCCTCGGTGATCGGCGGCCGGTTCCGCAACCGGGCCAGCGCCGACGTCAACCCCGTCACGTGGCACATCCTCGCCGAGCACGGAGTGACCGTGCGCGGCCCGCACCCGCTCGAACTGGACGTGTGGGACGAGCCCGAGAGCCTGCGCGCCTGGTCGCTGGGCTCCCTGGACGAGCAGTGGCGGCGCTGGCGCGAGAAGGCGGGCCGCCTGGTCACGCCCCGCGGCCTGGCCGCCCTGGGCTCCCTGGCGCCCTCCTGGAGCGTGCTGAGCGTCAGCCGCCTGCACTTCACGCTCAAGACCGGGGAGATCACCTCCAAGACCGGCGCGGGCACCTACGCCCTGCACGCCTTCCCCGACCGGTGGCAGCGCATCGTCAACGAGTGCCTGCGCGTGCGCCGCAACGTCAGCGCGCCCTCCCTGTACGAGAGCGCGCTGGCCCGGCGCAGGGCCGCCCTGGACTACATCGAGATGGTGCTGGACGACTCCCTGCGCCCCGGCCTGGCCGCGGCCTGAGCCGTTCGGAGCCACCGCCGGGGCCGCTGGGGCCCGAACCGTCCTTGGACGGGCGGGAGGAGTTCCCCGTGCGGTCGCCGAGGTCCGGATTCTCCGCTTGCGTACCGCCAGGAGCACGCTCCCGACTACCCTGGGGCACATGACCATGCGCCCCATCGTCCGTTTCGGCGACCCCGTCCTCGTCACGCCCACCACCCCCGTCACCCGGTTCGACAAGCACACCCAGGCGCTGGTGGACGACCTCCTGGAGACGGTCGAGGCCCCTGGGCGTGCGGGCCTGGCGGCCAACCAGATCGGCGTGGGCCTGCGCGTGTTCAGCTACAACGTCGAGGGTCGGCTCGGCTACGTGATCAACCCGCGGATCGCCGAGCTGTCGGAGGATGTCCAGGAGGGCGACGAGGGCTGCCTGTCGGTCCCCCAGCTGTGGTACCCCGCCACACGGGCCGAGCGCGCCGTCGTCACCGGGGTGGACCTGCGCAACGAGCCGGTCACCGTGGAGGGGACCGGATTGATGGCCCGCTGCCTCCAACACGAGACCGACCACCTCGACGGCATGGTCTACATCGAGCGGCTGACCCCGCAGACGCGCAAGCGGGCCCTGCGCGACATCCGCCGCTCGGACTGGTTCATGCCGACCGAACCGCCCGAGGCCGCGGGCGTGCGGCTGCCCAGCGCCTTCGGCGGCGCGAGCTGACGCTCCTCCCGGCTCCGGTCCGGTGGGCCCCGATCCGGGACGGCTGGCCGGGGTTCGGTCGGGTCCCCGGCTCCGGGTATCTTCGGACACATCCCCGCGCAGTCTCCCAAGTCACGTGAGTAACGCACTAGGCATGTAACGCCAAGATCTCGTATGGTCTGCTGAGCATCTCCCGTCGCCGCGGCGCCCCCCGTTCACATGCCGCAGGCCAACCGGATGCGCTCGGACCATCCTCGGAGCAGACATGACACCCACTTCTCCCTCATTCACGCGCGGCAGGCGTGCCGCTCTGTCCCTCACCGCCCTGGCGGCGACCCTGCTGGTCGCCCTGCCCGGAACGGCGCTGGCGGAGCCGGACAACGACGAGGTGGACATCGACGAACTGAACCGGCGGGCCGAGGAGCTGGAGGAGAGCTACGACGGAGAGCTCCTCCAGTTCAACGAGATCAAGGAGCGCGTGGACAGGGCCGAGGAGGACCTGGAGGAGGTCGAGGAGCGCCTGGCGGCCTCCCGGAGCGGCGTGTCCACCATCGCCTCCACCCAGTACAAGAGCGGCGGCGGCCTCGACCCGGAGTTCCGGGTCATCTTCTCCAGCGACCCGGAGAGCATGTTCTCCGACGCCGCGACCCTGAGCTACCTCGGGCAGAGCCAGTCCGACCAGATCTACGAGCTCATCCAGACGCGGGACGAGGCCGCCCTGGTCAACGAGGAGCTCCAGACCGAGCTGACCGAGGCCGAGGAGCTCATCGAGACGCTGGAGGAGGAGCGCGACGAGGTCGAGGCCAAGATCGAGGAGTACGAGGCGGAGCAGATCCCCGAGACCCCGGGCAACGGCAGCATCCCGGCCAGCGCGCAGGGCTGGGGCTGGGACGGGGCCACGCCGCGCATGGCGGCGATCCGCGACGAGATCGTGCAGAACTTCGGCGCCCCCTACCCGGTCGGCTGCCTGCGCTCCAGCGCCGACGACCACGGCTCGGGACGGGCCTGCGACTTCATGATGAGCGCGGGCGGCGCCATGCCCTCGGCGGCGAACCAGTCCCTGGGCTCGCAGATCTCCCAGTACGGGATCGACAACGCCGACCGGCTGGGCATCAAGTACATCATCTGGGAGCAGCAGATCTGGCACTCCGCGTCACGTCAGTGGAAGTGGATGGAGGACCGCGGCAGCAACACCCAGAACCACTACGACCACGTGCACATCTCGTCGTACTAGCGGGGGGACGGATCCCGTCCACTGCGGGATCCGCCCCCCTCACGAAAGACGTATGAGCTGGTCAATCACGGTTGCTGCCTCCTCCTCTCCCCTCGCGTTGCACCGCATCGGCCACGTCCGCCGACCTGCGTCCTTCCGCGTCCCACCCCACGCTCCTCGCATCCGACGCGTGAGTTCCGCATCAGATGCGAGGAGGTCTTCCGGGTGGAACGGGTGACCTGTCGAAGGCGCCGCGCGCCTGGTCCCGACCGGGGGGTGCCGCCGCATCCGTCTGAAGCGGTGTTCGGCGCGACGTTCACCGGGTGGCGGCGCCGGCAGCTCAGCCGTCACCCGGCCACGACGACGATCACGGCCCGGCTGGGCCCCGTCCGCCGGTTCGCCGGTCACCACGACGAACCCGGCCTACCGGAGATCCTGCATCCGCACAGCCTGCGGCACTCCTACATCGCCCACCTGATCAGGGACGGATCCGACTCCCGCTTCGTCCAACAGCGGGTCGGGCACGCCCGGGTCTCCACGACCGCCACCTACACCCACACCGGCTCCCCCTTCATGGACCACGCCCGCCCACTCCTCCGCCGGCCTTGGCGCCCGCTCGGGCTCGCACCCGGCCCAGCGGAGCAGTGGGCGCAGATCGTCGGCGGCAAGGGGGCTCGCTACAGCCCGTCGATTCACCAGTCGTCGACCGGAGGATCGCGAAAACGGTAACCGGTGGGCCCGCTTCCCGACGGTCCGGAAGCGGGCCCAGCAGCCAGCGAGTGCTTGCCTCCTGACAGAGGCCACACCCTCAGACACGAGACCGGATTCGCTCTGCTTTGTGGCCTCGGGAGGACCGGGCCGACTGCTCAGACCAGGGTGGAGACGCAGAACGGATGTCCGGCGGGGTCCAGTAGAACCCTCCACCGATCGGGCTCGGGCTGGCTCGACGGCTCGGTCGCGCCCAGGGCCAGGAGCCTGGCTTGGGCGGCGTCCAGGTCGTCGACGCCCAGATCGAGGTGCGCCCGCTTCTCCTGGGCGGGATCCGGCCAGGTGGGCCGCTGGTAGCCCGGCAGCCGGGAGAAGCCCAGCCCGGCCGCCCCCTCCTGGCCGAGCAGGACGAAGTCGTCGCTGGAGTAGGCGACGGGCAGGCCGAGGGCTTCGCCGTAGAAGCGGGCCAGCTTGGCGGGGTCGGGGCAGTCGAAGGTGACGGCCGCGTAGCGCATCGTGGGTACGGAGGTGGTCTCAGTGCTCATGGGCAGCACGTTAGGACGCGACCAGGACAGGTTCGGTCCTGGTCGTGGGAGAGACTTCGGGACGTGATCAGTACATCCGCCCGACTGCTGCACCTGCTCTCGCTGCTGTCCGATCGGCCGTCGTGGACCTGCGGCGAGCTGGCCGAACGCATGGCGGTCAACGAGCGCACGGTCCGGCGCGACGTCGCCAGGCTCCGGGAACTCGGCTACGGAGTCGAGTCCGACCCCGGACCATGGGGCGGCTACAGCCTCGGTGGCGGTGCCCGGATACCGCCGCTGGTCCTTGACGACGAGGAGGCGTTGGCCGTCGCCGTCGGGCTGCGCGAGGCGGCGCTGAGCGGCGTTCTCGGAAGTGAACAGGCCGCGTTGTCGGCCCTGTTGAAGCTGCGGCAGGCCCTGCCGTCACGGGTCTCGGGCCGACTCGGTGAGATGGACTCAGCCTTCGTGCACACGGCCAGGCCGGACCAACCACAGATCGCCCCCGGCGTGCTGCTGGAACTGGTCACCGCGTGCCGCCGGGGCGAGCGCGTCCGCTTGTCCTACCGCGACCGGAAGGGACGGGCCACGGATCGGGACGCCGATCCCTACCGCCTGGTGCACACGGGCCGCCGCTGGTACTTCGTGGCCCGCGACGTGGCACGCGACGAGTGGCGGACGTTTCGAGCCGACAGGGTCGAGCGGATACGGCCGACCGGGCACGCGGTCGAGCTGGTGGATCCGCCCGACCCGGCACGGCTCGTCTCCGGTGCGCTGGCGAGCGGTGTGTATCCGCTCCATGCGACGATCCACCTCCCGCTGCCGATGGAACAGGCGGTCCAGCTGATCCCACCGACGGTCGGCACCCACCGCCCCGAGGGCTCCGAGGCCACCGTTGTCGATATCGGCGGACCCGACGCGGACGGCCTCGCCCGGTACCTGCTCGGCCTGGCCACCCCGTTGCGTGTCCTGGCACCAGAGGAGGTGCGGGAAGCGCTGGCTCGCCGCGCCCGCGAGCTGTTCGACGGCAACGTGGACGGTCGGTCTCCGTAGAGCAACGCTGTGAGGGGGAACCATCGAAGCCACGGCCTGGCGCCCCCGAGAACCGTGAGCATGCGCGCAGGTTGGAAAAGACCCTCCACCGCTATGGACGCCGGAAACGGGCCTGAACTGCGATGATCTTGTACTTGTCGCGGGGTTGGACGGTCGAGGCGCGCTACAGGTACAAGATCACGGCGGAGGGGTCGGGCCGCGGCGGACCTCTGCGGTCACGGCACCGGCAGTCCGCGGCCCTACCGGGTCTGGCTCAGCCGCGGGGGCGGGCTCCGCGCGTCGCGCGCCCGCCGAGGGCGAGCGGCACCGAGGCCAGCAGCGCCACGGCCGTGACCGCGAACGCGGGCCCGTAGCCCGTCAGCTGGATCAGCAGCCCCAGGACCATCGCCCCGGCTCCCGAACCCGCGTCGTAGCCGATGTTCCACACCGCGCTGGCCCGGCCGTACCCGGCCGGACCGGCGCGGTTCAGCATGAGGGTGACGGTCTCGTTCTGGACCGCGCCGAAGCCGAGGCCGAACACGGCCGCCCCCAGGAGCACCAGCAGCGCCGTCCCGGTGCCCGGGGCGTCCCCGACCGACCACAGCGCGGCGGTGACCAGGGCCATCCCCGCGACAGCACCGACCATGCCCGGCAGCAGCAGGAGGGTGCGCCGGTGGCGGTCGTGCAGTATCCCGGCGGTCCAGCGGCCGGCCACCACCGCCAGCGCGTAGGCGGCCAGGGCGCCGCCCACCAGCCACGCCGCCTGGGCCAGGGGGATGGCCAGGAAGGTGATGATCGCGCTGGCCGAGGAGGCGGTCAGCAGCATGAGCACCAGCGGCACCGCCAGCGCCCGCAGCAGCGGACGGTTCGAGGACGCGTCCGGGGCGGAGCCGGGGTCGGCCTCCAGGGCGACGGGCCGGACCGGGCTCCGCAGCGCCGACCGGTTGCGGCCGCCGTCGGCGTACCAGATACCCCAGGCCAGGACCCCGCCCAGGACCGAGCACAGACCGGTGAGCCAGAACGCGGTGTCGAAGCCGATGTTGAGGGCCAGCGCCACACCGCCGGGCAGGATGAGCACCTGCGGCAGGCCGACCGCCAGCCCGTAGTAGCCGGTGGCCCGGCCGACCTGGTGGTGCGGGACCAGGCGGGCGGCGAGCACGGTTCCGGCGACGCTGACCATGCCGAAGCCGACGCCGCGCACCGCCGAGACGGCCACCAGCGGGCCGAGGTCGGCGGTCAGGGCGAACAGCGGGGTGGGGAGTCCCATCACCAGAGCGCCGACCGGGAACGCCCAGCGGTAGCCGCCCCTCTCCAGCAGCCAGGGCATGGCGAGCTGGGTGAGCACGGTGGTGAGCATGAAGGCGGCGGTGGTGCTTCCGGCGCCGAACTCGCCCGCGCCGCCGCGGGTGGCCCACAGGGGGACTAGGGGCAGGACGGCCGCGAAGCCGCAGAGACCGACCGCGGTCGCCGCGATGAGCAGGGCGAAGCCCCGTCCGCGCAGGCCCGGGAGAGCGGGCGGGGTGTCGCGGGTGGTGCTGGTGCCGTTGGCGGTGTCGCTGGTACCGCTGTCGTCGGCCGCGGCCCCGGTCGAGGCCGCGTCCGACGGTGTTCCGTTCCCGGATGAGGACGAACGAGATCGGATCATCCGTCCTTTCTAGCCGACACGTGCACACCTGTCGACGCGGCGCTGATCCGCCCTGCTCAGCCGCCCTGCTCAGCCGTCCTCGCCGCCGACCTTTCCGACGAGCCAGTCGCGGATGCGCACGGTCAGCTCCGGGGTCACGGCGCGTTCGGCGTGCCCCATCCCCGGGATGATCCACAGGTCGCGCGGTTCCCGGGCGGCGTCGTGGATGGCGGTGGCGTGGGAGACGGGGAAGTAGGCGTCGGAGTCCCCGTGCACGACCAGCAGGGGTGTCGGGGAGATCTCCCCGGCGATCTCCCGGGGTTCGGCGGGCATGGGGTCCCACTCGCGGTTGATGACCCTGACCTTGCGGAAACTGCGCAGGAACAGGCGTCCCGCTCTGCGGCCGATGGCCAGGTGGAGCAACCGCATGGCGCGCGTCCCCCTGTAGTACCAGCGGCTGGGGCCGCTGACCGAGACCACCGCGTCCATTCCGCCGTAGATGGCGGCGTGCCGGATCGCGACGGCCGCGCCCATCGAGAACCCCACGGAGGAGAGGGAGGTGTAGCCGAGTTCCCGGAGGCGGACGGCGACGGCCTCCAGGTCGTGGATCTCCGCGTTGCCGACGGTGCTGAGCCCGCCGGAGCCGTGGTGGCCGCGGAAGTCGAAGGTCATCACGTCACCGAAGGCGAGCAGCGCGTCGGCGACGGCACGCGTGCTCGGGTTGCGGTGGGTGCCGGTGAACCCGTTGGCGAGGATCACGGCGGTGGTACGGGGCTCTGCGCCGCGCAGGAGCACGGCGTCGATCTCGACCCCGTCGGAGGTGGTCAGCCGGCAGCGGTGCTCACGGGGTTGGGCGCGAGGGTGGTCAATGGCGTCGGACACCCCACCATCGTGCCCGATCAGCTCCAGCGGTCGGGGGCGGACCCCGGTGTGGTGTTTCCGTCACCGTAACGGCGGTCGATCCACTCGTCCGGGTACAGGCGACCCCCTCCGGGGCCTTCGTCGCGACGGCCGCCGCCCAGGAAGTCGTCGTGGGAGAAGTCTCCCGGGGTCTGCTGGGGAGGGAACGGGCCGCCGTGGGAGGGGCTGGGATGGACGGGGCCGGGGTGGTCACCGTGGCCTGAGGAGGGTGGTTCCCCCGTGGACAGGCCGCTGTACAGGTCCTGCTGGCCCTGTCGGGGGGTGCCGCCGTGGGCGTAGGGGTCTCTGTGGCCGAAGCTCCCGCCCCGGGCCGGGAGGTCCCCGTAGACGGAGGTACCGCTGTGACCGGGGGTGTCACCGTAGCCCGAAGGGGCTCTGTGGGATGGAGTTCCGTGGGCGGGAGTCCCCACGCCCGGCGGCGGGGGCGCCGTGCCCGCTCGCCCGTCCGCGCCCTCGTCCGCCTCGACGCCGGTCAGCGGCAGTTCCCCGGTGTCGGGCCCGTCCTCGTGATCGTACTCGTGGTCGTCGTACTCGTCGTAGGCGTCGGAGTCCCCCTCCTCGTCCCCCTCCTCCTCTCGGTACTCCCGTTCCCCCGCCTCGCGGACGTCGGCGGGCGGGAAGACCAGGGAGCGCAGGTTGAGCGCCACGTGGACCAGGACCGGCACCCAGACGCTTCCGGTCCCCAGGTACAGAACGGTGAAGAGGGTGCCGAACGCACCGGCACTGACCAGGCCCCACCAGCCCTGGTAGAGGTGCGCCACGGAGAACAGCAGCACCGACAGCACGGCGGCGATCCACAGCGGGACGCCCATGCTGGCGACCAGGAGGATGAACAGGCCCCGGTAGAGCAGTTCCCCGAACACGCCCCCGGTGACGGCCACCCCGGCGGCCATCGCCCGTTCGGCGGTGGTGCGCGGTGCGAGCAGCCCCCGGTCGCGTTCGGGTTCGGGGAGGCGGAGCGGTGCGGCGGAGAGCCGCCCGCGCGCGCCCTTGCCCCGGGCGCGCTGTCCCCTCCCGCCGCGGTCGCGGCCGCGGCGGGAGCGCCGTGGCCCCTTCGGGAGTCCGTTGACCAGCAGCCAGAACACCGTGAGGGCGAGCAGTCCGCCGACGGCGCCGCCCGCGATCGGCTCCCACGCGTCGGGCAGGCGCAGCCCCAGGTCCGCGGCGACCAGGTTCGGCGAGAGCAGCAGCACCCCGAAGACCACCAGGCCCCACAGCACGTGGATCCCCATGGTGACGGCGTGCAGGAGCGTGAGGGCCCGCGCGTCGCCGTCGCGTCTACGGGACAGCCACGTGAACGCCCTCCTGCCGAGGAGGGGCTCGCCGAGCGCCGCGAAGAGGAGCAGCAGGACCGTCAGAACGGTCCCGGCGAGGCTGAACTGAGGGAGAGACTCCGACCATGGCACGGGGCAATAGTAGAGGTCCGAAACGAGTCATAGTGCACATGCCGTATTTCACCCACGGACTGTTCCGCCCCCTGACCACCTCTTGCCGTGCGGCCCGAGAAGGGTGACCGTAGAAGTGGTACAGGTCACACCGCGGACGGGCTGTCCGTTCCGCGCGGCCACCGCTCGGACCCCGAAGGGCTGGGTAGCAGGGATGGCAGATCGCAACGTCAACGGAACCGGAGCCTCAGCCGGAGCCGTACCGAGGGCCGACGGGCCCCGGAACATCCGCAACGTCGCGCTGGTCGGACCGTCCGGCGCCGGTAAGACGAGTCTGGTCGAGGCGCTGCTCACCGCCGCCGGGGAGATCAACCGCCCCGGCAGCGTCGAGGAGGGCACGACCGTCAGCGACCACGACGGGGTCGAGATCCGGCAGGGGCGGTCGGTCAACCTCACCGTCAACCCGGTCATGGTCGGCGACGTCAAGGTCAACCTGCTGGACACGCCCGGGTACGCGGATTTCATCGGGGCGATGCGCGCCGGGCTGCGCGGGGCCGACGCCGCCCTGTTCGTCGTGTCCGCCCTGGAGGGCGTGGACGGCCGCACCCGCGTGCTGTGGGAGGAGTGCGCCGCCGTCGGCATGCCCCGGGCGGTGGCCGTCACCAGGATCGACCACCCGCGCGCGGACTACGACGAGGTGGTCGCCCGGTGCCAGGAGGCCTTCGGTACGGGCGTCCACCCCGCCTACGTCCCCGCGGTGGAGGGCACGGGGGACGACCGCCGCGTGGTCGGTGTGTGGGGGCTGGTCTCCGAGCGGTACTACGACTACTCCGGGTGCCCTGACGGCTCTGACACCTCTGGCAGGTCTGCTGGCGCTGGCGGTTCCAAGCGCTCGGAGCGGCCCGGGCGCCCCCAGCGCTCCGACCACGCCGGAGGGGGCGGGCCCGCGTCCGTCCCCTCAGCGCGTCCGGTGCCGGACTGGCTGCGCGAGGCGGCGGGCCCGCTCCGGGAGACCCTCATCGAGGAGGTCATCACCGAGAGCGAGGACGAGGCCCTCATGGAGCGCTACATGGAGGGCGGCGAACTCGACCCCGACCTGCTCATCGACGACCTCAAGAAGGCGGTCGCCGCGGGCGGCTTCCATCCCGTCCTGGCGATCAGCACCACGACCGGGGTGGGCGTGCGCGAGCTGCTGCGTGAGCTGCCGCTCTCGTGCCCGGATCCGACCCGGCGCCCGTTTCCCGAGACCTTCACGTCGGAGGGTGGACCGGTGGCGGGGCTGTCCTGTGATCCGGACGGCCCTCTCGTCGCGGAGGTCCTCAGCACCGCCGGAGACCCGTACGTGGGGCGGGTGAGCCTGGTGCGCGTCTTCTCGGGGAGCCTGAGCCCCGACACCCGTGTCCACCTGCACGGCCACGGGGTCCCGTGCGGACTGAACGGCCAGGACGAGCTGGACCGGACCGGCAACGACGAGCGCATCGGGGCGCTGTCCGTGCCGCTCGGCCGCGGGAACCGGCCTGTGGACCGGGTGGCCGCCGGAGACCTGTGCCTGGTGGCGAAGCTGCCCGACGCCCGCACCGGCGACACCCTCTCCGAGCCGGAGCGCCCGCTGCGCGTGGCGCCGTGGCGCTTCCCCCGGCCGCTGTTGCCGGTGGCGGTGAGCGCGGCGTCCTCGGGGGACGAGGACAAGCTGTCGCAGGCGGTGGCCCGGCTGGTGGCGGAGGACCCGTCGCTGCGGGTGGAGGTGAACGCCGAGACCCACCAGATGGTGCTGTGGAGCCTGGGCGAGGCGCATCTGGACGCCGCCTTGGACCGGTTGGAGCACCGGCACGGGGTGCGGGTCGAAACCGGGGAGGTGCGCGTGCCGCTGCGGGAGACCTTCGCCGTTCCGGCACAGGGCACGGGGAGGAACGTGAAGCAGAGCGGCGGGCACGGGGAGTTCGGTGTCTGCCGGATCCGCGTGGAGCCGCTGGAGTCGGGCGCGGGTCTGGAGTTCGTCGACGAGATCGTGGGCGGGGTGGTGCCCCGCCAGTTCGTGCTGTCCGTGGAGAAGGGCGTGCGTGCGCAGATGGCGGACGGCGTCGGGACGGGGGCCGGTGTGAGGGGTGGCACGGGGCCGGGGCCGGGGCCGGGGCCGGGGTCGGGGTCGGGAGACGGCGCGGGGCCCGGGTCGGGGACGGGGTACCCGCTGGTGGACATCCGGGTGACGCTCTACGACGGCAAGGCGCACTCGGTGGACTCCTCCGACATGGCCTTCCAGAAGGCGGGGCGCCTGGCGCTCAGGGACGCGGCGGCCGCGGCGCGGTTGGCGGTGCTGGAACCGGTGGACGAGGTGTCCGTGGAGGTGGACGACGCCTACCTGGGCGCGGTGTTGAGCGACCTGTCGGCCAGGCGCGGACGGGTGGTGGGGACCGAGGCGGCGGGGGGCGGCCGGGCGGTGGTGCGCGCGGAGGTGCCGGAGTTGGAGATCACCCGGTACGCGGTGGAGCTGCGGTCGATCTCGCACGGCACGGGGGTGTTCAGCCGGGAGTACGTGCGGCACGAGCCGCTGCCCGCGCAGGCCGCGGCTCGGCTGGCGGGTCGGGGCAAGGGCGGATAGGGCCGGAAGAGCGGATAGGGCCGGAGGAAGGGGAGTAGGGAGAGGGGAGTGCTCCCAGCCCGGCACTCGGGGTCGCGCGTCGGCCCGTGCCCCGCCTCGACCCGGGGCGGACCGCTTCCCCTCCGGGGCTGCGACCACACAGGTTCGCTGTGGCCCGTCCCCTCCGCCGTGATCTTGTACTCATGGCGAGTCTCGACCGCCCACCCTCGCTAAGACGCAGGTCAGAACCCTCGTGTCACACCAGCAACAGTTCCGGCCAGCCCACTAGAAGACCCTTCCCGGTCTGCTCCGGTCGGCCAGGGCGGCGAAGCGGAACGTGTTCACGGGGTGGCTGGACAGGAGGTTGACCAGCAGCACGAAGAAGCCCGTGTCGGTGCGGGCGCGGTCGGCGATGTCGTGGAAGTCCACGGCCGGGTACAGGTACTTGCCCGCGGCGAGCACCCGCAGCCCCTGCATGCCCTCGGGGCAGAACGCGTGGGCGTGGTTGTCCGCGGTGTACTCCTGCGCGCGGCTCAGGCTGGTGCCCACGCCGGGGATCACGTTGGCCACCGAGATCCCGAACTGACGCCAGAACGACGTGTGACCGGCGGCGATGTGGCCGACCTCGTGGCCGATCACGAACCGCAGCGTGTCGGCGTCGGCCAGCCGGTCGCCCACCTCGAACAGGTCACTGGTGACGGCCACGTAGCGCCGGAAGCCGTGCCCGGAGGCAAACGCGTTGAGCTCGCCGTTGCCCAGCACGACGTAGGCCTCGGGCACCTGCCGCATGCGGAACGCGGCGGCGGCCTCGGCGACCATCCGGTACGCCTCGGGGAACTGGCGCTCGGTGATGCGCACCCCGTTGACCCGCTGGCGCGCGTACAGCTGTCCGCGCACGAAGTACACGAGCGCGGGGATGCTCAGCAGGAGCAGGGGCTCGTTGGGCTCCCCCGAGTAGGCGCGGCTGACCGCGCCCACGACGGCGAGCAGGGTCACCCCCACGCACACGACCAGAAGGGGGATCTCCCGGGGATGGCGCAGCCGGCGTTCCCCCATCCGTGGTCAGAGGCGGTACTCGGAGTCGGGCCGGTCGTCGTCGGGGGGCGGGGGCGGGCCCCCGTAGGAGGGACCGGACGGCGGGCGCGGCCGGTCGTCGTCCTCCAGCAGCGCGGCCATGTCCGCGGACAGCGTGGACTCCTCGGTCTTGCCGTCGCGCCACTCCTGCCGGTGCTCCTCGTCCTGGGCCTCCATCACGGCGTCCATGTCGGCGTCGTAGGTGGACTTGGCCCGATCCTCGTCCGGGGCGGGCCAGGAGGACTGGACCCGCTCCTCACCCGGGGCGGGCCAGGAGGACTGAGCCCGCTCCTCGTCCGGCGCCGGCCAGGAGGAGGCGAGGTAGGCGCTGTCGTAGGCGTCGTTGGGCGTGTCCTCGGCCGCCGCCTTCGGGCTGTCGTCGCCCAGGTAGGACAGCGCGGCCACGGTGATCGCGGCGAGCCCGGCGCGCAGGGTGGGTTCCCGGGCGGGCGCGAAGAACGGCGAGTGGGTGCTGGGGACGTTGCCCATCTTCTCGTACGGGGTGTCGCCGGGAGCGGCCTCCCACACGTCGTGGGGGGTGGCGCCGACGAACCAGAACACGTACGGGATCGGCTGCGGGTCGCCGGGCAGGCCGAAGTAGCTGAAGTCCTCGGTCGCCGGGAACGGGTCGGGCAGGTGGATGACGTACTCGTCGCCGAAGTAGGCGTGGTGCGCGGCGGCCACGTCGGCGGTGCTCTGGGGGTCGTTGCGGGTGACCCCCGCGCCCTGGAAGCGCTCGATCTCGGGTTCGCGGGCGGCTCCGGAGGCGGCGGCCTCGGCGCGCACGATCCGCTCGATGGCCTCTTCCAGCTGGGCGGACACGTTGTCGTTGAGGGCCCGGGTGTTGATCTCCAGGTAGGCCTCGTCGGGGATGATGTTGGCCTTCGTCCCCGCCTGGATCCTGCCGACGGTGAGCACCGCCATCTCGCTCGGGCTGACCTCGCGGGAGACCACGCCCTGGAGGCGGGTGACGATGCTCGCGGCGATGAGCACCGGGTCCACGGTCGTGTTCGGCTGGGAGGCGTGTCCCCCCTCCCCGTACACGCGCACGCGGTAGGAGTTGGAGGCGCCGAGGATGACCCCGGCGCGGTGGGAGATCAGTCCGGCGGGCTGCGGGCCCAGGTGCTGGCCGAGGATGACGTCGGGGCGGCCGAACCGGTCGAACAGCCCGTCCTCCAGCATGGCCTGCGCCCCGTCGAGGGTCTCCTCGCCCGGCTGGGCGACGATCATCACGGTCCCGGCCCACTCGTCGCGGGTCTCCGAGAGCAGGTCGGCGGCTCCCACCAGGCAGGCGGTGTGGGCGTCGTGCCCGCAGGCGTGCATGACGGGGACCTCGGCGCCCTCGTCGTTGGCGGTGCGGGCGGTGCTGGCGTAGGGCAGCCCGGTCCTCTCCTCCAGCGGGAGCGCGTCCATGTCGGCGCGCAGCATCACCGTGGGGCCCGGACCGTTGCGCAGGATGCCGACCACGCCGGTCCCCCCGACCCCCTTGTGGACCTCGTAACCGGTCCGGGTGAGCCACTCGGCGACACCGCTGGCGGTGCGGTGCTCGGCATGGGAGAGCTCGGGGTTCTTGTGCAGGTCGACGTAGAACCCCTCCACGAGCGGGAAGAGCTCGTCGAGGAGTCGCATGACCACGTTCCCGTGCTGAGCGGCACGGTTGGGGTCCACCGCGTGCGGCACGGCTTCCACCGCCTTCTTCCGTATCTCGACCGGGTCGGAACCGCCCGTCTGACGAGAGCAGCCTAGCGGCGCGTCCGCCACGGCCACACAGTCAGCCGCGTGACCTCCACCGTTCGGATCCGGAGCAGACCGGACCCGTCACCCTCCGTGGAAGGCGGTGGCGCGGATGGGTTAGTGTCTGCACACGGAAAGCTACCCCCAGCCGAGCCGCTCGTGCCACACATGTTTCACGAGCCCCAACCTCACCTCAACCGAGGCAGGACTCCGGCGGCTTTCCACCGATCTCCGAAGAACCGCTGGCATACTTTGCTACATCACAGTAAGGTAACGCAGCACATGTTCGTTCATCCGACCTTACGGTGTCCCCCTCGCGCCCCACGCGGCACCGCGCCACCCGCGTTCCGGCCCCACGGTCGGCCCACGGGCCGCGTGCACGGCCGGTAGAGAGCACACACGTCCCAGAAGCAGATGATCTCGGAGTCCACTCGTGGCCTCATCCATGACCAGTCCGGCATCCCAGCGCCAGGAACCGGGGCACGGCGCGGTCGCCCCCACCACGGCAGCCCCGGGTCCAGGCCGTGACGCCCGTCTGGACAATGCCAAGTTCGTGCTGATCGCCCTGGTCGTCGTCGGCCACGCGATCGGCTCACTCGACTACGGGCCAGCCAGCACGCTGTACTACTGGATCTACTTCTTCCACATGCCCGCGTTCATCATGATCAGCGGGTACCTGTCACGGTCCTTCGACGCCTCGTCGAAGCGCGTGGAGAAGCTGGTCCTGTCCCTGCTGGTCCCCTACCTGGTCTTCTGGACCATCCACCAGTCCATCTACGCCGTGGAGCGCGGCGGCCTGCCCGACTCCATGTCGGTGCTCCAGCCCACCTACGCCCTGTGGTTCCTGGTCGCCCTGTTCCTGTGGCGCCTGAGCGTGCCCATCTGGAAGCGGCTGCGCTGGCCCGTACTCATCGCCGTGGCCATCTCGGTGTTCGGCGCCACGGCCAGCCTCGGCGGCACGCTCTCACTGGGCCGCGTCGTGAGCTTCCTCCCGTTTTTCGTCCTCGGTCTCTGCCTGCGGCGCGAGCACTTCGCCTACCTGGACAGGCTCTGGGTGCGGATCGCTTCCGTCCTGGTTCTGGGCGTGACGGCGGTACTGGCCGTGCCCATCTCCGAACACATGAGCCGCTCCTGGCTCTTCTGGAGCAGCAGCCTCACCGACCGGGACATCGACCCGATCCTGCCCAGCCTGGGTCTCCGGATGGGATTCATGGTCCTCGCGTTGGTGATGACCTTCGCGGTCCTGGCCCTGACGCCCAAGCAGCGCACCTGGTTCACGCCCCTGGGTTCGTACACCCTGTACGTGTACCTGGGGCACTCGGTGGTCATCGTCCTTTTCCAGGCGCTGCCCTGGTACGGTCACCTGTCCGGTGTCACGGAGATGACCGTCGTGATCCTCGTGGCCCTGGGCGTAACCCTGCTGCTGTGCACCCCGTGGGTGCGCGCGGGCATGCGCTGGGCGGTGGAACCGCAGCTGACGTGGTTCCTGCGCGAGGACTCCGCGCTGCGCGCGCCGAGCGGCGCCGGGAACGGCGACGGTGGCGCGCGCGAGAAGGAGAAGACCGGGGTCTGACCCGGATCCCCCGTGAGGGGTGGCGACGGACACGGGAGGGGCTCAGCTCCCGCCGGTCGTGTTCGGGGCCGCGGCGGCGCCGGGGACGGCACCCGAGGCCAGCAGCTGGCGGCGGCGCACCTCGAACCTGCTCGTGTCCTTCCACAGCCGCAGCACCAGGATCAGCTCGAAGAAGGCCAGCGCCAGGACGGAGAACACCGCGACCGGGATGATCAGGCTGTTCAGCGGGGTGAGGAGGGAGACCAGCGCGGTCGCCGGAGCCACCACGCACAGGAACATCTCGAACTCGATGCCGCTGAACAGGTGCGGGCGCACCCGGTGGCGCAGGAGCCGGTCGCGCACACGCGGGTAGAGGCCGGTCGGGGCGGGGGTGCCCGGCCGGGCGGGGGCCTCCCCCATGTCCTCGTCCTCGGGGTCGGCTTCGCGCTGGGCGGCGGCCAGCCGGTCGGTGTCACCGGTCAGCTCGGCGAGGGTCGCGTTCATGGTCCGGCGGGTCTTGGCGACCTGGGGGCCGTTGAGGTAGCGCAGCAGGTCGAAGAAGACCACCACCGGCGCCGCGATCAGGTAGACCTCGTGTCCGGTGAGCAGCCACTGGCCGATCAGCAGCGCCATCACGCAGCCGAAGAAGCGGATGCGGTCGAAGACGAAGTCCACCCAGCTGCCGAAGACGGTGCCGGTGCCCTTGAGCCGGGCGATCTTGCCGTCCATGCAGTCCAGCACGAAGCTGAGGTGGAAGAGCAGTCCGCCCGCCAGCAGCCAGGCCCAGTTGAGCTCCTCACCACCCGGCACGAGGACCGGGGCGACGAAGCACAGCATGGAGAGCAGGCCGAAGACCCCCGCTCCCAGCGTCAGCTGGTTGGGCGTGACGTTGGTGCGGTTCGCGGTCCAGACGACGAGGCGCCCGGCCAAAGGGTCCACCAGGAAGACCGTCCACCAGGCGTCCTTCGCCTTGTAGGTCTCTTCCTTGACTTGCGCGAAAGTGAAACGCGGCATGCGGGCTCTCCAGGAACGCCCACCCGGGCCCCGGCGCTCGACGACGCGCTGACAGGGGCGGGGAGAGGCTGTGTCGGCGGGGATCCGGGTCATCATGCCAGATGGGGGGTCGACCGACCTAATTCGTGACGGCATACTTGACCGGTAAGAGGGGGATCAACAGGCGGCCGCGCGCGGCATGCGGCGGATGGTCCACCCCCTTCGGTCTCGACCGAGGTAGAGGCATTGCGTTTTCTGAACGACCAGGCACCCCAGCAGGACCTGACCTACAGCGACGTGTTCATGGTCCCCAACCGGAGCTCCGTGGGCTCACGGCTCAGCGTGGACCTGTCGTCGCCGGACGGCACCGGCACCACGATCCCGCTGGTCGTGGCGAACATGACCGCGGTCGCCGGGCGCAGGATGGCCGAGACCGTCGCCAGGCGCGGCGGTGTCGCGGTCATCCCGCAGGACATCCCCTTCGAGGTGGTCTCCGACGTCGTCTCCTGGACCAAGAAGCGGCACCTGGTCTACGACACCGCCATCACGCTCAACCCGTCCAGCACCGTGGGCGAGGCGCTCAACCTGCTGCCCAAGCGCGCGCACAACGCCGTGATCGTGGTGGACGGGGACCGCAGGCCCGTCGGCGTGGTCACCGAGGCCGACTGCGTCGGCACGGACCGCTTCGCGCAGCTGCGCGACGTGATGTCCGCCGAGCTGATGACCATCCCGGCGGGTACCGAGCCGCGCGAGGCGTTCGGGATGCTGCACGACTTCCGCCACCGTCTGGCCCCGGTCGTGGACGGGGACGGCGCACTGGTGGGCGTGCTGACCCGCACGGGCGCGCTGCGCTCCACCCTGTACGCGCCCGCCGTGGACGCGGACGACCGCCTGCGCGTGGCCGCCGCCGTCGGCATCAACGGCGACGTGGCGGGCAAGGCCGCCGAGCTGCTGGAGGCCGGGGTGGACACCCTGGTCATCGACACCGCGCACGGCCACCAGGAGAAGATGCTGACCGCGGTCTCCAAGGTGCGCGCGCTGTCGCCGCGGGTGCCGATCGTGGCGGGCAACATCGTCACCGCCCAGGGCACGCGTGAGCTGATCGAGGCGGGCGCCGACATCGTCAAGGTCGGTGTGGGCCCGGGCGCGATGTGCACGACCCGCATGATGACCGCCGTGGGCCGCCCCCAGTTCTCCGCCGTGTTGGAGTGCGCCGAGGCCGCGCGCGAGCTGGGCGGGCACGTGTGGGCGGACGGCGGCGTGCGCCACCCGCGCGACGTGGCCCTCGCCCTGGCCGCGGGCGCGTCCAACGTGATGGTGGGCTCGTGGTTCGCGGGCACCTACGAGTCGCCGGGCGACGTCATGCGCGACGCCGAGGGCAGGCAGTACAAGGAGAGCTTCGGCATGGCGTCGGCCCGCGCGGTCCGGCTGCGCACCGCCGAGGACTCCCCGTTCGAGCGGGCCCGCAAGGCGCTGTTCGAGGAGGGCATCTCCACGGGCCGCATGTACCTGGACCGGGAGCGCCCGGGCGTGGAGGACCTGATCGACCAGATCGTGGCCGGTGTGCGCAGCTCGATGACCTACGCGGGCGCCTCCTCGCTGGCGGAGTTCCACGAGCGCGCCGTGGTGGGCGTGCAGAGCGCCGCCGGGTACAACGAGGGGCGCCCGGTTCCCACCAGCTGGTAGGGCTGTGTCTCTACGCCCTCGCAGGCTCGGCCGGGGCTCCGGGCGCCGGGAGCCAGGAGTTCTTCGTCCTCGCCCACGCCTGACGCTCGTTCCTCGCTAGCGGCTCGGCTCGTCCTGCACAACCCCGGCGCGCCCCTCGCGTCCCCACACCCTCGCAGGCTCGGCCGGGGCTCCGGGCGCCGGGAGCCCCTCGGCCGGGTCAGTCGGCCCGGCCCTCCTTCGCGGCGAGCACCGCCTTGCGGTGCTCGCCGCAGAGCTTGTCGGCGTGCCGGACCGGCTCGGGCACGCGGTACTTGGGTGAGAGCCGCAGCACCAGATCGGCCGCGCCGTCCAGGTCCACCCGGTGGCCGACGGACACGTAGACGGGCTTGACCCCCGCGCGGGTGCGCAGCACGCGCCCCAGGACCTCCTTGCCCTGGTCGGCCAGTGCGAAGGAGTCGGGGACCACCTCCGAGCGCCCGGCCACCATCGGCGTCCACGACCCCCGCTCCTCACCGGGCACGCTGTGCCTGCCGAACAGCACCGACTTGGCCGACCCCACCACCGGCAGGTCCAGGAGCACCCCCAGGTGGCAGGCGACCCCGAAGCGGCGGGGGTGCGCCAGGCCGAAGCCGTCGCACAGGTACACGTCCGGGGTCACCTTGAGCTGCCCCAGCGCCTCCAGGACCGGCGGGGACTCGCGGAACCCGAACAGCCCCGAGATGTAGGGGAAGGACGGTTCGGAGGAGATGGCGACGGACTCGACCACCTCCTGGGTCCGCACGTCCATGACCACGGCCGCCGCGGAGAGCGCCGTGTTGTCCGTGGCGTAGCTGACGTCCAGTCCGGCCACCAGTCGCACCGCGTCCACGTCCAGCGGCTCCACGCGGACCCGGTCGGCGAGCCTGCGCTGGAGCGCGACGGCCTCCTTGGGGTCGCGGGGCCAGTTCTCCGGGTCGTCCAGGACCCTCGCGACCCGCTCGGAGATCTCCGACATCCCGATCCTCCCGTTCGTTCGGTGGTACGCGTCCTCCATCCAATCCCATTACCCAGCCGGGCGCGGTGCCCGGGAACGGACGGAGGCGCTGTGCGACACTCCACAGCTCCCGGTACCCGGAGGAGGCGTATGGGCGCTGTACGGTGGTTTCCGCAGTTTTGCACTGACTGGTCAGTTCAAAAAACCGGAGGAGACGAGGGATGCGTCGGGCAACCGGAGCTCGTGTACAGGCCGAGGGCGTCGGGCTCGCCACCCGGGAGGGCCCCGTGTACACGGGGGTGGGGTTCACGGCCCGGCCGGGCACGCTCACCGTCTTCCGGGCCGATTCGGGGGGCGGGCGCAGCGCCCTGCTGCTCACCCTGACCGGCCGGATGCGCCCCTCGGAGGGGACGCTGCACGTGGACGGCCACGCCCTGCCCCGGCACGCGCGCCGGGTCCGCCGGATCAGCTCGCTCGGGCTGATGGACGAGGTCAACCCCCTGGACGAGCGGCTCCGGGTCCGCGAGCACCTGTCCGAGGGGCTGCTGCTGCGCATGCGCCCCGCCGCTCGGAGCCTGGCCGACGAGGCCATGGAGGCCGCGGGGCTGGGCGGGCTCGACCGCCGGTCGCTGGTGCGGGAGCTGTCCATGCTCGAACGGCGCCGCCTCGGGCTGGCCCTGGCCCTGCTGGCCGAACCCCGGCTGCTGGCCGTCGACGACGTCGACGGCGGCCTGGACCCCGGGCACCAGGCCGACCTGTGGCGCACCCTCAAGGAGCTGTCGGACGACGGGCTGACGGTGGTCGCCACCTGCGCCGACTCCGACGAGCTGGCCGGGGTCGCCGGACCGGACACCCAGGGGCCGATCCCGCTGCGCCAGGACACGGGGGACCCGTCCGCCTCCGGAACGGGCACCGGAACCGAAAGCGCGGGCGCCCCCGGCGGCACGGACGCTTCGGAGGACCGCGGCACCGGTGGCGCGACCGCCGTGGCTCCGGGGACCGGCGGGCGCCGCGGACGGCACCGCCGCCACGTCGGCCTGGACATCCTGTGCGGCGGCCGGGAGGAGGGCGGGGACCGTGGCCGGGCGTAGACGTTCGCGCCCGCTCGTGCGCCCCCTCGCGGTGCCCCGGCTCGGGCTGCTGACCGTACGCTCCTTCCTGCGCTCGCCGCTGCCCGCCGCGGCGCTGGCCGCGCTCCTGCTCATCCCCCTGCTCTACTCGGGGATGTACCTGTGGTCGTTCTGGGACCCCTTCGGCAGGATGGAGCGCCTGCCGGTCGCCCTCGTCAACGAGGACGAACCGGTCGAGGTCGGGGACCGCGAGGTCGACGCCGGGGGCGAGCTCACCGACACCCTCCTGGAGCGGGGGGACCTGGACTGGCACCCGGTGGACGCCCGGGAGGCCGCGCGCGGTGTCGCCGACGGCACCTACTACGTCTCCCTGACCATCCCCTCCGACTTCAGCGCCGACCTGACCTCGCCCTCCCGCGCCCGGGAGTCCCCCTCCCCCGCGACCCTGGAGGCGCACTACAACGACTCCAACAGCTTCATCGTCCGCCAGCTGGCCGGAAGCGCGTTCCGGGAGATCCAGGAGGCCGCCGCGGCGTCGGCGATCAACGGCTACCTGGACCAGATCTTCCTCGGTTTCAACGAGATCCACGACAGGACCGAGGAGGCCGCCGAGGGGGCCGACGAGCTCTCCGGCGGCGCGGACGAGGCCGAGGGGGGCTCCTCCGAACTGTCCGGAGGCGTCGGCGAGGCGCACGCGGGCGCCGGGGAGCTCAGCGGCGGCCTCGACCAGCTGTACGCCGGTTCGCAGGAGCTGGCCAGCGGTGCCGCGACCGCCTCCGAGGAGGTCTCGGCCCAGGTGGACAAGCTCGACGCGCTGGCCGACGAGTGGCTCCCCCGGCTGGAGGAGGACATCCCCTCCCTCCAGGAGCACGCCGCGACCGCCGCCGAGGTGACCGGAGCCCTGTCCGCGGCCCTGGAGGAGCTGCCGGAGGTCGACACCGCGGCCCTGGAGGAGGTGGACGGGCGCCTGGCGTCCTACCTGGAGGAGCACCCCGACCTGGAGACCGCGGACCCCGACCTGTACACCCTGCTGTGCGACCTCCAGGAGGCCGTCGACACCGCCCAGTCGGCGGCCGGGTTCGTCGAGGACAACCGCGACGCGATCACCGCGACCGCCGAGGACGCCGCGGCGCTGAGCGCGGAGGCCGCCGCGCTCTCGGAGGACCTGCCCGCCATGGCGGAGAGGGCGGAGGACGCCCGGGACCGGGCCGACGAACTCGACGAGGGCCTGGCCGAGCTGGCCGAGGGGTCCGCGGGGCTGCGCGACGGGCTGGCGGAGTCCGCCGACGGCGCGGGTGACCTCGACGAGGGGTTGGGCGAGCTCAGCAGTGGCGCCGACGAGCTGCACTCGGGGCTGGAGGAGCTGGCCTCGGGTTCCGACGAGCTCGCCGAGGGGCTCGACGAGGGCGTGGAGCAGGTCCCCACCTACTCCGAACAGGGGCGCGACGACGCGTCCTCGACGATGAGCCGTCCGGTACGGCTGGACAGCGCCGTCTCCAACGAGGCGCCCGACTACGGGACCGGGTTCACTCCGTTCTTCGTGCCGTTGTCGCTGTGGGTGGGCGCGATGGTGGTGTTCATGGTGCTGCCCGCGCTGTCCTCGCGGGCCCTGGCCTCCTCGGCCCCCTCCTGGCGGGTGGCGCTCGCCGGGCGGATCGCCCCGCTCGTGCTCGGCGTCGGCCAGGTGCTGGTCATGATGGTCGCCCTGCACCTGCTGCTGGGGCTGGAGGCGGGGAACTGGCCGCTGCTGATCGCGTTCCTGGTGCTGACCGCCGCCGCGTTCGCCGCGACGGTGCAGTACCTGAACGTGGCCTTCGGCGCGGCGGGGCGGGTGGTGGCTCTGGCGCTGCTGGTGCTCCAGCTGACCTCGGCGGGCGGGACGTACCCGATCGAGACCAGCCCGGCCTTCTTCCAGGCCGTGGGGCCGTTCCTGCCGCTGCACTGGGGCGTGACCGCGCTGCGCCACATGATCGGCGGCGGCGATCCGGACCTGGTCCGGGCCGCGTTCGGGGTGATGGCGCTGTGGCTGGTGGTGCCGCTGCTGCTCACGTGGTGGACCGTGGAACGCAAGCGCGTGTGGACGATGGGCGCGCTCCACCCGACGCTGAAGCTGTGACGTGCTCCGGGGCGGCGGACATGGCGCGACCTGTACGAGTATGGGCGAGAATGGACCGGATGAGTGCGAGCACGCCCGACCACCCCGTGAGCGGCCGCCGCGAGGCCACCCGGCGGCGCCTGTTCGAGGCCGCGGTCACGCTGATATCCGAGCAGGGGTACGGCGCCACGACCGTGGACGAGATCGCCGAGCGCGCCGGGGTGGCCAAGGGCACCGTCTACTACAACTTCGGCGGCAAGAGCGAGCTGTACGCGGCCCTGATGGAGTGGGGCGTGACCCGGCTGGCCGACACGCTCAAGGACGCGGTCCCCCTCCCGGGACCGGTACCGCCCCCCGCGAGGCGCTCGCCGCCGTGCTGCGCGCCGGAGTGGTGTTCATCGGCGAGCACGAGTCCCTGGCCCGCCTGCTCATGGCGGAGGCCTGGCGGACCAACCGGGCCTGGTACGCCACGGTCCTCCAGATCCGCACCGAGGCGATCGGGGTCATCACCGGCCTGTTGGACGACCTGGCCGCGGAGGGGGCGCTGCGACCGGACCTGGACACCGGCCTCGCGGGGTCCGCCCTGTTCGGCATGGTGGTGACAGTGGCCCTGGACTGGCGCACGCTCCAGCCCGGGCGCCCCGTCGAGGAGGTCCACACGGCGCTGGCCCGCATGGTCGGCGGCCTGGTCGGCCCCGCCGCCTCCCCCGACCGGACGAGCACTCCGGACACCTGAGAGGACGTACTTCGCGATGGCCACCCTCTACCCCCTGATCCCGCTCCTGGCCGGGGTGGTCATGCTCTGGGCGGTGACGCGTGACACGCGTCTGGAACTGCGGCTGCGCCGCCACGGGATGCGCGCCAAGGCACGCGTGATCGGCTACCACGAGACCTCCACGGCCTCCCGGATGATCGTGCAGTTCCGCACCGAGGACGGGCACGAGGTGCACGCCGAGCACGAGAACACCGGGTGGACGGCCTCCCGCGCCGGGGAGATCGTGACCGTCGCCTACGACCCCGACGCGCCCGAGCGGGCGCGGATCGTGTCCGCGCCCTGGTTGTCGCACTACGTGCGGGTGCTGTTCGGCGGCCTGGGCGCGGTCCTGGTGTTCACGGGGCTGCTGCTGGGCTACCTGGCCTGGCGCTGACCGCGTTGACCTGAGACCCGACCCGCACACCGTGATCTTGTACTTGTGGCGCGTCCCGACCGTCGAGCCCCGCCACAGGTACAAGATCATCCAGGCCGGGGCCCTCCGGCCACATAGGCGACGTTTCCGGCCGGTCCACCGGGCCGCAGGTGCTTCGGAACCCGCCTTCGCTTCTCACCCCCCGCTCCGCCCCGCGGCCACGGACTCCCCGCGCGGGGCGGAGTAGCGGACCATGCGTGAGGGCAGGGCCCCGTCCAGGGTGGCGCGGGTGCACACGCGCACGCCGCACAGCAGGTCGGCCACGCCCGCGCCGTCGGGCCGGACCAGAACGCTGCTGACGTGCACCGCGGCCACGGCGAGCGCGTACCAGGGCAGGCCCAGGGCGAGGAGGACGGCGACGGGTCCCTGGAGCAGGCAGGTGCGCGTCAGGACCCGCCAGCGGGCCGCCGGAGCCGGGTACCCGCGTTCGCGCAGCGCCAGCCGCACCGAGGCGGCCCCCGGGGTGGCGCGGTCGCGGCGCGTCAGCGCGGGGACCGCGGCCAGGACCGTGCCCAGGACCGTGCCCAGGCACAGCAGGGCGGCCGTACGCGTCCCGGTTCCCGGCTCCGTGGCGCCGAGCGCGTGCGCCAGGGCGGCGAGGGCCGCCGCGCCGAACCACCACAGGCCCAGGTCGAGCAGGGCTCCGGTGAGCCTGCGCACCGGCCCGGGCGCGGCGCGGTCCGCGACGGCCGCGGGCCAGCCCCGGGCGTACCCGGGCGGGAGCGCCCACCGGGCGAGCAGCCAGCCGAACAGGGTCGCGGCCGCGCCCCAGACCACGAGCCCGGGAGGAGCCTCGGCGTAGGCGCACGGGTACAGGCCCAGGAGGCCGGTGGCGCGGACGGCGACCACGGCCGCGGCCAGGGCCGTCCCCGTCAGCACGGTGACCGCGGCACCGCGGCGGAAACGGTGCCGGGCCAACAGGCCGACCGCCAGGAACAGGGCGAGTGGACCCGCCTCCTGCCCGGGCGCGGGAAGGACCCCCCGGCCGGAGCTGCCGTCGCCGAGGGGGTCCACGCACAGGCCGTCGACGGAGGCGGGCAGCGGCCAGACCGCGTACGCCGCCAGACCGACGGCGGTGGCCAGGGCGGCCGCGGTGCACAGGCCCGGCCAGCCGCGCGGACGGCCGTAGCGGCGGTACTGTAGGCCCAGGTAGAGCGCCGCCGCGCAGACCACCAGCAGCGGGACTCCCACGACCGCGACCTCCACGGCGACCGGTCCCCCGTCACGCGGCTGGCCCATACACATCCCCCGTCACGCGGCGCACTCTCTCCGGCACGCCACGCTAGTAGGCGCGGCGCCGGTGCGCGTGCCGAACACGGACATCGCGCGGCGGCGACCGGGTCCGGGGAGGGCGATGCCGGTCACCCGGAGCAGGACTTGCCATACTCTCCGCCATATGTGACCTTTGCCCTATTGTCACAATGCTTCACAGGAGGAAACACCCCTACCAGTCACCCGAGAAGTGGACATTCTCGCCTCCCATGGCAGACTGCCCCCACCACCCGATATTTCAGCGTTTCACCGGCGAGATACGATCCCCCACGCCGAAATGCCGCGTTTGTGGTTACCCTGCGGTACGTCCCGTGTCGAGAACCCCCGACGGACGCAGCCCGCGGGACACGAGACCGCGCACAGGCGGGCCGGGACGCGCCGCCTCCCCCGGCGGCCGCGGCCCCCCACCCCCAGAAGACCCCGGACGCGGATCGACAGGAGAACCGTGCAGGCAGTACCCAAGCGACGCGGTCGGAGCATCACCTCCCGCATCCGCGCAATGGTCATGATCCCCACCACCGCCCTGGTGGTGCTCTGGCTGGCCCTCACCGCGGCCCTCGCCGGAGACGCGGTCATCCAGATCCTCCGCGCCAACGCCACCGGCGAACTTGTCACCCCCGCCGCGGTCGGCCTCGTGGACGTGATGCAGGAGCGGTCGCACACGATCGCCCACATCGAGAACCCCGGGAACGCGGAGATCGAGGGCCAGCTGGCCGAGTCGCGCGAGAGCACCGACGCCTCCCTGGGCGCGGTCGTGGGTGAGCTCATCGGCTTCGCCGACATCGCCCCCGGCGAGAGCGGCCACCACATCGAGATGCTGCACATGCAGTACGGCGAGATCGACGAGATCCGCTCGGCGGTCGACGCGGGCGAGGCCTCCCGCGCCGACGTCCTGGACTACTACAACGAGCTGATCCTGCACGGCGCCGACAGCTTCGACAGCCAGGCACGCGAGGGCGACCTCGGGAACGCGGTCAGCTCCAGCTTCACCGCGACGTACATGTTCCGCACGGTCGACCTGTTCGCGCAGTCCGACGCCCGGGTCGCCCGCGCCTTCGCCACCGACGAGCTGACCCTGGAGGACCAGCGCCGGTTCACCGAGCTGGTCGGCTCCTACGAGAGCATGCTCGCGGCCAACGGCCACTACCTGGGGGGCGAGGGCCAGGAGGCCCGGTTGGAGAACCTGCTGGCGAGCCAGGAGTACGCCGACCTCCAGCGCATGCAGGACGAGATCATCGACCGCCAGGCGACCACCGAGACGGTCACCGACCCGGTGACCCTGGTGCCCAGCGAGGTCCAGGACCTGTCCATGCCGGTGGACTACGCCGCGTGGGACGAGTCCTACGACCACGTCCTGACCGAGCTCACCGCGATCGGCGCCGACGAGGCCCTGTACGCCGCGGACGTCACCCGCGCTCAGGCCAACCAGGCCGTGTTCCTCGCCGTGGCGGGCAGCCTCGGCGTCGGCGTCGTCACCGTGGCCGCCTTCCTGCTGGCCCGCCGCTCCTCGCGCACGCTCACCGAACGCCTGCTGCGTCTGCGCGAGGACTCCAACGACATGGCCGAGCACCGCCTGCCCGACCTCATGCGCCGCCTGCACGCGGGCGAGCAGGTGGACACCTGCACGGCCGTTCCCCAACTGGCCGCCGACGACGACGAGCTCGGCGACGTCGCCGGGGCGTTCAACACCGCGCAGCGCGCCGCCATCGACGCGGCGGTGCAGCAGGCGGAGCTGCGCCAGGGGGTCAACCGCGTGTTCCTCAACATCGCGCACCGCAGCCAGACGCTGGTCCACCGCCAGCTGCGGCTGCTGGACCGGATGGAGCGCGAGCAGGAGGACCCCGAGCAGCTGGCCCAGCTGTTCAAGCTCGACCACCTGGCCACCCGCTCCCGCCGCAACGCCGAGAACCTGCTCATCCTGGGCGGCGAGGCGCCGGGCCGCACCTGGCACCGCCCCATGCCGCTGATCGACGTGCTGCGCGGCGCCATCTCCGAGTCGGGCGACTACACCCGCGTCAAGCGGGAGCGGATCGCCCGCGTGCACCTCAACGGCCCGGCCGTGGCCGACGTCATCCACCTGGTCGCCGAACTGGTCGACAACGCCGCGATGTTCTCGCCGCCGCACACGCACGTGCGTCTGAGCAGCGAGGACGTGCCCAACGGCGTGACGGTCGAGATCGAGGACCGGGGCCTGGGCATGACCGAGAGCGAGTTCGCCTCGGCGAACGCGCTGCTGGCCAACCCGCCCGAGTTCGACGTGATGCGCCTGAACGAGAAGATGCGCCTGGGCCTGTTCGTGGTCTCGCACCTGGCCCACCGCCACGGGATCCGCGTGCACCTGCGCCCGTCGCCGTACGGGGGCGTGCAGGCCATCGTCCTGCTGCCGCACGAGCTGATCTCCGGCGACCGCTCCCCGCTGCCCTCCGACGAGAGCGGCGAGAACGCGTGGGACGTGCGCGAGATCCTCGACCGCACGCCCGGCGGCGAACTGTCGTCCGGCAGGCGCGTCAAGCCCGTGCTGACCTCGGTGTCCGCGCCGAAGGAGGAGGTTCCCGCCCGGGAGGACGAGGACTCCGCGGACTCCGCGGACTCCGCCGGGGACGAGGGGGACGAGGGGGACGAGGACGGCGCCGTGACCGCCGTGACCGCCGAGGCTCCGGTGGCCGGGGCCGCGCCGGAGGGCGGTACGGACCTCCTCGACGCGGACGGCGACCACCCCCCGCTGCCCACCCGGACGCCGCTGCCCACCCGGACCCCGACCGTCAGCGCGGTCCCCGACCCCGGCGCCCCCTCCGCGGCCGAACCACCCGCCATGGTCGAGGCGGGCGGGGGGAGGCCGCCGCTGCCCAAGCGGCGGCCCCAGGAGAACCTGGCTCCGCAGCTGGCCGCCGACCCCGTGGCCGACACCCGGAGCGGTCCCGCGACGGGCGGCGCGTCCTCCGCGAACGCGACCCCGGACGGCCAGGAGCGTCTGGCGCGCCTGCGCCGGAACATGTCCGCGTTCCAGAAGGGCACGGACCGCGGACGGCGCGAAGGCAAGCAGCAGACCAACGACACCGACAAGGACACGTAACCGTGACGAGTACTCCTGAAAGCGCCCAGCGTGACAGTGGAAGCGGCGCGGGCAAGAAGGACATCGACTGGCTGCTGGACGAGCTGCTCGACCGCGCGGTGGGATCCCGCCACGCGATCGTGCTCTCCGCCGACGGGCTGCTGATCGGCCGCTCCCGCGAGCTGGTCAAGGAGGACGCCGAGCACCTGTCCGCGGTGGCGTCCGCGTTCCAGAGCCTGGCCCGGGGCACCGGCCGCCACTTCGGCGGGGGCGAGGTGCTCCAGACCGTCGTGGAGATGGAGAACGCGTACCTGTTCGTCACCGGGGCCGGGCGCGGGGCGTGCCTGGCGGTGCTGGCCGAGGAGAGCGCCGACGTCGGCCTCATCGCCTACGAGATGAACGTGCTGGTCGAACAGGTGGGCCGTTATCTGGACGCCGCGCCCAGACGCGAGGGCGCTTCCGGGGAAGCCACGCGATAGGGGACGCCATGCAAGCGCACAACGAGCTGCCACCCGGGGAGGGGCCGCACGGCCTGCCCCAGAGGGACGCGGTCGGCGGGTACGACGAGGGCGCGGCGGCCGGGCAGCAGGACGCCGGACCGCTGGTACGGCCGTACGTGATCGCGCAGGGCCGCGACCACGCCGACACCGTGCAGCTGGACATGATCAGCGTCGTGATCGCGGCCAAGCGTGCCGAGGTCGACGAGATGGCGCTGGAGCCGGAGCAGATACGCATCCTGGAGCTGTGCCGACGGCCCCAGTCGGTCGCCGAGGTGTCCGCGCACCTGGACATCCCGGTGGCCGTCGTCAAGGTCCTGCTCAGCGACCTGCTCAACCGCGGCCTCGCGTTGGCCCGCGCCCCCTACACAGCGAAGAGCCCGGTGAGCCGGGACGTACTCCAGGCGGTTCTCGATGGCATCCAGCGACTCTGACGACACGCAGGCGCCCGTTCCGGCGGCGCTCAAGATCCTCGTGGCGGGGGGTTTCGGGGCCGGTAAGACCACGATGGTCGGATCGGTCAGCGAGATCGCGCCGCTGAGCACCGAGGAGGTGATGACCGAGGCCAGCTACGGGATCGACGACCTGTCGGGGGTGGAGGCCAAGACGACCACGACCGTGGCGCTGGACTTCGGCCGCATCACCATCAACGAGCACCTGGTGCTGTACCTGTTCGGCACCCCCGGCCAGGAGCGGTTCTGGTTCATGTGGGAGGAGCTGTCCGAGGGGGCGCTGGGGGCGGTGGTCATCGCCGACACCCGCCGCCTGGAGACGTGCTTCGCGGCGGTGGACTTCTTCGAGCGGCGCGGCGTGCCGTTCGTGGTGGCGGTGAACTGCTTCGAGGGCGCCCACCGGTACGAGCCCGAGGAGGTCCGCGACGCGCTGAGCCTGGACCCCGCGATCCCGGTCGTGCTGTGCGACGCGCGTGAGCGCGAGTCGGCCAAGAGGGTGCTGGTGACGCTGGTGAACCGGGTGGCCGAGCGGATGGCCGCCTAGGACGTGCTTCACGAAAGGGGCGGGGGCCTGTCCCCCGCCCTTCGTGTCGCCCGCCGGGGACGGACCCCTGCCCGCCGGGGACGAAGCCGGGGGTTTCGGACGCTCTGCCCGGTTGCGGACACGTTCGGTATCCGAGAACCGCTGTACACAAGGAGCTTCCAGGTAAAGTGCGCCCCGTGGAGCGCCGCGAGGCGCGCCACACCCGCAGACCACGGCCCCGTCTGAGCGGGCCCGCACGAAGGTGACTGGAGTTACCCATGAAGCGGTTCGAGTGGCGCGACCGGATCCATGCCCTGGACGCCGAGGACGACTGTGAGCAGATCGTGCGCATCCTCGGCAGCCACGAGTTCCCGTGGGACATCGAACAGGCCCTGGGCCTGGCCCTGTACCGCACCTACGCCGTGCCCAGCGTCGGCGAGCTGCTGGCGCACACGCGCGAGTTCACCGAGCGCACGCAGCACCGCTACGACGACACGGCGCTGATCCTCAACGACATCATGGAGCACGGATTCGGTCCGGGCCGCGGCCGTGACGCGCTGCGCCGGATGAACCAGATGCACCGCTCCTACGACATCAGCAACGACGACTACCGCTACGTCCTGAGCACCTTCGTGGTCATGCCGGTGCGCTGGATCAACGACCACGGCTACGGCTGGCGCAGGCTGAGCGACCACGAGATCGCCGCCAACACCAACTACTACCGCAAGCTCGGCAGGCACATGGGGATCAAGGACATCCCCGAGGACTACGCCGGGTTCCTCGAACTCCTCGACTCCTACGAGCGCGAGCACTTCGCCTACACCGAGGGCGGCCGGGCCGTCTCCGACGCCACCCTGGGGCTGATGGTGGACCTCTACCCGGCCTGGCAGCGGCCCCTGGTGCGCCCCTTCACCAAGGCCCTGCTCGACGACCGGCTCATCCGCGCCTTCGGCTACCCCGAGCCCTCCGCCGCCTGGCGGCGGCTGAGCGCGGGCGCGCTGAGGCTGCGGGCCAGGGTGGTGCGCCTGATGCCGCCGCGCCGGGAGCCGCGCTGGGCCAGGATGAGCCCCAACATCCGCAGCTACCCCCGGGGCTACGACCCGTCCCGGATCGGCACCTTCCCCCAGGGCTGCCCGGTCCCGCACGGCATGGTGACCCGCGAGGTCGCCGCCACGGGCGCCCGCGTGCCCGCGCCGGACCAGGCGGTCGCACCGGCGGGCGGGGAGGCGTCCGCGCAGGCCTCCGAGGATGACGCGCAGAGGTAGCGGCCCCCGGCCCCGATCCCCTCTCCCCGAAGGAACCGCAGTTGACTTCCTCTCCTGCCTGAAGGCAGGAGAATCCGGAACCACCTACTGGTGGTTCGAGGCCAGGGCCTCGTCACGGGTCGCCCCGTGGCCTTCCTGTTTCATTGCCGGTCGCCCCGTCCGGGAGGACTCCCGTTGAGGTCTCACACCAGCTCCCGCCCCTACTGTGTGGGCTTCGCCATGATCACACAGCGGGGGCCCGGCCCCAACCGCCAGCCCGGCGGCTTCGAGATTGAGCGCCGCGTTCACATCCCGGTCATGGGCCACCCCACAACCGGGGCACGTCCACGTCCGTACACGCAGCGGCAACGACGCGTGCACGTAGGCGCACCCGGGGGTCGAGCACGCCTTGGAGGAGGGGAGGAACCGGTCCACCACGACCAGATCGCGTCCGTACCAGGCGCACTTGTACTCCAGCATGGTGCGCAGCTCACGCCAGGCCACATCGGAGATCGCTCGGGCGAGTCTGCGGTTCTTGACCAGGTTGCGCACGGCCAGGTCCTCGATCACGACCGCTTGGTTCTCGCGGACGAGTCGAGTGGAGAGCTTGTGCAGGAAGTCGCGCCTGCGGTCGGTGATGCGGGCGCACACCCGCGCGACTTTGCGGCGGGCCTTGTCCCGGTTGGCGCTGCCCTTGGCCTTACGGGCCAGCGCCCGTTGAGCCTTGGCCAGCCTGGCGCGGTCGCGTCGCTCGTGGCGGGGGTTGGCCACCTTCTCCCCCGTGGACAACACCACCAGCGACGTCACACCCATGTCCACACCCACCGCGTCGTTGGCGGCCGGAGCCGACTCGACGGTGTCCTCGCACAGCAGGGACACGAACCAGCGCCCGGCCGCGTCACGCGAGACCGTGACCGTGGAGGGGCGTGCTCCTTTTGGCAGGGGCCGCGACCACACGATGTCCAGGGGTTCGGCCATCTTGGCCAGGGTCAGGTGGCCGTCGCGGTAGCGGAACGCGGACCGGGTGTACTCCGCGCTGGCGCGCGACGTCTTCTTGGACTTGAACCGCGGGTACTTCGCGCGCCGGTCGAAGAAGTTGCGAAAGGCGGTGTGCAGGTGGCGCAGCGTCTGCTGGAGCGGGACGCAGGAGACCTCGGTGAGGAAGGACAGCTCCTCGGTCCTCTTCCAGGCGGTGAGCATGGCCGAGGTCTGGGAGTAGCCCATCCGCTCCCGGCGCTGCTGCCAGGCGGCGCTGTGTTCGGCCAGAGCACGGTTGTGGACCAGGCGCACACACCCGAACGTGCGCGACAGCTCAGCCGCCTGCGCGTCGCTCGGATAGAAGCGGTACCGAAACGCCCGCTTCACACTCTTGCTGGTCATGGCACACACCGTAGCGACCGCCCTGTGGTCGCGTGAGCAGAATCCAACACAAAGTCACGAGAAGGGAGCGGGTGTGTCCTCCGCGTCCTGAAGGGCGGGGTATCCACGCCCAACAAACAGATGAAGCGTTTCGACCTCAGAGACGAGATCCACCACCTGGACCACGAGGCCGACTGCGTACGGATCATGCAGATCCTCAACTCCCAGGAGTTCCCCTGGGACATGGGCCGGGCGCTGGGCATCGCCCTGTACCGCACCTACGCCGTGCCCAGCATCGGCGAGCTCCTGGGCCGGACCAACGAGTTCACCGGCAGCACCCAGAAGCGCTACGACGACACCGCGCTGATCCTCAACAACATGATGCGGTACGGGTTCGAGCCGGGTCAGGGCCGCGACGCGCTGCGCCGGATGAACCAGATGCACCGCTCCTACGACATCAGCAACGACGACTACCGGTACGTGCTCAGCACGTTCGTGGTCATGCCGGTGCGCTGGATCAACGACCACGGCTACGGCTGGCGCAGGCTGAGCGGGCACGAGATCTCCGCGATCACGCACTACTACCGCAGGCTCGGCCGGTACATGGGGATCAAGGACATCCCCGAGACCTACGAGCAGTTCCGGGACCTCCTCGACTCCTACGAGCGCGAGCACTTCGCCTACACCGAGGGCGGCCGGGCGGTCTCCGACGCCACCCTCGACCTGATGGTGTCCTTCTACCCGCAGCGCGTGTCCGGACTGGCCCGGAAGTTCTCCATGGCGATCCTGGACGAGTCGCTCATCGAGACCTTCCGCTACGAGCCGCCCAGCAGGGCCTGGCGGCGGGCGGCGGACCTGGCGCTGAGGCTGCGGGCCCTGGTGGTGCGCCGGATGAAGCCGCGCGAGGAGCCGCTGTGGGCGGACGGCAACCCGAACATCCGCAGTTACCCGCGGGGGTACGACGTCAACCGGATCGGCACCTTCCCGGCGGGCTGCCCCGTGGCGCACGACGTGGACCCGGTGGGCCACGAGGAGCTGTACGGCGACGGCGGCGGGAGGGACGGCGCTGCCTCGGAAGCCGTGGAGCTTCCCGCGGCTCCGGAGCCACGGGAGGCTCCGGCCGAGGCCTCCTCGGACGGGCGCGCGTGACGGCCGCGACCGGCTCCGCGGCGTCCGGGGGTACCGGACCCGTGGGCTCCGCGTCCGATGGCGCCGGGCCCACCGCCCGAGGCACGGTCAGCGGGCCCGGTGCCCCGCTGCCCCGTTCCGTGCACGCCTGGTACGGCAGCGGCGCGGTGGCCACGGGGATCTTCAACACGGTGCCCGGGCTGCTGCTCCTGATCTACCTGACCGACACGCTCGCGGTGAGCCCCGCCCTGGCCGGGGCGGTGGTGCTCCTGCCCAAGGTGGTCGATCTTCTGGTCAGTCCGTATATCGGAATCTGGTCGGATAGGACGCGTTCACCCTGGGGTCCGCGGCGCCCGTGGATGCTGGCCGGGGCGCTGACCCTGCCGGTGCTGTTCGCCGCGATGTTCGCCGGTCCGCCGCTGGAGGGGGGCTCCGCCGCGGTGTACGTGGCGGCCGTGTTCGTGGCCGCCGCGCTGGCCTCGTCGGTGTTCCAGGTGCCGCACACGGCCATGCCCGGGGAGATCACCTCCGACTACCACGAGCGCTCCACGTTCAACACGTGGCGGACCGCGTTCGTGGGGCTCGCCCTGATGCTGGGCGGCGCCCTGGCCCCGGTCGTCCAGTCGGCCCCCGCGGACCCCGTGGCCGGGTACCGGCTGATGGGCCTGCTCATGGGCTGCGTGGTGCTGGTGTCGATGCTGGGTTCGGTGGTGGGCACGCGCCGGGCACCGCGCCCGGTGTTCGCGCACCGCACGGAGGGTCTGGCGACCCAGCTGCGGGTGGCCTTCGCCCACCGGCACTTCCGGGTGCTCTTCCCCGCCAACCTCCTGATGGCCACGGCGAGCGGCACCATGGTCGCGGGCGTGCCGTACGTGACGGCCAACGTCATGGGGAACCCGGGCTACACGAGCGTCCTCATGGTGTGCGTGCTGGTGCCGCTGATCGCGTCGGCCCCGCTGTGGCGGCGGCTGTCCCTGCGCGTGGACAAGCGCCGCGCCGCCGGGTACGCGGCGGCGGTGTTCGCCCTGGGCGGCCTGGGTCTGCTGCTCATCCCGCTCTGGGGCTTCCCCGGCGCCGTGCTGTCCTCCGTGCTGGTGGGCGTGGGCCTGTCCGGGACGACGCTGCTGCCGTGGTCGATGCTGGCCGACTGCCTGGCCACCACCGACGCGTCCGGGCGGCGGCAGGGCGGCGTGCTCTCGGGCGTGTGGACCGCTGGGGAGGCCATGGCGCAGTCGGTGGGAACCGGGCTGCTGTCGCTGGCCCTGGCGGTGAGCGGCTACGTGGAGTCCGGGGCCGGGGACATGGTCCGGCAGAGCGACGAGGCGCTGCGCGGCATGCTGGTCGGCAGCACGCTGGTGCCCGCCGCGGTGATGCTGTGCTGCCTGGTACCGCTGGCGTTCTACCGGCTGACCGCCGAGGAGGCGGGCGCGCGCTGACCGGAGGCGTCGCTGGCGCGGCGCCCGGGGTTCCCGCTTCCGGCGGACCGCTGGGCTTCGGCGGCGGGACGCACGGGCGTTCCGCCACCGCCTCAGGGGAGCAGGACGGTCCTGCCGCGCCCGTGGCCGGTGTCCAGCTCACGGTGGGCCCGGGCCGCCTCCCGGAGGGGCGACCGGCGCGGGGCGCCCCCGAAACGACCGCCCCGGGAGGACCGCCCGCGACGGCGCCCGGCATCAGCGGCCCAGACGGCGCCACAGCGGGCGCGGGAGCAGCCGCATCCCCGCGAAGAGCGGCTGGAGCACGCGCGGCGCCCACACGGTGGTGGCCCCCGAGCGCAGTCCTGCCGACACCGCGTCCGCGACCTGGCCCGGGGTGGCCGGGAAGGGCGCGGGCGCCACGTGCGCCGACATCCGCGTCGGCACGTAGCCCGGCCGCACCACCAGCACCCGTGCGCCGGACCCGTGCAGGGAGTCGGCCAGCCCCTGCGCGAAGCCGTCCAGGCCCGCCTTGGCCGACCCGTACACGAAGTTGAACCTGCGCACCCGCACCCCCGCCACGGAGGAGAGCACCACGAGCGTCCCGTGTCCCTGCCCGCGCAGGCGGGCGGCCACGGCCAGGTCGGCGGACACGTGCCCGGTGTAGTTGACGGCGGCGGCGCGGGCGGCGGCGGCCGGGTCGGCCTCGTACTCGGACTGCTCGCCCAGCACCCCGAACGCGTCCACCACCACGTCGAGGTCGCCCACCAGCGCCACCGCGGCCGCCACGGTACCGGTGTGGGTGTCGGGCAGACCGGCGTCGAAGTCCACCGAGCACACCCGCGCCCCGAGCGCGGTGAGCGCGCCCGGCGGGGAGGCCACCCCGCCCCGGGCGGCCAGCACCACCTCGCGGGCGCCCTCGCGGACCAGCCGTTCGACGATGGCCAGGCCGATCTCGCTGCGGCCGCCAAGCAGCAGCACGCTCCGCACCGCTCCCACCGAGTCGCGCACGGCTGTCCCTGCCTTTCCGGAGGTTCGTGTTTCTTCTGGGCCTCCGCTTCGCTTCGGCCCGCCCGTCGCCCGCCGGGGGCGCTTCGCGACGGGGCGGGCTACCACCCTCAACAGACGCTACGCGCAGCGCTCTCCTTGTTCGGGCGCCCTTCGATGCGGGAGCCTTCGGCGCCTCCGGTGAGACGGCTCGTCCCTCGCAGTCTCACCTCCGCCACCTCCAGAACCCCGTGGGCACCCGAACACCCCCTCTCGCGCTGAGGCTCGTTCGGAGAAGAGGTCCGGGGACGGCCGTCATCGTGTCACCGAGGGGCCGCGCTGTCACAGCAGCCGCAGTCGGCGGGCCAGGTCCGAGACCAGGACCCCGCCCGGGTCGGCCCGCTCCCGCACGCGGCGCCACGCGGGCAGACCGGGGTACATGGCGTGCACGGCCTCGGGGCGGGCCCGGCTGTCCTTGGCCAGGTACAGGCGGCCCCCCGCGTCGGCCACGCGCTCGTCGAAGCGGTGCAGCAGGGGGCCGAGGCCGGGCAGGTCGGCGGGCAGGTCCACGGCCAGCGACCACCCCGGCCGGGGGAAGGACAGCGGCCCCGGCGTCGGCCGCCCCATCCTCTTGAGGACCGCCAGGAACGACGGCGCGCGCGTGCGCGACAGCTCCCCGGCGATCCACGCCAGGGCGTCCTCCGCGCCGAAGGGGACCACGAACTGGTACTGCACGGCCCCGTGCCTCCCGTACAGCCGGTTCCACCCGTCGAGGGCGTCCAGCGGGTGGAAGTAGCCGCCCACCGGCTGGACCCGGCCGCGCCGCCTCCTGGGCGCCCGGCCGTGTTCGAGGGCGTTGAACGCGCCGACGGTCCACCGGTTCAGGGCCGCCACCGGCGGGGTGAGGGGCGGCACGGGCAGGCTCGTGTTCCGGTACCGCAGCGGATCGCGGCGCAGCGGCGCCGGGAGGTCGCCCGGCTGCGCGTGGTGGGCGCGGGTGACCACGCCCCGGCCCAGGCCGCTCCCGCGGGCGAACAGGTCCAGCCAGGCCACCGAGTACCGGTGGCCGGGACGCGCCATCAGCTCCAGCGTGGCCTCCAGGTCCCGCGTCCGGTCGGTGTCCACCCGCATGTACGCGGTCCGTACCGGAAACACGCCCAGGGTGGCCTCGGTGACCACCCCGGTCAGGCCCATGCCGCCGACGGTCGCCCAGAACAGGTCGGGGTCGCCGCCGGGCTCCGGACCCAGACGGCGCGTGCGCCCGTCCGGGGTGACCAGGGTGAGGGAGCGCAGGTGCGCGCCCAGGGAGGAGTCGGCGTGGTGGTTCTTGCCGTGGACGTCGGCGGCGACCGCCCCGCCCAGGGTGACGCGGCGGGTCCCGGGCGTGACGGGGACGAAGAGGCCGCGGGGCAACAGGCGGGAGAGCAGGGCGTCCACGCTGGTGCCCGCGGGGGCGGTGACCTCGCCGCGTTCGGCGTCCACGCGCACGGGCCCGGTGAGCCCGGTGCAGTCCAGCACCAGTCCCCCCGCGTCCTGGGCGGCGTCGCCGTAGGAGCGCCCGAGCCCGCGCGGCAGCGCCCCGCGCTCACCCGCCAGGGCGAGCGCCTCGGCGACCTGGGCAGGTGTGCGGGGGCGCACCACGCGTGCGGCCGTGGGCGCGGTGCGCCCCCACCCCCGCAGGAGGACCGGCCGTCCCGGCGGCGGCTGGTTCACAGGTGGATCCCCGCTGCGACCAGGACCGCGAGTCCGCAGAGGGCGAGCTGGAGGGGCCGGTCGCGCAGGGCGATCTCCTCCGGCTCCTCCCCCACGCCCCGGTCCACGAGCAGGTTGTAGCGCAGAACGAACATGATGAACGGCACGATGCTCAGCGCGTGGAAGAGCGTCCTGTGCCCGTCGCCCGGTTCCAGCGCCCACAGGCAGTAGGTGACGATCATGGCGCCCGAGGCCATGGTGCGGGTCTGGGAGAGGTAGGCGGTGCTGTAGCCGCGCAGGGCGGGCCGGACCACGGCCGCCGCGGCGGCCGGTTCCCCGGGGACATCGCCGGTCGCGGCGGTCGCGGCACCGGTCGCGCGCAGTTCGGCCTCGCGCTTGCCGACCACCACGAGCAGCGCGGCCAGGGACACCACGATCACGAACCACGAGGTCAGCGGCACGCCGACGGCCACCCCGCCCGCCACCGCGCGCAGCACGTGGCAGGAGGCGACCGCGACCAGGTCGCACACCACCAGGTCCCGCAGGTAGCGGGTGTAGACGAGTGTGAGCAGCACGTACCCGGCGACCAGGACGGACAGCACGGGGTCGCCCAGCGCCAGGGAGGCCAGCGGCGCGGCGGCGCTGAGCGCGATCCCGGCCGCGACGGCCGCGGGGACGGGGAGCGCGCCGGAGGCCACCGGGCGGTGGCGCTTGCGCGGGTGCGCGCGGTCGCGGTGCGCGTCGTGGACGTCGTTGAGCAGGTAGGTGCCGCTGGCGGCCGCGCAGAACAGGGCGAACACCGCGGCGCTGGTCAGCAGCGCCCCGGGCTGCGTCAGGGCTCCGGCCGCGGCGGGCGCGGCCAGGACCAGGAGGTTCTTGAGCCACTGCCGGGGGCGGCACGCGCGGACGAGCGCGCCGACCGTCCCCCCGTCGCCGCGCGGCGCCCCGGCCGCCGCCGGTCCCGTGGCCCGCGTCCTCTCCGTCACCGCGGCCGGGGGTCGGAGGGCCGCACACCGACGCGCCTGGTCGGACGCGTCGGCGAGGGACGGGCGCGGGGGTCAGTTGTGGTGGTCACGACGGCGGCCCGTGGCGAACAGGACGACAGCGATGCCGATGAATCCGACACCGACGACGAGGCAGGCGACGGGCAGGGTGGTCTGGAGGAGGGGGAGCACGGTGCGCCCCTGCTCGGAGTTGGCGACCGCGTTCTGGACGGACTCGTCGTTGGAGACGAGTTCGGCGTCGAACAGGGTCAGGACCTCCTCGCCGTCCACGACGACGACGCGGTTCTGGTCCTCGCTGATCTTGAGGGGGGAGCCGGTGACGGGCTCGATCCAGTAGGTGCGGGTGATGGAGAAGACCTCGTCTCCGGTGACGTCGCCCTCGCCCTCCATCCCGGCCACCGAGCGGGGCAGGGTGCGCTCGCCGATGACCTCGCCCTCGACCTCCTGGACGAACCTGTAGGTCTCGACCCCTCCGACCTCCTCGGTCCCCTGGAACTCCATGGGGACGACCTCACGCGCGGTGGTCTCGAAGAAGTCGTAGTCGCGCTGCTCGGTGAAGAAGGGGAACTTCCAGGCCTGGCCGCTCTGGGCGACGGACTCGTCGTTGACCATGGCGTCGCAGCAGTCGACCGTCTCCCCGGTGACGCGGTCGTGTCCGGCGCGGCGGCTGCTGGAGGTGATGCCGAAGTCGGTCTCGGCGTCCCTGACCCAGGTGAACTGGTCCCACACCACCGTCTCGTCGGTGCTGGAGGCCACGTCGGCCCGGATGGTCGAACGCGCCTCCAGGGTGGCGTCCTCGACGAGCTCGACGTCCTCGATGTTGAAGTAGGTGGCCCCGTCGGCTTCGAGGACTGTTTCGCTGTAGTAGTCCAGAGGGGTCTTCATCAGGGAGCTCGACAACCACGTGCGCATCATGGGGGCAAAGGCGAGGAAGAAGACCCCAAACGCGACGAGAACGACCGCAACGGTACGGCGCATGTGCCCTCCTGGGCGTATGAGAGTCCAGATCTGGAACTGGGTCTAGTGGAACTAGGTTCAGTTCCGGGTAGAGTACTGCCCAGTAGCGAACGACGTCACCAGGGCGTGTCGAAATTTTTATAACGCGTTCTAGTGAAACTCGTTCCGCCCTCTATCCAGTCCTGGAAGGCCCATGGCGCCCACCTCCTCCTCCGCGCCCGGGGACCCTGCCGCCGGTGCCCACCCCGTCAGCGCGCGCACCCCCGACCCCTCGCTGCTGCTGCCTCAGGTCGACGGCCGCCACGAGGCCCTCGACGGCGTCCGCGCGGTGGCCGCCCTGATGGTCCTGGTCTTCCACGTGGCCACCGAGACCGGCGACTCCCTCGCGCCGGGGGTCCTGGGCGGCCTGCTGTCCGCCTTCGACGTGGCCGTGCCGCTGTTCTTCGCGCTCTCGGGCGTGCTGCTGTACCGGCCCTGGGCCCGCGCGGCCCTGGACGGGGTGCGCGGGCCGCGCGCCCGCCCCTACCTGTGGCGCCGCGCCGTGCGCGTCCTGCCCGCCTACTGGCTGGTGGCCGTGACGGCGCTGCTGGTCTACTCCCGGGACGAACTCGGATCGCCGCGGTACTGGTGGGAGGTCCTCACCCTCACCTTCCCCTTCAACACCGACCCGCCGTGGGTGGGCACCGGCCCCTACGGCCTCGGCCAGATGTGGAGCCTGTCGGTGGAGGTCAGCTTCTACCTGCTGCTCCCGCTGTTCGGGCTGTTCCTGGCCCTGTGGGCGCGCGGCGGCCGGGGCGTGGACGCCCGGGGGCGGCGGCTGCTCGTGGGCCTGGGGGTCATGGCGCTGCTGGGCCTGGCCGCGCTGGTCCCGCAGTTCTATCCCGAGCCCCGCGAGTACATGCACGCCTGGCTGCCCCGGGCCGCGGGCCTGTTCGCCGCCGGTATGGCGCTGGCCGTGCTCTCGGAGTGGGCCTGGCGCGAACCCGGCACGGACGGCCCGGTGCGCCGCCTGTGCCGGACCGTCGGCTCCTCCCCCGGGGTGTGCTGGCTGGTCGCGGGCGGGTTCTTCGCGCTGAAGGCCACCGAGGCCTCCGGCGGCCGCTTCATCGGCTCCGGCGGCATCTGGACCTCGGCCGTGGACTCGCTGGCCGGGATCGGGTTCGCGTTCTTCCTGATCGCCCCGTGCGCGCTGGCGCCGCGCCCGGTCGGGGAGCCGCTGCCGCTGCGGGAGGCGCGGGCCTGGCGCGGCGGCCGGTGGCTGGACTCGCTGCTGCGGCACCGGGTGTGCCAGTTCCTGGGACGGATCTCCTACGGCGTGTTCCTGTGGCAGTTCATGGTGCTCTACCTGTGGCGCGACTTCACCGGCCAGGAGATCTTCACCGGATCGTTCTGGCTGGACGCGGTTCCGGTGACGATCGGGACCGTGCTGCTGGCCGCGGCGAGTTACCGGTGGGTGGAGGAGCCCGGCCGCCGGTGGTCCCACCGCCTCTCCCGCGGACGGCGGAGCCCGGCCCACCTGCCGTGATCTTGTGCTTATGGCGAGTCTCGGCCGCCCAACCTCGCCATGAGTACAAGGTCATCCCAGGTCAGACCCCATGCATCACATCCGCAACACTTCCGGCCAGCCCACTAGCCCTCCGCGCGCCCGCCCTCCTCGGGAGCCCACGGGTTGCCCTCCACCGTGGGCGCCATGCCGCCCACCGACACCCAGTTCAGGCACAGCCCGCCCCGGTCCTGCGGATCCTCGGGCACGAACACCGACAGCTGCTCGCCGGGGGCGCCCGCGGGCACGTACCGGGTGCCGTTCTCCTCCGCGGCGGGCAGCTCGACCTCGATCCAGTCGTCGCCCAGCGCCACCACCACGCCGACGTCCTCCTCTGCCGTGTAGCCGAGCGTGACGACCTGGGCTACGCCGCCGTGCGCCTCCACCGGCCAGGACACCAGCCCCTCCCAGGGCTCCAGGCACTCGTCCGCCGGTCCGGGGGCGAACATGTCGCTGTCGTCGGAGGGCCGCGCCGGGACCAGGAACCCGGCGTCGTTGAACACGTACGCGGTGGCGGCCTCCTCCGGCACGGCCATCCGCGCGGCCACGTCGTCCGACGCCAGCGGCGGCAGCACCCACGAGCTCAGGCGGCGCTGGCCGTTCCACTCCAGGACCACGTCCTCGGGGACCGGACGTGCGTACAGGCCGCCCTCCTCCGGGACGTCCTCCAGCGCCGTGCGCACCGTGTCCAGGTACCACTGGAGGCGGTCGCCGCTCAGGGTCTGGGCGTAGGCGTGGGTGGAGCAGCCCGCCGCCACCGCGTACACCACCGTCGCCAGCGCGGCCGCGACCCGGGCGGCCCGCCGGGGCCGCACGCGGTAGGGCGCCGGGGCCACCGGGTCCGCCGAGGCCCCGCCGACCAGGGCGCGCGCCCGTTCCTCCCTGGTGGGCAGGTAGGCCAGGGCCAGGCACAGGGCGAACACCAGCGCCGCGTCCGCCACGTACCGGGGGTCGGCGGCGGCCACGTCCTGGAACCGGCCGCGCGCGATGATCGTCGGGATGACGTCCACGACCACCAGGTAGGCCAGCAACAGCACCCAGGCCCGCCACGCCCCGCGCCGCATCCGCAGGCTGACCAGCACGATCACGGCGAAGACCGCCCAGGCGGCCAGCACGGTCACACCCGGCACGTCGACCAGGCCGCCGGTCGGGGTGACCGGGCCCCACTCCAGGGGGCCGCCCAGAGCACCGACCGGAAACACCTCGGTGAGCAGCCCGCGCAGCATCGCCAGGGCGGGCTCGCCCTGGGGCACGCCCGCGCCCTCGCCGCCCCCCGCCGCGCGCATCCGCGCCAGGTAGAACACCGCGTAGGCGGCGAACAGCGCGCCCATCGCCGTCCAGAACGGCCGGTGCAGGGCCCACGCTCGCCGGGCCCCGGCGACCGGTCCGCCGGGGTAGAGGTGGGCGGCGGCCACGGCGAACAGCAGCAGCGGCAGGAACATCGCCTTGACCGTGAACAGCATGCCGAACACGACGGCGCCGCCCGCCCGCCAGGCCAGGCGGTGGTCGTCCGTGCGCAGGTAGCGCACGGTCCACAGCACGGCGAGCACCAGGGCCAGTTGGAGGGGGACCGCGTTGAGCGCCGCTGACCACCAGCCCAGCACGGGCACGGTCAGCGGGGCCATCGCGTACACGGTCAGCGGGGCCAGCAGCGCCCAGCGGCGGCCGAACAGCTCCCACACCAGGCGCAGGAAGCCCACCATCGCGGCGGCCTGGAGGGCGAGCATGGTGCCCGCGCTGACCCACCACTCGTAGGGCCACAGCGCGGTCTGGAGGTAGACCAGGAACAGCGCCCCCGGCATCAGGTGGCCCTTGTGCAGGGTGAGCAGGTAGTCCGGCCCCAGGTCGCTGGCGTGGGCGTTGGCGAAGAAGAGGTAGTCGTCCTCCACGAAGTAGGACTCGCCCAGCACGTAGGCCCGCAGCCCCAAGGCTCCCAGCACCACCACAAGTCCCGCCAGGACCAGCCGGTCGCGGGCCAGGCGGCGCGCGGCGGCCCACACGGCGCGGGACGCTCCGCCCGGCCCCGGGTTCCTCCCGCCGGGCCCCCCGACGGAGCGGCGCACCCTGGACGCCCCGGCCGGGCCGGACCGCGCGGCTTCGGCGCCCGGACCGTCGTGCCCACTCGCGGTGGGGGGAACAGGCGGCATCGGCATCTCTCCCGCCGTAGTTGGCCGATCCGGAGAAGGGGTGCCAGAATACAACACGTTCCACTTTTTCTTTCGACCCTTGCCGCAGGCCATCCCGGCCTGAATACCCGGAACAGGAACACGATGCAGGCTCCGTGTTCCGGCGGGGTCGCGAACACCGTGGAGGTGATGCGGGTGGGGCTCGAACAGGTCCGCCGCGACTGGACGCGGCTGGGTTGCGCCGAACCCCTGTGGGCGGTGTGCGTGGACCCCGGAAAGAGGGGAGGCGGCTGGGACGACGACGAGTTCCTCGCCTCCGGACGGGCCGACATCGACCCGTCCGTCGCCCGCCTGGAGGAGCTGGGCATCCGCCCCGAGGGGGGCCGGGTGCTGGACTTCGGGTGCGGCGCGGGACGGCTGTCCAACGCCCTGGCCGCACACTTCCCCGAGGTCGTGGGGGTGGACATCTCCGCGCCGATGCTGGAGGAGGCCCGCCGCCTGGACCGCTCCGGGGGGCGGATCGGATTCGTGCTGAACGAGCGTCCGGACCTGTCGGTGTTCGGGGACGACTCCTTCGACCTGGTCTACACCAACCTGGTCCTCCAGCACCTGCCGCCCGCCCTGGCCGAGGGCTACGTGCGCGAGTTCGCGCGGGTGCTGCGCCCCGGCGGTGCCATGGTGCTGGGCGTGCCCGAGTCCGAGCGGCGCACCTTCAAGGGGCTGGTGTTCCGGTACGCGCCGTGGCCGCTGGTGGCCCTCGCCCAGCGGGTGCTGCTGCGCTACCCGGCGCCGATGCGGATGCACACCCTGCGCACCGGGCGGATCGCCGAGCTGGTCCCGGGCGGCCGGATCGCCGCCTCCGACGAGTACTGGGGCGGCGACCACTGGCGCCACCTGCGCCACTTCGTGGTGCTGGAGGAGAACACGTGACCGCGAACACCACCGATCAGGGCACCGTCCCCTTCCGCGCCACCCTGGGCCGGTCGGTGCGGTTGTTCTCCGCCTTCCGCAGGGAGCAGGCCGACCCGGCGTCCTTCTACGGCACGCTCGCCCGCGACACCGTCGCGCAGCTGCGCTCCTACACGCCTCTGGACGGCAGGATCGTGGTGGACGTGGGCGGCGGCCCGGGCTACTTCGCCGACGAGCTGAGGTCGGCCGGGGCCCGCTGCCTGTGCGTGGACGCCGACGCCCACGAGATGACGCTGCACGGGCGCGACGCCGACGCGTACGGCGTCCAGGGCAGCGCCCTGGACCTGCCGCTGCGCAGCGGGTCGGTGGACGTGTGCTTCTCCTCCAACGTGCTGGAGCACGTGCCGGACCGGACCCGGATGGCCGACGAGATGGTGCGGGTGACCCGGCCGGGAGGGCTGGTGTACCTGTCGTACACGCTGTGGCTGTCCCCGTGGGGCGGCCACGAGACCTCGCCGTGGCACTACCTGGGCGGCGCGTACGCGGCGGAGCGGTTCGCGCGGCGCCACGGCCGGCGGCCCAAGAACGACTTCGGCCGCACCATGTACGCCGCGCACGCCAAGGAGATGCTGCGCTGGACGCGCGGGCGCACCGACGTGGACGTGGTGGACGTGCGCCCCCGCTACCTGCCCGGATGGGCCAGGCCGGTCGTGCGGGTGCCGCTGCTGCGCGAGATCGTCACCTGGAACCTGCTGCTGGTCCTGCGCAGGCGCTGACCGACAGGCCCAGGACGTTGCTGGTGGGACACATGGTCCTCTGACCCGCGGTGATCTTGCTCCTAGCGGCACTGTGGGCCGTCGACATTGCCGCTAGGAGCAAGATCATCCCCGGCGGGCGCACAGCAGCGGACCTTTTCTGGCACAGGACCGGTCGACGCGCTCACTCCAGGTCGAACGGCAGCCTGCGGCGCGTGTGCTGGACGCTGACCCAGTGGTCGGCGGTGAACTCCTCCATCGCCCACTCGCCGCCGAACCGGCCGAGCCCGGAGTGGTTCTCCCCGCCGAAGGCGGTGTTGGCCTCGTCGTTGAGCGTGGAGTCGTTGACGTGTGTCATGCCCGCCCCCAGGCGGCGGGCGAAGCGCACCCCCCGCTCAGCGTCGCGGGTGTGCACCGCGCTGGACAGCCCGTACTCGGTGTCGTTGGCGATGCGCAGCGCGTCCTCCTCGTCCTCGGCGCGGACGACCGTGGCCACCGGGCCGAACACCTCCTCGGACGCGCTCGGCATGTCGTTGGTGGCCAGCAGCAGGTGGGGCGGCAGGACCCTGCCCGCCGGGCCGGTCGGGTCGCCGGACAGCAGGAGCCGCGCGCCCTGCTCGACGGAGCGCGCCACCACGTCCCGCACGCCGTCGCGCTGCTCGTCGTCGATGACGGGGCCGATCTGGGTGGCGGGGTCGGAGGGGTCGCCCACCCGCAGCGCCTGGGCGCGCACGAGCATCCTCTCGACCAGCTCGTCGTGGACGGTGGCGTCGGCCACGACCCGGTTCGTGGCCATGCAGATCTGGCCCTGGTGGTAGTAGGAGCCGAACACGGCGGCGTCCGCGGCCAGGTCGAGGTCGGCGTCCTCCAGCACCACCAGCGGCCCGTTCCCGCCGAGTTCGAGCGCGCGCCTCTTGAGCGGGATCTGCCGGGCGATGTGGCGGCCGACCTCGGTGGAGCCGGTGAACGAGATCATCCGGGCGAGCTCGTGGGTGGCCAGGGCGTCGCCGATCTCGCCGCCCCTGCCGACGACCACGTTGATCACCCCGGGCGGGAGCCCGGCCTCCTCGTAGATCCGGGCGAGCAGCAGCCCACCCGTGACCGGGGTGTTCTCGGCGGGTTTGAGGACCACGGTGTTGCCGAGGGCGACGGCGGGAGCGACGGAGCGGTGGGAGAGCTGGAACGGGAAGTTCCACGGACTGATCACCGTGACCACGCCGAGGGGTTCGCGGTAGACGCGGTTCTCCTTGCCCGGTGTGATGCCGGGCAGGATCCTGCCCAGGACCCGCGTGGGGTAGGAGGTCACCTCGACCATGCCGCTGCGCACCAGCCGCCACTCGAACTCGGCGCGCTCGCGGACCGCCCCGGCCTCGTGGACCAGCCAGTCGACGATCTCCTCGCGGCGCGCGTCCAGGACGCGCAGGGCCCGCACGAAGACCTCCGCGCGCTCGGCGGCGGGGGTCGCGGCCCAGCCCGGCCACGCCCGCTGCGCCTCGCGGTAGGCCAGGTCCACGTCGCCGCCGTCTGCCAGTCGGAACTCGGCCAGGACCGTGTCGTCGTAGGGGTCCACGTCCTGGACGACGTTCCCGGACGATCCGTGCCGCCACTGGTCCCCGATGGGCATCCGGTCCAGTCCCGTGTAGGCGTCCGGCCTGCGGTCCGCGTGCATCGGCCCTCCCCTGCTTCGGCGTCACTGATGCCACGGTCGCCCCTGCCCGGAGCGCGGGCAACGGGACTTGCCGCCTCTTGGCCAACTGTTCAGCGACTCCGCGACCGCCCTTGCCGCCCGTCGTCCTCAGCGGGCGGGGGTGAGCAGGAGCTCGCTGACGACGCGGCCGTCGGCCCCGGTGACCGTGGCCGTCCAACCGCCCAGGTCCACGCTCTCCCCGGGCTCCTCCGGGATGTGGCCGAGCAGGACCAGGACCATCCCGGCCACGGTCACGTAGCTGCCCTGAGGCCGGTCGGTGAGGACGACGCCGAGGTCCTCCAGTTCGTGGACGGGGTAGGTGCCGGGCAGGCGCAGGGCGCCGCCGTCCAGCCGGGCGGGGACGCGCTCGTCGGTGTCGGTCTCGTCGTAGATCTCGCCGACGACCTCCTCCAGCAGGTCCTCCAGGCTGACGATGCCGCTGACCTCGCCGCTCTCGCCGATCACGACGGCCAGCTGCTGGCGTTCGACGGTGAGCCGGTGCAGCGCTGCGGAGACCGTCAGCGAGTCGGGGAGCAGCAGCGGCTCGCGGGCCAGGTCCTCGGCCGTGCCCTCGCCCCGCAGGAGGTCGGACCAGTGCACCACGCCGACGATGTCGTCCACGTCGCCCCGGGCGACCACCGGGGCGCGCGAGTGGCCGTGCTCGGCCAGGAGCAGGGCCGCCTCGCGCGCGGGCAGGTCGGCGGGGACGGTGTCCACGTCGGGGCGGGGGACCAGGACCTGGCGCAGCGTCCGCCCGGTGATGTCGAAGGCCCCGGAGAGGATGGTGCGCTGCTCGGGGGTCATCTGGCCCTGGGCCGCGATCATGTCGCGCAGCTCCTCCTCGGTGGCCTCGTCCCGCGTGCCCTTCGGGTCCACTCCGCTGAGCCGGACCACCAGGTCGGTGGAGACGCTGAGCAGCCACACCGCGGGGCGGGAGAGCAGTGCAAGCGCGTTGAGCGGGCGGGCCACGAGCAGCGCCCAGGGCTCGGCGCGCTGCATGGCGATGCGCTTCGGGGCGAGTTCGCCCAGGACCAGGGTGACGAAGGCGAGCACGACGGTGACCAGCACGACCGACACCGGAGCCGCGTAGGAGCCCAGGAAGCCCAGCGGCTCGACCAGGGGTCGGGCCAGCGAGACGGCCGCGGCGGCGGAGGCGAGGAAGCCCGCGAGGGTGATACCGATCTGGATGGTGGCCAGGAACCGGTTGGGGTCGCGGGCGAGCCGGGCCACCGCGCGGCCGCCCGGGCCGCGTTCCTCCAGCCGCCTGACCTGTCCCTCCCGCAGCGTGATCAGGGCGATCTCGCTGCCCGCGAACACGGCGTTCACCACGACCAGGACCAGCACGAGGCCGATCTGGGCCCCGTAGCCCTCCATGGGACTCCCCCGCGGTCGACTGTCGGTCTCCGGAGCTGGGATTCCTTCCCCGAAACCCGCGGGCCACACACCGCCCCGGGCCGTCGTCCACACACCGCCGGAGCCCACCGCCCCCACGGCAGTGAATCCGATTTTTTCTCCTTCACTTCAGTGCTGTTGCCGCAGGTAGGGCCACACACGAATCACCGTGAAGAACGGTTGTCCCACAGGGAAGTGGGAAACCTTGATGGAGCAGACCGAGCAGACCGAGCAGGACCTACGCGACGGCCCCGGCCAGGACAGCCTGGAGCGTCTGATCGAGTCGGCTCTGCTTTCCGGCAGCCAGCTGACCTACTTCGGTGACGCGGTCCCCAGCATGGTCCCGGACGAGCTGGGCGGTGACGAGCACCCGTCAGTCGTCAACCTGTGGTGGACCTCGATGACCGAGGAAGAGCAGGAACAGGCCGTACGGGACCATCCCGAGCTTCTGCGCGAGCTCGACGGCATCCCGGCGACCGTCCGCGACCAGCTCAACCGCGACCACCTCGACGACGAGATCGAGCGGTTCGAGGAGGACACCGCGGAACGGGACGAGGAGATCAGGGATATGGCCGCACGGGGCGGCAACGGCTCCTCCGCGATCGCCACGAGCATGGCCGACGACGACACGCTCGACAACCAGCTCAAGGAGCTGAAGGAGCTGAGGGAGAGCCTGGATGACGAGAACAACGACAGGTGTCTTCTCGCTCTCGACACCGAGGGCGACGGCCGCGCGATCGTCGCCAACGGCAACCCCGACACCGCCGACAACGTGGCGACTCTGGTTCCCGGTACCACGACCAGGTGGGCCGTGGCGACAGTCTGATGTTGGCGGCAGAGGACGCCGATCCAAACGCGCATCACTCCGTCATCAGCTGGATCGGATACGACGCCCCCAATGTCCCGGAGGCGGCCCTCGAAGGACGGGCCGAGGGCGCGGTCAACGAGCTGAGCGGGTTCCAGGACGGGCTGCGGGCGACCCATCAGGGGCCTCCGTCCAACAACACCGTCATCGGCCACAGTTACGGTTCCACGGTGGTGGGACATACCGCGCAGAGCCAGCAGGGCCTCGACGCAGACGAACTGGTAGTCGTCGGCAGCCCTGGAATGAACGCCGACCACGTGTCCGATCTGCACATGCCTGCGGAGGACATGCACGCGTCGACGGCACAGAACGACAGGATCAACAAGGGATGGTTCGGTGCCGGATCTGAGGCCGCACACGGCACCGACCCCACCCAGGAGAGCTTCGGAGCCACTCCCTTCCCCTCGAACCCGGGGACCGCAGGTGGTAACTGGCCGCTTGGAGAAGCCCGCTCCGAGTACTTCAACGATGAGACCACTTCATTGGCTTGCACGGGTGAGGTCATCGCGGGACAGCGTTAAGGACCATCTGAACATGATGCGACCAGGTCAGAGGGCCTGTGCCCTCGTACTCGCTCTGGCGTTGACCGGCTGCGGTGTCAGCACGCCGAATGAGACAGGAAGGGCAGAGACCATCACCGAGGATGAGGCTGCGGAGAAGGTCAGGGAACACGTCGACAACGCGATGACCGCCCTTCCAGAGGACGCGGAGTTGGAGGAGCGACGCGGAACCGTCGTCGCCGCCTGCGACGACCCCACAGACGGCGGCTCCAGGGACCGCGTCACCGTTAGCGAGAGGTTCTGGGTCCGCGGGCTTCCCGTGGAGGACAACGAGACCAACATCGAATCGCTCCACGCGTACTGGACCGCCAACGGCTACCAGGTACTCCACGACCAGCGGCCAGACGAGCTCTTCCTCGCAGCGGAGAACGAGGAGGACGCCTTCCGCATGTCCATCAGGACCGCGGGGGACGACAGTCTCACCCTCGGCGCCTCCTCACCCTGCATCTGGCCCGAGGGCGCCCCGGACTCATGACCCTCGCTTCGCGGCTCAGACCAGCCGCTCCAGGGCCCTGCGCGGGGAGCGGGCGTGCCGTCCCATCCCCGCGAACGGGCACTCCTCGCGCTCCAGGGAGATCGTGAGGTCCCGGGCCGTCTCCACCTTCTCCAGCTCCTCCCAGGTCAGCGGCGCCGCGATCGGCGCGCCCGGCCTGGCCCTCACCGAGTACGGGGTCACCGCGAGCTGTTCGCGGCCGTTGCGCAGGTAGTCCACGAACAGCCGGTCCCCGCGCGCGGCCCTGCGCACCTCGGTGGTCAGCTCGTCCGGCCGCCGGGCCGCCACCCGGTCCGCGACCGCCTCCGCCAGCACGCGGACCTCCTGGTCGTCCGTCTCGGGCCGCAGCGGCGAGCGCACGTGCAGCCCCCGGGACCCGCTGGTCATCACGTAGGCGGCCAGCCCCAGGTCGTCGAGCACCTCCCGTACGTCCCGCGCCGCGGCGCGGCAGGCGGCGAAGGCCCCGGGACCGTCCCCGGCGGGGTCGAGGTCGAGCACCATCCGGTCGGGCAGACCCAGGTTCGGCCGCCGGGACTGCCAGGCGTGCACGGTGATCGCCGCCTGGTCGGCGCACCAGACCAGCGCCGCCGCGTCCTGGCACAGCATCATCCGTCCGCCGCTGGTCTCCACGGTCCCCACCCAGTCCGGAACCGACGGGTGCTTGACGAAGAACCCCTGCACGTCGATCCCGTCGGGGAAGCGCGCCAGGGCCACCGGACGGTCGCGCAGGTGCGGCAGCATCAGGGGGGCGATCCGGGCGTGGTACCGCGCCAGGTCCTCCTTGGTCGCCCCGCCCTCGCCGAACAGCGGCTTGCCGGGCCTGCGCACCCGCACCACGCGCCGTCCCGCGCGCACCCCCGCGGTCTCCGTCGCCATGCCCGTCCCCCCGTTCGCCGTGCGGCCCGCCTACCCGGCCGCCGGGCCCGGAAACAGCCCCCCGGACGGCACGAACGCCCGGCCGGGGAGATCCCTGGCCGGGCGTTCGGGGTCGGCGCGCTGCGCCTGCGCCTTTCGACTACTTGCGCTTGTTGATCTCCTCGGTCAGCTGCGGGGCGACCGCGTGCAGGTCGCCCACGACGCCGAAGTCGGCCAGCTCGAAGATCGGGGCCTCGGGGTCCTTGTTGATCGCCACGATGTTCTTGGCGGTCTGCATGCCCGCGCGGTGCTGGATCGCGCCGGAGATGCCCAGGGCCACGTACAGGTTCGGGCTGACCGTCTTACCGGTCTGGCCGACCTGGAACTGGTTCGGGTACCAGCCGGAGTCGACGGCGGCGCGGGAGGCGCCCACGGCAGCGCCCAGCGAGTCGGCCAGGTTCTCCACGACCGAGAAGTCGTCGGAGCCCACGCCGCGCCCGCCGGAGACCACGACGGCGGCCTCGGTGAGCTCGGGGCGCTCACCCTGCTCCTCGTTGACGCGCTCGACGACCCTGGCCGTCCTGGCGGCGTCGGAGACCTCCACCGACACCTGCTCCTCGGCGGCGGCGCCGGAGGCGGCCTCGGCCGGGACGGAGTTCGGGCGGACCGCGACGACCGGCACGCCGGTACGCACGCGGGCGTGGGTGATGGTGGCACCGCCGAAGATGCTGTGCTCGGCGACGACCTCGGCGTTGACGTCCACGACGTCGGTGAGCACGCCGGAGCCCAGCTTGACCGCGGTGCGGCCCGCGATCTCCTTGTTCTCGGCGGTGGCCGAGACCAGGATCGCTGCGGCGCCCCTGTCCTGGGCGAGCTTGGCGAGCAGCTCGGCCTTGGGAGCCACGACGTGGTCGTTCAGCTCGGCCGAAGCCACGTAGACCTTCTCGGCGCCGTACTCGGCCAGGGTGCCCCTGCCCGACTCGGCGCCGTCACCGATCCACACGGCCGCGGGCTCGCCGATGCGGCGGGCGGCGGTCAGCAGCTCGGTGGTGACCTTCTTGACCTGTCCGTCGACGTGGTCGACGAGGACGAGGACCTCAGCCATATCCCTTGAACCTTCCCTGAGTCTCTCGTCTGACCTAGACGAACTTCTTCTCGACGAGGAACTCGGCGATCTTCGCGGCGCCGTCGCCCTCGTCCTTGACCACCGTGCCCGCGGCGCGCGGCGGCGCGGCGTCGAAGTCGACGGTCTCGGTGGTGGCGTTGGCCAGACCCACCCTGGCCGTGTCGATGCCCGCGTCGGCGGCGGACCTCTTGTCGACCGGCTTCTTCTTCGCCTGCATGATGAGCTTGAAGGACGGGTAGCGCGGCTCGTTGATCTTCTCGACCACGGAGACGACCGCCGGGAGCTGGGCCTCGACGAGGTCGTAGCCGTAGTCGGTCTGGCGCTGGATCCTGATGGTGCTGCCGTCGATGTCGACCTTGCGGGCGAACGTGAGCTGCGGCAGGCCGAGGTACTCGGCGAGCGCGGCCCCGACGACGCCGGTGCGCGCGTCGGTGGACTCCGAGCCCAGGACGACCACGTCGAACTCGATGGTGCCCAGGGCCTGCGCGAGGGCGTAGGCGGTCTGGAGCGAGTCCGAGCCGTGGAGCGCGTCGTCGTTGACGAAGACGGCCTTGTCCGCACCCATCGACAGGGCCTTGCGGATGGAGTCCGTGGCCTGGTCCGGTCCCATCGTCAGGATGGTGACCTCGCCGCCGTGCTTCTCCTTGAGCTGGAGCGCCTCTTCGATCGCGTACTCGTCGAGCTCGTTGATGACACCGTCGGACGCGGCGCGGTCCAGCGTCTTGTCATCGGCGTTGAGCTTCCGTTCGGTCGCCGTGTCCGGGACCTGCTTGACCAAAACGACAATATTCATGGCCGGTGGCCGACCTCCCTGCACTCCATGATCCGCCGTGCGGCGGCCGGACGCTGGCGCGCCCCCTACTGCCAACAATGCCGAATGCCGTTCGGTCATCCGACGGCGGGGCCGTCTTCACGTCCAGACAGGTCCCGCGATGTGCTCATAGCCCAGATGTTACTGGCTAGTAGCTTGGAGGCCAACCCCTGGTCTCCGGTGTGACTGAGGCAACCCTAAGCACCGCCGTGCCGACGTACCGCCGCCGACGTACCGCCGCTGACGGTCCGCCACGGGCGGTCCACCGTCGCCGGACACCGGCCGCGGGCGCCCGCCTCCCGCTCCCCACCCTAGTCGCCGCGGATCCCGCCGGAACCGGTCACACCACCGGTAACAGGCCAGAACCTCCCCCGCCCCGGGGACGCCGAAGGCCCCGGGCCGGAGCCCGGGGCCTTCGCGGTGCCTGGTGAGCGGTGCCCGGTGAGCCGTACGGCCCCCGGGCCGGGGTCACTGCCCGTCGAACCAGTCCGAGGGGCCGCCCAGCGGCACCCAGTCCGGAGCCGCCGACAGTCCGAACGACAGGATGAGCATGGTCAGCAGCACGAGGCCGATGACGACACCGACGTAGACGTACAGGTTGCGGTAGTGGACCCGGCGCACCAGCCACACCGCCTGGTGCCGCGCCTCGCGGCCGCTCGGCATGACGTAGCTGAGCAGGATCATCACGAAGGTCGCGAAGGCGCCGGTGTAGTTGGCGCCTTGTCCCGGCACGTCCGCGATCCGCGCGTAGATCATGCCGACCAGGATGCCCGCCAGCAGGTAGATCAGGCCGAAACCGAGCGTGCGCAGCGCCATGCGCCCGAAGGCCCACGGGAAGCTGAGCGCCACCACCATGTTGTCGGAGCTGCGCGGGCCGCGCGTCTGGAGGCGGCGGGCGTGCTCGGCCTTGACCACGTCCAGGGCGCCCAGCGCGGCGATGAGCACGACGCCCAGGATCAGGCCGAACCAGGGGAAGAGCAGGGACACACCGGCCACGGAGACCAGCATGGGCAGGATCGTCAGCGGGTGCATCCGCCACGACCGCTCCTCGTACTCCTCGTCCTCCTCGTCGGAGTCGTTCGGGAAGTAGTCGCTCACCCGGTCGCTGCCGCCGCGCCGGAACCGGCCCAGCAGACCGCCGCGCCGGTCCTCGTACTCGTCCTCGTCGAACTCCTGTGTCTGGTTGCTGCCCCGGCCGTCGTCCACCGGGGTGAGGATGTCGGCGAAGTCGCCCTTGTGCAGCGGGGTGTTGAAGAACTGCGTGTGCGGCGCCTGGTAGCCCTCGTCCTCGCGCTCGTCGACGGGGCGCCGACCGTACCCGTCCCGGTCCACCGGGTCCATCATCATGGTGCCCTGCGGGTCCTCGCGGGAGAACTCGTCGGGCTGGATGCGCCGCGTGCCCAGCATGTCGTCCGGCTCGTCGCGGACCGGGCTGATCCGCATCGTCCCCTGCGGGTCGTCCGGGTCGTCGGCGTCGCGCGGGGCGATGCGCTCGGTGCCCGGGAGCCCGTCGTCCTCGTCGTCCCAGCCGCGCCGGGCGCCCGACAGGTCGTCGGTGGCCTCCGGGTCTCCGACGGGGCGGCGGCCGTTCACGGCGCCCGAGAGGTCGTCGGTGGACTCGGGGTCGTCGGCCAGACCGCCGGAGTGCGCGGCGGAGGTCGGGAGCGCGGGGTCCCCGGACGGGGACCAGGCGCTGGAGACGGGGCCGCTGCTGGTGTGCGAGGGGCCCCAGCCCTCGTCGCCCCGGCCCGCGCGACCGGCCAGGTAGCCCGCCGCTCCGCCGAGCGCGGCACCGGCCGCGCCCGCCGCCGCGGCGCCGCCCGGGCCGCCGCTGTCGGGCTCGTCGCGCGTGCCCCCCGCCGTGGTCGGGTGGTACACGGTGTGGCTGCCGGTGAGCCCGCTGGGTCGGCCCCCCGTGTCCTCGGTCCAGGGCAGGTCGAGGTTGAGGCGGCTGGCCTCCTCCAGCAGCTGCTCCGCCGTGGGACGGCTGCGCATGTCGCGGGAGACGGCGCGGTTGACCAGCGGCCGCAGCGCCTCGTGCATCCCGTCCATGTCGATCTCGCCGTTGAGGATGCGGAAGAAGATGACCTCGAAGGTGCCCGCGCCGTAGGGCGGGCGGCCGGTGGAGGCGAAGGCGACGGTGCCGCCCCAGGCGTGGATGTCGGTGGCCGGGCCCAGGTCGGTGCCCTCGATGACCTCCGGGGACAGGTAGCTGGGCGTGCCGACGAACGTGCCGGTCTGGGTCAGCTTGGCGCCGTCCACCGCGTGCGCGATGCCGAAGTCGATGACGATCGGCTCGCCGTTGGAGATGATCACGTTGCCGGGCTTGAGGTCGCGGTGGATCACGTCCACCGCGTGGATGTCCCGGATCGCGCGGGCCATGCCGGTGACGAAGCGGGTGAGAGCGCGGCCGCGCAGCGGGCCGTGGTTGGTGACCGTGGCGTCCAGGGTCGGGCCGGGGATGTGCTCGGTGACCACCCACGGCAGCTCGGCCTGGGTGTCGGCTTCGATGACCTCGGCCACGTTGGGGCTCTGCACACGGCGCATGGTCTCGACCTCGCGGGCCAGGCGGGCCCGGGCGATGTGGTCGCCCGCGACCTCCGGCTTGAGGACCTTCACCGCGACGAACTGCTCGGTCCGGGGGTCCTCGGCCTGGTACACCACGCCCATGCCGCCCTGTCCGATGCGGCGGCGGATGACGTAGTGGCCGATGCGCTCCGGCAGCTCCTCACCCATGGGGAAACCTGCCGACATTGCCATCGAGAACTCATCCCCTCAAAAGACCACATACCACCGCGTCCAGCTTATCGGCCGGGGGATGGGTCACCATTGGCTTGTTCGCCCCGTCTCGGGCCCGTGTGGTCGCTTCCGCACCGCCGGGCGTCCGGGGTTCAGGCGGCGCGTCCGTCCGGGGGCGACCCTCACGAGTATGACGGAAAACTGGCGTGGGCGGTTCCCTCCCTCCTGTCCGGACTGGCCGGATGCGGACGTCCGGACGAACCCCCCGTGACACCGTTCGATCCAACGAGCGGGGCGAAAAGTTCTCGAATCCACCGAAACGGCGGCGGGACGGGCGGCACTGCGCGGTGTGCCGCCGCCCCCACCTGCTGTTTCGGTGCCCGGTCGGCGCCGGTCAGCGCCGTTCAACGCCCCTGGAAAACGGCCTTGCCGGGCCCCTGCTCGACGAAGCTGCGCATGCCGTCCTTCTGGTCCTCGGTCGCGAAAAGTCCCGCGAAGTGCAGGCGCTCGATCTCCAGACCGGTCTCCAGGTCCGTCTCCAGGCCCCGGTCCACCGCCTCCTTGGCCGCGGCCAGCGCGACGGCCGGGCCCTCGGCGTACCGGGCGACCAGGGCCACGGCGGCCCGGTAGACCTCCTCGTCCGGGACGACCTGGTCCACCAGGCCGATCTCCCGGGCCTCGTCCGCCTTCACGTGGCGGCCGCTGAAGATCATCTCCTTGGCCCGGGAGGAGCCGATCAGGCGGGGCAGGCGCTGGGTCCCGCCCGCGCCGGGGATGACACCGAGCTGGATCTCGGGCACGCCCAGCCTGGCTCCGGCCCCCGCGACGCGGAAGTCCGCCGCCAGGGCCAGCTCCAGGCCGCCGCCGAGCGCGTACCCGGTGACCGCCGCCACGACCGGCTTGGGGATGCGGGCCACCAGGTTCAGGGCGCCCTGGAGGTCGCGCGCGTAGCCCAGCATCTGGGCGGCGGTGCGGTCGGCCATCTCCTTGATGTCGGCGCCCGCGACGAACACCCGCTCGCCGCCGTAGACGACCACGGCGCGCACGTCCGGGTCCTTGGAGACCCGGGTCGCGGCCTCGGCGATCTCCGCGGTGAGCGCGGCGTTGAGCGCGTTCACCTTCGGCCTGTCAAGCCGGATCACGGCCACGGCCGGGTGGTCCGGGTCTGTCTCCACTCGCACGAACTCGCCCACGGTCTGCTGCCCCTCACTCACTTGGACGTCACTGTCTCCGAACTGCTTACCACCCGGTTCAGGAGAACAGCAGCACCAGGGTGCCCAGCCACGAGGACAGGGCGTAGGCCGCCGCCAGGAGCAGGGCGGAGCCCGCCAGCAGCAGCGTGTCCGCTGTCCGCCAGCGGCTCTCCCGGGCGCGCGTGCGCGGCCCGGTCCCGAAGGCGCGCGCGTCCATCGCGGCGGCCAGCAGCGTCCCGGTGCGGATGGAGCGCACCAGCAGGGCGAACAGGCGGCCGAAGAACAGCGCGACCGCCCGGACGGGGTTGCGCCCGGCCTCCAGCCCGCGCGCCCTCCGCGCCAGTGTGATCGTGCGCCACTGGTCGGCGATCAGGGGGACGAGCCGCAGCGCCGCCAGCACGCCCATGGCGGGGCGCTCGGGCACCCGCAGCCGCTGCACCAGGCCGTCGGCGGTCTCCGTGGGGTCGCTGCTCACGGCCGCGAGCAGACCGGGCAGGGCGATGGCCAGCAGGCGCACCGCGGCGCCCAGCGCGCCCTCCGCGCCGTGCTCCCCGTACAGGTAGTTGACCAGTCCGTTGGAGAGCCCCATGAGCAGGAAGGGACCGCCCAGGACGAGCAGGGTGCGCCGGTCGATCCCGCTGAACGGCAGGAGCAGCAGGACGCCCGCCAGCACCACGCCGCCGGTGACGGCGTCCACGGCCGGGACCAGGCCGACGCCCAGCAGCAGGGCGGCGAGCAGTTTGGCCGCCGGGTTGAGCCCGACCAGCCAGAAGCGCGCCCCGCCGTCCTCGGGCGCCTCCAGGGTGAGCGCGTCCCCGCCCGGTACACGGGTCCCGCCCTGCTCTCGTGCCCCGCCCGGTACACGGACTTCATCCGGTGCGCGACGGACCTCGTCCGCCTCCCGGATCCCATCCGGCATACGGCCCTCACCCGGTGCGCGGTCTCCGTCCACGGGTGTGTCCGGGAACCTCCGGTCAGCCACGGCTCCCCCTTTCCGCCGCCGCGTGCCCCGCGTTCACGGGCGGGCCGGGCGGGCCCGCCCCGGCATCCGCGTCCGGTGCGGCGGCCTCGTACACGGCGCGGCCCCCGGCCACGCGCACCCGAGCGTCGGCCAGGTGGCGCAGCAGCAGGTCGTCGTGGGTGGCCATGACCACCGCCCGGCCCGCGGACCGCAGGGTGGCGAGCAGTTCCACGAGTTCGGTCCAGGTGCGGGTGTCCTGGCCGAAGGTGGGCTCGTCGAGGACGAGCGCGTCGGGCGCGTGCGCGGGGCCGGAGCTGAGCGCCGTGGCCACCGACAGCCGCCGCTTCTCCCCGCCCGAGAGCGTGTAGGGGTGCACGTCGGCCAGCGCGGACAGGCGCAGCCGCTCCATCAGCTCTCCCACCCAGGCCTCGGTCTCGGCCTCGCCCGTTCCGGCGCGCAGCGGGGCGAAGCGCAGCTCGTCGCGCACGGTGGCGGTGACGAACTGGTCCTCGGCGTGTTGGAAGACCGTGCCCACGTGCCGGGCCAGCCTGCGGGCGGGCCAGCGCACGAGCGGGCGCGGGTCGGCCCCGGCCAGCGGCCCGCGCGGCAGCACCGCCCCCCGGTGGGGCTTGGACAGTCCGGCGAGCATGGTCAGCAGCGTGGACTTGCCCGCACCGTTGGGGCCGGTCAGGGCGGTCGCGGTCCCGGCTCGGACGGCGGCGTCCACCCCTTCGAGCACCGTGCGCCGGGGCGCGGCGCGCACGCCGAGCTGGAGCGGGGTGCGCGCCGCGACGCCCACGGCCTCCAGCAGGGGCTCCCCGCCCGGCGCGGGCGCCAGGACGGGCGCGGGCTCGTGCCCGGGCACCCACACGCCCTGCGCGGCCAGCGAGCGCCCGTGCTCGGCGAACACGGTCCCCGGGGAGCCGTCGGCGACGACGCCTCCGCCTGGCGCCACGACCACGACCCGGTCCACCAGGTCCACGACGTCGGCCACCCGGTGCTCGACCAGCACCAGAGTCGCCTCGGTCTCGGCCAGCAGGCGGGCCAGCACGCCGCGCACCAGCGCGGCACCGGCCGGGTCGAGGTTGGCGGTGGGCTCGTCCAGCAGCAGCAGGCGGGGACGCATCGCCAGGGCCCCGGCGATCACCAGGCGCTGCTTCTCGCCGCCCGAAAGAGCGCCGGTGGGGTGGCGCGGTCCGTACGGGAAGCCGACGGCCTCCAGCGCCTCGTGGACCCGGGGCCAGATGAGTTCGGGGGCCACGCCCAGGTTCTCCGGGCCGAAGGCGACGTCGTCGCCCGCGCGCGCCATCACCAGCTGCGTCTCGGGGTCCTGGCTGACCATGCCGACCGAGCCCCGGCTCCGGTCGGCGGGCTCGCCGTCCAGGAGCAGGGTGCCCTCGCGGTCGCCGCTGATGGCGCCGTCCTCGCCGGTCAGGCCGGCCATCGAGTGCAGCAGGGTGGACTTGCCCGCGCCGGAGGCACCCAGCAGCAGTACGCGCTCGCCCGGCTCGATCACCAGGTCCACGCCGCGCAGCGCGTGGGACCCGCGGCCCGAGTGCCGCCAGCCCCAGCCGGAGAACTCCACGCGCGCGCCGGGACCCCCGGCCGCCGCGCGGTGCCCGTTCGCGAAGGCCACGGTCAGCCCCTCGCGGACGGGAAGGGGGCCAGGGCCCCGGAGCGGGCCAGGGCGGTGGTGAGCAGACGGGCGCCCACGCCCGCGATGAGGGCGGCGCTGACCACCACGATGACGCCGTAGGCGACCTGGTAGGACAGCGGCCAGGTCACGTTGTAGGCGAGGTTGTCGCGGATGGCCGGGGAGATCCCCGCGGCCGCCGCCGCGAGGACGGCCACGCCCATGCCCCAGCGGCGGTAGCCGAAGGCGAGGAAGACCAGCTCGGGCAGGATGCCCTGGAGGGCGCCGTCGAGGACGACCATGATCCCCCACTGGGTGCCCAGGAGCGCCGACACCGAGGCGGCGGCGATGGCGGTGAGCAGGGCCGCGCCGGGCTTGCGGATGATCAGGCCGCCCAGCACGCCGGAGATCAGCCACATGCCGTAGACGACGGCCTGCGCGGGCGGGAAGCCGACGAACAGGGGGGTCGTGACCGACCAGACGATGTTCCAGAGCCAGAAGACCACGCCGACCGCGACGCCGATGACGGCGGCCACGACGATGTCGACGGTGCGCCAGCTCCGCAGCCGGCCGAGGACGTCGCGCCGGAAGCCGGTGCCCTGGGGGGTGGTGGTGTTCCTCTTCATGCGGTGTCCCTTCGCCGGGGGATGCGAGGGGCCGGGCGGCCGAGAGCGGCTCCGGGGCGCGTTCCGCGTGCGCCGGGACGTCCCCGGTGCGCGGGAGACACGCCACCGGTGACGGTTCCTACGACTTCCTTCGCTGGCATGACCCAGATCAGGTGTGTAAGGGTCTGCGGCCTGGTGCCGCACTCTCAGCGCTCGCGCGCTCCCCTGTCGGTTTCCTCCAGTATGAACAAGGGGGAACGCCGGGGTGTTCCCGGGCCGCGTTTACACACATGGAGGGCTCAGTCCGACGGCCCGACGCCGCCCTCGGGCACCTGCGGCTGTGGAGTCCCGCCGCTCCAGGGCGCGCCGCCGTCCTCGCCCGGGGACCCGCCGCCACCCTCGCCACCGCCGCCGGTGCTCCCACCGTCTCCACCGCCACCGCCGGTACCGCCGCCGGTCGAGCCCTCACCGCCGCCACCGCCGGTTCCACCGCCACCACCGGTCGAACCCCCACCACCACCGCCTCCGCCACCGCCACCGGCACCGCCGCCTCCACCGCCACCGGTCGAACCCTCACCGCCGCCACCACCAGTTCCACCGCCACCACCGGTCGAACCCCCACCACCACCGCCACCACCGGCGCCTCCGTCTCCGCCGGTCGAGCCCTCACCACCGCCACCGGCGCCACCACCGGCCGCGCCACCGTCATCCCCGGCGCCGCCGTCACCGCCGGTTCCCCCGCCACCGGCCGCGACGCCGCCGTCACCGCCGTCGCCACCGGTGTCATCGTCGCCACCGCCGCCCGACGGCTTGTCCGAGGCCTTGCCGTAGACCTTCGGCGAGGGGGCGAACTCCTCCTCCGGGAGGTCCGCCACGGCCTCGCGCATGGTGGCCTGCCAGATCGGGCCGGGCAGCGTGGCTCCGTAGACGATGCCGTAGTAGCGGTCGCCGATGGTCACGCCCTGGAGCGTGTGCTGCTCCCCGCCCCGGATGTCGCCGACGACCACGGTCCCGGCCAGGTTCGGGGTGTAGCCCGCGAACCACGCGTAGGCAGCGCTGTCGGTGGTGCCGGTCTTGCCCGCCACCGGGCGTCCGATCTCCAGGCCGTTGGCGGTGCCGCCGTCGAAGGTCTGCTGGAGCAGGTGGTTGACGCCGTCGGCGACCTCGGTGTCCAGCGCGCCCTCCTCGCACTCGGTGCCCACCTCGATCTCCTCGCCGTCCTCGCCCTCGACGAGGACCGAGGTCACGGGGACCGGTTCGCAGTAGGTGCCCCGGGAGGCGAAGACGGCGTAGGCGCTGGCCATGGTCAGCGGGGAGACCTCCTGGTCGCCCAGGGTGAAGGAGCTCCACACCTCCAGGTCCTCGCCGTCCGCGCGGTGGACGCCCAGGCTCCGGGCCATCTTCGCCGTCTCGCACAGGCCGACGCGTTCCTGGAGCTGCGCGAAGTAGGTGTTCACCGAACCCTTCGTCCCGCTGATCATGTTGTGCCTGCCCCCGTCGCTCTCCCCGGCGTTGCCCACGGACCAGGGCGCCATCCTCCCGCCCTCGCAGTTCTCCAGACCGCTCACCGTCGTGCTCTTGGGCGAGGAGAAGCTGGTGCCGTAATCGAGCCCGGAGTCCAGGGCGGCGGCCAGGGTGAACGGCTTGAACGTCGACCCCGCCTGGTAGCCCAGCGACCCGCCGTCGTCGTGGTCCACGGACAGGTTGATCGAGGTGGTGCCCGGCTCGTCGTCGAAGCCGTAGCGCATGTTCTGGGCCATCGCCCGCACCCGGCCGGTACCGGGCTCCACGAGGACCTCGGCGGCGAACTTGTGGGAGTCGCCCGCGGGGACGTAGCGCTCGATCGCCTGCTCGGCGGACTCCTGCATGCCCAGGTCCAGGGTGGTGCGCACGGTGATACCGCCCCGCTCCAGCATCCGGTCGCGCTCCTCCTGGGTGTCGGCGAGCGCGTCGGAGCCGCGCAGCCACCGCATGACGTAGTCGCAGAAGAACGGCTGCTCGCTGCTGAAGCAGCTGCCCCCGCGCGCGGTCTCGTCCACCTCCAGGCCCCGGCCCTTGTACTCCTCCGCCTCCGCGCTCTCCAGGTATCCGGTGGCGACCATCCGGTCCAGCACCAGGTTGCGGCGCTCGGTGGCGGCCTCGGGGTTGGTGAGCGGGTCGTAGTACGAGGGCGCGCGCACCAGCGCCACGATCGTGGCGGCCTGCGCGGGGTTGAGCTCGGAGGCCGGGACGGAGAAGTAGCGCTCGGCGGCGACCTCGATGCCGTACGCGTTCTGGCCGAAGTAGGCGAGGTTGAGGTAACCCTCCATGATCTCGTCCTTGGTGAGCTTCTCCTCCAGCTCGATGGCGTAGCGCAGTTCCAGCACCTTGCGGGTCAGGGTGCGCGCGTTGGCGCTCGCCAGCTCCTCCTCGGTGTCGGCCTGTTCCATGAGGAGGTTCTTCACGTACTGCTGGGTGATGGTGGACCCGCCCTGGGTGTTGCCCAGGGCGGTGCGGACCGCGGCGCGCAGCGTGCCGCGCAGGTCCAGCCCGGCGTGCTCGTAGAAGCGGTCGTCCTCGATCGCCATGAGGGCGGCGGGCACCCAGGGACTGATCTCGTCCAGCGGCACCACGTCGCGCTCGCGCTCGGCGACCTCGGCGATCGGCTCGCCGTCGACGTCGGTCAGCAGCACGCGTTCGGCCGGGCGCGGCACGGCCAGGTCGCTGGGCAGGGCCATGAAGGCCGCGGCGGAGTCCTTGGCCACCAGTCCGAGACCGCCCACCCAGGGCATGACCAGCGCCGCCGTGAGCAGACCGGCGACCGCGCTGGTACCCGCCAGGCGCTGGATCATCTCCCTGCGGTCCTCCGCCGGGGGCGGTTCCTCCAGCTTCCGGCGCAGGACCTCGGCCCACCTCCGGGCACGCGGGCCCGCCGCGGCCGGTAGCGCGGCCCCCGCGCGGGACAGGACGCCGCGCCAGCCCCGGCGCGGGGCCTCGTGCCGCCGCCCGCGCGGCGAACGCTGGTTGGACTCCGTCACGTCGCCCCCTACAGCCGTGTGCCGCCCCGCCCGCGGGACGTGCGGGCAGGCAACTCCATCGACCACGGTCTCAGGGCGGACGCAAAGGGCAGACCGGGTGAACGGGTGTGTCAGCGAAAAACTTCCCCAATGCCAAGCAAAGCACCGCAGAAAGAACATAATTCGTCAATCACCACGAAACAGGCACACCACACGGCCGACGGCGGGGGAGGACGGGGCAGCGGAGAAGGCCGAGCCGATCGCGGGTGACCGGATTCGGGACAAAAGATCCTTAGGAGACTATTCGGTCACACGCGGATGTCCGGAATACGGCCAGACAACTCGCGAGTGCATTCGATCATCCCTACCCACCTCGACACACCGCCCAACATGACCGATCAGTTTTTCGGCATTTCCGCAGAATACATCGGAAAACAACTACAGAGGCACCTGCATCTGGTGTGGCCTTATGACCGTTTTGAGAGGTTTACTCAGCAGAAACCCGGCAAATACCAGCTCTTAGTACACCCAGCCAGTGTGACGAGGATCACATAAATTATTCGGCCCTGGCACTCCGCCAAACACCACAAGAGGGCAGACGATAGACAGCGGAGGGCACCGAAGCCTTAATCCGGACAGTTTCTGTTCCGGACACTTCATGAACTCCGCCTTACCCTGGATTAACTCCCGGTTATTTCCGCCTGCCGAAAAACAGCACGGTTCCGCAACGCCGAACCACGACAATTACGGTGTAGCCAGTGATCGGACGCCTTCCCATCCTCGATATCTCTCCAGAGAACGACCTCGGACCGGTGAAAGCCGTTCCGGGTGAACGCTTCACCGTGGGAGCGACGGTGATCCGCGAGGGCCACGACTCCCTCGCCGCGGGCGTCGTCGTCTACTCCCCCAAGGGACGCCGCGAACGGCTCGTCCCCATGCGCGAGCACGCGCCCGGCACCGACCGGTACGAGGCCTGCGTCAGCCTCCCCACGGAGGGGACGTGGTCGTTCGCCGTCGAGTCGTGGACCAACCCCTTCGCCACCTGGCACCACGTCGCGGGCGTCAAGCTCCCGCTGGACCAGGACACCGAGCTCGTCCTGGAGGAGGGTGCCCGCCTGCTCGCCCGCGCCGGGCGCCGGGTCCCTCGCCACCCCGCCCTGAACGCCGCCGCCAGGGCGCTGCGCGACACCTCCATGACCCCGACGGAGCGCTTCGAGGCGGCGCTCACCCCCGAGGTCCTGGCCGAGATGGAGCGCGCGCCCCTGCGCGAGCTGGTCACCAGGTCCAGGCGCACCAGCGTCGTCGTCCACCGCGAGCGCGCGCTGTTCGGCTCCTGGTACGAGTTCTTCCCCCGTTCGGAGGGCGCCCAGGTCGACACCGTTCCCGGCCAGGAGCGCTCGGGCACCCTCGCCACCGCGGCCAAGCGCCTGCCCGCCGTCGCCGACATGGGCTTCGACGTGGTCTACCTCCCGCCGATCCACCCCGTCGGAACCACCCACCGCAAGGGCGCCAACAACACCCTGACCGCCGGTCCCGGCGACCCCGGGTCGGTGTGGGCCATCGGGTCGGCCGACGGCGGCCACGACGCGGTCCACCCCGACCTGGGCACCCTCGCCGACTTCGACGCCTTCGTCGCCGAGGCCCGCGAGCACGGCATGGAGGTTGCCCTGGACCTGGCCCTCCAGTGCTCCCCCGACCACCCCTGGGTCACCGAGCACCCCGAGTGGTTCACCGCCCGGGCCGACGGCTCCATCGCCCACGCCGAGAACCCGCCCAAGAAGTACCAGGACATCTACCCGCTCAACTTCGACCGCGACTTCAAGGGCCTGTACGCGGAGATCCTGCGGGTGGTCGAGCACTGGATCGGGCACGGCGTGCGGATCTTCCGCGTCGACAACCCGCACACCAAACCGGTCGCGTTCTGGCAGAAGCTGCTCGCCGACGTCGCCCTCAGGCACCCCGACGTGCTGTTCCTCGCCGAGGCCTTCACCCGCCCCGCCATGATGCGCACCCTGGCCAAGGTCGGCTTCCACCAGTCCTACACCTACTTCACCTGGCGCAACGGCAAGGACGAGCTGACCGACTACCTCACCGAGCTGAGCCGGGAGAGCGCCCACTACCTGCGCCCCAACTTCTTCGCCAACACCCCGGACATCCTGCACGCCTACCTCCAGCACGGCGGTAGGCCCGCGTTCGCCGTCCGCGCGGTGCTGGCGGCCCTGCTCTCCCCCACCTGGGGCGTCTACTCCGGCTTCGAGCTGTGCGAGAACACCCCCGCCGGGCCGGGCAGCGAGGAGTACCTCGACTCGGAGAAGTACCAGTACCGCCCCCGCGACTGGGCCGCGGCCGAGGCCTCCGGAGAATCCCTCACCGGGCTGCTCACGCTGCTCAACCGGCTGCGCCGCGAGCACCCGGCACTGCGGGAGCTGCGCAACTTGCGCTTCCACCACGTGGACCGGCCCGAGATCCTCTGCTTCTCCAAGCACCGGCCCGGCACCGGACCCAAGGACCCCGACGACACCGTGATCACCGTCGTCAACCTCGACCCGCACCACGCACGCGAGGCGACGGTGCACCTGGATCTGCCGTCCATCGGCCTCACAAGGGAGGAGGAGCTCAGGGTGACCGACGAGCTGACCGGCCGTTCCTACACCTGGGGCGCGGACAACTACGTCCGGCTCGACCCCGCGGCCGGTCCCGCGCACGTGTTCACCGTCAGCGGCAGATAGCGGCCCCGGAACCGGCGCACGGGGCCCACCGGCGTCTCCGCCGGCGCCCCTCCGTGTCCGAAACGCCTGTTGAACCGACGTCGAACATTCTTGGTGGGGAGCAGTAGATGAGCAAAGACGAGCCCGGCCCCGGCGGACACGGCCACGCCGAACACGGTCCGCTCGCCCCGGCCACCGGGGCCGCCACCGGCCCGCTGATGTCCTCCGGCGGCACCAGTGATCCCCACTGGTACAAACACGCCGTCTTCTACGAGGTGCTCGCCCGGGGCTTCTTCGACTCCAACGGCGACGGCACCGGCGACCTCGCCGGTCTGGTGCAGAAGCTGGACTACCTCCAGTGGCTGGGCGTCGACTGCGTGTGGCTGCTGCCGATGTACGAGTCGCCCCTGCGCGACGGCGGCTACGACATCTCCGACTACTTCAAGATCCTCCCGGAGTTCGGCCGCACCGCCGACTTCGTGGAGCTCCTGGACGAGGCGCACCGGCGCGGCATCCGGGTCATCACCGACCTGGTCATGAACCACACCAGCGACCAGCACCCGTGGTTCAAGGCCTCCCGCGAGGACCCGGACGGGCCCTACGGGGACTTCTACGTGTGGTCGGACACCGACGACCGCTACGACGGGGCCCGCATCATCTTCGTCGACACCGAGACCTCCAACTGGACCTACGACGAGGTCCGCGGCCAGTACTACTGGCACCGTTTCTTCTCCCACCAGCCCGACCTCAACTTCGAGAACCCGGCCGTCCAGGAGGCGATCCTGGAGGTCCTGCGCTACTGGCTGGACCTGGGCATCGACGGGTTCCGCCTGGACGCCGTGCCCTACCTGTACGAGCGCGAGGGCACCAACTGCGAGAACCTCAAGGAGACGCACGAGTTCCTCAAGCGCGTGCGCGCCGAGGTGGACCGGCTCTACCCCGACCGCGTGCTGCTGAGCGAGGCCAACCAGTGGCCGTCCGACGTCGTCGACTACTTCGGCGACTTCGAGTCCGGCGGCGACGAGTGCCACATGAACTTCCACTTCCCGCTGATGCCGCGCATGTTCATGGCGGTCCGGCAGGAGCAGCGCTTCCCGATCTCGGAGATCCTCGCCCAGACACCGCCGATCCCCCGCAACTGCCAGTGGGCGATCTTCCTGCGCAACCACGACGAGCTGACCCTGGAGATGGTCACCGACGAGGAGCGCGACTACATGTACTCCGAGTACGCCAAGGAACCCCGCATGCGCGCCAACGTGGGGATCCGCAGGCGGCTCGCACCCCTGCTGGACAACGACCGCAACCAGATCGAGCTGTTCACGGCCCTGCTGCTGTCCCTGCCGGGCTCGCCCGTCCTGTACTACGGCGACGAGATCGGCATGGGCGACAACATCTGGCTGGGCGACCGCGACGCCGTGCGCACGCCCATGCAGTGGAGCTCGGACCGCAACGCCGGGTTCTCCAAGGGCGACCCGGCCCGCCTGTACCTGCCGCTGATCATGGACCCGGTCTACGGCTACCAGGCGCTCAACGTCGAGTCCCAGCGCGACAACCCCGGCTCGCTGCTGCACTGGACGCGGCGCATGATCCAGATCCGCAAGCGCCACCCCGTGTTCGGCACCGGAGCCTTCACCGAGCTCAACGCCACCAACCCGAGCGTGCTGGCCTTCATCCGCGAGCACGGCGACGACCGCATGCTCTGCGTCAACAACCTGTCGCGGTACCCGCAGCCCGTGGAGCTGGACCTGGGGCGCTACGCGGGTGTCGCCCCGGTGGAGTGCGTGGGCGGTGTGCGCTTCCCCGAGATCGGGGAGCTGCCCTACCTGCTCACCCTGCCCGGGCACGGCTTCTACTGGTTCCAGCTGCCCGCGACCGCCGAGCAGGGGTCCGCGCACGGGAGCCGGGACGGCATGCCGTCCTACGGACTGCCCGAGGCCGGGGCCCGGGTGCACGCCACCTTCGAGACCTCTCCGGTGGCGGCGGCCGCGCCCCGGACGCATGCACCGGACCACCCAGTGAGCACGACGTCCAGCATCCCGGCCGGGGTCTCCCCCGCGTTCGGCGACGGCGCCTCCGCCCCCTCCCACGGGAGCGCGGTGCGCGCAGCGGGCCCTCCCGGCCCAGCCGCTGAGCGCACGGATCGGGGTGGGGGCGAGAAGGGAAACGGGCCGCTCTGACATGTCCCAACTCGAAGAACTCCTGGCCGTCTGGCTACCGAGACAGCGCTGGTTCTCCGGCAAGGGGATCCCCATCCGCCAGATCCGGGTCGAGAGCAGGCACACGCTGGTGACCTCCGGCCCCGAAGGGCCGGACCTGAACGTCCTGGTCCTCCAGGCCGGGCAGCGGGGCCGCAGCTCCCGCTACCAGGTGCTGCTGGGCTCGCGTCCGCCGCGCTCCCTGCCGCCGGACCTGGCACGCGTGGCCATCGGCGTGTGCCAGGTGGCGGGCGGCAGACCCAGGGTGGTCTACGACGCCGCCCACGACGAGGAGCTGACCCGGATGCTCCTGGAGCGGTTCGCCGCACCCACCGGGGCCGAGCCCTCCGGCAGGGTGCGCTTCCGCAGCCTGCCGGGCGGGAGCATCCGCACCGGGTCGGCCGGGCGGATACTCACCGGCGAGCAGTCCAACACGTCGCTGGTCTTCGGCGAGGACTACATCCTCAAGACCTTCCGCAGACTCTGGCCCGGGCCCAACCCGGACCTGGAGCTGAACATGGCCCTGTCGGGGACCCCGTACGTGGCCCGGCCGTGCGGGTGGATCGAGGCCGACCTGGCCGGGCACTCCACGCCCACGACGCTGGCCATGCTCCAGACCTTCATCCCGCAGGCCACGGACGGGTGGGTGCTCGCCACCGCCAACGTGCGCGCCCTGCTGGAGGGGACGGGGGGCGGGCGCGAGTCCGCGTTCACCGGGGAGGCGGCCCGGCTGGGCCGCACCACCGCCGAGGTGCACCGGTCGCTGGCCAGGGCCCTGCCCACGGACGTGCTCACCCCGACGGGCGCGGCCGAGATGGCCGACGCCATGGTGGAGCGCCTGGCGATGGCCAGCGCCGAGGTGCCGGAACTGGCCGAGCACGCACCCCGGGTGATGGAGGCCTACGCCGACTTCTCCGAGGTGGACGAGCCGCTGCCGATACAGCGCATCCACGGCGACTACCACCTGGGGCAGGCGATCCGGACCGGGTCCGGGTGGGTGCTGCTGGACTTCGAGGGCGAGCCCACCGTGCCGGTGCGCGACCGCCAGCGCCTGTCCAGTCCGCTGCGGGACGTGGCGGGGATGCTCCGCTCCTTCGACTACGCGGCCGGGTACCTGCTGATCGGGCACCCGGGCGACCCCGGGCTGGAGTGGGCGGCCCGTTCCTGGGCCCAGCACAACCGGGAGGCGTTCTGCCGGGGCTACGCCGACGGCGGTGGGGCCGACCCGGAGAAGCACCTGGTGGTCCTGCGGGCCTTCGAGTTCGACAAGGCCGTGTACGAGGTGCTGTACGAGGCCAGGAACCGGCCGAACTGGCTGCGGGTCCCGCTGGAGTCCATCGCCACCGCCGCCGCGCCTCCCGTGCCCGGATAGGCGGTGTCTGATGAGAGTTCGCTTGGCCCCCGGGGTGCCGGGCTCGGGCGTCGACGGGGTTCTGGAGGTGCCGGACGTGGGTTTGCGAGGAACGAGCCGACCCGCCGAAGGCGCCGAAGGTCCGCACCCTTGAGACGCCCGAGCACGGGGCGAAGCGAAGCGGAGCCCCGAAGAACACGGCCGCCTCCCGAGCGGGGCGGCCGCCCCTTCGACCACCACGCACCCCCCGATCCGTCCGCACGACTACCACGGAGTCCGTATTGACCTCGCCCCGCAGCGAACAACGTCCGCGTGCCAGCGCAGCCAAGACTGCGTCGAACGGGAAGAACCCGAAGAAGAAGGCCGTGGAGAGCATCCCGGTCGTGGAGGAGGTGTCGGTCGCGGAGACGGCGGCCGCGGTGGAACCCGCCGCTGACGGACCCGCGGCGGCCAGGGCGGGAAAGAAGGCCACGGCCGCCAAGCGGGCACCGGCCTCCGCGAACGGCGGGGCCGGCGCCAAGGGCACCGCCAAGGCGAAGGCCTCCGCCGACGGCGGGTCCGCGGCGAAGAAGAAGACCGCGGAGAACGGCGGGGCCGCCAAGCGGGCCCCGGCCGCCTCCCGGAGCAAGGGGCCCGACCCCGAGCTGGTCGCCGCCCTGGACCGGCTGGTGGACGGCCACCACCACGACCCACACGCGCTGCTGGGCGTGCACGCCCAGGGCCGGGGCACCGTCGTGCGGGCCCTGCGGCCGGGCGCGGTGGAGGTGCACGCCGTCCTGGCCGACGGCTCGCGGCTGCGCCTGGACCACCTGCACCGGGGCGTGTTCTCCGCGAAGGTGTCCCGGAGCAGGCTCGGCTCCGTGCCCGACTACCGGATCAGCGCCCGCTACGAGGACGGCGTCGAGCACGTGGCCGCCGACCCGTACCGGTTCGCGCCGACCCTGGGCGAGCTGGACCTGCACCTGATCGGCGAGGGCCGCCACGAGGAGCTGTGGAACGCCCTCGGGGCGCACGTGCGGGTCGAGGACACCGCGATGGGCGAGGTGGCCGGAACCCGGTTCGCGGTGTGGGCGCCGGACGCGCGCGGCGTGCGGATGATCGGCGACTTCAACCACTGGAGCGGCGTCGGGCACCCGATGCGGAGCCTGGGCTCCAGCGGCGTGTGGGAGCTGTTCCTGCCCGGGGTCGGCGAGGGCGGGCTGTACAAGTTCCAGGTCCTGGGCGCCGACGGGCACTGGCGCGACAAGGCCGACCCGATGGCGCGGTGCACGCAGATGCCGCCCGCGACCGCCTCCGTGGTCACCTCCTCCGCGCACGTGTGGTCCGACCAGGAGTGGATGACCGAGCGCAAGGGCGTGGAGCAGCACCGGGCGCCGATGAGCGTGTACGAGGTGCACCTGGGCTCCTGGCGCCCCGGCCTGGGCTACGCCGAGCTGGCCGAGGAGCTCGTCGCGTACGTGACCGACATGGGGTTCACGCACGTGGAGTTCCTGCCCGTGGCGGGGCACCCCTACGACGGCTCCTGGGGTTACCAGGTGACCTCGTACTACGCGCCCACGCCCCGGTTCGGCACACCGGACGAGTTCCGCCACCTGGTGGACTCCCTGCACCGCGCGGGGGTCGGCGTGCTGCTGGACTGGGTGCCCGCGCACTTCCCGAAGGACGAGTGGGCGCTGGCCCGCTTCGACGGGAGCGCGCTGTACGAGCACCCCGACCCGCGCCGGGGCGAGCACCCGGACTGGGGGACGCTGATCTTCAACTACGGGCGGACCGAGGTGCGCAACTTCCTCGTGGCCAACGCCCTGTACTGGTTGGAGGAGTTCCACGTCGACGGCCTGCGGGTGGACGCGGTGGCCTCGATGATCTACCTGGACTACTCGCGCGACTCCGGGGCCTGGGAGCCGAACGCGTTCGGCGGCAGGGAGAACCTGGAGGCGATCGACTTCCTCAAGGAGCTCAACACCACCGTCTACCGGCGCAACCCGCACGTGGCGATGATCGCGGAGGAGTCCACCGCCTACACGGGCGTGACCACGCCGGTCGACCACGGGGGGCTCGGCTTCGGGTTCAAGTGGAACATGGGGTGGATGCACGACACCCTGGAGTACGTCAAGAAGGAGCCGGTCCACCGCCAGTACCACCACGACGACGTCACGTTCTCGATGGTCTACGCCTACAGCGAGAACTACGTGCTGCCGCTGTCGCACGACGAGGTGGTGCACGGCAAGCAGTCGCTGTTCAACAAGCCGCCCGGCGACGAGTGGCAGCGGTCGGCGACCCTGCGCGCGCTCCTGGCGTTCATGTGGTCCCACCCGGGCAAGCAGCTGCTGTTCATGGGCGGGGAGATCGCCCAGGGCGACGAGTGGTCCCACCAGGAGGGCGTGCCGTGGTGGCTGCTCCAGTTCGAGCACCACGCGGGGGTGCAGCGCCTGGTGCGGGCCCTCAACGAGGCCTACCGGCCGCGGGCCGCGCTGTGGTCACAGGACACCGCACCGGCGGGCTTCACCTGGCTGGACGGCGGCGACCGCGAGGGGAACACGCTGTCGTACCTGCGCCACGGCGACGACGGCTCGGTGCTCGCCTGCGCGGTGAACTTCTCGCCGGTGCCCCGTACGGAGCGGCGGATGGGCCTGCCCTCCGGAGGCCGGTGGACCGCGCTGCTCAACACCGATGAGGCGCGCTTCGGCGGCTCGGACCACCCGGTGCCCGCCCGCGTGGAGGCCGAGCCCGTGCCCTGGGACGGGCAGCCGTTCTCGGCGGAGGTCGTCCTGCCCCCGCTCGGCGCGGTCTGGTTCGAGCCCGAGGCCTAGCAGTGTCCTCTTTGGACCTCCGCTTCGCTTCGGTCCGTGTCCGGTCACCCGAAGCACGGGAACCTTCGGTGCCTACGGTGAGACGGCTCGTTCCTCGCAGCCTCACCTCCGCCACCTCCAGAACCCCGTGGGCGCCCGAACCGACCCCCACAGGCTGAGGCCGGTTCGAAAGCACATCCCAAACGGAGTCGCCGGTGCGGCGCCCGGGCCCTTGTCAGCCCGGGCGCCGCACTGTGTATCATCTACACTGTATTAGATACACAATTAAGGGGCGGCGCCGTGGCCAGTACCGAGATCCGGACCTTCCGCGAGGACGACCGCGCCGAACTGCGGGCGCTGTTCGCCCGTGCGGGTGAGGGGTCGCCGTCCGGGGCGCTCTGGGGACACCTGCCGTCCGAGGCCGCGATCTACCTGGATCCCTACATGGACCACGTGCCCGACTCACTCCTCGTCGCCCTCGTCGACGGACGGATGGCGGGCTACCTGACCGGCTGTCCCGACCCCTCCGCGATGCCCGGGGAGAGCGAGCTCATGGACCGCGCGATCCGGGAGCACCGGCTCGCTCTGCGACGCGGACCGGCGGCCTTCTTCGCCCGGGCCCTGCTGGACACGGGGGTGTCAGTCCTCCGGCGCAGGCCCACCGCGGGCGAGCTCTCGGATCCGCGCTGGCCCGCCCACCTGCACGTCAACGTCGAGTCCCGGGCACGCGGCACCGGCGTGGGCGCCGCTCTGGTGCGCGAGTGGCAGGAGCGGTTGCGTGCGCGGGGATCCCGCGGCTGCCACCTGCAGACCCTCGTGGAGAACACCGGTGCCGTGCGCTTCTTCGCACGGGCCGGGTTCGAGCCCCACGGTCCGGCCCCGGTGGTGCCGGGAGTGCGCTTCAGGGGAAAGCACGTGCACCAGCGGACCATGGTGTGGAACCCCTGAACCGGTAGGCGGCGGGAGCGGACCACCGGGTGCCGCTCCGCCTCGGAACGGACCGGAGGCGAACACGTCCGCGACGGGCTCTTCCGCTCACCGCCGCCGCGTGCTTGTGTGTCCTGCACCACAGGCACGACCGTTGGGAGACTCCGTGTCCGACAACAGCCAGAGTTTCGTCCGGGTGCTGGGAAGGGGTGACGTCCTCGCCCTCGGCTTCGGCGCGATGATCGGCTTCGGCTGGATCGTGCTGGTCGGCGACTTCGTCAGCGCGGCGGGCAGCGCGGGCGCCGCCCTGGCCTTCGTGGTCGGCGGCGTCATCATGGCCTTCGTGGTCGGCGGCGTCATCATGGCCTTCGTCGGCCTCGCCTACGCCGAACTCGTCGCCGCGATGCCGCACGCGGGCGGAGAGCACCACTACGCCATGCGCGCCATCGGCCCCAAGGGGGCCCTCACCGCCTCCTGGGCCATGGCCCTCGGCTACGTCTCCGTCGTCGCCTTCGAGGCCGTCGCCGTCCCCCAGACCCTCGTCTACCTCTTCCCCGACATGGCGGTCGGCCGCCTGTGGACCGTCGCCGGGTACGACGTCCACGCCAGCCTGGTCGCCGTCGGCGTGGCCGCGGCCGTGCTGATGACCGTGCTCAACTACGTCGGCATCAAGCCCGCGAGCGTCTTCCAGACCGTCGCGGTGCTGTTCCTGCTGGCAGCCGGGGCCGTCATGGTCACCGGCGCGTTCGTCGGCGGGTCCGTGGAGAACATGCGGCCGCTGTTCACCGGCGGCGTCTCGGGCGTGTTCGTGGTTCTGGTGGCGGTCCCGTTCCTCTTCGTCGGCTTCGACGTCATCCCGCAGTCGGCCTCCGAGATCAGGCTCCCGTACCGCATGGTCGGCACCCTGCTGGTCCTGTCGGTGTTCTGCGCGACCGCCTGGTACGTGATGGTCATGCTGACGGCGGGATCGGGCCTGGGCCCGGACGGGCTGGCGGCCTCCGACCTGGCCTCCGCCGACGCCGTCGCAGCCATGTGGGACAGCGCGGCCATGGGCAACCTGCTCGTCCTCGGCGGTGTCGCGGGCCTGCTCACCAGTTGGAACGCCTTCCTCATCGGCGGCAGCCGCCTCATCTACGCCATGGCCGCCTCGCGGATGCTCCCGGCCTGGTTCGGCCGCCTGCACCCGCGCTTTCGCACCCCGTCCAACGCCGTCCTGTTCGTCGGCGCGCTCTCGCTGGTGTCCCCGTTCTTCGGAGAGCCGATGCTGGGCTGGCTGGTCAACGCGGGCGGCCTGAACATCGTGGTCGGCTTCGTCACGGTGGTGGTCAGCTTCCTCGTGCTGCGCCGCCGCGAACCCGGCATGGAGCGGCCCTTCACCGTTCCGGCGGGCGTCCCCGTCGGCGTGGTGGCCCTCGTGCTGAGCCTGGGGCTGCTCCTGCTCTACCTGCCCGGCATGCCCGCGGCGCTGAGCTGGCCCAACGAGTGGCTGATGGTGCTCGTGTGGTGGGTGGCCGGAGCCGCCCTGATGTGGCGCCTGCCCCGGATCGCCGCGGGGCCCGACGCCGAGCGGCGCCTGGTCGAGGTGATGGACGCGCGCTCCCGCAGGAGCCCTCGGGCCTGACGGACGCCGCCGCGCGCTCCCGTAGGGGACGCACGGCGGCGGGTTCCCACCTCTCGCGCGCGTGCCGACCCGGTACACGCTGACCCGTGCCCGACCGGTCCTTCGTCCCTAGCGCCCGCGCGCGTGCCAGCCGACGAGGCGGGCGACCGCCTCGTCCAGCACCTCGTCCCTCTTGCAGAACGCGAACCGGAGCAGGTGCGCGCCCTCCTCCTGCCGGTCGTAGAACACCTGGGCGGGCACCGCGGCCACCCCCGCCTCCCGGGGCAGCGCGCGGGCCACCTCCACCCCGTCGGTGTAACCGAGCGGGCGGATGTCGGCCATGACGAAATAGGTGCCCTCGCACGCGTCCACGTCGAAACCGGCGCCGGTCAGCCCCTCCACCAACCGGTCGCGCTTGCCCTGGAGGGCGGTGCGCTGGGCGGCGACCCACTCCTCCTCGTGGTCGATGGCGTCGGCCGTGGCCAGCTGGAGCGCGCCGTTGGCGGAGAAGGTGAGGAACTGGTTCACCGTGCGCACCGCGTTGACCAGAGGCTCGGGTCCCATCACCCAGCCGGTCTTCCACCCGGTCACGGCGAACATCTTGCCGACCGAGGACACCGACAGCGTCCGCTCGCGCATGCCCGGCAGGGAGGCCAGCGGCACGTGCGGCCGCCCGTCGAAGGTGAGGAACTCGTACACCTCGTCGGTGAACGCGATCAGGTCGTGCTCGCGGCACACCTGCGCGACCGCCTCCAGCTCCTCGGCGGTGAACACGGTCCCCGTGGGGTTGTGCGGCGTGTTCACCACGACCATCCGGGTGCGGGGGCCCACGGCCGCGCGCAGCTCAGCGGGGTCGAAGGTGAACCGGCCGGTCACGGGGTCCGGCCGCAGCGTCACCGGCCTGCGCACCCCGCCCGCCAGCGTGATCATGGCGGCGTAGGAGTCGTACATCGGCTCGAAGACGACCACCTCGTCGCCGCGCTCCACCAGGGCGAGCATCGCGGCCGCGATCCCGGCGGTGGCGCCGACGGTGACGTAGACCTCGGTGTCCGGGTCCAGTTCGATGCCGTAGTGGCGGGCCCGGTACCGGCTCACCGCCCGCCGCAGCTCGGGGCGGCCCGGCCCGGGCGGGTACTGGTTCACCCCCTCCAGGATGTGCCCGGAGGCGGCCTCCAGCAGGGAGCGGGGACCGTCGGTGTCGGGGAACCCCTGCCCCAGGTTGACCGACCCGGTCTCCACGGCCAGCCGCGTCATCTCGGCGAAGACCGTCTCGCCGTACACGCGCATTCGTTCGATCAGCGGTTCTTCCACCCGTCGAGCGTATCCACCCTCCCGGTCGGCGGGCCAGGCGCGGGGACGCCGACGGGTCGGGTCCCGCAGGAACCCGCCCCGTCCGCCGCCCGCCTACAGCAGCAGGCTCAGCACCATCCACGTCACGGGACCGGCGATCAGCAGCGAGTCCAGGCGGTCCATCAGGCCGCCGTGCCCGGGCATGAACCCGCCCATGTCCTTGACCCCGAGGTCGCGCTTGAACAGCGACTCGATGAGGTCCCCGACGGTGGCGGCCAGCACGACCGCCAGGCCGAGGACCACGCCGACCCACCACGGGCCGTCCAGCATGAGCGTCACGCACAGCGCGCCCGCGACGGCGCAGCCCACGACCGAGCCGCCGAAGCCCTCCCAGGTCTTGTTGGGGCTGATCACCGGCGCCATCTTGTGCCTGCCCAGCAGGATCCCGGCGAAGTACCCGCCGATGTCGCTGGAGATCGTCACCACGATGAACGTGACCAGGCGGTACTGGCCGTCCTCGGGGTGCGAGATGAGCAGCAGCCACGTGCCCAGCAGGAACGGCAGGTACACCAGGGTGAACAGGTTCGCCGCGACGTCGGCCACGAACCCTTCCGTACCTCCGCGAAGCCGCCACACCAGGGCGATGATGGCGGTCAGCGCGGTCGTGCCCACCAGCCAGTCGGTTCCCCCGAAGTAGGCGGCGACCTGCATGGCCACGCCGCCGACGGCGAGCGGTGCCAGTGCCAGGCCCATGCCCTTGCCCGCGAACGCCCGGTTGACCTCGCGCAGGCCGATCAGCACCCCCAGGGAGGTGATGATCGTGAACAGCTGGGGCCAGGGGAAGATCGAGAAGAACACGAGGGCGCCCAGGGCGCACCCGCTGGCGATGGCCACCGGGAGGTTGCGGCCCGTCCGGACCGGCTCGCCCCCCGGTTTGTGCAGCACGAAGCGCTGCCCGTCCGGATCGGGACCGTCCTGCGGCCCGCCGCCGGGTCTGTGCTCGGGCGAGCGGTCATCGCCTCCCGAGTCGCTGGAGGAAGGAAGGGTCACCGGCTAAACCTCGAGCAGTTCCGATTCCTTGTGCTTCAGCAGCTCGTCGACGGACGCGACGTACTTCGAAGACAGCTCGTCCAGCTCGGCCTGGGCGCGGTGCGCCTCGTCCTCGCCGACGTCGCCGGACTTGACGGCCTTCTCGAAGGTGTCCTTGGCACGGCGGCGGACGTTGCGGATCGAGACCTTGCTGTCCTCGGCCTTGGTCCGCGCGACCTTGACGTACTCCTTGCGGCGCTCCTCGGACAGGTCGGGGAACACCACACGGATGACCTGGCCGTCGTCGGAGGGGTTCACGCCCAGGTCGCTGTTGCGGATGGCGTTGATGATCTCGGTGCGCGAGTTGACGTCGAACGGCGAGATGACCACCATGCGCGGCTCGGGGACCGAGAAGGAGGCCAGCTGGTTGATCGGCGTCCGGGCACCGTAGTAGTCGACGGTGATCTTGTTGAAGGTCGCCGGGGTGGGGCGGCCGGTGCGGATCGTGGCGAAGTCCTCCTTCGCCACGGTCACGGCCTTCTCCATCTTCTCCTCGGCCTCGAGGAGGGTCTCTTCGATCATGTGGGCGCTCCCTGGTGTCGTGACTTGCTGTGGTCGCGGAGGCTCTGTCTCAGACCGGGGTCGGCCCGACGATGGTGCCGATCTTCTCACCGCGTACCGCGCGCAGGATGTTGCCCTGGCTCATCAGGTCGAAGACGACGATGGGCAGCCCGTTGTCCATGCACAGGCTGACCGCGGTGGCGTCCATGACCTTGAGGCCGCGGGTGAGGACCTCGTTGTAGTTGAGCTTGTCGAACTTGACCGCGTCGGGGTTGCGCTGGGGGTCGGAGTCGTAGACCCCGTCGACCTGGGTGCCCTTGAGGACCGCCTGCGCACCGATCTCCAGCGCGCGCTGGGCGGCGGTGGTGTCGGTCGAGAAGAACGGTGCGCCCAGACCGGCACCGAAGATGACCACGCGGCCCTTCTCCAGGTGGCGGACGGCGCGGCGCGGGATGTAGGCCTCGGCGACCTGGCTCATGTGGATCGCGGTCTGCACGCGGGTGTCCACACCGAGCCGCTCCAGGAAGTCCTGGAGGGCGAGGCAGTTGATGACGGTGCCGAGCATGCCCATGTAGTCGGCGCGGCCGCGCTCGATGCCGCCCTCGGTGAGCTGGGCGCCGCGGAACATGTTGCCGCCGCCGACGACCACCGCGACCTGGATGCCCTCGGAGACCGCCTCGGCGATGGACTCGGCCACGTACTGGACGACCTCGGGGTCGATGCCCAGGCCGCCACCGCCCGCGAACGCCTCTCCCGAGAGTTTGAGCATCACGCGCTTCCACCCGGAACCGTGCATCGCGGGTCCGGTAGTCGCCGGTTCGGTGCTCATCGCTTCGTTCACAGCCTGTGGCCTCCCTTGTCGTCCCCGAGCGGCACAGGGTCCCCCGAGTGTTCCTCGCGGCGGCCGACCGGGCTCACGCGCCCCGCCACCCGCCCATATCCACCGAAGGTGCCGGGGAGCAGTCTCCCCGGCACCTCCATCATCTCAAAACCCTCAGGCCTGGCCGACCTTGAAGCGGACGAAGCGCTTGACGGTCACGCCCGCCTCGTCGACGACCTTCTGGACCGTCTTCTTGTTCTCCTTGACGAACGGCTGGCCGAGCAGCGTCACGTCCTTGAAGTAACCGTTGAGGCGGCCCTCCACGATCTTGGGGATGGCCTGCTCGGGCTTGCCCTCCTCGCGGGTGGTCTGCTCGGCGATGCGGCGCTCGTTCTCCACGACCTCGGCGGGGACGTCGTCCCGGCCGATGTACTGCGGAGCCAGCGCGGCGATCTGCTGGGCGAGGTCCTTGCCGACCTCCTCGTCAGCCTTGTCCAGCTCGACCAGGACACCCATGGTGGGGGGCAGGTCCGGGTCGGACTTGTGGAGGTAGCTGGCGACGTAGGCGCCCTCGAACTTGGCGAAGCGGCGGAACTCCAGCTTCTCGCCGATGACCGCGCTCTTGGCCTCGATGAAGGCCTGCAGGGTCTTGCCCGGCTCGATCTCGGCGGCGGCGACGGTGGCGAGGTCGTCGCTGTCCTGGGCGGCGACGAAGTCGGCGACCTGGTTGACGAGCGCGATGAACTGGTCGTTCTTGGCGACGAAGTCGGTCTCGCAGTTGAGCTCGACGAGGGTGGCCTTGCCTTCGGACTCCTGCTTGAGGACGACCATGCCCTGGGCGGCGGTGCGCTCGGCGCGCTTGCCGACGTCCTTGGCACCCTTGACGCGCAGGGCCTCGACGGCCTTGTCGAAGTCGCCGTCGGCCTCGGTCAGGGCCTTCTTGCAGGCCATCATGCCGGCGCCGGTCATGTCGCGCAGCTTCTTGACGTCCGCGGCGGTGAAGTTCGCCATGACTGTTCTCGGATTCCCTTGGAGTGGAGAGTCTGTACGGAAAGTGGAGCGGATCCGGTCCCGGGCACCGAGCGGCCGCCCCGCCGGGAGCGGCGGGGCGGCGGCGGTGCGCTGGGGCACGGGACTACTCGGCGTCGGGGGCCTTCACCGGCGCGTCGGCCGGGGAGTCCTCGGAGGTGACCTCGGCCGGGGCCTCGGCGGCGACCTCGTCGGCCGGGGCGACGGCGGCGGTCTCGACCGGAGCCTGCTCGGCGGCGGTCTCGGCGGCCTCGACGGGAGCCTGCTCGGCGGGGGCCTCCTCGGCGGCGGCCTCACCGGTCTCGGCGGCGGCCTCGCCCGAGTCGGCCTTGCCCTCCAGGAGCTCGCGCTCCCACTCGGCCAGGGGCTCCTCGGCGGCCTTGCGCTCGCCGGTGCCCTCGGAGGCGCCGGAACGGGCCATGAGGCCGTCGGCGACGGCGTCGGCGACCACGCGGGTGAGCAGGCTGACACTGCGGATGGCGTCGTCGTTACCCGGGATCGGGTAGTCGACCTCGTCAGGGTCGCAGTTCGTGTCCAGGATGGCCACGACCGGGATGTTCAGCTTGCGAGCCTCGCTGATCGCGATGTGCTCCTTCTTGGTGTCCACGATCCAGACCGCGCTGGGCACGCGGGACATGTCGCGGATACCGCCGAGGGTGCGCTCCAGCTTCTCCTTCTCACGGCGAAGGTTGAGGAGCTCCTTCTTGGTGAGCGTGGAGCCGGCGACGTCGTCGAAGTCGATCTCCTCCAGCTCCTTGAGGCGCTGGAGCCTCTTGTGCACGGTGGAGAAGTTGGTGAGCATGCCGCCCAGCCAGCGCTGGTTGACGTAGGGCATGCCGACGCGGCGGGCCTGCTCGTCGATGGCCTCCTGCGCCTGCTTCTTGGTGCCGACGAACAGGACGGTGCCGCCGTGGGCGACCGTCTGCTTGACGAACTCGTAGGCGCGGTCGATGTAGGCCAGCGACTTCTGGAGGTCGATGATGTAGATGCCGTTGCGCTCAGTGAAGATGAAGCGCTTCATCTTGGGGTTCCAGCGGCGGGTCTGGTGCCCGAAGTGGACGCCGCTCTCCAGGAGCTGGCGAATCGTCACGACTGTGGCCATGACCTGGTCCTCCTTGAGGTGGCGGGGAGGGTCCCCGCTCACGGTTGTTCCTGACGCCCCGGACGTACCGCCGCACCGCCGTGGAAGGTGGTGCGGACCGCGGGTACGGCCCCTCGCTGAGGAGGCTCGTGGACGTGCGTATTGTGATCGGCCCGACGGGCCACAGATGATTCTATCCTCCATCGGGAATACGTCGGGACCTGCGCCGCGTTCCGGTTCCTCCGCGGCGGGGTTGTCCACAGGTTCGGGTGCCCCCTGGCGGTCCGCCCCCCGTGTCCGGACCCTGGAGGTATGGCCCCCTCGCTGCTCCTGACCCTGTCCCTGGCGTTCTCCCTCCTGTCCCCGCACCACCCCGCCGGGGCCGACTGGCGCTGGCCGGTGGACCCTCCGGTCGGGGTGCTGCGCCGCTTCGACCCGCCCGAGCTGCGCTGGCTGCCCGGGCACCTGGGTGTGGACCTGGCCGCGGAACCCGGCCAGGAGGTCCGCGCGGCCGGTGCCGGGCGGGTGCACTTCGCGGGCGCGGTGGCGGGCACGCCGTTGGTGAGCGTGGTGCACGGCGACCTGCGCACCACCTACCTGCCGGTGGAGTCCGACCTGGTCCGGGGCGATCCGGTCGCCGCGGGGGACCCGCTGGGCACGCTCGCCGCCGCGCCGCCGCACTGCCCGGACCGCCCCTGCCTGCACTGGGGCCTGCTCCGCGGCGACGACCACCTCGACCCGCTCTCCCTGCTCGGCCTCGGGCGGTTCCGCCTGCTGCCGCTCACACCCGAACGTGAGGTCGGCCCGCAGCAGGGCGAGCGCGCGCAGTCGCGCACGCTCACCCCACGCGTGAGGGCGGTGCCCGGCCCCTGACCCGAAGGACGCGCGCGGTCCCCGCCCGCTTCTCCCGCATGGGGTCGGCCCGCCGTCGTCACACGGGGCCGCACGCCGGTCCCTGTTCAGCCCGCGTGTGAGGACCGCCTCACACCCACGCGCGGGGGCCGCACCGCGCCGTCGGCGCACCGACGGCTCCGGGGCGGTCAGGCGCGGGGGTGGGCACGGCGGTAGGTGTCGCGCAGGCGCTCCACGGACACGTGGGTGTAGATCTGCGTGCTGCGCGGGCTGGCGTGGCCCAGGAACTCCTGCACGCTGCGCAGGTCGGCGCCGCCGTTGAGCAGGTGGGTGGCCGCGCTGTGCCGCAGGCCGTGCGGCGCGCTGTCCGCACCGGCAGCACGCAGGTGGGCGTGCACGTCCTCGCGGGCCTGGCGGACTCCCAGACGGCCGCCCCGGGCCCCCAGGAACAGCGCGGCGCCGCTGGCGGCGCCCGCCATCTCCGGGCGGCCGCCGGACAGCCAGGCGTCGAGGGCGTCCAGGGCCGGACCGCCCACGGGAACCGTGCGCTCCTTGGCCCCCTTGCCCAGGACGCGCACGGTGTCGCGTTCGCGGTCCACGTCGGCCAGGTCCAGGGCGCACAGTTCGGCGACGCGCACACCGGTGGCGTAGAGCGTCTCCACCACCGCGCGGCGGCGCAGGCCGGTCGGGGTCTCGTCGGTCTCCCCGGCGAGCGCCGCGGCGGCCTGGCGCTCGTCGAGCACCGTGGGCAGGGAGCGCCGCTGCGCCGGGCTGGCCAGACGCGGGCCGGGATCGGCCGCCAGCACACCCTCGCGGTGCAGGAACCGGGTGAACGCGCGCACCGCGGCCACCCGGCGGGCCACGGTGGCGCGACCCGCGCCCGCGTCGCGGGCCCGGGACAGCCACCCGCGCACCAGGTCCACGTCCAGGTCCTCCACGCCCCGCCCCCGCTCCTCCAGGTGGGCCAGGAGGGAACGCAGGTCGGCCAGGTAGCCGCGCACGGTGTGGGGCGAGCGTCCCAGCTCGCCCGACAGGTGCGCGGCGAAGCGCTCCAGCACGCCTACCTCCCGGAGGGCAGGCAGGCGACCCCCTCGACCTCCACGAGGTGGGTGGGGTCGACCAGGCCGCTCACCTCCACCAGGGACGCGGCCGGCAGGCGCCCCTCGGGAAGGCACTCGACCAGGGCGGAGCAGAACTCCTCCAGGTCGGAGATGTGGCGCAGGTAGTAGGTGAGCTTGACCAGGTGGCCGAGGTCCACGCCGTGGCGGGCCAGGACGGCCTCCAGGTTGCGGAAGATCTGGCGCGTCTGCCCCTGGATGTCCCCGGCGACCTCGCCCCCGGGGCCCTCGGGGGTCTGTCCGGAGACGAACAACAGCGGCCCGTCCGCCACGAGGGCGTCACTGTAGGGTTTAGCCATGGCGTCACCGTACCCATCCGGAGGGCGCGTTACCGTCGTCGCGGCGGCCGCCCGGAGCCGAACGCGCCGGGAGCCCGCCACGGACCGTACGCGCCCCGTGGGGCCCGGCCCCGGGGAGCCGTGACCGTCCACCACGGCACGAGACGGGACCCGGCCCGCCGACCCCAGAGGGCACAGGGTGGGACCCGGCCCCGCCGGGCCCGGGGAGCCGTGACCGTCCACGGCGGCACGAAGTGGGGCCCGGCCCCGGGGGGGGCTCGACCGTCCGCCACGGCACGGAGGAGCCACCGGCCCCGGCCGCCTCCGCCCGCTCACTGGGGCAGCCGCCAGCCCGCCGGACAGCGCTCCACCAGCCCGGCCGCGGCCAGCATCCCCAGGGAACGCAGGGTCCTCTCCAGACGGGTCCCGCTGGCCATGGCGATCACCGCCGGTCCGGCGCCGGACCGGGGCACCGCCGCCAGGACCCGGGCGCTGTCCTGGTCGAGCTCGGCCGACACCCGCAGCGGCCCGGCCTCCGGCGGCAGCTCCCCCAGCGTGCTCACCTGGGCGACGACGTCGTCCGCGCAGGTGACGCAGCCCGCGTGCCAGTCGCGGAGCAGCAGGTGGCAGCCCACCGACATCGCCGAGGTGACCGGGCCGGGGACCGCCATCAGCACCCGGTTGAGCTCGGCGGCGTGCGAGGCGGTGTTGAGCGCCCCGCTGCGCCGCCCGGCCTCCACCACCACCGTGCCCGGGGTGAGCGCGGCGATCAGCCGGTTGCGAACGAGGAAGTCCGGTGCGCGCGGGGTGGCGCCCACCGGCCGCTCGCTCACCAGCACCCCGGTGCGGGCGACGTCGGCGAACAGGCCCGCGTGCCCGCGCGGGTAGTCCACGTCCAGCCCGCAGGCCAGCACCACGACCGTGCCGCCGTGGGTCTGGGCCGCCCGGTGCGCGGCCCCGTCGATCCCGTACGCGCCTCCGGAGACCACCACGACCGCGCGCTCGGCCAGCTCGTAGGCCATCTCCGCCGCCACGTGCTCCCCGTAGGGGGTGGCCGAGCGCGCACCCACCACGGCCACCGAGCGCAGGCACAGGTGGCGCAGGTCCCCCGCGCCGCGCACCCACAGTCCGTGTGAGCGCCGCCCCCCGGGCAGGCCCAGCTCGTCGAGGCGCCCCGGCCACTCGGGGTCCGCCGGGGCCACGAAGCGGATCCCGGCCGCCGCCGAGTCGCCGAGCAGCCCGTCGGGGTCCACCCCCCGGGCCGCGGCGCACCACCGCACCCACCTGCGCTCCAGGAGCGCCCGGGCCTCCGGTCCCGGGCTCTCCTCCTCGGCACAGGGCACCGGTGGCGGGGGCGCCCCCGCCACCAGCAGCACCCACACCCGGTCCGCCCCGTGCTCGGCGAGCATCGCCCCCAGCCACAGGTCCCCCGGCGGGGCCACCGCCGTCAGGCAGGCCCGCGCCCGCGCGTCCGCCTCACCCTCCGCGTCCCGCACCGTCCCACCGCTCCTCTCCGTCCCGTCCGTGCTCACCACGCGTGCCCCGCCCAGAGCGCGAAGGCGTAGGCCGCCTCCTCCTCGCCGGGGCGGTCCCGGTCGGCGAGGTCGGCCAGGGTCCAGGCGACCCGCAGGGCGCGGTCCACCCCCCGGGCGCTGATCTGTCCGAGGTCCATCGCCCTGCCCAGCACCCGCAGCGCGGCGGACTCCACCGGGAACTCCCTGCGCAGCTGCGCCCCGGGGATGGCCGCGTTGGTGGTCCAGGGCGTGTGCGCCAGCCGCTCGGCGGCGCGGGCGCGGGCCTTCTCCACCCGTGCGGCCACCACCTCGGAGGACTCGGCGAAGGCGCGGTCGGCGAGCAGCTCGGCCCTCGACACCGGTTGCAGCTCCACCTTGAGGTCGATCCGGTCCAGCAGGGGCCCGGACAGGCGGGAGAAGTAGCGGCGCCGCTCGCCGGCGGGGCAGGTGCACAGGGCGCCGGGTTTGGCGCAGGGGCAGGGGTTGGCGGCCAGGATCAGTTGGAAGCGCGCAGGGAAGGTCACCGTCGAGGAGGCGCGGGCCAGGACCACCTCGCCGCGCTCCAGGGGTTCGCGCAGGGAGTCCAGCACCCCGCGCCCGAACTGCGGGGCCTCGTCGACGAAGAGCACGCCGCGGTGGGCCTTGGACACCCAGCCGGGCGTGGGGTAGCCGCTGCCGCCGCCGATGATCGAGGCCCGGGTGGAGGTGTGGTGCGGAGCCGCGAAGGGGGGCACGGTGACCAGGGGCGCGCCGGGCGGCAGCATGCCCGCCACCGAGTGGATGGCGGTGGCCTCCAACGCCTCGGCGGGGCCGAGCGGGGGCAGCACGGTGGGCAGGCGTTCGGCGAGCAGGCTCTTGCCCGTGCCGGGAGGCCCCAGCATCATGAGGTTGTGGCCGCCGGCCGCGGCGATCTCCACCGCGCGGCGGGCCACGGGCTGCCCCAGGACGTCGGACAGGTCGGGGCCCTGGCCGCGCGGCTCGCGGGGCCGGGGCACGGCCTCCTCCGTGTGCGCCTCGGGAAAGCACTCCCCGCGCAGCCACTGGCACAGGTCCATCAGGCTGTCCACCGCCGTCACCTCGGCCCCGGGCACCAGCCGGGCCTCGGCGGCGTTGCCCCGTGCGACGACGAACCTGCGGTAGCCCTGCTCGGCGGCCGACACGACCGCCGGGAGCACCCCCAGCACCGGCCGCGCCCGGCCGTCCAGGCCCAGTTCGGCGATGAGGACGCTGTCCTCCAGCCGCTCCACCGGCACCGATCCCGCCGCGGCGAGGACGGCGGCGGCGATGGCCAGGTCGAACAGGCTTCCCGACTTGGGCAGGCTGGCCGGGGACAGGCTGATGACGATCTGGCCGCTGGGCCACTCCTCGCCGCTGTTGACGACGGCGGCGCGGATGCGGTCCCTGGCCTCGCGGAGCGCGGCGTCGGGCAGCCCCACCAGGGTCACCCCGAAGTCGCCACCGCCCAGGTGCACCTCCACCTCGACGATGTGCCCCTGGACGCCCAGCAGGGCGATGCAGCGGGTGCGGGCGAGCGTCATCATGCCATCCCCCGCTCGTGGGAGACGAACACGCGCCCGCCGCTGATCAGGACGCAGACGCCGTCCACGCGCAGGGGGCGGGCGGGCACCCGGTGCCGGACCGCCCAGGCGTGTCCGAGGCGGCGCAGACGGCGCCGCTTGTCCGGGGTGATGGCCTCCACCGGATGCCCGTGCCGGACGGAGGTACGGGTCTTGACCTCCGCGATGACCAGGACGGGGCCGTCCCGGGCCACGATGTCGATCTCCCCGTCGGGGATGCGCCAGTTGCGGGCGACCACCCGCATCCCGGCGCGTCGGAGGAAGGCCGCGGCGAGGTCCTCGCCACGGCCGCCCAACGTCCTTCGGTACTCGGCCCACCGGTCCAAGGTCAACCACCTCCCGTAACCACGGTCGGTGATCGCCGCTCACGGCGCCAGGGCCGGTTCTCTCCTGTGGAAAACCCCGGCCGCGCCCGGGCGGGGAAGCCTGGTTCCGGGAGGCCCGACCCCGGGAGGCCGGGGCCGCACCCGGGACCAGGCCGCCCGGCGCCGGATCAGTCCTGTGCGCCCCCCTCGGCGGGCGGCATCTCCAGGTCGGCCTTGGTGATCTCCTCGACGTTGACGTCCTTGAACGTCACCACGCGGACGTTGCGGACGAACCTGGCCGGACGGTACATGTCCCAGACCCAGGCGTCCTCCATCACGACCTCGAAGTACATCTCCCCGTTCTCGGTCGAACGCGGCTGGAGGTCGACGTGGTTGGTGAGGTAGAACCGCCGCTCGGTCTCCACCACGTAGCTGAACAGACCGACGACGTCGCGGTACTCGCGATAGAGCTGGAGCTCCATCTCGGCCTCGTACTTCTCCAGGTCCTCAGAACTCATCCACGCGCTCGCTTTCGTCGCACTCTCCGGTCGTGGTGTGCCGGTCCCCTCCGCCCGGACACCGCCGACGGCCGGGGTGTTCCCGGTCGTGGGCGGCCCCACGCGTCGGGGGACGCCGATACCGTCCAGCCTCCATCATGCGTCACGGAAGGGCCCCGTGTACTCCGCCGTGCGGATTTTCTCGGCGGACCGCCCCGCGCGGCACGTCACCCGTCCGCGGCGTTGAGCTCCTCGAAGGACTCCGGAACGCTCAGCGGACCGATCTGCCCGACCGGCCAGATGATCACGAAGGCCCGGCCCACCACGTGGTCGATCGGGACCGCGCCGCCGCCGGGGTTGTTCTGGTTGAGCCGCGAGTCGGAGGAGATCGCCCGGTGGTCCCCCATCAGCCACAGGTGCCCCTCGGGCACCTCGATCGGGCCGAACTCGGTGTGCGTGGCCACACTGCCCGGGTACAGGTAGGCCTCCTCCTCGAGGGGGACCCCGTTGACCAGGACGCGGTTCTGCTCGTCGCAGCACTCCACGGTGTCACCGGGCAGGCCGATGACCCGCTTGATGTACTCCTTGCCCGTGGGCGCCGCGCCCAGCTGCTGCTGCACCCACGTGAACGCGGCCGAGACCGGGTTGGTGGGCTCGGGGACCGACACGGTGTTCGGGTCGTCCCAGGACCCGTTGCCGTCGAAGACGACCACCTCGCCGCGCTCGATGTCGCGGAGCTCGTAGACGACCTTGTTGACGAGTACCCGGTCCCCGACGAGGAGTGTGTTCTCCATCGAGGTGGAGGGGATGTAGAAGGCCTGCACCAGCCAGGTCCTGATCACGAACGCCAGGACCACGGCGATCACGACCAGGATGGGGAGTTCCTTCCAGAACGACCCCTTCTTCTCGGTGCTCTCGGACTTGCTCATCTCGTCGTCCGCCCCCTCCTCCGACTCCTCGCCGTCGGTACCGGAGACAGCACTGGCTCCCGAGCTCTCGTGAGCTCGGGAGCCAGTGGCGGAGCCGTGCTCCTCCGGACCGGGCTGGGCGGATTCCTCGTCCTGGACCCCGTCCGAGCCGAGGTCCTTCTCGTCTTTGCTCATCGAGCCGAAGCCTATCCTGCCTCCCTGGTGGGAGCGGAGAGATTCGACACGGAAAAACGCCGGGGAGGAGCCCTGGGTCACCCGGTGACGGACTAGCGGCGCTCGCGGATGCGGGCGGCCTTGCCGCGCAGGTCGCGCAGGTAGTACAGCTTGGCGCGGCGCACGCGGCCGCGGGCGGCGACCTCGTACTTCTCGATGGCCGGGGTGTGGATCGGGAAGGTGCGCTCCACGCCCACGCCGTAGCTCACCTTGCGGATGGTGAAGGTCTCGCGGTTGCCCGAGCCCTGGCGGCGGATGACGGCGCCCTTGAAGACCTGGACACGGGTACGGGTGCCCTCGGTCACGCGGACGTGGACGTTGAGGGTGTCACCGGGACGGAACTCCGGGACGTCGGAACGAAGCTGGGCCTTCTCCAGCTCCTGAATGGCGGTGTGCATCTCGCGAATCCTCATCGATAGCGCTCCGCGTCCTGCTCCCCGAGGGGAAGGGGTACGCGGGCGAGGGCCCGAATGGGTCTGTACTGTCGAACCGCCCGGGTGACCGTCACAGAGGCCGACGTCGTACCGCCGGCATGCGGATGCCGCCGGTCACCGAGGGGAACCCACCCAGTCTGCCACATCTCAGATGGCGTCTCGAACGGTCTCCTCCGCCAGGACCTCCTGGTCGCGCCGGTCCAGCGCCTCCTCTGGCAGGGCCCCCACCAGGTCGGGGCGGTTGCGCGCGGTCTTGCGCAGCGCCTGGTCACGGCGCCAGCGGTCCACGGCGCCGTGGTTGCCCGACAGCAGCACCGGCGGCACCTCCCGCCCGCGCCAGGAGGCGGGCTTGGTGTAGACCGCCCCCTCCACGAGGTTCTCCATGCCGCCGGAGGCGAAGGAGTCCTGCACCGCGGACTCGGTGTTGCCGAGCACGCCCGGCAGCAGCCGGGTGATCGCCTCGACCATCACCAGCGTCGCGGACTCTCCGCCGTTGAGCACGTAGTCGCCGATGCTGACCTCCTCGACGGGCATCCGCTCCGCGGCGTCCGCCGCGACCCTCGAGTCGATGCCCTCGTAGCGGCCGCAGCCGAAGACCAGGCGCTCCTCCTCGGCCAGGCGCTCGGCGTCGGCCTGCCGGAAGGGCCGACCGCTGGGGGTGGGCAGGATCAGCCGGGCGGGCCCCCGCCCCACGACCTCGTCCAGCGCCTCGCCCCACGGCTCGGGCTTCATCACCATGCCGGGGCCGCCGCCGTAGGGGGTGTCGTCCACGGTGTTGTGGCGGTCGTGGGTCCAGGAGCGCAGGTCGTGCACGCGCACGTCGAGCAGCCCGGACACGCGGGCCCTGCCGATCAGGGACAGGTCCAGGGGGCCGAAGTACTCGGGGAAGATGCTGATGATGTCGATGCGCACGGCGCGCCCCTTCAGTCGGCGAGGTCGAGCAGGCCGGGCGGGGGGTCGATGACGATCCGGCCCCCGGCCACGTCGACCTCGGGGACCAGGGCCGCCACGAAGGGCACCAACACCTCTCCGCCGCCTGGGGTGGTCACCACCAGGAGGTCCTGCGCGTGGTGGAGCACGTCCGCCACCGTGCCGACCGGCTCCGCTCCGGTGGTCACCGCGGCCAGGCCGATGAGTTCGTGGTCGTGGAACTCGTCCGGGTCCTCCAGCGGCGGGATGTCCTCGGAGTCCACGAGCAGGGCGGTGCCGCGCAGCCCCTCCGCGGCGTCGCGGTCGGCCACGCCCTCGAAGCGCACGAGCAGGCGGCCGCTGTGGCGGCGCGTGGAGACGACGGTGAGCGGACCGGTTCCGGCCGGGTCGGTGGCCAGCACGGAGCCGTCGGCGAACCGGGCCGCGGGGTCGTCCGTGCGCACGTCGACGGCGACGTCGCCGCGGACTCCGTGCGCGCGGCCGATCCGGCCGACAACGAGTCGCATGGGGATTCTTCCGTCCTTCCGCCCCCTCGGGGGGTGAGAAAACTGTGCCCGGGTCCGGGCGCGTGCGGTGGGCACGGGCCCCGGGGTCCCGGGCACGGCTGCGGGGCGCCGACCGTTCGCGGTCGGCGCCCCGAGAGGCGCGTCAGCGCACTTCGTGCAGGTCCAGCAGGTCCACGCGGACGTAACGGCCCCCGGCCAGGGCGCCGATGACGGTCCGCAGGGACTTGGCGGTGCGACCGTTGCGGCCGATCACCTTGCCGAGGTCGTCGGGATGGACCCGGACCTCCAGGACTTTGCCCTTGCGGAGCCGCTTGGCTCTCACCTGGACGTCGTCGGAGTTCGCAACGATCCCCTTCACGAGGTGCTCAAGCGCCTCTTCCAGCACGTCAGGCCTCGCCCTCGGACTTCTCAGTCTCGGTGGTCTCAGCGGTCTCGGCGGGCTTGTCCGCCTTCTCCGCCTTCTTCTCGGACTTGCGGCCCTTGCCCTTGCCCTCGGCGCCGGGGAGCACGAGCTCCTTCAGCGCGGCCTGGAAGGCCGCTTCCTTGGCCTCGGGGTCCTTGGCCTCGGCGACCTGGAGCGGAGCCGGGGCGGGCAGGCCCTTGAACTTCTGCCAGTCACCGGTCTTGCGCAGGAGGACCTTGACCGCGTCGGAGGGCTGGGCGCCCACGGACAGCCAGTACTGGGCCCGCTCGGAGTCGACCTCGATGAGGCTCGGGTGCTCCTTGGGGTGGTACTTGCCGATCTCCTCGATCGCCTTGCCGTCCCGCTTGGTGCGGGCGTCGGCGACGATGATGCGGTACTGGGGCGTACGGATCTTGCCCATACGCTTGAGCTTCAGTTTGACAGCCACTGGAGTGGTCTTCTCCCGATTAACGGTGTAAGGCGCCCGGCGGCGAAACCACGTGGGGTTGCGGCACCCGACGGGACAGACGTGGGTGACGGGCTAGTTAGAGGGCTGGCCCGGCACCGTTAGTCGACTACTCATTGTGCCAGACGCGGACGTGTTCCCCGGACACGACACCGGAACACGGCCGCGCGGATGAGGGGTGAACGCGGCGGCGGCCCGTCCCCGGAACGTGGACGGGCCGCCCCGCCCGGTGTCCCGGGCGGTGCCAGCTGCCCGCCTCGAAGGAGACGGGCACGCGGCCGGGCCGTCGGCCCGGCCGCGTCCGCGGTGCGGGGCGGCTGGCTGCGCCACACGCATGGTAGCGCTCCGCCCGCCGGCCGACGGGCGCGCGGGCCGGTACCGGCCGCGCCTACTTCTTGGGCAGCTTGAAGTTCGACAGGTCGGGCATGTTGGGGCCGCCGAAGCCGGGCGGGAGCGTGGGCTGACCGCCGCCGCCCAGGCCCGGGGGCAGCTGCGGCGGCTGCTGGCCGCCCTCCTCCTGGCGGCGCTGGCGCTCGGCCGCGCGCTCGGCCTCCTGCTGGCGGGCCTTCATCGGGTTGCCGCTGCGCTGCTTGCCCTTCTTGGTCTTCTTGGCCTGGGCCTTGGCCTTCTTACGGTTGGCACCGCCGCCCATGCCCGGCATACCGGGCATACCCGGCATGCCGCCGCCCTTCATCTTGCGCATCATCTTCTGCGCCTCGAAGAAGCGGGTGACCAGGCCGTTGACATCGCTGACCTGGGTGCCCGAACCGTTGGCGATGCGCAGGCGGCGCGACCCGTTGATCATCTTGGGGTTGGCGCGCTCGCCCGGGGTCATCGACTGGATGACGGCCTGGATGCGGTCCAGGTCCTTGTCGTCGATGCTGTCGATCTGCTCGCGCATCTGGCCCATGCCGGGCATCATGCCCAGCAGGTTGCCGATCGGGCCGAGCTTGCGGACCATCTGCATCTGCTGGAGGAAGTCGTCGAGCGTGAAGTCCTCGTCCGACGCCATGGTCGAGGCCATCTTCTCGACCTCGGCCTCGTCGAACGTGCGCTGAGCTTGTTCGATGAGCGTGAGGACGTCACCCATGTCCAGGATGCGCGAGGCCATCCGGTCCGGGTGGAAGAGGTCGAAGTCCTCCAGCTTCTCGCCGGTGGACGCGAACATGATGGGACGGCCGGTGATGTGGCGGATGGACAGGGCCGCGCCGCCGCGCGCGTCGCCGTCGAGCTTGGTGAGCGCGACCGCGTCGTAGCCGACCCCGTCGAGGAAGGCCTGCGCGGTGTTGACCGCGTCCTGGCCGATCATCGCGTCGACGACGAAGAGGATCTCGTCCGGGCTGACCGCGTCGCGGATGTCCGCGGCCTGCTGCATCATCTCGCTGTCCACACCGAGACGGCCCGCGGTGTCGATGATCACCACGTTGTGGTTGTTGCGACGGGCGTGCTCGACGGACTCGCGGGCGACCTGGACGGGGTCGCCGACGCCGTTGCCGGGCTCGGGCGCGAACACGGGGGTCCCGGCGCGCTCACCGACCACCTGGAGCTGCGTGACGGCGTTGGGGCGCTGGAGGTCGGCGGCGACCAGGAGCGGCGTGTTGCGGTCGGCCGCCAGCCACCGGGCGAGCTTGCCCGCCAGGGTGGTCTTACCGGCGCCCTGGAGGCCCGCGAGCATGATCACGGTCGGCGGGTTCTTGGCGAAGCGGACCTGCCGGGTCTCGCCGCCGAGGATCCCGACGAGTTCCTCGTTCACGATCTTGATGACCTGCTGGGCCGGGTTGAGGGCCTTGGAGACCTCCTCGCCCCGGGCGCGCTCCTTGATCCGCGCGATGAACTCGCGGACCACCGGCAGCGCGACGTCCGCCTCCAGCAGCGCGAGACGGATCTCCCGCGCGGTCGCGTTGATGTCCTCCTCGGACAGCCGCCCTTTACCGCGCAGCGAGGAGAAGACCGATGTCAGCCGGTCGGAAAGCGTCTCGAACACGAGTGTGGCCAGTCCTTCGTCTCGGAGTTGGTCTCCCAGCCTACCGGCCTGGGATCACCTTGCAGTATCGCCCGGCGGGCGGACCCGGACACGGCGGAGGGCGGGGACGCCGTCCCCGCCCTCCGCCGCCGTGCGCTCGGGGGCCGCGCCCCGCGAGTACCTCTAGTTACCCTCGTCCTCGGCCGTCTCGGACTCCTCCGCGGAGGGGGAGGCGCCGCCCGACAGGGTGGCCTCGCGCTGCTCGGCGAGGGCCGTCAGCATCTCCTCCTGCTGACCGCCGGTCAGGCCGCGCGTGGACAGCTGGGCCTCACCGTCGATCGGGTAGGTCTGCTGGACGGAGCTGACGATGTTGTAGTCGGCGCTGCACGAGAGCTCCAGCGTGCCGGCCGCCTCCAGGGTGCCGCTGTCCTCGCAGTTCTGCTCGCCGATGTCGGCGTTGCTGAACGTGACGTCCATGCGCACGGCCACCTCGCCGCTGCCGTCACCGCCCGCGTCGCGCACGGTCCCGGTCCAGGTGCAGTTGGGTCCGTCCTCGCACGTCATGGAGGGACTGCCCTCCCAGCCGACCTCGATGCGGGCGTCCCGGGAGGAGGTCAGCTCCTCCTCGGTGGCGGCGGTGACGCCGTCGTAGAGCTCCTCGACGGCGGCGGTCTCGGCCTCGGCCAGGTCCAGGCGGACCTGGGGGCCCGTCTCGGCCTCCCCGGGAACGAGCTCCTCGATGGCGATGCGCTGGATCTGGCTGGTCTCGGCGTTGATCCAGACCTGGTTGCGCTCGCCCGCCAGGTCGATCCTGTAGGTGAGCGTGCCGTCCAGGTTCTCCTCGACGGCCTCCTCCGACTCCAGCTCGATGCCGCCCAGGATGGCGGAGAGCTCCGGCGGGGCCAGGGAGGCGCTCGGGTTGAAACCGGCCTGGGCCGAGGAGGCGCGCACCCAGTTCCCGTCGAAGTCGTCGAAGTCGGGGCTGAAGACTCCCTGGTCGAGCCAGAAGTCCTCCGCGGCGCGCAGGAACATCCTGCCGTCCGCGCTGATCAACTCGGCCTCGATGCCGTTGGCGCGGATGGTGCCGCTGGCCGTGCCGCCGTCGGCGACGGTCAGCGAGGCGTCGCGCACGTCGGCGGAGCCGACGCTCTCGGCCACCTGGCCGGTGGCGGTGAGCGCCGGATAGGCGGCCAGGTCGGCCAGGGCCTCCTCCATCAGCGGTGCCGCGTCGACCGGCTCGGCTGCCGTCGGGCTGGGCTCCTCCTCGCCGCCGCCCCCGGGACGCAGGTGACTGAGGTCGATGGAGCAGCCGGACAAGCCGAGGGCGACGACCGCGCCCGCGGCGGCGAGCGCGGCACGCCCGCCTCTGCGACCCGTGATGTGACTAACCGGCGCCATCTTGCCTCCTGACCCCGACATGTGGGGCACTGTACGAATCAGCATGGTTTCCGGGTGGACGGCGGGGTGGACGCGCCGGTCCCCGACCCGTTCCTGGTGTGGGATGCGAATGCGCGGCTCCCGGTTGTGCCGCGTGCCCCTTTTCGGGGGGAGCCGGGAACGGGGCCGCCCGCGTGGCGGAGCCGTCGGTCGGGCGCCGCGCGCCCGGGCTCTACCGCCGTACCGCTCAGAGGGTACCGAACGGATACACAGGCCACAGCCAATACGGCGCCAGAAATGCCCATATATGACATGAAAAGTGGCTGAGCACACGAACGGGGCTGACGGAGATCTCTCTCCGTCAGCCCCTGGACACCTCGCCGGGTCAGTGGCGCAAGGCCCGCGGCCTCGACGCTGAGGTCTAGGCCTTGGCCTTCGGCGAGGCCGTCTCCCCGCCCGGAGGCGTCGGCAGGGAGACCGCTTGTGTCGCGTCCTCGAGTTCGTCGAGTTCGTCGAAGGCGTAGGCGGACTCGGCGTGCAGCTCGTGGTCCAGCCCGTTGGTCTCGACCTCCTCGGGGATGCGGAACCCGATGACGAGGTGGATGACCTTGGCGATGACCCAGGTGACGGCGAAGGAGTAGAGCATGACGCCGATGACGGCGATGGCCTGGACGGCCAGCAGACCGACGCCGCCGCCGTAGAGCAGGCCGTCGGAGCCGCCCGTCACGCCCGCGGCGACGAGGCCGAGGACCAGGGAGCCGACGATGCCGCCGACCATGTGGATGCCCACCACGTCGAGCGCGTCGTCGTACTTGAACTTGAACTTCCAGCTGATGGCGTAGGCGCAGACCGCACCGGAGAGCAGGCCGACGGCGATCGCGCCGAGCGGCGTGACGTTGGCGGCGGCGGGGGTGATGGCGACCAGGCCCGCGACGGCGCCGGAGGCGAAGCCCAGGGCACTGACCTTGCCGTAGCGGAAGCGCTCGACGAGCATCCAGGCGCCGGTGGCGGCGGCGGTGGCGACCTGGGTGTTGACCAGGGCCAGGGCGGCGGTGCCGTCGGCGGCGTAGGCCGAGCCCGCGTTGAAGCCGAACCAGCCGAACCACAGCAGAGCGGTGCCCAGCAGGACGAACGGCAGGTTGTGGGGCCGCATCGACTCGGAGCCGAAGCCCTTGCGGCGGCCCAGGACGAAGGTCAGGGCTAGCGCGGCGGCGCCGGCGTTGATGTGCACCGCGGTACCGCCCGCGAAGTCGATGACCGCGTAGCCGCCGATCTCCAGCTGCTCGATCCAGCCCTCGCCCCAGACCCAGTGGGCGACGGGGAAGTAGACCAGGAGCGCCCAGACCGGGACGAACAGCAGCCAGGCGCCGAACTTGGCGCGGTCGGCGATGGCACCGCTGATGAGGGCCACGGTGATGACCGCGAACATCATCTGGAACCCGGCGTCGACCAGCAGCGGGTAGCCGCCGGTGCCGTCCTCCGCCGCGGGCTCGATCTCACCGATCAGGTTGGACAGGCCCACGTAGTCGAGGCCGCCGATGAAGGTGTCGAGCGCCCCGGGACCGTCGGAGTAGGTGAGCGAGTGGCCGATGACGACCCAGAGCACGCTCACGACCGCGATGCTCGCGAAGCTCATCAGCATCATGTTGAGGACGCTCTTGGCCCGTGACATGCCTCCGTAGAAGAAGGCCAGGCCCGGGGTCATGAGCATCACGAGGGCTGCGCTGATCAGCAGCCACGCCGTGTTGCCGGAGTCAATCATTGCGTCGCCTCCATAGGACGGACGGGGGATTGTGTCTGTGAGGGCGGCGGTCAGCGAGCGCATCATCGGGCCCGGTGCAGAACACCACGCAGGCAACTTTCGGACCGGGGTGTTTCTCGCCAGGACCCGGTGTGTTGCGCGCGGGTAAAAGGACAGACGGCAGTGTTAAGGCGCCATGAACCCAAGCCCCAGTCCGCGCGAACGCACGTGCACCGGCACAGAGCGACCCCCGTCACACCACCGGAGCGCGGTGCACCGGGCACGCGGAGTGACATCTCACGGGGTCCGCGCGGGCACGGTCAGAACTGTCGTCCCCGTGTTGCGTCGGGGTTTCCGCCGCGTGACGCGGATCACGACCGCGTTCCCGCCCCCGGACACGGGGGACCGGACGGGGCGAGGGGGGCGGTGACGCTCGTCGGCGGGCCCGCCCCCGGACACGGGAAGGCCGGACACCCGTGCGGATGTCCGGCCGTGCGTCGTCGGGTCCCTCTCCCCGTCACTCCACGGACAGGATCGCGTCCACGAACACCTCGGGGTCGAAGGGGGCCAGGTCGTCGGGGCCCTCGCCGAGCCCGACGAGCTTGACCGGCACGCCCAGCTCACGCTGGACCTGCACGATGATGCCGCCCTTGGCGGTGCCGTCGAGCTTGGTCAGGGCGATGCCGGTGACGTTGACGACCTCGCCGAACACCCGGGCCTGGCGCAGGCCGTTCTGCCCGGTGGTCGCGTCCAGGACGAGCAGGACCTCGTCCACCTGGGACTTCTTCTCCACGACCCGCTTGACCTTGCCCAGCTCGTCCATGAGGCCGGTCTTGGTGTGCAGGCGCCCGGCGGTGTCGATGATGACGGTGTCGGCGCCCTCCTCGACGCCCCGCGCCACGGCGTCGAAGGCCACGCTGGCGGGGTCGGCGCCCTCCTCCTTGCGCACGACCGGGGCGCCCACGCGGCTCCCCCAGGTCTCCAGCTGCTCGGTGGCGGCGGCGCGGAAGGTGTCGGCGGCGCCGAGCACGACGCTGCGGCCGTCGCCGACCAGGACGCGGGCCAGCTTGCCGGTGGTGGTGGTCTTGCCGGTGCCGTTGACCCCGACGACCATGACCACGCCCGGGCGTCCGTCGTGCGGCCCGGTGCGCACGGCGCGGTCGGCCTCGGTGGTGATCTGGGCGAGGAGCTCCTCGCGCAGCAGCCCCCGCACCTCCTCCGTGCCGCGGGTGCCGAGGACCTTGACGCGGGTTCGCAGGTTCTCCACGATCTGCGCGGCGGAGGCCACACCGATGTCGGCGGTGATGAGGGTGTCCTCGATCTCCTCCCAGGCGTCCTCGTCCAGGGACTCGGAGGACAGGAGGTTGAGCAGGCCCTTGCCGAAGGCGTTCTGCGAGCGGGCCAGCCGCGCGCGCAGGCGGACCATGCGCCCGGCCGAGGGCGGCGGGGTCTCCAGTTCCCGCGGGGCGGGCTCGACGGCCTCCTCCACGGGCGGGGGCGCCTGGGCGGGGGGCGTGCTGACGGTTCCCGAGTCCCGCTCCCGGTCCTCCACGGCGGTGGCTCCGGCGGCACCGCCGGTGGGTTCGGGTTCGGTCTCGTCCTTGCCCGGTTCGACCGAGCGCCGGGTCGTGACCAGGAAGAACCCACCGGCGGCCAGGAGCACGACGGCGATGATGATGGCGACGAGCAAGGTGATGTCCATAGCACCTTCCAGTGTTCCAGAGTGTGCGACGCGTTCGCGTCACGGCCGGGTGGCGCGCCGGGAACGAAGGCGGTACCGGCGGGTCTTCCCCTCCTCAGGCTTCCCGGAACCGCCGGCGGCAGTGGGGTTTCAGGTGCCGCGGTGGCGCGTGGTGCGCAGGATGAGCACGAAGAAGGGCGCGCCGAGGAAGGCGGTGACCACACCGATGGGCAGTTCCGCGGGGGCGATGAGGGTCCGGGCGACGATGTCCACCAGGACCAGGAAGGCGCCGCCGAGGAGCACGGTGACCGGCAGGATCGCCCGGTAGTTGGAGCCCACCAGGCGGCGCACGACGTGCGGGACGACGATCCCCACGAAGCCGATCAGGCCGCTCACCGACACGGCGGCTGCGGTGGCCAGGGACGCGGCGCTGATCACCACGATGCGCACGGCGGCCGGGTTCAGTCCCAGGCTGACCGCCTTGTCGTCGCCCAGGGCGAGCATGTCCAGCAGGTAACCGCTGGCCAGCAGGACGACCAGCCCGACCGCCGCGTACGGGGCGACCAGCCGCACGTCGTCCCAGCCACCCCTGCCGAGTCCGCCGAGCAGCCAGGCGAAGATGCGCTGGAGCTCGTCCACGCCCATCTGCTGGACGAGGGTCTGGGCGGCGGACAGGAACGAGGAGACGGCCACGCCCGCCAGGACGAGCGCGGCGGTGCCGCCCCCGCCCGCGGTGGAGCCGAGCAGGTAGGCGGCGGCCACGCCGAGCAGGGCGCCCGCGAACGCGGCGACCGGGACCAGGGCGCGCGGGGAGTCGCTGAACTGCGAGCCGAAGACGATGACCACCGTCGCGCCGAGCCCGGCTCCGGCGGCGGCGCCGAGGAGGTAGGGGTCGGCCAGCGGGTTGCGGAACACGCCCTGGTAGGCGCCGCCCGCGGTGGCCAGGAGAGCGCCGACGACCGCGCCCATCACCACGCGCGGCAGGCGCAGTTCCACCAGGACGGCCGCCTCCCGTTCGGTGAGGGGGGACTGCGTACCGAACGGGAGGAGGCTGAGCAGGTGCCGGGCGATGTCGGCCGCGGAGAGGGAGGCCGCTCCGGCGGAGACGCCGAGCAGGGCCGCCGCGAGCAGCGCGACCAGCCCGCCCGCGACCCACCCCAGCGGGAGGCCGACACCGCCCCGCACGTCAGTCGGCCGCGTTCTCGGTGACGGCCTGGCCGACCAGCTCGGCGAACTCGACCACACGCGGTCCCCAGCGGGAGGCGATGTCGGCGTCGAGCAGGTAGACGGCGTCGTTTCGCACCGCGGTGACGGTGTCGAAGGCGGGGCGTCCGGCCACGTCGGCGACCGTCGACTCGTCCCCGTAGGACAGGAAGACCAGGTCCGGGTTCTGTTCCACGACGTACTCCTGGGACAGCTGCGGGTAGCCGCCCGCGGCCCCGTCCGCGTCGGCCGCGTCGGCGATGTTGACCAGGCCGAAGGCCGCGTAGATCTGGCCGACGAAGGTGTCGGAGGTGGCGGAGTAGGAGGTCTCGTCGAGCTCCTGGTAGAAGGACAGCCCGGCGTCGCCGGTCTCCTCGCACACGCCCTCGACGATCGCGTTGAACTCGTCCTCGACCCGGGTGGCCTCGGCGTCGGCCTCCTCGGTGTGGCCGGTGACGTCGCCGAGCATGCGGATCTGGGCGTAGGTGTCCTCCAGGTCCTGGGCGGCGTCCAGGACCAGCGACGGAATGCCGACGGCCTCCAGTTGGTCGGCGGTCGCCTCGGCGCTGCGGGCGAGCAGGACCAGGTCGGGGTCGTACTCGGTGATGGCCTCCACGCTGGGCTCGAAGCCGCTCAGCGATGTGGTGGGGGCCTCCTCCGGGTAGTCGGAGTACTCGTCGGCGGCCTCGACCCGGTCGCCCGCGCCGATGGCGAAGAGCATCTCGGTGTGGCTGGCCGACAGGGAGACGATGCGCTCGGGCGCCTCCTCGACGGTGACCTCTCCCGTGGCGTCGGTGACGGTGACGGGGAAGGTGCCGTCCCCCACGGCGGGGCGCTCGGGGTCGGGCTCCGGAGGGCCGCAGGGGACGGAGGCGGCCTCGGTGGCGGGCGCGGCCTCGGGTTCGCCGCCGTCCTGTGCGCCGCAGGCGGTCAGGACGAGCACGGCTCCGAGAAGGACGGGGGAAAGGTGGCGTGCGGTCCGCACGGTGCTCCTTGTCGGGCGGGGGGAAGGAGCGCGGTCCCGACGGAGGCGGCCTGTCCTTCCCACGAGGACGGGGACGTCGGTGTCGGGGAGGCGACCTGGCTCGTCCCCCGGAGGGGCCTCACAGTTGCGGGACAGCGCCGGGTTGGACGGCCGGTTGTGGCCGCGCTACCGGACTTCGCTCCGTCGACACCGGTCGGGCCGCCCGCGGGCGGCCCTGAACCTCCAGCGTACTCGGCCCGCCGCGCACCCCTGCGGGCACCCCGACAGCTACTCTGGCCTGCGCTTTCTCCGGCGGGGCCGCGCTCCTTCACGGAAGGCCGGACAGAGGGGCGCCGCACGGGACAGGCCATCCCCTTTCGCATCTTTTATTGCTTTCGCGAAAAAAGAGAAGAATGACCGTTTTGATTATGTCTGTAAAGCAGAGGGGTGGTTCTCGCCCCCGTGTGTCCAGATTGATCCTTGGTGAGCATTGACACTTTCATGGCACACGGCAATGATCTCGTTGCTATGCGCGCCGATTAACCGATGACGGACATTAAGCGGCGTATCCCCCTGAGCACCACAACCGTACCCAGTGGGCTACCCCGCTCCCCCGGTGTCCTGAGGCGCGCACCGAGAAGGGATGTGTTGACAAGGTGGTACCCCACCGCACCCGCCTGGCGTCGCTCGCCGGGTTGACACTCGTCGCGGGCCTGGTCGCGGCCACACCGGCCAGCGCCGACGACGCCTCCGAGCTCGCCCCCCTGCACCCCGCCCCCTCCGCCGAGAACGGCGAACTGACCCACCAGGCGAACGGCCTGTGGTTCATCGAACTGGAGAGCCCCCCGACCACCGCCGGCACCTCCTCGGCACAGGTCGAGAACGAACACGAGGAGTTCCGCGCCGAGGCCGAGGACACGGGCCTGGAGTACACCGAACGGCACTCGTTCGGCGACCTCTGGAACGGCTTCTCCGTCGAGATGGACGACGCACAGGTGGGCACGGCCCGGGAGATCCCCGGTGTCAGCGCCATCTACCCCGTCGTCACCTACGAGATCCCCGAGGCCGACGCCAGCGTCCCCGACCTGGACACCGCGCTGCCGATGACCGGGGCCGACGTCGCACAGAACGAACTCGGCCTGACGGGCGAGGGCCTGCGCGTGGCCGTCATGGACACCGGCGTCGACTACACCCACCCCGACCTCGGCGGCGGCGGATTCCCGAACGACCGCGTGGTCACCGGGTACGACTTCGTCGGCGACGACTTCAACGCGGGCGACCCCGCCACCGTGCCCGCCCCCGACGACGACCCCCAGGACTGCCACGGCCACGGCACCCACGTGGCCGGGATCGTCGGCGCCCGGGGTGAGGTCACGGGTGTGGCGCCCGGCGTGGACTTCGGCGCCTACAAGGTGTTCGGCTGCGAGGGCTCCACCACCTCCGACATCATGATCGCCGCCATGGAACAGGCCCTGGCCGACGACATGGACGTGCTCAACATGAGCATCGGCTCGGCGCACTCCTGGCCGCAGTACCCCACCGCGGTCGCCTCCGACAACCTGGTCGACGAGGGCATGGTCGTGGTCGCCTCCATCGGCAACGAGGGAGACACGGGCCTGTACTCCGCGGGCGCCCCCGGACTGGGCGAGGACGTGATCGGCGTCGCCTCCTACGACAACACCCACACCCGGTCCGCGTCGGCGACCGCCAACCCCAGCGGCGAGACCCTGGCCTACATGGAGATGGACGAGGCCTCCCCGCCGCCCGCCTCGGGTGAGACCGACGAACTCGTCCACGTCGGACGGGGCTGCCCGTCCCTGGGCGACGAACTGGAGGCCGACCCCGAGGGCAGGACCGCCCTGATGGTGCGCGGCGCGTGCACCTTCGCCGAGAAGTACGACGCGGCCGTGGCCGCGGGCGCCACCGGCGTGGTGATGTACAACAACGTCCCCGGCATGTTCGCGGGCGGCGGCATCGTCGACCAGGGGGCCTTCTCCGTCGGGATCTCCGACACCTCCGGAGCCCACCTGCTGGAGCTCCTGGAGGGCGACGAGCCCGTCACCCTGTCCTGGACCGGTGAGACCACCACCATCCCCAACCCGACCGGCGGGCTGATCAGCTCCTTCAGCTCCTTCGGCCTGTCCCCCGACCTGGCCCTGAAGCCCGACATCGGCGCGCCCGGCGGCCTGATCAACTCCACCTACCCCGTGGCCAAGGGCAGCTACGCCACCATCAGCGGCACCTCGATGTCCTCGCCGCACGTGGCGGGCGGCGTCGCGCTGCTCCTGGAGGCCCGCCCCGACCTCGGCGCGCACGAGGTGCGCGACGTCCTCCAGAACAGCGCCGACCCCAAGGCCTGGTGGGGCGCCCCCGACGCGGGCTACACCGACAACGTCCACCGTCAGGGCGCGGGCATGATGGACGTGCCCGGAGCCGTGCTGGCCACCACCGCCGTGACCCCGGGCAAGCTGTCCCTGGGCGCCACCGGGGGCGAGGTGACCGAGACGATCACCATCACCAACGACGGTGACGAGGAGGCCACCTACACCCTGGGCCACGAGAGCGCCCTGGGCACCCACGGCGACACCTTCACCCCCGGTTACAACGACGCCTCCGCCGAGGTGGCCTTCGACCGGGACGAGGTGACCGTCGCGCCGGGCGGCACGGCCGAGGTGCGGGTGACCTTCACCCCGCCCGCCCAGGACTTCCAGCAGATGATCTACGGCGGCTACGTCTCCGTGGCCCAGGCGGACGGCGGGACCTACCGGGTCCCCTACGCCGCCTACAACGGCGACTACCAGGAGATCGAGGCGATGACCCCGATCACCGACGGCAACGGTGAAGTGCTCGAACTGCCGTGGCTGACCCGGATCACCGAATGCGGCGCGTTCTCCGGCCTGGAGTGCGTGGGCGAGGGCGGCGGCACGTTCGAGAACCAGCCCGACGGCGCCGCCTACACCCTGGAGTGGGTCGACGGCCTGCCGGACGTCCCGTACGTCATCGCGCACTTCGACCACCACGTCACGCTGCTGGAGATGACCGTCGTCGACGAGCGCACCGGGCGTCCCGTGCACCCGGACCGCAACGTCGGGGTGTCGGTGGACCACGTGAACCGCAGCGCGACCGGGACGTCGTTCTTCAGCTACGCGTGGGACGGCACGGTCCTGGACCGCCACGACCGGATCACCCCGGTCCGGGACGGCCGGTACCGTCTGGAGGCCCGCGCGCTCAAGGCGCTCGGCGACCCGGACAACCCCGACCACTGGGAGACCTGGACCTCCCCGGTCATCACCATCGACCGCGGTTAGCCGTGCCCCTTCGGGGCTCCGCTTCGCTTTGCCCCGTGTTCGGGCGCCCAAAGAGCGGGAACCTTCGGCGCTTCCGGTGAGACGGCTCGTTCCTCGCAGCCTCACCTCCAGCACCTCCAGAACCCCGCGGGCGCCCGAACCACCCCCCGTCGGCTGGGGCCGGACCCGGGCAGCGAGCCGGGGTGTTCGGCCGGGGCCGTTCTCCCCTCCGGGAGGGCGGCCCCTCACGTGTGCCAGGGCAGGCGTCCGTCCACTCGATCAGGTACCCGCCGGTTCCCCGCCGTCACGGGGCTCGGATACTCCCCCGCGCGGGCCCGCCTGCTGCCTGACCGCGTCCAGGACCGTGTCCCGAGTGCGTAGCACGAGGCAGACCAGCGCGACCACCGCGACCGTCAGAGCCCATCCCAGCTTGGCGGTGGCGTCCTGGGCGCAGGCTCCCGGATCGGGGACGAAACCGGGATCGTTCCACGGGAGACTGTGCCCCAGCACGGGCGGGCACACCTGTTCCTCTTCCGAACCGGCGTCCAGCATCCAAGCGAACCAGGAGGCGTCGGCCACCAGGAGCAGGAGGGCCGCGGCGAAGCCACCCCACATCCCGCAGACCAGGGACCAGCGCCAGACAGGGTCCCCCGGAGCGTGTGTCTGCACCATGAAGAGGACTCCGAAGACCAGAAGGGCCACCAGGCACACGGCAAGCACGAAGCTGAGTTCCTCGGACATCCCGTTCCCGCCATCCCCACACGAACCGACCGGTGGATGCTACCGGTCGCCGCGGTGGCCGCGAGCGATCACGAGTGGCCGGATCCGGCCGTGTGTCAGGCGGGGCGCTCCAGCTTCTGGCTGATCACCTGGGAGATGCCGTCGCCCTGCATCGTCACGCCGTACAGCGCGTCGGCCGCCTCCATGGTGCGCTTCTGGTGGGTGATCACGATCAGCTGCGAGGCGGCCCGCAGCTCCTCGAAGATCACCAGCAGGCGCTGGAGGTTGGTGTCGTCCAGGGCCGCCTCGACCTCGTCCATCACGTAGAACGGGGACGGCCGGGCCTTGAAGATCGCGGCCAGGAAGGCCACCGCGGTCAGGGAGCGCTCACCGCCGGAGAGCAGCGACAGGCGCTTGACCTTCTTGCCGGGCGGACGGGCTTCCACCTCCACCCCGGTGGTCAGCATGTCCTCGGGTGAGGTGAGCAGCAGCCGCCCCTCGCCCCCGGGGAAGAGCCGCCCGAAGATCGCCGCGAACTCCCGCTCCACGTCCAGGTAGGCGGAGGAGAACACCTCCTGCACCCGGGCGTCGACCTCCTGGACGATGTCCATCAGGTCCCGGCGGGTCTTCTTCAGGTCCTCCAGCTGGGCGTTGAGGAAGGCGTGCCGCTCCTCCAGCGCCGCGAACTCCTCCAGCGCGAGCGGGTTGATCTTGCCCAGCTGGTTGAGCTGGCGCTCGGCGGCCTTGGCCCGCTTGGCCTGCACCTCGCGCACGTACGGCAGCGGAACCGCGTCCTCCTCGGCGTCGCCCGGAGGGGGCACGGGCACGTTCGGCCCGTACTCGGCGACGAGGGTGGGCACGTCGACGCCCATCTCCTCGCTCGCCCTGACCTCCAGCTGCTCCAGACGCAGGCGGCGCTCGGCCCGGGCCACCTCGCCGCTGTGCGCCGAGCTGGTCAGCTTCTCCAGGTCGACGGACAGCTCGCGCACGCGGGCCCGCACGGTCCTGAGCTCGGCGTCGCGCGCCTCCTTCTCCGCCTCGGCGGCGGTGCGCTCGCCCTCGGCCGCGGCCAGGGACACCGCGATCCGCTCCAGGGCCAGCCGGGCGCCCTCGGCGGCGGCCTCGGCGATGGTGGCCTGCGCGGCGCGGGTGCGGCGGCGCTCGGCGGCGCGCTCCATGGCGCGGCGCTCCTCGAAGGCCTGGGCGCGCAACTGCTCGGCGCGGCCCGCGATCGAACGGGCGCGCTCCTCGGCGGTGCGCACCGACAGGCGGCGCTCCATCTCGGTGGCGCGGGCCCGCGAGGCCTGGGCGGCGAGCTCGTCGCGGGTCTCGGGGTCGGGCGCGTCCTCCTCGATGGAGGCGGCCACCTCCTCGGCCTCGGCCAGCTCCTCCTCCATCCGGGCCAGCTTGGCGGCCTCCTCGCCGCGCGCGGCGGCGGCCTTGGCCGCGGCGGCCGCGTACCGCTCGGACTCGGCCTCGGCGGAACGTGCCTGCCCGCCCAGCTTGCCCAGCCGCTGGGCGGACTCGTTGCGCCTGCGGTCGCCCTGGCGGCGGCGCGCGGTCAGCTCCTCCACCCCGGCGGCCAGGTCGGCGCGCTCGTGCCTGCGCTCCTCCAGCTCGGCGGCGATCCGTCCGGCGGCCTCGGTGGCCGTCTCCAGCCTTCCCGCCGCCTCGTCCACGGCCGCCTGGACCTCCAGCAGGCTCGGCGCGGCGGCCGAACCGCCGTGCACCAGGGCTGCGGAGAACACGTCCCCCTCGGGGGTGACGGCGCGCACGCCGGGGACCTTGCGGACCAGGTCGCGGGCGGCGTGGGCGTCGGCCGCCAGCGCGGTGCGGTCCAGCAGGGCGGTGACCGCCCCGGCCAGGTGTTCGGGGGCGACGACGGCGTCGAGGGCGTAGCGGACCCCGGAGGGCAGTGCGGGCCACTCCCCCCTGGACACCGTGGGGACGGCCTGGGCGATGACGATCCCGGCGCGGCCGGCGTCCTCGGACCGGAGCAGGTCGAGCGCGGCCACGGCGGTGTCGGGATCGCTGACCGCGACCGCTCCGGCGGCCGTGCCGAAGGCCGCGGCCACGGCGGTCTCCTGGCCGGATTCGACCTGGACGAGGGCGGCGAGGCTGCCGAGCATCCCCGGCAGGCCCGCGCCCAGGAGGGTGTCGGCGCCGTCCTTGTGCGCCAGTCCCAGCTCCAGTGCCTCCTTGCGCGCGGCGAGCGCGGCCCGCTCGCCCTCGGCGGTGCGCTCGGCGTCGCGCAGACGGTTGATCCCGGCGTCGGCCTCGGACAGTCGGCGGGCCGCCTCCTCCTGGGCGGCGTCGAGCTCGGCGTCGCCCTCGTCGAGACCGGCCGCCTCCTCGGCGGCCATCTCGTACTCGGCCTGGGCCCGCTCCGCGCGTTCGGCGGCCTGGCGGGCGGACTCCTCCAGCCGGGTGATCTCGTCCCCGTTCGAGGCCAGGCGGCCGCGCAGGCTCTCCACCCGTGCGGACAGCCGAACGAGGCTCTCGCGGCGCTCGGCGGAGGCGCGGTTGGCGGCCTCCAGCCGCTTCTCCTCGCGGTGCAGGGCGTCCTCGGCGGCGGAGCGCTCGGTGACGGTGGCCTCCAGGGCCTCGCGGGCTTCCTCCAGCCGGGTGAGCAGCTCCTCCTCCTGGGCGGCGGCCTCCTCGGCCTCCATCTCCAGTTCCTCGGGGTCGCGGCGGTGGACGGGCTCGTCGGAGACGGAGGCCAGGTTGCGGTGGCGCTCGTTGGCCAGCCCGCGCACGGCGTCCAGGCGCTCGGTCAGGCGCGACAGCGCGTGGTAGGTCTCCAGGGCACGGGCCAGCGCCGGCGCGGCCTCGGCGGCCTGCGACTCCAGCTCGGTCTCGCGCTCCTGGGTCTGGGCGAGGGCGGCCTCGGCGGCACCGCGGCGGGCGAGGACCTCCTTCTCGTCCGCCTCCTCCTTGGCCAGCTGGCCGGTGAGGGTGACGATGTCGTCGGCGAGCAGGCGCAGGCGGGCGTCGCGCAGGTCGGCCTGGATGACGGCGGCCCTGCGGGCCAGCTCGGCCTGGCGGCCCAGGGGCTTGAGCTGGCGGCGCAGCTCCGCGGTGAGGTCGGTGACCCGGTCCAGGTTGCCCTGCATCGCGTTGAGCTTGCGGATCGCCTTCTCTTTGCGCTTGCGGTGCTTGAGGATGCCCGCGGCCTCCTCGATGAGGGCGCGGCGCTCCTCGGGACCGGCGTGCAGGACGGTGTCCAGCTGCCCCTGGCCGACGATGACGTGCATCTCACGGCCGATGCCGGAGTCGCTGAGCAGGTCCTGGATGTCCAGGAGGCGGCAGGTGTCGCCGTTGATGGCGTACTCCGAGCCGCCGTTGCGGAACATGGTCCGCCGGATGGTGACCTCGGTGTAGTCGATGGGCAGCGCACCGTCGGCGTTGTCGATGGTGAGGCTGACCTCGGCGCGGCCCAGCGCCTGGCGGGTGGAGGTGCCCGCGAAGATGACGTCCTCCATCTTGCCGCCGCGCAGGGACTTGGCCCCCTGCTCCCCCATCACCCAGGACAGGGCGTCCACCACGTTGGACTTGCCCGAGCCGTTGGGACCGACCACACAGGTGATCCCGGGCTCGAAACGCAGGGTGGTGGCCGACGCGAACGACTTGAAGCCGCGCAGCGTCAGATTCTTCAGGTACACCCACACCTCCCACGACGGTCACCGTTGATACACAGCGCGACCACCTAAGGGTGCCACGAAGCGGTGACCGGAGGGTGGGGTTCGGGCTGGTGTCCCCGATCGGACGGCCTGGGAGCCCACGCCCTGGCGGGGAGGAGGGGGGATGTCCGGCGGACACGGAGGGTTGTGACAGGGTCCGCCGGGTACAACGGTAAAAAAGCCGCAAGGGAAAGGAAAGACTGCGGCGAAGCGGACTGAGGAAAGCGACCCGGCCCGTCGACGGCCCCGGCCAGGGACGCCTGGCTTGCGCGTTCGGCGTCCCCGTCAGTGGGTCGACCACATCGGAAAGAGCAGCTCTGGCTGCGCCCGAAACGTCGACGGCGTCAGGTCAGGCGAGCGCCGGCTCGCGGTCGGTCGCGCCGGAGGCGGCATCGGTGACGGCCATGCTGAGCTGGTCGTTCCGTGCCTGGAGACGGCTGATCTCGTCCTCGAGGTCGCGTACCCGGTTCTGGAGCCGCCGCACCTCCGAGACCATCCGAGGGTCGGAGACGCCGACGTGGCCAAACAGAGCCTTCGCCATGATGTGGGTCCTCCACACTGAGTGACCAGTGATGATCCGCGCACGTGATGTCCCGTGGAAAGCCGACCGATGCTGGTCCGGCCCGGGTGGAAGATCTGCGCGATGTGTCTTCCAGAGTCTCACTGTGCGCGCCGCTGGTCAAGATTGGATTACGACAGTCCGTAACGGCCACAACCCGGACAGGTATTCCGGGCAGGTGGCAGCGCACGATCCGAACACGGCTACCCCGGGTCCAGCCGGAACGCGCGGACCGGTGACACACGCCGCGCGATGGTCGCCTCACACCCCGCGAGACCCTGCCGCGAGCCCCTGGGGGCCGCCGCGGTCGCGCGGTGTGCTCGAATCGCGTTACCCCACAAGCATACTCACCGTTCGGCGAATCCGGTGAACGTCCCCCCAGACGAGGACCAACGTTCGACCACGGAGTCCACACGACCGGGTGTTGCGCCGTCCCTGAGATGACCAAGAAGTCGCTCGCACGCCTCCCTGGGACCCTCGGCGACCACCTCGACGCGGCCGTCCCGGAGGTTCGTGGCCGCCCCGGTCAGGCCCAGTTCCAGCGCCTTGGACCGCGTCCACCAGCGGAAACCCACGCCCTGCACGTGCCCGCGCACCCAAGCGGTCACCCGGACGGCCTCGACCTCGTCCCCCACGGACGGACTCCTTACTTACCTGGCAGACACACTTTGCTTTCCGACACGCCAAAGGGCCCTTTTACTTCCGGCCGCGCGGCGCCCTCTGGCAGGTCGGACAGCTGTAGGAGGAGCGGTTCATGAACGCCTCGCGGACGATCAGGGCGCCGCACCGCCCGCACGGGCGGTCGCGGCGGCCGTAGGCGTTGAGCCCGCGCTCGAAGTAGCCGCTCTCACCGTTGACGTTGACGTACAGGCCGTCGAAGGTGGTACCGCCCACCTCCAGGGCCTCGGTCATCACCTGGCCCACGTGGCCCAGCAGCTCCACGGCCTCGGCGTCGGACAGCCCCTGTGTGGAGCGCGCCCAGTGCAGCCGGGACCGCCACAGCGCCTCGTCGGCGTAGATGTTGCCCACGCCGCTGATCAACGACTGGTCCAGCAGCGCCCGCTTGACCTCGGTGCGCCGGGCCCGCAGCGCCCGCACGAAGTCCTCCGCGGCGAAGTCGGGGTCCAGCGGGTCCAGGGCGATGTGGTCCACCGACGAGGGCACGTCCTCGCGCGCCCCCGGCACGTCCACCATCAGGTGGCCGAAGGTGCGCTGGTCGACGAAGCGCAGTTCGGTGCCGTCCGACAGGGGCAGGCGCACCCGCAGGTGCTTCTCGTCGGACTTGCCCTCGGGCTGGACCAGCATCTGCCCGCTCATGCCCAGGTGCGTGAGAAGCATCTCGCCGCTGTCCAGGACGAGCCACAGGTACTTGCCGCGGCGCCGCGCGGCGGTGGGCACGCGGCCCGACAGGCGGGCGGCGAAGTCGGCGGGGCCTGGCAGGTACCGCCGCACCGCGCGGGGGTGCAGGACCTCGACGGCGCCGACGGTGCGGCCCAGGGCGTGTTCGGCCAGGCCTCGTCGGACGACCTCGACCTCGGGGAGTTCGGGCACCGCCGCCTCACCCCTGCCCGTCGCCGGAGACGGCACCGGCCGTGCCCGCCGTGTCGGCGGCGGCCTCGGAGCGGGCCTTGATGGCCTTCCACGCGGACTCGGCGGCCTGCTGCTCGGCCTCCTTCTTGCTGCGGCCCTCACCCAGGCCGTAGCTCTCCCCCGCGACGCGGACCGTCGCGCGGAAGGTCTTCTGGTGGTCGGGGCCGCTCTCGTCCACGTGGTACTCGGGGACGCCGAGCATCTCGGCGGCGGTCAGCTCCTGGAGGGAGGTCTTCCAGTCCAGGCCCGCGCCCAGCCCGGAGGCGGTGGCGATGAGCGGGTCGAAGAGCCGGTGCACGAACTCCGAGGCCACGTCCAGGCCGCGGTCCAGGTAGACGGCGCCGATGACGGCCTCCAGGGTGTCGGCGAGGATCGAGGACTTGTCGCGGCCCCCGGTCCCCTCCTCACCGCGGCCGAGCCGGATGTAGGCGCCGACGCCCAGCCCGCGGGCGACGTCGGCGAGGGCGCGCATGTTGACCACGGCGGCGCGCAGCTTGGCGAGCTGGCCCTCGGGCAGGTCGGGGTGCTTGCGGAAGAGGGTGTCGGTGACCACCAGGCCGAGCACGGAGTCCCCGAGGAACTCCAGGCGCTCGTTGGTGGGCAGGCCGCCCTTCTCGTAGGCGTAGGAGCGGTGGGTCAGCGCCCTGAGCAGGATCTTCGGGTCGACTTCGACCCCGATGGCCTGGTGGAACGCCTTGGCTTCGGAGACGGGGAGTTGGCTGGCCACTCGTTCACTTCCCTGTTCGTACGCGCCGGGCGGCGGCGCGCGGACGGCTGGAGTCGGGTGCGGCCCCCGCGGCTCCGCCAGGGTGCTCGAAAACGAGGTGACCGTCGCGGGAGGCTCCGCTCCCCCGGCAACCACCACGAACTCGGGAACCCGGGAGAGCCCGGACCGCCGTGCGGCGCGCGGACGCTCCCGCGCGCCGGTGCTCGTCGTGTATCACGCTTTGTTCCTCGGCATCACTCTACAAACCCGCGCGCGGCGGCGCTCGGGGAGCACGAGGACAAGGAGCGGGCTCCGCGCGGACACCGGTCACACCGGCGCGGACACCGGCCGTGCACACGGGGCGGCACGGACACGGGCACGTGACTCAGCACGTGCGCGGGCACGGCCGCTCCGGCCGCGGACGGACGGTGACAGCACTTCGGGGCGGACCCTTGTACGGGGTCCGCCCCGAGATGGCTGGGGAATCGGGTGCGAGGACCCGAAGCCCGTCATCCGCCAGACGCGTTCGGCTGCGGTGCGCAGGACCAGCGGTGTGATCCACGGCGCGCCTAGGCCGGGTTGGTGACCTGGCGGTTGTTGTAGGTGCCGCAGGTCGGGCACGCGATGTGGGGCTGCTTGGGGTCGCGGCAGCGCGGGCAGTTGACCAGCACCGGGCGCGACGCCTTCCACTGGGAACGGCGGGTCCGGGTGTTGCTCCGCGACATCTTCCGCTTCGGGACGGCCACTTCAATCCTCCTGGGTCACCCCCGCGCGGTCGCGGGAGGTCGCTTCTCTCGGTCACCCCGCGCACTGTGGCGGGGAAGGTGTGCCCCGGTCGGCGGGGGCGCGCCCGGGGGCGGCCGTCCGCGATCGGTTCACGAGCTCATCGTTCGCCGGGCTCGTCCGCGATCTCGCGGAGCGCCTCCCAACGCGGGTCGATGTTGTCGCCGTGGCCGTGGTCGGGCCCGGCCTCGGCGAGTTTGGCACCGCACTCGGCGCACAGGCCGGGGCAGTCCGGACCGCACAACGGTGTGAGCGGGAGCGCGAGCACGACGGCGTCTCGGACCACGGGCCCGAGGTCGAGGAGATCGCCCTCTAGATAGTAGTCCTCATCCTCGTCGCCCGCGTCCTCGTCCGTCCCCGCCACCTCGTCTTCGTCGGCGGAGTACCGGTACAGCTCCTGGAATCCGGCCTCGACGCCGTCAGAGATCGGGTCCAGGCAGCGCGAGCACTCCGCGGTGAGCTGGCCGCGGACGGTGCCGGTGACGAGGACTCCCTCCATCACCGCCTCCAGGCGCAGGTCCAGCTCGACCTCGCTGCCCTCGGGCACGGCCGCCATCGCCGTGGCGAACGCCTCGGGGACGGTCACGATGCGGTTGACGGTTCGCATCGACCCCGGCTGGCGGCCCAGCTGGCGGGTGTCGACCACGAACGGGTCACGAGGGTCTAGACGAGACAGGGTCATCGGGCTTTCACGAGGATTGCGGGTGTACCGAACGCGCGGGAGGCGTCGCGTGCGACGGGCGCGATCGGTGTCGGGGCACACCGAAGAACCGGCGGTACCCATGGTCAAACCGAGATTGTACCCAGCATGTACCCTGCCGCCCAAATCAGCCCCCGGCCCGACGGCGGAGCGGGCGGCGGGACAGGCGGTGGAGCCGGGCCCTCAGCGGCCCTCGGAGTCCCTCTGCGCGTACTTCTCGCGCAGGCGGTCCTGGACGTAGGTGGTGACCAGGCTGGAGACGTCCCCGCGGTGCTGGGCGATCTCGCGCACGAGGCTGGAGGACAGGAAGGAGTACTGCGGGTTCGCCGTCATGAACACCGTCTCCACCCCGGAGAGCTGGTAGTTCATCTGGGCGATCTGGAGCTCGTAGTCGAAGTCGCTGACCGAGCGCAGGCTGCGGACGATGGTCTCGATGCCGTTCTCCCGGCAGAAGTCGACGAGGAGGCCGTCGAACTCGCTGATCCGGACGTTGTCGAACTCGGCGGTGCCCTCCCGGAGCATGTCGAGCTTCTCCGGGACCGTGAACAGGCCGCGCTTGTTGACGTTGTTGAGCACGGCGACGACGACCTCGTCGTACTGCTTGGCCGCCCGGCCGATGATGTCGATATGACCGTAGGTCACCGGGTCGAAGGAACCCGGGCAGACGACACGGCGCACGGTGGATCGCCCCTTTCAGCAGCTACGTTCGGGTACCGCGATCGTAGGGCTTGGCCCCCGCGCGGATTCGGGCAACACCCGTTTAGTGGTCGTCCTCGTCCGTGGTCGGGACGTGTGCGCGCTTTCGGCGCACGGCCCGCCATGACGGCCGAAGCGGGCTTCCCCTCCCGAAGCGGCAACCGCTCCCTGGCCGTTTTCTACCCCGCTTCCCGCCATCGCCTGGGAGGCGCGCCGGGGCGGTGCCCGGGGCGCACGGGGTGGGCGCGAGGCGGGTGGAGTGGGACGAGTGTGGTGCGGGCGTCAGGTGGGGGCGGTGGAGGGCGACGGGCACGGAAGCACCGCGCCGCAGGCGTCAGGTGGGGGTGGTGGGCGACGGGTGGGCGTACCAGAGAACCGCCTCCCCGTACCCCCGGCTGCGGTCGCGCTCCAGGCCCTCGGGCCAGGAGGGTTCGGCCCCGCGTTTGGAGCGTTCGACGACGACCACGGCGTGCTCTGCCAGCCAGCCGCGGCCGACCAGGGCGGCCAGCACCCCGGTGACCTCGGCGTCGGTGACGGCGTAGGGCGGGTCGGCGACCACGAGGTCGTAGGGATCGCCGGTGTTGTCCGCGCCGACCACCCGCTCCACCCGGTCGGCGACCAGCCGCGCACCGGGGAGCCCGAGCGTCTGGATGTTGCCCCTGAGCACCTGTGCCGCCCTGCGGTCGGCCTCCACCAGCAGCGCGTGCGCGGCGCCCCGGGACAGGGCCTCCAGGCCGATGGCCCCCGAGCCCGCGTACAGGTCCATCACCCGGACGCCGTCGAGGGAGCCGAGGTCGGACTGGACGGAGGAGAACAGCGCCTCGCGGGCCCGGTCGCTGGTGGGGCGGGTGTTACGGCCCTCGGGGACGGAGATGCGCCGTCCACCGGCCGTACCGGCGATGATGCGGGTCATGCCCCCACGGTAGCGGCCGGGGTGTGCGGGTGCCCCGGTACGCGGGCATCACGAGGCGGGCGGCCTGGGGACCCCCCGCTTTCCACGTTAGGCCCCGGCGCGCAGGCCGCACCAGACTCCACCTCGGCCTGTGGACAGCACCGCGGCCTGTGGGCAACCGGCCCCCGCCGCCGGGCGCCCGGTCGCTGTTCCCGCTCGCGCCCGGCCCTGCCGCCCCGGGCGCTCAGGCCTTGTCCAGGTACTCCGCCCGCTCCTCGGGCAGCAGCGTCTCCAGCGCCTCGGCCAGCGGCGGGTGCCCGGTCAGCCCGGGGTCGGCCGCCACGTACGCCGTGGCCTCCTCGCGCGCGTCCCCGATGAGCTCCTCGTCCTTGAGCAGGGTGAGCATCCGCAGGCTGGAGCGGGCTCCGGACTGCGAGTCGCCCAGCACGTCGCCCTCGCGGCGCATCTCCAGGTCCACCCGGGAGAGTTCGAAGCCGTCGGTGGTCGCGGCCACCGCGGCCAGCCGCTCACGCGCCGGGGAGCCCTCCTCCGCGTCGGTGACCAGCAGGCACAGCCCCGGCAGCTGACCTCGGCCGACCCGGCCGCGCAGCTGGTGCAGCTGCGAGACGCCGAAGCGGTCCGCGTCCATGATGACCATCACCGTGGCGTTGGGCACGTCCACGCCCACCTCGATGACGGTGGTGGAGACGACGGCGTCGGTGTCCCCGGCCGAGAAGCGGCGCATCACCGCGTCCTTGTCGTCGGGCGCCATCCGGCCGTGCAGGACCTCCACGCGCAGTTCGGAGAGCGGCCCCTCCGTCAGGCGCGCCGCCACGTCGAGCACCGCCAGCGGCGGCCGGGCGCCCGCGGCCTCCTCGCCGTCCCCGGCGCCGACCTCCTCCTCGGCCTCCTCCTTGGCGTCGTCGCCGATCCGCGGGCAGACCACGAAGGCCTGGTGTCCACCGCCCGCCTCCTCACGGATGCGTTCCCAGGCCCTGGCCAGGAAGTGCGGTTTCTCACGCGCGGGCACCACGTGCGTGGACACGGGCGCGCGGCCGGTGGGCAGCTGGGTGAGGGCGACCACGTCGAGGTCGCCGTAGACGGTCATCGCGACGGTGCGCGGAATGGGCGTGGCCGTCATGACCAGCACGTGGGGGCGCCCGTCCACGGCCTTCTCCCGCAGGGCGTCGCGCTGCTCCACGCCGAACCGGTGCTGCTCGTCGACCACCACCAGCCCCAGGTCGGCGAAGGACACGTGCTCCTGGAGCAGGGCGTGGGTGCCCACGACGATCCCCGCGGCGCCGGACGCCGCGTCGAGCAGGGCCTCCCGGCGGGCGGCGGCGTTCATGGAACCGGTGAGCAGCGCCACCCGGGTGGCGTTCTCCGCCCCCTCGATCTGCCCTGCGCGGCCCAGCGCACCGAGCATGGCGCTGATGGACCGGTGGTGCTGCTGGGCCAGGACCTCGGTGGGCGCGAGCATGACGGCCTGGCCGCCGGAGTCCACGACCCGGAGCATGGCCCGCAGCGCCACCAGGGTCTTGCCCGCGCCGACGTCGCCCTGGAGCAGGCAGTGCATGGGGTGGGCGGCGTCGAGCCGCTCGGCGAGGCGTTCGCCGACCTCCCGCTGCCCCTCGGTGAGCGTGAACGGCAGCTGGGCGTCGAAGGCGTCCAGGAGGCCGTCGACCGCGCCGGGCCGGGGCTTGGCCGGCAGGTCCTCGGCGCGGTGGCGCCGCTGGGCGAGCGCGAGTTGCAGGACGAAGGCCTCGTCCCACTTCAGGCGGCGGCGGGCGGAGCCGACGTCGGACCACTCCGCGGGCCGGTGGATCCGGCGCAGGGCCTCGGCGACGCCGAGGAGCCCCCGCCGTTCGCGCAGTTCGGGGGGCAGCGGGTCGGGCAGGCTGTCGACGTCGGCGAGGACGATGTCGACGGTGCGGGCGATGGTGGTGGAGTCCAGGCCCTTGACCGCCGGGTAGACGGGGATGAGCTCCTCTGCGTAGGCCCGGGCCCGCTCGCCCTCGTGGCCGTCCTCGTCGAGGAGTTCGTACTGGGGGTGGTCGAGCTGGCGGCGGCCCTTGAAGGTGGAGACCCGGCCGGAGAACATCGCCAGGCGCCCGGGGACGAGGGCTCCCTGGTGGTAGGAGCCCCGGTTGAAGAAGGTCAGGTGCAGGCGCCCGGTGCCGTCGGTGACGGTGGCCTCCATCATGTCCATGCGGCGGCGGCCCTGCCGCGCGGGCACGGTGCGCCGCTTGGCGTCCAGGACGCGGGCCTGCACGGTGACCTCCTCGCCCTCGCGCAGTGCCGCGAGGTCGGTCAGGTCACCCCGCCGGTCGTACCGGCGCGGGTAGTAGCGCAGCAGGTCGCCGAGGGTGTGCAGGTCGAGCTTCTCGGAGAGGGCCTTGGCCGTCTTGCCCCTGAGGGGCCCCCTGCTCAGCGGTTCGTCCCAGGTGCTCACGTGTGCTTCCCGTCTCGGATCGCCGGTCACCGCCACGGTAGTCCTCCGGTGCGACGCTCGCGCGCCTTCCCGCCACCTCGCTCGGCCCGCGAACGCGGGGGAAGGGGTTCGGGGCCCGGCCCGGAGGGCTCCCCGGATTCCTGTGGGTCTCCCGGTCCCGGAGGGCGTCCCACAGGAGGTCGGGCCTCACAGCTCCGGTGAGGACCCCCGGGTGCGCGGGCATCCCACAGGAGGGCGGGCCCTCCGGACCCCGGCGACGGTCCCTCGCCCGTGGTCCCTGCCCCTCCCAACCGGGATATACTCGTGGAAGTTCATCGCGTTCTCGCCATGCCCGCGTGGCGTATTCGATGCTCCCGGCGCTCGCCTGGGTCGTTCTCGACCACGGTGCGGCCCACCATCGCGCGTACGGACACCGGTCGTCGGCCTGCACTGCGCGTCCGGCCATGTCCTTCGTGTAACCTTCCACGGTTGGTGTCACCGCCAACCAGTCCGCCCGACCTCTCCCGGTCGGATGAACCTTCGCGTGCGGCGACGTGCGCGATCCCGAGCGCTTGAATGGAGTTACCGTGGCTTCTGTCTGCGACGTCTGCGGCAAGGGACCAGGGTTCGGTAACAGTGTTTCCCACTCGCACCGTCGCACCCGCCGCCGCTGGAACCCCAACATCCAGACCGTCCGCACCCGTGTGGGTGGCACGCCCAAGCGCGTGAACGCCTGCACCTCGTGCATCAAGGCCGGCAAGGTGACCCGCTAGGGCTCCCAGCCCTCCGGACCTTCCATGAAGGCCCCTGACCCTCTCGGTCGGGGGCCTTCACCCTTGGTCGGGGCCCTGTGGGGGCCTGGGACCGGAGCCCGCACCGGACCCCCTGCCGGGCCCTCGGCGGGCCCGGAGGCGACCGGCGTCCCCACCCGCCCGGCTCACAGCTCGCAGACGTGGCCGTTCAGGGAGCAGCGGATCGGGCTCTGCGGCACACCCACCGCCTCGAAGGTGAGCGCCACCGAGTCCCCGGGCTCCAGGCTGTCCTGGTCGGCGGGCTGACGGGCCAGGATGCCGTCCTCGATCTCCGCCCAGTCCGCGCCGTTGACGTGCGTGACCTCGGCTGAGTCGAAGGCCAGGGCCAGCTCCCAGCCGTCCAGGCTGGCCCGCGAGGTGTTGGTGACGGTGACGTGGCCGCTGAACCCGACCGCCGTGGACTCCGTGACGCGGTAGACGACCGTGGTCGGCTCCGAACCCGCCTGGGTCTGCGGTCCCCGCGCCCCCTCGCCTCCGGCCGCCGGCTCCTCGGCGTCGGTCCCGGGTGAGGCGTCGTGCGTGGGCTGGGCCCCGTCCTGGACCCCGGGGTCCTCGGTCGCGCCCGGGGTGCCGCCGAACTGGAGGTAGATCTGGGTGGTGCTGTACCCGAACAGGAGCAGGCCGAGGATCACGCCGGAGACGACGAGCACGTTGAGCAGGCGCGGGGGTTCGACGCGTTTGGGGACCGTGCTCTCGATGAGGCCGCCGAGCCGCCGCAGCGCGCCGACGCCCTCCGGCTCGCTGCGGTGCACACCCCGGCGGTTGCCGTTCCGCCAGCCATGCCGCCCCATAAACCGCTCCTCGACGTTTCCATCACCCTCCACCGAGAGCTCCGGTTCCGGTCCCTCCCTCGTCGCCCTCCGCCGTGTGCGCCCCGGTCTGATGCGGGGGGACACCGGCGAAGCCGTGGCTTCTTCTGCCGACCCTCGGTCGGTGGCTCCCGGGGACTTCCTGGGGTCGCTGCGTCCCATGAGGCGGGTGCTGCGCCCGGAAAGGCCGCGTTCGCAAAGCCTAGCGTGAGAGTTAAACAGGACAAATCCCATCGGGCGTCTCAGCGCCGGAAATGATCCCATCCTCCGCGAGGCGGAACCCGCCCATCGACCGTGACCGGAATTGTGTTTTCTTCCGCGGTTTCACCTGTTGTTCCCACAACGGTTCCCACCCTGTACCAGTGAGCGGGCAGAACGGTGTGCGGCGGGAACACGGCGGCGAGGGCGTGGTCCTCTCCCCCGGCGACCATGAGGTCGCGCGCGGCCCGCTCGGCCGTGCCGGCTCCGGCGCCCAGGACGCGGACCGCCTCGACGAGGGCGGGCTCGGGGCGCAGCGCCTCCCCCTCCAGGTCGATACGTACGCCGCTGGCCCGGCAGACGTGCCCGAGGTCCTGTGCGAGGCCGTCGCTGACGTCGAGCATGGCCGTGGCCCCGAGGCGGGACGCCTCCGCTCCCCGGGCGTAGGGCGGGCTGGGCCTGCGGTGCTCGGACAGGCACTCGGCCGGGCCGTCGATCCCCTGCTCCAGCAGGGCGAGCCCGGCGGCCGACAGCCCCAGGTGGCCGGTGTAGGCGACCACGTCGCCGGGTCGGGCTCCGTCGCGGCGGACCGGCGCCCGTCCCTGGAGGTCGCCGAGCGCGGTGACCGCGATGGTGAGGGTGTCCGAGCCGACCATGTCCCCGCCCACGACGGCGCCGCCCGCGACCGCGCACTCGTCGCGGACCCCGGCGGTGAACTCCTCCGCCCAGGACACCGGCAGGTCGGCGGGCGCGGCGAACCCGATGAGCAGGCCGGTGGGGCGGGCGCCCATGGCCGCGACGTCGGCGAAGTTCTGCGCGACGGCCCGGTGCCCCACGTCACGGGCGGTGGACCACTCGCGCCGGAAGTGGCGGCCCTCGACCAGCAGGTCGGTGGTCGCGACCGTCCGGCCGTCGGGGGACGCGACGACAGCGGCGTCGTCCCCGGGTCCGAGGATTACATCGTCCGTGGTGGGGAATTGGCTCGTCACGCGTGCGATCAGAGCGAACTCACCAAGACCCCCAATGGTGTTCCGCACAGGGATCAGGGTACGGTGACGCTCCGGCGCGGTGGTCCGGACCCACGCTTGTCATCCGTCCGTCATCGGCCGCACCCTGGCTCGGCCGTGAACCCACTCGCCGCTTCGCCCGGCGACACGAAGGAGTACTCATGGTGCAGGCATACATCCTGATCCAGACCGAGGTCGGTCAGGCAGCCGAGGTGGCAGGACGCATCCGGGGCATCGAGGGGGTCGAGAAGGCCCACGACGTGACCGGGCCCTACGATGTCATCGTCCAGGCCGGCGCCGAAGACATCGATTCCCTGGGCACCCTCGTGGTGGCCCGGATCCAGCGGTTGGACGGCATCGCCCGGACTCTCACCTGTCCCATCGTCAACATCTGACGCATCGCGTCATCCGGAGCGGGGTCTGCTGTGCTGAGTCGGTACGCGTACGCCGGTGTGGTCGCGGCCCTGGCCCTGGTGGCGACGGGCTGCGGCGCGCAGACCGTGCGCATGCAGCCGCCGGAGGCAGACGCGGCGACCGCCGAGGTCTGCGCCGACCTCGTCGCGGCGCTCCCCGACACCCTGCTGGGAGCGGAGCGGGCACAGGTGCGGCCCGACTCGGAGCTCACCGCGGCCTGGGGCGACCCGCCCATCGGGCTGCGCTGCGGGGTGGAGCGCCCGGTGACCCTGACCAGCACCTCCTACCTACAGGAGGTCAACGGTGTTCCGTGGCTGCCGCAGCCGGAGGACGCACCCACCATGTACACGGCGATCGGCCACGAGGCCTACGTGGAACTGTCGGTCCCGGCCGCCCACGGCGCCCCCGCCGCCGCGCTGTCGACGGTCAGCGACCTGATCGTCGAACACGTCCCGGCGCTTCCCGAAGGGGAGCTGTGACCCGGCGCTAGCCGTACTGCGCTGAGGGGCGCGCCCGTGCTCGCAGCGGGAGGGGCGCGCTCGTGCCCGTGCGGAGGGGACCGCGCTCGCGCTGAGGAGGTCGTGCCTGTACTCACACCGGGCAGGGCCGCGTCTGTGCTCGCGCCAGGTAGAACCGCGACTGTGCTCCACGAGCGTCCGTCAGTAGGTGCTGAGTTTGGCCTCACCGGAATCGTTGCTGGTGCGACGCAAGCGTTCTGACCTGTGACGCTCTTGTACTTGTAGCGGGGTTGAGCGCTCGAACCCCGCTACGAGTACAAGAGCACGGCGAACAGGGCCGCGGCCGCCGCAGAGGGGTCACCCGGCTCGGAGGTCTACGCGGGCACGCCGAAGCGGGCGAAGGCGCGGCCTCCCCGTTTACCACGCTAAACCCGCGCTGAACCCTTCTGCCAGAGGCTCTTTCGGCCTGTGGACAGCCTGTGCGGCCTGTGGACGACACGCGCGTGGGGCCGCCAGCTTCCGCTGGCGGCCCCACGTTCGGCCATCACGGGATCACGGTGACGGTGGAAAGTCCCGTCAGTTCTCCGCCCCAGCCGACTCCTCAGCGGACGGCGCGTCCTCGGCGGCGTCGGAGGCCTCGTCCCCGGCGCCCTCCTCAGTGCCCTCCTCGGCTCCGGCGTCGCCGCCCTCGGGGCCCTCCATGGTCTCGGCGTCCACGCCGCCGCCGCTGCCGAGCATGGCCTCGACCTCCTCGGCGTTCTCCGCCACGCCGCCGGAGCAGGCGGCGCCCGGCTCGGGAACGTCGGTGCCGCGCTCGTACAGTCGCACGAAGCGCTGGAGGTTCTCGTCGTCGGCGCTCTCAGCGCTGATCTGGCGTCCCCAGCTGGAGGCGACGATCGGCGCGTCCAGCTCACCCGCGTAGGGGCTGATCACCAGGTAGTCGCCGGAGCTGTACATGTCGGTCAGCGTCTGCACCTGGTCCTCGGGCAGGTCGGGCCGGTAGTTGATCCACACCGCGCCGTGCTCCAGGGAGTGCACCGCGAACTCGTGGGTCACCGGCTCGGTGTAGACACCGCAGTTCTGCCAGGCGTTCCAGTGGTCGCCGCCCACGGGCGGGGTCTGCTCGTAGTTCACGCGCTGTCCGGTGTCGACGTGGGCGTAGGAGCCGACCTCGTACTCCTCCACCCCCGAGATCGTGCGGCTGCGGAACTCCATGAAGACGAGGAAACCGATCAGTCCCACGACCAGGACCACAGCAGTCGTGATACCGGTGGTGGTAAGGATTTTGCGGCGGCGTTCCTCTTTGACGCGTTGCGCCTTCAGCTCGGCGGCGCGGCGGCGACGCTCCTCCGCCGTCTTCTTCTTGGCCACTGGGTCTCCTGGGATGGATGGTGACATTAGGGACTTACCTATCCTCTACTTTGGCACCAGAGTTGGGCGATTCGACCAGGATGGTTCCTATGGAACAGAAAAACGGTCCCGCGGCCGGGACCGCCGACCACGTCGGCGATGTCCCGGACGACGACGGGCCCCCGTGGGAGGACGGGGCACCGGACGAGGAGACCCCGTCGCGGGTGTCCTGGCGTTCGGTACCGATGTGGATCACTGTGATCCTCGTCGTACTGGCCCTGGGCGGGGGTTACCTGCTGGGACGCCCGTCCCACCCCCTGGACACCGGCGCCGACGCCGGGTTCCTGCGTGACATGAGCGCGCACCACGCCCAGGCCGTGGACATGTCGATGATCATCCTGGAGAAGACCGAGGACCCCGAGCTGCGCACGGTGGCCACCGACATCACCCGCACGCAGCAGGCCCAGATCGGGATCATGCAGGGGTGGTTGATGGCCTGGGACCTCAACGCGCGCGGTGTGCAGGAGCCGATGGCCTGGATGGAGGGGCACGACCACGGCGGCGAGGGCGGCGAGGTCCCCGACACGATGCCGGGCCTGGCCTCCTCCGAGGAGATGGTGTCCCTGGAGGACGCCGAGGGCGTGGAGGCCGAACTCCTCTTCCTGGAGCTGATGATCGCCCACCACCGGGGCGGCATCGAGATGGCCGAGGCGGAGGTGGAGCTGGGCCAGGAGGACCTGGTCACCAACTTCGCGCAGGGGATGGCCGACTCCCAGCTCAAGGAGATCGACCTGATGGAGGGCATGATCGACCAGCGCCAGGACGGCGCCTCCGGCGACTGACCCCGCGTTCGGGCACATGAGGACGGCGGCTCACCTCCGGGTGGGCCGCCGTCCTCGTGTCCGGGGCCGTGTACGTCCCCAGGACCGTTCGTGTCCGGGCAGCGTGCACCCGGATCCGGTCCCGCACGAATCCGGCCACGCCCGCAGCCGGTCCCCCGCACAGCGGTCCGCGCCCCGAAGCGTGTGTGTCCGAACGCACACGGCGGCTTCCCGCGAGGCCGCGGCCGCCCCGCCCGGGCGACTTCCCCGCAGGTGGCGGCGCTGGAGGCCCGTCCGCGGCCTCCGCCGGAACGCCCCGGAGAGCCCGCGCACCCACCGGGGAGACGCACGGAACACCGTTTTCCACGGGACCCGCTGGAACTACGACGCGCTGTAGAACTACGATCTGTAGTACTACCGGCGGTCGGTACTTGGAGAGGCGGGTATGGAAGCCCTTGAACTCGCGAGGTGGCAGTTCGGTGTCACCACGATCTACCACTTCCTGTTCGTACCCCTGACCATCGGGCTGTCGTTCATCGTGGCCGTGCTCCAGACCCTCTGGTACCGCACCGGCAAACACGAGTACCTACAGGCCACCCAGTTCTTCGGCAAGCTCTTCCTCATCAACTTCGCCATGGGCGTGGTCACCGGGATCGTGCAGGAGTTCCAGTTCGGCATGAACTGGAGCGAGTACTCCCGCTTCGTCGGCGACGTCTTCGGCGCCCCGCTGGCCATGGAGGCCCTGCTCGCCTTCTTCCTGGAGTCCACCTTCATCGGACTGTGGATCTTCGGCTGGCACCGGCTGTCCCGGGGCGTCCACCTGGCCTGCATCTGGGCGGTCGCCATCGGCACCAACCTCTCGGCGTACTTCATCCTCGCCGCCAACGCCTGGATGCGGCACCCCGTCGGCTACACGGTCAACGAGGAGAACGGGCGCGCCGAGCTCACCGACATCTGGGCGGTGCTCAGCAACGACCAGGCCTGGTCCACCTACCTGCACACCGTCTCGGCCGCGTTCATCACCGCCGGGCTGTTCGTCGTGGCGGTCAGCGCCTACAAGCTCTGGCGCAACAGCCACCACGACGACACCGGCATCCCCGGGGTGGTCCCGCCCCGGAAGGACTTCGCCCTGTTCCGCGGCACGCTCAAGGTCGGCCTGGTCTTCACCCTGGCCGCCGGGGCCCTGGTGGTCTTCTCCGGCGACCACCAGGCCAAGCTCGCCGCCGAGTACGAGCCGATGAAGCTCGCCGCCGCCGAGGCCCTGTGGGAGACCGAGGAGGGCGCGGCCTTCTCCGCCCTGGCCGTCGGCGACACCGAGGAACGCTACAACCCCATCGACATCACCATCCCCAACGTGCTCAGCTTCCTCGCCACCGGCCAGTTCGACGGCGAGGTGCACGGGATGAACAACCTGGAGGAGGCCTACGACGAGTACTACGGCCCCGGCGACTACACCCCCAACGTGTTCGTCGTGTACTGGTCCTTCCGCCTGATGATGGGCCTGGGCATGTTCGGGGTGGCGGTGGCCGCGCTCGGCCTCCTCCTCACCTGGGGCAGGGAGCGCACCCCGACCAGCAAGTGGTTCTACTACGCGGCCATGCTCGCGCTGCCCGCGGCGCTGGCCGCCAACATCTTCGGCTGGGTGCTCACCGAGATGGGCCGCCAGCCCTGGACCGTGCACGGCGAGCTGCTCACCGCGGCCAGCGTCTCCCCCGGGGTGAGCCTGGGGGCCGTCGCGGCGACCCTGGCCGGGTTCACCGCGGTGTACGGAGGGCTCTTCGTCGTCGAGGTCGGCCTGCTCCTGAAGTACATCAAGGCCGGGCCCTCCCACCTCGTCCCCGACCTGGAGGACGACGAGGACGAGTCCAAGATCCCGCACTTCAGCTACTAGGAGCCAAGGACCATGGAACTGGCCGTCATCTGGTTCATCGCCATCTCGGTCCTGTGGATCGGGTACTTCGTCCTGGAGGGGTTCGACTTCGGGGTGGGCACGCTCATGCCCTTCATGGGCAGGCGCGACTCCGTCGACCGCCGGGTCGCCATCAACGCGATCGGGCCGGTCTGGGACGCCAACGAGGTGTGGCTGATCACCGCGGTCGGCGCGACCTTCGCCGCCTTCCCCGCCTGGTACGCCTCCCTGCTCAGCGGGTTCTACGCACCGGTCTTCCTCATCCTCGTCGCGCTGATCCTGCGCGGTGTGGCGTTCGAGTACCGGGGCAAGCGCGACAGCTCCGTGTGGCGCGCCTGGTGGGACCGGGCGATCTTCGCGGGCAGCACCGCGCCCGCCTTCCTGTGGGGCGTGGTCTTCGCCAACGTCGTCCGGGGCGTGGCCATGGGCCCCGACCAGGTGGTCACCTCCTCGGTGGCGGACCTGCTCAACCCCTACGCCCTGCTCGGCGGGCTGACGACGCTGTCGCTGTTCACCCTGCACGGGGCGATCTTCCTGACCCTCAAGACCGACGGGCCGGTGCGGATCCGCGCGCGCCGGGCCGCCCTGTGGTCCGCGTGCGCCGCGGTCCCGCTGGGCGCGCTCTTCCTGGTGTGGACCCAGCTCGCCCACGGCGACGGGACACGGACCCTGCCTCTGGTCGCCCTCTCGGCCGCGGCGCTGGCGGGCGGGGTCGCGGCTGCCTGGCGGCGCCGCGAGGGGTGGTCGTTCGCCTTCACCGCCGTGACCATCCTCGCCGCGTTCGCCGCCCTGTTCACCGCGCTGTTCCCGAACGTGCTGCCCTCCACCACCGACCCCGCGTTCAGCCTGACCGTCGCGGGCGCCTCCTCCGCCGAGTACACGCTGACCGTGATGTCGTGGGTGGCGGTGGTGTTCCTACCGCTCGTGCTCCTCTACCAGGGGTGGAGCTACTGGGTGTTCCGCAGGCGGGTGACCGGCGAGACCGTGACCGGGGCTGCCGTCACCCAGGCCGAGCACGGAGGCAGGAATCCCGAACCCGCTGCCTGACGGTGCCGCGGTGCCTCCCGGCGGGCGCACCCGCCCCGCCCGGGAGGCACCCGGCCGCCCCGCCCCGGAGCAGAGGGCCGCGGCGGCGGCCGGTCAGCGAGGCGCACCGGGTGGATACTGGGGCCGTCGCGCCCGCTCCGGCCGACCGGGGCGACACCGTACCACCGTGAAGGCCCCAGCCACTCCGGGTCAGCCCTGCACCCGGCCCGAACGACGTCGTGAGGTCACGCGCCCATGAAGCCCCTTGACCCGCGCCTGGTGCGTACCGCCAGCGCGGTACGCGCGCACCTGGCCGTCTCCGTGGCCAGCGGAGTGCTCATCACCGGCCTGATCCTGGTCCAGGCCTGGCTGCTGGCCCGCGCCGTCACCGGCGCCTGGAGGGGTGAGGGACTGGACACCCTGGGCTGGGTGGTCGGCGCGGTCGCGGCCGTCGCCGTGGTCCGGGCCCTGCTGTCCTACCTGGCAGAGACCTCCGCGCTGCACAGCGCCGCGCGCACCAAGTCGCAGCTGCGCCGCCAGCTGGTGGCGCACGTGACCGGATCGGGCAGGGTGTGGACGGCCGAGCCCGGCGGCGATCAGGGCTCGCCCAAGGCGGGTGAGCTGGTCACCCTGACCACCCGGGGCCTGGACGCGCTCGACGACTACTTCGCCCGCTACCTGCCCCAGCTGGTCCTGGCCGCGATCGTGCCCCTGGCCGTGCTGGCGGTGGTGTTCTGGGCGGACTGGATCTCGGGGATCGTCATCCTGGTGACGCTGCCGCTGATCCCGGTGTTCATGGCACTGATCGGAATGCACACCCAGCAGCGCACCGACCGGCAGTGGAAGCTGCTGAGCCGCCTGGGCGGGCACTTCCTGGACGTGGTGGAGGGGCTGCCGACCCTGGCCGTGTTCCGCCGGGCCAAGGCGCAGGCCGAGATCCTGCGCCGGGTGGGCGAGGACCACCGGCGGGCGACGATGGGAACGCTGCGGGTCGCCTTCCTGTCGGCGTTCGCTCTGGAGCTCCTGTCCACCCTGGCGGTGGCGCTGGTCGCGGTGGAGGTGGGCCTGCGCCTGCTGGGCGGCCACATGGACTACCAGACGGCGCTGCTGGTGCTGGTCCTGGCGCCGGAGGCCTACCTGCCGCTGAGGGAGGTGGGCGCCCGGTTCCACGCGAGCATGGAGGGCGTGTCCGCCGCCAAGCAGGTGTTCACCGAGCTGGAGCGCGGACGCGAAGCGGCGCGGACCGGGGCCTCCGCACCGGACCCGGCGGACGGCACGGCCGACGGCCCCCGGGGGGCGAAGGGGACCGGGGAGGTTTCCGGCGTCACAGGGGCCGCCCCCGCCACGGACTCCGTCGGGACGACGGCCGCCGCGACAGGATCCGGCTCCCCCGCCCCTCCTCCGGCGACCGGCCGACCCGCACCCGCCGCCGGAGGCGACCTCCGCTTCGAGGACGTGGAACTGCTCTACCCCGGACGGGACGTGCCCGCGCTGTCGGGGCTGGACCTGGAGGTGGCGGCCGGGGAGCACCTACTGCTCACCGGCCCCAGCGGGGCGGGCAAGTCCACCCTGCTGTCGCTGCTGCTGCGGCTGGTCGAACCCACGCGGGGGCGCGTCAGCGTGCGCGCGCCCGGCGGAGGGTGGCAGCCCCTGGACGGGGTCAACGCCGACGACTGGCGCCTCGGCACCGCCTGGGTCCCCCAGAACCCCTACCTGTTCGACGTGTCCGTGGCCGACAACATCCGGCTGGGCGCGCCCGACGCCTCCATGGAGCGGGTGCGCGAGGCGGCCCGGCTGGCCGAGGCCGACGCGTTCGTCCGTGCCCTCCCCGACGGCTACGGCACCCGGCTCGGCGAGCGCGGCGCCCGCCTGTCGGCCGGACAGCGGCAGCGGATCGCGCTGGCACGGGCGCTGTGCCGGGACGCCCCGCTCGTCCTGCTGGACGAGCCCACCGCCCACCTGGACCCGGAGAACGCCGCGGCGGTGCGCACGGCCGTCGCCCGGCTCCTTGAGGGCCGGACCGCCGTCATCGTCGCCCACGACACCGGCTGGGCGCACGGCGTCCTCGGAGACACCCTGCGGACCGCGTCACTGCCGCTGCTGACCCAGGAAGGGAGTGCGTCGCGATGAGCGCCGACACCGCCGCCCCCGACACGCTCCACGTGCCCGAGCGCGAACGCCGCCGCGACCCGCTGCTGCGGATGACGGCCCTGGCCCGGCCGCGCGGGGGCCGCTTCGCGCTCGGCGTGCTGCTGGGCGCCGCCGCGACCGGTGCGGCCGTGGCCCTGCTGGGCGTGGCCGCGTGGATGCTGGCCACAGCCGCCGACCACCCGCCCATCACCGCGCTGGGTGTGGCCGTGGTCGCCACCCGCGCGCTGGGCGTGGGCCGCGGGGTGGCCCGCTACCTGGAGCGTCTGGTCACCCACGACGCCGCGTTCCGCACTCTGGCCGAGGTCCGGGTGCGGGTGTACGAGAGGCTCGCCAGAACCGAGCCGTTCGGCCGCTTCCGGTCCGGCGACCTGGTGTCCCGGCTGGTCAACGACACCGAGGCCACCCTGGACCTGCTGGTGCGCGGACTGACGCCACCGCTGGTCTCGGTGGCGGCGGGCGGCGTCACGGTCCTGGTCCTGACCGCGCTGTACGTGCCGGGAGGGCTGCTCCTGGCGGCGGGCCTGCTGCTGGCCGGTCTGGCGGTGCCGCTGGCCGCGGCCGCGCTGGGCCGGGAGCCGGGCAGGCGCCAGGCCAGGGCGCGCGGGGAGCTGTCGACGACCCTGGTGGACACCCTGCACGGGGCGTCCGACCTGGTGGCCTACGGCGCCATGGACCGGCAGGTGGAGCGGGTGTACGCGGCCGACGAGGAGCTGACCCGGCTGGCGCGCAGGGACTCCGCGATCCTGGGGCTGGGCGCCGGGGCGAGCGCGCTGATCACCGGGTTGACCGTGTGGGGCGTGCTGTTCCTGGGTGTGGCCGCCGTGGAGGGCGGAACGCTGGACGCGGTGTCGCTGGCGGTGCTGGTGCTGGTGACGCTGGCGGCGTTCGAGATCGTGGCGCCGCTGCCCGCCGTGGCGGCCAGGCTGGGGGCGATCCGGGCGAGCGGCGCGAGGCTGTTCGGGGTCCTGGACACCCCGCCCGCGGTCGCCGCGCCCACGCGCACGGGCCTGGACCCGCACGGGGACGCGACGGTCCGGGTGCGGGACCTGCGGGTGCGCTACGGACCCGGGGAGCCGTGGGCGCTGGACGGGGTGGACCTGGAGATCCCCGCCGGGTGGACGGTGGCGGTGATCGGCCCCAGCGGCGCGGGCAAGAGCACGCTGGCGTCGGTGCTGCTGCGGTTCCGCGACCCGGACGGCGGCCTGGTGGAGATCGGCGGGGAGGACGTCACGTCGTACCCGGCCGACGAGGTGCGCGGAGTGGTGTCGGGGGTCCCGCAGGACCCGCACGTGTTCGCCTCGACGCTGCGGGAGAACCTGCGGCTGGCCCGACCCGGCGCGGAGGACGACGAGCTGTGGGAGGCGCTGCGGCGTGCGCGGCTGGCCGACGACGTGGCGGCGACGCCCCGGGGGCTGGACACGCGGGTGGGCACGCACGGCCTGGGCCTGAGCGGCGGGATGGTGCAGCGGCTGGCGCTGGCACGCGCCCTGCTGGCGGCGCCCCGGGTGCTGGTGCTGGACGAGCCGACCGCCCACCTGGACCCGGACACGCGCGACGCGGTGGTGGAGGACCTGCTGGCCGCGGCCGAGGGGTACTCCACCCTGCTGGTCACGCACGACCTGACGGGTCTGGACCGCGTGGACCGGATCTACGTGGTGCGCGACGGCCGGGTGATCCAGCAGGGCACGCACGAGGAGCTGTCCCGGCGGGAGGGCTGGTACCGCGACGTCAGCACGGGCTGACCGGTCCGGGCCCGCCCGGGTCGCGGGCGCGCGGCGCGGACGGGCCGTAAACGGGGGGCCTGACGGACCGTCCTGGGATACCGTCCCACCGTGCCGCCCTGACGGACCGAACCCCCTGGAGCCGATCATGACCGAACCCGACCTGCGCGCGCTCGACCTCTCCGTCCTCAACTCCGCCACCAAGTACCCCAGCATCCCCACCTACCACACCCTCGACCCCAAGAACGGGGGGCTGCTGGAGGAGGCCGCCGCCTTCACCGGCGACGTCATTCTGTCCGAAAAGGTGGACGGGACGAATGCCCGAATTGTCTGCTTTCCCTCCGGTGACTACGTCCTGGGCAGCCGCGAGGAACTGCTCTACGCCAGGGGCGACCTGATCGGGAACCCCGCCCTGGGCATCGTCGACGCCCTGCGCGCCCTGGCCGACCGGATCACCCCGCCCGGGACCGGAGTCGTCGTCCACTACCTGGAGGTGTACGGGGGCAAGGTCACCGCGGCCAGCCGCGAGTACACCGGCAACCGCGCCGTCGGGTACCGGATGTTCGACTCGGCGGCCGTCCCGACCGACGTGCTGTCCCGGCAGCGCCACGAGGTCTCCGCCTGGCGCGAGGGCGGGGGTCAGGACTTCCTCCGCGAGGCGGCGCTCTCCCGGCTCGCCGAGCGCGAGGGGATCGAGCTCACGCCCCGGCTCGCCACCGTGCCCGCCGACAAGCTGCCCCAAGGCGTCGCCGAGACCTCGGAGTTCGTCGCCCAACACCTGCCGGGCACCCGCGTGGCGCTGGACGGGGACGCGGGCGGGCAGGCGGAGGGGATCGTGCTGCGCACGGCCGACCGGTCGGTGATCGCCAAGGCCCGTTTCCAGGACTACCGGCGCACGCTCAAGCGCCGAGCCCGGCACGGGGGATGACGGCAGGGGGCGCCGGGCCCCGGATCTGACAGTGGGACCGGGGTCCTCTAGGGTTCCCCCGTGGCCAATCCTGTTCGTGAGTTCCTCGGTGGCGTCGGCGCCCTCCTACGCGGCTTCACCCTGCTGTTGCGCAAACCCCGCCTGTTCCTGCTCGGTGCCCTTCCCGCCCTGATCACATCACTGGTGTTCCTGGCGCTGTTCGTGCTCCTGGTGGTGAACCTGACCGACCTGGCCGGCTGGGCGACGCCCTTCGCCGACGGCTGGGACCCCCTGTGGCAGGGGCTGCTGCGCGGCGCCGTGTCCGTGGCGGTCCTGGCCGGATCGCTCCTGCTGATGGTGGTCGGGTTCACGACGGTCACGCTGACCCTGGGCGGGCCGATCTACGACAAGGTCACCGAACTGGTCGAGAAGGAGCTGGGCAACGACCCCGGCGAGCTCGACGAGCCGCTGATGACGTCGATGTGGCGGGCCATCCGGCAGTCGCTGGCGGTCGTGGCGGTGTCCCTCGTGGTGACGGTGTTCGTGTTCGCGATCGGTTTCATCCCGGTGGTGGGCCAGGTGGTCGGTCCGGTGCTGGCCGCCGTGCTGGGCGGGTGGCTGCTGGCGGTCGAGCTGCTGGCGAGCGCGTTCGACCGCCGGAGGCTGATGACCATCCGCGAGCGGCGCCGGTACATGGGCACGCGGCGGGCGCGGGTGCTGGGCTACGCGGTGCCGACGTACTTCCTGTTGGCGATCCCGTTCCTGGCCGTGGTGGTCTTCCCCGCCGCCACCGCGGGCGCGGTGCTCCTCACCCGCGAGCTGGTCCCCACCGCGCCGCACCGGCCGGACCCCGCGGGCCCCCTGCCGGGACCGGGCGCTCCGGGCGGGCCGCTTCCCGGCGGAACACCTCCTGGCGGGCCCCTCCCCGGCGGCTCTTCCCCCAACGGACACGGCCAGGGCTGACCGGAGCCGGACTTCCCGGCGCAGGGCTTCCCCAGCGCCGGGCCCTCCCGGCCCCACCAGCGCCGACATGGACCGCCCCGTGCCCGCGCGCGGGGCGGTTCTGCGTACGCGGTCCCGGGCCCGGTGCCGCCCCGCCGCGCGGAAGCCCGTACGCGTGCGCGGCGGCGGTCAGGGTCCAGCCGGAGCCGGGGCGTCCACAGGGCGGCGGAGGGGCTGGTGGCCCGGTCGCGGTGAGCGTACGCTCGCGGAGGGACCTCCGTGGGTCCGTCCACCCGGGCGGGCCCGCCCCCGTGTACCCGTGTCCCCGAGAACGCCGAAGGCGGGCGACCGCCCGGCCACCCGCCTGGAGAGGGTCCGTCTACCGCAGACCGGGGGCGCGGCGCAGAGCCGTGGAGATCATCCGCTCCACCAGGGCCGCGTAGTCCACGCCGGTGGCGGCCCACATCTGCGGGAAGGCCGACGCCGGGGTGAAGCCGGGCATGGTGTTGAGCTCGTTGACGAGGATGTCGCCGTCCTCGGTGTAGAAGAAGTCCACGCGGGCCAGGCCCTCGCAGCCCATCGCCTCGAACACGTCGGCGGCCAGCGCGCGCAGGCGCGCCGTGGCCTCCTCGGGGATCTGGGCCGGGATGGTCAGGCTGCTCGTGGACAGGTACTTGGCCTCGAAGTCGTAGAAGTCGAAGCCGTCGGCGACGTGCACCTCGGCCGGGACGGACACGTCGGGCGCGCCGCCGTCCTCGGACTCCAGTACGCCGCACTCCAGCTCGCGGCCCACGACCCGGGCCTCCACCAGCACCTTGGGGTCGTGCTCCCGGGCCGCCTCGACCGCGGCGACCACCGCGTCGGCGTCGGAGGAGTCCTCCACCTTGCTGATGCCCACGCTGCTGCCCGCGCGGGCGGGCTTGACGAACACGGTGGCCCCCAGTTCGGCCACGTCGTCCAGCACCCTCTTGCGCTCGGTGCGCCACTGGCGGTCGGTGATGGCCACGAAGTCGCTGGTGGGGATGCCGTTGCCGCGCAGCATGGCCTTCATGAAGACCTTGTCCATGGAGGCGGAGCTGGAGAACACCCCGGCCCCGGCGTAGCGCACGCCCATCATCTCGAACAGCCCCTGGATGGTGCCGTCCTCGCCGAAGGGGCCGTGCAGCAGCGGCAGCACCACGTCCACCCCGGCCAGGCGCTCGGGGCCCTTGACCGGGTCCACGACCATCAGCTGGCCCTCCGAGTCGAAGGGCAGCGCCAGGTCGACGCCGTCCTCGGACACCGACGGCAGCGCGCTGGTGCCCGCGTCGATGCGCAGGCTCTCGGGGTCACCCGAGGTCAGCACCCAGTTGCCCGTACGGGTGATACCGACCGGCACGACCTCGTAGCGGTCGTGGTCGACGACGGACAGCACGCTGCCCGCGGTGACGCAGGAGATCTCGTGTTCGGAGCTACGCCCGCCGAAGACGACGGCCACCCGAATCTTGCGCTGTTCGGACGACATGCTGCCTGACCCTATCTCGCCGTTGGTTGGAACCGGAGCGGGTGAGACCCCGCGGTGTGTCAGCTGTCCCCGCCGAGGGCCGCCAGGGCGTCCTCGACGAGGTCACGGGGGTCCTCCAGGCCGACGGAGAACCGCACCGCTCCCGGTGAGATGCCCGCCGCGGCCAGTTCACGCTCGCTCATGCTGCGGTGCGACGTGGAGGCGACGTGTCCGGCCAGCGTGTGCGTGCCGCCCAGCGAGGCGGCGATGGTGGCCACGCGCAGCCGGTCGGCGAAGGCCATCCCGGCCTCGCGTCCGCCGCGCGGGTGCACGGTCACGACCGCGCCGTGGCGGCCCCGGTCGAAGAGCTTGTCGGCGAGCGCCGACTGGGGGTGGGAGGCCAGCGAGGGGTGGTCGACCCGCTCCACCAGGGGGTGCCCCTCCAGTGCCGCGGCGAGGGCGGCCGCACTCTCGCACTGGCGCTGCACACGCAGCGGCAGCGTCTCCAGCCCCCGGTGCAGCAGGTAGGCCTCGTCGGGGGCCAGGCAGGGGCCCAGGTCCACGCGCGCGGAACGGATGCGCCCGATCAGGTCGGGCGAGGCCACGGCCACGCCGCCGGTGGTGTCGCTGTGGCCTCCGATGTACTTGGTGGCCGAGTGCACGACCACGTCGGCGCCGTGCTCCAGCGGGCGGCACACGGCCGGGGAGGCGAAGGTGGAGTCCACCACCAGAGCGGCACCGGCCTCGTGGGAGATCCGAGCCAGTTCGGGCAGGTCGGAGACGGTCATGGTGGGGTTGGACAGCGTCTCGGTGAACACCATCCGGGTGTCGGGCCCCACGGCGGCGCGCACGGCGTCCGGGTCGGTGATGTCCACGAAGTCGGTGCGCACGCCGAACCGGCGCAGCAGCCGGTCCAACAGCGAGTGGGTGTTGCCGTAGATGGACTGCGAGGCCACCACGTGCGACCCGGCCTCGGTCAGCGCCATGAACACCGTGCTGAGCGCGCCCATGCCCGAGGAGAAGGCCTGTCCGCGCACCGGCCCCGGCACCCCGGCGCCCTCCAGGGCCGCGACGGCGTCGGCGAACGCGTCCACGGTGGGGCTGTCGATGCGCGCGTAGGAGTAGCCCGGCCGGGTGCCCGCCAGCACGTCCGCGTACTCCTGGGAGGTGTCGAACGCGTAGGTGGTGGCCCGGTGGACGGGCATGCGCATCGGGCGCTCGGCGGGAACCGGCGCCTGCGGGAGGGAGACCGCCCGCGTGTACTCGCCCTCGGCCCCGGCGCCCGCCGCGGACCCTGGTGTGTGTGACATCGTGCTCGCTCTCAGACCCCGTAGCGCTCGGGCTTGGCACTGCGCGCCATGAAGGCGGCGAGCGCCTCGGCCGGGCTCAGGTCGTGGTGCATCATCTTGACGACGGCCTCGGTGATCGGCAGGTCGACCCCGTGGGCCCATCCGAGTTCCAGGACGGACTCGGAGGACTTGACCCCCTCGGCCGTCTGCTTGGTCTCCGCGACGACCTGTTCGAGGGTCTTGCCAGCGCCCAGTTTCTCACCGAAGGTCCGGTTCCGCGACAGCGGCGACGAGCATGTCGCGACCAGGTCACCCATCCCGGCCAGGCCGGACAGGGTGTGTTCGTCCGCGCCCAGGGCCACCGCCAGGCGTGTGGTCTCGGCCAGGCCGCGGGTGATGAGGGACGCCTTGGTGTTGTCCCCGAAGCCCATGCCCTCGGCCACGCCGACGGCCAGTCCGATCACGTTCTTCATCGCGCCGCCGATCTCCACCCCGACCAGGTCGGTGCTGGTGTAGGGGCGGAAGTAGGCCGACCTGAACAGGCTCTGGAGCCGTACGGCCGTCGGCTCGTGGGAGCAGGCGACCACGGCGGTGGCGGGCTGGCGCTCGGCGATCTCGCGGGCCAGGTTGGGGCCCGACACCACCGCGATGCGCTCCTCGGGGTACTCCAGGACCTCGGCGATGATCTGGCTCACCCGCATGCGGGTGCCCAGTTCCACACCCTTCATGAGGCTGACGACCACCGCGTCCTCGCGCAGGTGGGGACGCCAGTCCACGAGGTTGGCCCGCAGCGTCTGCGAGGGCACCGCCAGCACCACCACGTCGGCCTCCGCCAGCGCCTTGGGGGCGTCGGTGGTGGCGCGCAGGCGCGGGTTGAGGGCGACCCCGGGGAAGTAGTCGGGGTTCTCGGAGGTGTCGTTGATCGCGTCGACCACCGAGGCCCGCCGCCCCCACAGGACCACCTCGGCGGCGGGGCCGCCCGGGCGGCGCTCCCGGGCCAGGTCGGCCGCGTCCGCGATGATGTTCGCGAACACGGTGCCCCACGAGCCCGCGCCGAGAACGGCGATCCTCACGTCGTCGCTACCCATCGGCTCCGTCATGCCCCCGCACTGTCCTTGCCGTTGTCGCCCTTCGCCCCGGCCTCGTCGTCGGCCGGCGCCGTGCCGTCCGCCGCGGCGGCCGTGCCGCCGTCCACGGAGGGCCGCTCCCCGCTCCCGGCGGCCGCGGCCCGCGCCTTCCTGGGGTCGTAGGGGACCGCGGGCGGCTCCTCTCCGCGGATCCGGGCCTGGAGGCCGGTGATGTCGGCCATGATCGCCTCGGTGGCCTCCCGCAGGACCGTTCCGGTCAGCGGCTGGTCCCGGAACCGGGACAGGTCCACCGGCGGTCCGGCCCGGAACTCCACGCGCTTGCGCGGGAACAGCCTGACCTTCTTGGTGCCGTAGGGCATGATGTGCTGTTCGCCCCAGTGCGCCACCGGGACCACGGGCACGCCCGTGGTGAGGGCCAGGCGCGCCACGCCGGTCTTGGCCGTCATCGGCCACAGGTTCGGGTCCCGGGTGCAGGTGCCCTCGGGGTAGAAGATCACCGAGGCGCCGTCGCGGGTGAGCGCCAGCTCGGCCTCGTGGAGCGCCTTGACGGCGTCGGTGCTGCCGCGTTTGACGGGGATCTGACCGGTGCTCCTGGCCACCGCGCTCACCACGGGGATGCGCATGACCCCCTCCTTCATGGTGAAGGTCGGCCAGCGCCGGGCGCCGATGTAGAGGAAGTGGGCGACCGTCAACGGGTCCGCCAGGGACAGGTGGTTGAGGGCGATGATCGCGCCGCCCCTGTCCGGGACGTGCTCGGTGCCCTTCCAGTCCGGCTTGGTCACGAACCACAGGACGAACCGGACGATCCGGGAGACGACCGCCTTCACCCACCGGGATTCTCGTTGCTTGGCCACGGGACTCCTCACTCCATCGCTCCAGGCCCGTCGAGGCCGCACAGCACAACCGATTCAGTGTAGGGCGTGGTCGGCGGGGTGCCGTCCGCCGCCCTTCGGGCCCGGGACGCGCCTGGCGCGGCGCGGCCGCGGTGGACCGCGGGGCCCGGGGAGGGGCTCCCGCACGTCCCCGGCGGACGGCGCCGGCAAGCCCTCCCCCCGGCGCCTGGCCCGGTCCGGGTTTTTCCGTACGACTCCGCCGGGCGGCGGCGCCGACGGCTCCTCCCCGAACGCCTACCCTCGTCACTGTCGTGCCGTACCGACGTTCCGGGGGGACCGTGACCGGCTGTGGAGAACGGAGCGGGGCGCCGCGCCCCGGGGCGCGCTGGTCCCTGGTCGTCCCAGTGAAGCACCTCGGCCGCGCCAAGTCGCGGCTGGCCCCGGCCGCGGGGGGCCGCCGCGAGGACCTGGCGCTGGCCATCGCCTGCGACACGGTGGCCGCGGCGCGGGCCTGCCCCACGGTGGCGGCGGTGTTCGCGGTGACCGAGGACGCGCGTGCGGGCGCCGAGCTGGCCCGTCTGGGCGCGGTGGTGGTGGGTGGCGAACCCGGTACGGGGCTGAACCCGGCGCTGGAGCACGGGGCGGCCGTCGCGCGGCGGCGCCTGCCCGCGCTCGGGGTGTGCGCCCTGTCCGCCGACCTGCCCGCGCTGCGCCCCGAGGAGCTGGAGCGGGTCCTGGCGGCGGCGGCCGGGCACGGGCGCTCCTTCCTGCCGGACGCTCCCGGCGTGGGCACGACGCTGTTCGCCGCCGCGCCCGGGCACCCGTTCATCCCGGCCTTCGAGGGCCCCTCGCGGGCCCGCCACCTGTCCGGGGGCGCCAGGGAGCTGGTGGTGCCGGACGTGGCGTCGGTGCGGCGCGACGTGGACACGTTCGAGGACCTGCGCGCCGCGGTGGCGCTGGGCGTGGGTCCCAGGACGCGCGGGCTGTGGGAGCTCGTGGGCGGCGGCCTGTGCCCGCAGAACGCGCCCTGAGCCCTCCTGAGGCCCTTCCACGCCTCCCCCTGGAACCCCTTACGGGCCAGGAGCCCCACGAGGCCTCAGGACCCCCGGGAACGCGTTCCGCCCGGGCCCCTCGAAGGGAACCCGGGCGGACGGACCCGTCGCCGTGTGGTGGCGGGTTACTTCTTGTCGCCGTTGACCAGAGCCTTGAAGTCAGCGCCAGCGCGGAACTTCGGAACGAAGCTCGCGGGGACGTTGATGGTGGCGCCGGTGGCGGGGTTGCGGGCCGTACGGGCCGCGCGCTCGGACTTCTCGAAAACGCCGAAGCCAGTGATGGCGACCTTGTCGCCCGACGCCACGGTGGCCTGAATGGTGTCAAGCACAGCGTTGACCGCTTCGGTCGCGGTCTTCTTGTCTCCGAGTCGATCGGAGATCGCGTCGATCAGGTCACGCTTGTTCATAAGGTTCCTCCGGTTCCCCCTTGCTCGCACGAAATTAGGGGAAGCAGAGGCCCTTACACAAATACAAACGCCTACGGGCAGGGCGTGTCGGGTCCATCCCCACCTGCGCGGCAGCTCCTACGGGGCTCCGGTCCAGACCGGAACCGCCTCCGACTTCAGTCCCTTTTGACCCCTTCTGCGAGCCTCAAATGCCTACGTATAACCGGATTCCGGGCACGAGACACGCTGAGCTTAAGGACGGAAGACCCGTAAGCAGGCGCTCACAGTACGTAAAGGTAAAATATTTCTGGACCGGGGGTGTCCTGCGTCACACAGGCCACGAATCCCCGGCCCAGAAGCCGATCAGTGTCTAGAGCGTCACCGGCAGCCAGGGCTTGCGGGTGCCCTCGAACTCCCCGATCGCGTCCGTGTGGCGCAGGGTCAGCGCGATGTCGTCCAGGCCCTCCAGGAGCCGCCAGCGGGTGTAGTCGTCCAGTTCGAAGGACTCCCGCACGCCCGCCGCCGGAACCCGCACCTCGCGCTCGACGAGGTCCACGGTCACCTCGGTGGCGGGGTCGGCCTCGACGGCCGCCCAGACGCGGTCGATGACCTCCTGCTCCAGCAGGACCGTCAGCAGGCCGCCCTTGAGCGAGTTGCCGCGGAAGATGTCGGCGAAGCGCGAGGACAGCACGGTCCTGAAGCCGTAGTCCTGGAGCGCCCACACGGCGTGCTCACGCGAGGAGCCGGTGCCGAAGTCCGGCCCGGCCACCAGCACGGACGCGCCCTGGTACTCGGGGCGGTTGAGGACGAAGTCGGGGTCGGACTTGCGCCACTCGGCGAACAGGCCGTCCTCGAAGCCGGTCCGGCTGACCCGCTTGAGGTAGACGGCCGGGATGATCTGGTCGGTGTCGACGTTGCTCGCGCGCAGCGGCACGGCCCGACCGGTGTGGACGTCGAACTTCTCCATGAGAGGTCTCTCCTAACGGGGCGCGCTAGAGGGCGGCCAGGTCGGCGGGCGAGGACAGGGTGCCGCGCACCGCGGTGGCGGCGGCGACCTGCGGCGACACCAGGTGGGTGCGTCCGCCGCGGCCCTGGCGGCCCTCGAAGTTGCGGTTGGAGGTGGAGGCGCTGCGCTCGCCGGGCTTGAGCTGGTCGGGGTTCATGCCCAGGCACATCGAGCAGCCCGCCTCGCGCCACTCGGCGCCGGCCTCCTCGAAGACCCGGCCCAGGCCCTCCTCGTTGGCCTGCTCCTTGACCCGCATGGAGCCGGGGACGACCAGCATGCGCACGCCCTCGGCCACCCTGCGGCCGCGGATGATCTCGGCGGCGGTGCGCAGGTCCTCGATGCGGCCGTTGGTGCACGATCCCAGGAAGACGGTGTCCACCCTCACCTCGCGCATCGGCGTTCCGGCTGCGAGGTCCATGTAGGCCAGGGCCTTCTCGGCCGCGGCGCGGGCGGAGGGGTCCTCGAACGAGGCGGGGTCGGGCACGGAGGCGTCCAGCGGCACGCCCTGGCCGGGGTTGGTGCCCCAGGTGACGAACGGGCTGAGCTCGTCGGCGTCCAGCACGACCTCGGCGTCGAAGACCGCGCCCTCGTCGGTGCGCAGGCTCTTCCAGTGCTCGACCGCGGCGTCGAAGTCCTCGCCCCGCGGCGCGTGCGCCCGGCCCCGGATGTAGTCGAACGTGGTCTGGTCCGGGGCGATCATCCCGGCGCGGGCGCCCGCCTCGATGGACATGTTGCACACGGTCATGCGGGCTTCCATGGACAGGGCCTCGATGGCCTCGCCCCGGTACTCGATGACGTAGCCCTGGCCGCCGCCGGTGCCGATCTTGGCGATGACCGCGAGGATGACGTCCTTGGCGGACACCCCCGGCCGCAGCGTGCCGTTCACGGTGACGGCCATCGTCTTGAAGGGAGCCATCGGCAGGGTCTGGGTGGCCAGGACGTGCTCGACCTGGCTGGTGCCGATGCCGAAGGCCAGGGCGCCGAACGCGCCGTGGGTGCTGGTGTGGCTGTCACCGCAGACGATGGTCATGCCCGGCTGGGTCAGGCCCAGCTGGGGGCCGACCACGTGCACCACGCCCTGCTCGATGTCGCCCATCGGGTGCAGCCGCACCCCGAAGTCGGAGCAGTTCTTGCGCAGCGTCTCGACCTGCTTGCGGGAGACCGGGTCGGCGATGGGGGCCAGCAGGTCCTGGGTGGGGACGTTGTGGTCCTCGGTGGCGATGGTCAGGTCCGGGCGGCGCACGGACCGGCCCGCCAGGCGCAGGCCCTCGAAGGCCTGCGGGCTGGTCACCTCGTGGACGAGGTGGAGGTCGATGTAGAGCAGGTCCGGCTCGCCGTCGGCACGTCGGACGACGTGCTCCTCCCAGACCTTCTCGGCCATCGTGCGTGCCATGGGCGATCGCCTCTCTCGTTGTCGTCTCGGGCGCGTCTCGTGTGGAGCCCTGCGCGGACTGCGGCCTGACTTGCATTCCATATTTCGAGACGGCAATATCAAGCCATGGACAACTCTAGCTCATCCAGCGGCGTCGGTGTCCTGGACAAGACCATGTCCGTCCTCGACGCCCTGGAGTCGGGACCGGCGTCCCTGGCCCAGTTGGTACAGATCACCGGTCTGGCCCGGCCGACGGCCCACCGGCTGGCGGTGGCGCTGGAGCGCCACCGCATGGTCACCCGCGACAGCCAGGGACGCTTCGTGCTGGGACCGCGCCTGGGTGAGCTGTCGATAGCGACCGGCGAGGACCGGCTGCTGGCCGTGGCCTCCCCCGTCCTGGTGCAGCTGCGCGACCTGACCGGGGAGAGCGCGCAGCTCTACCGCCGCCAGGGGGACCTGCGGGTGTGCGTGGCCGCCTCCGAGCGCAGCAGCGGGTTGCGCGACACGGTGCCGGTCGGCAGCGAGCTGCCCATGAACGCCGGTTCGGCCGCCCAGGTGCTGCTGGCCTGGGAGGACTCCGACCGGATCCGCCGCTCCCTGCTGGGGGCGCGGTTCACGGCGGCCAGCCTGGCCCAGGTGCGCCGCCGCCGGTGGGCCCAGAGCGTCGCCGAGCGCGAGCAGGGCGTGGCGTCGGTGTCCGCGCCGGTGTCGGGCCCCGGCGGACGCGTGATCGCCGCCGTGTCGGTGTCGGGCCCCATAGAGCGCCTGACCCGCTCCCCCGGCCGCATCCACTCCCAGGCGGTCCTGTCGGCGGCGGAGAAGATCAGCGAGTCCCTGCACAGCTACGAGGGCGCGCACTAGCCGGAGCGCCCGCCAGGAGGTCCTCCAGCGGCTCCGTTCGCCGCGATCTCGTACTTACAGCGGGGTTCGACCGCCGACATTGGCTATAAGTACAAGATCATCGCAGGTCAGAACCATCGCGCCGCACCAGCAACGTTTCCGGGCAGGCCTTGGCCCCGGGTCCGGGCGCCCTCAGGCGCCGACGAGGTCCATCGGAGACCGCGCGGTGATGGGCGCGGTCTTGGTGGACGCGCCCTCCGACGCGACGGTGAACTCGCTCTCGGGCGACAGGGCGATCATCCCCAGCCAGTCGCGCACGGTCATCCCGGGCACCAGCTCGGTCGCGTCACCGCGCTCGCCCTCCCCGTCGACCATGACCAGGGCGTGGATGCGGTTGGTCACCGTGGCGAGCACGACCGGGTGCTCGAAGGCCTCCAGTCTGCGGAAGACGTCCACCGCCTCGTCGCGGGGCGAGCAGACCAGCACCGTGTAGCGGCCGCGTGCGTCGCGCACCCGCGGGTTCTTCACCAGGTAGTGGATGAACTCGCGCGTGGTGCGGGCGTGCGCGGCCAGCAGCCTGGCCACCCGGCGCGCGTCGGGGCTGTTGGCGTGGCGGACCAGGGCGAGCTCGACCTTGCGCGAGGTCTGGAGCAGCCAGTCGATCTCGGTCATCTCCGCCCGCGTGGGCCGCAGCTGGCCGTCGTCCAGGCCGATCCCGCGCAGCCACGCGTTGACCTCCGACCACAGCCACACCAGGGAGCGGCCCACGGCCGCCTCCGGCGCGGGGAAGGGAACGCCGTCGTGCCGCTGCCCGCGGACCCACTGATCGACGTTCTGCCTGCTCCGGCCGGTGATCTCCGCGATGTCGGAGACCCCGACCAGTTCCCTGTCGAGGCGGACGATCCGCACACCGGGCACCGTCACGTGAACGCGCTCCACCAGCGACCTGGCCGCCGTGACCGCGTCCGGGCCGAGCGCGGCCACGGACAGGCGCGGGGAGCCGTGCCAGGAGGAGACGAGGGCGTCGAAGCTCTCACTGAGGGCCTGGACGGTGTCGTGGTCGTCCAGGTCGAACCCGTCCACGACGAAGACGAACTCGTACTCGGCCATCGGCCTCGCCTTCCTCCGGAGCGTCCTCCGGTGTGTGCCGGGCTACCGGCCACGGTCAACGGCCGCCGCGCCCCGGAACCCGCCGGGCGCCGCCCATCCGTTGGCAAACGTCAACACGAGGATACCCGGAACGGCCACGCCCCACCACGGCCGGGGGTCGCCGGAACCGTCTCCGTCCGAACCGGCCTCACTCGCGGGAACCGCCCGCGCCCCGCCGGGGGTCGTCCGGTGGCATCGGGCAGCGCCGCGCCTCCTGCCGGATACGGCGCGCGGCCCGGCCGGAGTTGCGCGGCGTCCCGGGGACCTGGATGCGGGTACAGCCGCAGTCGCAGTACAGGCGCCCCCAGTGTCCCTCCTGCCTCAGCACCCACCCCTGTTCGCACAGGTCCTTGAGGATCTCCCGGAGTTCCTTGTCCTGGTGGCTGCCCGGACCGAGCTCACGGCCGGTCACCGCGCGTCCGGAGGCGCCGGTCCGGTCCGGACGGCTGGGGAGGGGTGGTCGCTCTTCATACGCTCCGACAGGGGTTGGGCGGCCGGGAGACTGCGCCCACCCAGTATCCCAGGGACGCCGCACCGCCGCGGATCCGCCCTCCGAGGCCCGGGAGGGCTGTCGCGGTCCGAGAGGGATGTCGCGGTCCCGAAGCGTTTCCAGGGGCCACCGAGAAACACGAAAGGCCCCATCCTCGTGGATGGAGCCTCACCTGATGGTACCCCCGAGCGGATTCGAACCGCCGTTACCGCCTTGAGAGGGCGGCGTCCTAGGCCACTAGACGACGGGGGCCGGACTGGTTCGGGCGGACCTTGTACTACGATACCCACCCCAACCGGACACCGATGGCGTGCACCGGTCAGAAAGAAAGCCCCCACATGGTGAGAGCTTCTCCCTCTGTGTACCCCCGAGCGGATTCGAACCGCCGTTACCGCCTTGAGAGGGCGGCGTCCTAGGCCACTAGACGACGGGGGCGCGCTTTCGGGTCTGCGACCCGCGCGGTCAGCGCCTCAACGCTGACCGGAGCTGGGATACCAGGACTCGAACCTAGACTAACTGAACCAGAATCAGTCGTGCTGCCGATTACACCATATCCCAATGCTTTGGGAGGACCCGGTCCGCTTTCGCTTCCCCGTCCCCCTCGGCGACGTGGACAACTCTAGCGGACATTCGGAGTACTCGCGAACCGGAATCGGGGCGGCCGGGCTGTGGCTCCGACCACCCCGTCCGCCTCAGGACCCGGCGGGGTCCTCCTGCGCGCCCAGCTTCGCCAGGGCCGCGGCCAGCCGCTCCTGGACGCGCTCACGGCCGAGCAGCTCCAGCGACTCGAAGAGCGGCAGGCCGACGGTGCGGCCGGTGACCGCGACGCGCACGGGGGCCTGCGCCTTGCCCAGCTTCAGACCCAGCGAGGCGCCGACCTCCTCGGTGGCGGCCTTGAGATCCTCGGCGGCCCACGGCAGCTCCGGGTCGGCGAAGCGCGCCAGGGCGGCCTGGAGCATCTCCCGCCCCACTCCCGGCTTCATGGCCTTGGCCCAGCTCTTCTCGTCCTCCACGGGCTCGTGGAGGAAGAGGAAGTCCACGTTCGGCACGATCTCGCTGAGCACCGCCACGCGGCTCTGCGCGAGCGGGGCGACGGCGGCGAAGACCGCCGGGTCGTAGTCGGCCGGGTCCCACGGAGCCGCGTCGCCGGTCAGCCACGGCTGGCAGCGCTCGGCGAACTCGTCGGCGGAGAGAGCGCGGATGTACTCGCCGTTGAAGGCGCGCAGCTTCTTCTCGTCGAAGAAGGCGCTGGAGCTGTTGACGTCCTCCACCCGGAACAGCGGCTGCATCTGCGGCCACGGCATGATCTCGCGGTCGTCACCCGGCGCCCAGCCCAGCAGCATGAGGTAGTTGACCATCGCCTCCGGCAGGTAACCCTCCTCCTGGTAGGACTCCAGGGCGACCTTGTCGCGGCGCTTGGAGAGCTTCTTGCGCTGCTCGTTGACGATGACCGGCAGGTGCGCCCACACCGGCGGGGTCAGCCCCAGCGCCTCCCACAGCAGCTGCTGCTTGGGCGTGTTGGACAGGTGCTCCTCGCCACGCACGACGTGGGTGATGCGCATCTCGACGTCGTCGACGACGTTGGCCAGCACGAACAGCGGAGAGCCGTCGGCGCGGGCGATCACGAAGTCCTCGATGGCGGAGTGCTCGAACTCCACGCGGCCGCGGATCCGGTCCTCCACGACGGTGGGGCCGCCCTCGGGCACGCGGAAGCGCAGGGCCCGGCCCGGGGCGGGCGCCAGGTTCCGGTCGCGGCAGAACCCGTCGTAGCCCAGGTTGGGGTTGTCGCGCCGCTCCTGCACCTGCTCGCGGGTGCAGTCGCAGTAGTAGGCGCGGCCGTTCTTGTACAGCTCCTGCGCGGTCTCGCGGTGCTTGTCCGCGTACTCCGACTGGAAGTAGGGGCCCTCGAAGTGCGGGTCGTCCTCGCCGATGCCGAGCCAGGCCAGCGCGCGGATGATGCCCTCGGTCCACTCGGGGCGGTTGCGTGCGGCGTCGGTGTCCTCGACGCGCAGCACCATGCGGCCCTCGGGCCGCTGCTGTGCCAGCGCCCAGTTGAACAGCGCGGAGCGCGCGCCGCCGACGTGGAACATGCCCGTGGGGGACGGGGCGAAGCGGGTACGAATCGAAGTCTCAGTCACGCGCCCAGGGTATCCGCGCCGGGCGGGGGCCCGGGGAAACCCGCTGGTCCCCGCCACGTGCACGGGACCGTTCCCCAGCCGGGAGGCGGGAGGCGGATCGGGGCGGTGGTCGGCGCCCCGCTCCGCCTCACCCCCCGGCTGAGGCCGTGGGCAGCGGGCGCGGGTAGGCCCGGCCGATCCCGTAGCCCTCCGCGAGGGCGTCGGCGAAGGCCGCGGCGATCTTGACCTCCCCGCGCGCGTTGGGGTGGGTGCCGTCGTAGGTGTCGGAGGCCACGTCCCAGTCCTCACCGCCCGCCACGTCCAGGCTGATCACCGGCGAGCGCTCCGTGGACATGTCGGCGGCGACCTCGCGGATCAGGACGTTGTAGGCGTACACGCGCAGGGCGAAGCCCTCGTCGGACTCGGCCAGGGCGATGGGCAGCGCCTCGGCGAGCACGACCCGCAGGTGCGGGTTCGCCTCGCGCGCCGCCTCCACGTAGCCGCGCAGCCGGTACTCCATCTCCTCCATCGTGACCGGCCACAGCAGGTCGTTCACGCCGAGCATGACGCACAGCACGTCAGGCCGGTGGACGCGGACGTCCTCCCGGATGGAGGAGGAGGCGTCGAGGAGGGTGCGGCCCCACAGGGCGTTGTGCTCCTGGTCGAAGTCGGGGTTCCGGTACTCGGCGGTGTCCGGGTCGCCGTCCGCGCCGGGCCAGACGACACCGTCCTCCGGCGACGGCTCGTCGGGGCCCGGCGCGGAGGGGGCCGCCTCGGGAGCGCCCCCGTCGGCGCCGTCCTGCTCCGTGCCGTCCTGCTCCGTGCCGTCCTCCCGGTAGTCCTCGGCGGGGTCGCCGTCCGGGCTCGGCGTCGCCTCGTCCTCGGCGGTGGGGACCGGCAGGATCATGTCGCGGGACGCGGGGTCGCTGTAGGGGCCGACGAAGTCCAGCTCCTCCACGTGCGGGGAGAGGTGGTTCCACAGGTGGTAGCGCCAGGTCCGGTCGCCGTTGGCGCCCTGGGTCATCGAGTCGCCCGCCAGCATGATGCGGCGCGGTTCGCTCACGGTTCCCCCTGTCGGTGTGCCGGTGCCGCCCTCACCGTCGTCGGTGCGCGCGGCCGTCCAGTAGGCGGTCCCCGCGGCCAGGAGCACGAGGGCGAGCACACCGGCCAGGACGAGGAAGCCGGTGCGGCGGCGTCGGGGGATGGTCAACGTACTGCCTTCCACTCGTGCGCGGGCCGGCGGCGCGGGCGCCGCCGACCCCCCGGTCCGCGTACGGGATCGGCGCGGACGGGAAAACCCTCAGTCGCGGGCCACCACGCGGTTGGTGATGGTGCCCAGCCGCTCCACCGTCACCGCGACCTCCTGGCCGACCTCGACCGGGCCCACCCCGGCGGGGGTGCCGGTGAGGACCACGTCACCGGGGAGCAGCGTCATGAAGGAGGTGACGTAGGCGATGATGCCCGGGATGTCGTGGATGAACTGCGACGTGCGCCCGTCCTGGCGGGTCTGGCCGTCCACGGTGGTGGTGACGGCCAGGTCCTGCGCCTCCTCGATGCTCATCCCGGTGGTGATCCAGGGACCGATGGGGCAGAAGGAGTCGAAGCCCTTGGCCCGCGTCCACTGCTTGTCCTTCTTCTGGAGGTCGCGGGCGGTGACGTCGTTGGCGACGGTGTAGCCGAAGATGACGTCCTTGGCGCGCTCGCGCGGCACCTCGCGGCAGGGGCGGGAGATGACGATGGCCAGCTCGCCCTCGTAGTCCACCCGCTCGGAGACGGCGGGGCGGAAGATCGGGTCGTGGGGCCCGGTCACGGCGGTGGAGGGCTTGAGGAAGACGACGGGCTCGTCGGTGGACTCCCCCGTGACGTCCTTCATCTCCGCGACGTGGTCCGCGTAGTTCTTGCCGATGCAGACCACCTTGGTCGGCAGCACCGGTGACAGCAGCCGGACGTCGGAGAGCTTGGCCCGCTCGCCGGTCAGCTGGATGTCGCCGATGAGGGGGTGGCCGCTCAGCCGGGCGACGAACTCCTCCCCTGTGTCGGAATCCTTCTCTACCAGGCCGAACCCGACCTCGTCACCGGACGCGAACCGCGCGATGCGCACCTGATGCCTCCCAGCAGCCCTGTTGTCTCGCTTGCGGTTGAAGGGTATCGGCGCGGCGGGCGGCCGGGAGCGGACGGGACCCCTCCGGGGGGAGTCGAAGGACACACCACGACCGCGTCCCGGACGGCACCAACACGCATGAGAGCCCCAAAAGGTCACAGGACATTCCATGCCCTCCCACACCTGGCCTTCCCGGACACTGCCTTGGCCTTTCCTTGGGGCGAACTCTGGCATGCTGGGTCCGTCGTCCGCCGTCGAGAGGCTGATTCCCGTGCCCACGCCCGCTTCGCCCAGGGGTCGTCCCCGTGCCCGGCACCGCAAGCGCCGCCGGTACCCGATGGGTCTGGCGCTGGGTCTGTGCCTGGTCTCCGGGTCCTCCACCGTGCTCATGGTGAGCGTGCCCGGCTACGGGCCCGACCTCGGCGACCCCGCCGAGACCTCCGCGTCCGGACCGGTCGGCGACGGGGTTCCCGAGGAGGGCGGCGACCGGCGCACCTCCGCGGAGGACCGGGACTCGGCGGACGGGACCACCCCCGGGCCGGAGTCCTCCGCCGGTTCCGGCGAGCGTGCCGGGGAGGAAGAGGCGCCGCCGCTGCTCCGCTCCGTGGAGGAGGAGGTCGAGAGCGCCGACGGCGAGTTCTCCGTGCTGGAGGGCGAGAGCGACGTCATGGGCGACGGCCCGGTGACCACCTTCGCCGTGGAGGTCGAGAAGGGGCTGCCCGGGGAGTCCGAGGACTTCGCGGCCGCCGTGGAGGAGATCCTGGGCGACCCGCGCAGCTGGGGCGACGACGGCGAGCGCGCCATGCAGCGGGTGGACGGCGACGACGCCGACGTCCGCGTGCTGCTGGCGGCACCGGAGACCGTGGACCGGCTGTGCGCCCCGCTGAACACCGACGGGTACGTGTCCTGCGCGAACGGGAACCGGGCGATCATCAACCAGAACCGCTGGGTGTCGGGCGTCCCCCACTTCGAGGACGACCTGGAGACCTACCGGATCTACCTGATCAACCACGAGGTGGGCCACACCCTGGGCCACGGCCACGTGGACTGCCCCGGCGAGGGCGAACCGGCCCCGGTGATGCAGCAGCAGACCCTGGGCCTCCAGGGATGCGAGCCCAACGGCTGGGTCCACCCCGGGAACGACCCCGAGGACTGAGGGGCCCGCCCCGAGGGCGTGCGTGCTTCTCCGCCCGACACCGCACGCAGATTCGGTGACTCCGAGTATCGATTCGGACACGAAAAGCGATGACAGGCCGCCGTGGGGGGAGGCCGGGACCAGCCCGCGCACACCGTGGACGGACGCACGCGGCGACCGGCGCGCACACGCTTTGAGTGGGCACGGCGAGCTGGCACGGCGAGGCGGCACGGGGAGTGGAAGCGGCGCGGGGGACGGGGCCGCTGCCGCCCTGCCCCCGCACTCTGTCCGATCCCCGGGAGTCGGGACCCGGCTCCCGGGGAGGGCCGCCGGTCAGCCCTGCGGATAGCCCTGACGGAGGAGCCCGTAGGTGATGGCCTGTTCGAGGGCGACCCAGGACGCGTCGACGACGTTGGGTCCCACGCCGACCGTGGTCCACTCCCCCGACCCGTCGCTGAAGGTGATGAGGATGCGGGTGATGGCGTTGGTGCCGGAGCTGCCCTCCAGGATGCGGACCTTGTAGTCGGTCAGCTCCAGTCCGGCCAGCGCGGTGTACACGCTCTCCATGGCGCTGCGCAGTGCCCGGTCCAGGGCGTTGACGGGACCGTTGCCCTCCGCGGTGGCGATCACGCGCTCGCCCTTGACCAGCAGCTTGACGGTGGCCTCGGTGAGGCTCTCGTAGTCGCTGGACAGGGGGCTGGAGCCGACCCGGGGACGGCGTTCGGTGATGACGCGCCAGGACTCGGTGTCGAAGTAGCGGACCGGCTCCCCCAGCTCCTCGCGCAGCAGCAGGTCCAGGGAGGCGTCGGCGGCCTCGAAGCTGTAGCCCGACAGTTCCAGGCCCTTGACCCGCTCCACGACCCGCCCCGACAGGGCGCGGTCTCCGGACAGGTCCAGGCCCAGCTCCCTGGCCTTGAGCTCGATGGAGGCGCGCCCGGCCATGTCGGAGACGAGCATGCGCATGGTGTTGCCGACCAGCTCGGGATCCGTGTGCTGGTACAGGTCGGGGTCGACCTTGATCGCGGAGGCGTGCAGCCCCGCCTTGTGGGCGAAGGCCGACACCCCCACGTAGGGCTGGTGCGTGTCGGGGGCGAGGTTGACGGTCTCGGCGATGGCGGTGGACACGCGGGTCATCTCGGCCAGGCAGCCCTCGGGGAGGACCTCGCGGCCGCGCTTGAGCGTGAGCGCGCCGACCACGGAGAAGAGGTTGGCGTTGCCGACCCGCTCGCCGTAGCCGTTGGCGGTGCACTGCACGTGGGTGGCGCCCGCGTCCACGGCGGCGAGGGTGTTGGCGACGGCGCAGCCGGTGTCGTCCTGGGCGTGGATGCCCAGGCGTGCTCCGGTGGCCTCGCGGACCTCGGTGACGACGCGGGTGATGTCGGTGGGGAGCATGCCCCCGTTGGTGTCGCACAGGACGACGACGTCGGCCCCGGCCCCGGCGGCTGCGCGGACCACGTCGAGCGCGTGGTCGGGGTTGTGGAGGTATCCGTCGAAGAAGTGCTCGCAGTCCACGAACACGCGCTGGCCGTGTTCGCACAGGTGGGACACCGTGTCGGCGATCATGGCGAGGTTCTCGTCGAGGGTCGTGCGCAGCGCGCGCTCGACGTGCCGGTCGTCACTCTTGGCGACAAGGGTGACGACCGGTGCGCCGCTGTCGCGCAGTGCGGCCACCTGTGGGTCGTCGGCGGCCCGCACACCGGCACGGCGGGTCGCGCCGAACGCGGTGAGTTGCGCGTGCTCCAGCGTCAGCTCTCGTGAAGCCCGCTGGAAGAACTCGGTGTCCTTGGGGTTGGCCCCCGGCCACCCTCCCTCGATGAACGCCACCCCGAAGTCGTCCAGCAGCTTGGCGATGGCCAGCTTGTCGGAGACCCGCAGGTTGATCCCCTCGCGCTGGGCCCCGTCGCGCAGCGTGGTGTCGAAGACGTGGAAACTGTCGTCCCTCATGGGTGGAACTCCCGAAGGTGGATGCTGTGGTGTGGCCGACCGGGCCCCGCCAACAAAAAAGACCCCTCGTGGACACGAGAGGTCAGCGCGCTGGCGGCGTCCGATGGTCAGCCAGCGCGCCTCACGATAATGAGCACCTGAGACGGCATGAGGTCAGTGTGCCACACGATGGCGGAGTTCCCGGTGCTCAACGGCAGATTGTCCCACTATTCGAGACGGTGGTTTCTCACACCGGACATAACCGGCACCCGTCCGTCTCCGACCCGAACCCGTCCGGAGCCTTCCACGGGGACCGGGGTACGCGGCGGCCGGTCAGTCGGCGTGGGGAGTGTCGTAGAACTCGGCGTAGTCCTCCGGGTCCGGCTCGACCACCTCGGGGACCACGGCGTCCTCCTGCTGCTCGCGGTACTCGTCGAGGCGCTCCTGGTCCCACTCGTTGACGATCGGTGGTCGGGGCTGAGGGCTGTTGAGAATGCCCTCCAGGATCTCCTCGCGCGGGTCGACCCCGCCCTCCGGAGCCGCGCCACCGGTCCCGCCGGAGGTCCCGCCGGAGGTCCCGGCCCCGCCCGAGGCCGTTCCGGGGCCCGGGTCGGCCGCTGCGTCCGAGCCGCCTGGGCCCTCCGTGTCCGCGGTCTCTTGCGACGCCTCCGCCTCCTCCGCGGGGTCGGGCAGCAGGGACACGGTCCGCCGTTCGGAGTCGCCGTCCTCCCGCGCTTCGGAGCCCGCCGACTCCGGTGAGGCGGCGGGTGCCGGGGGCGTCAGCGCCGCGGCGACCGCCACCGTTCCGTAGGTCAGGCCGCCGACCACCAGACCGGCGGCGGCGACCAGGGCGCAGCGCGCGGGCCAGGGGTTCGGGACGCGCACCGGTCCCGTCTCCTCGGTGGAGGGCTCGACGGCGGCGGTCTCGACAGCGGTGGCGGCTTCGGACGCGGACACGGGGACTCCTGGGGGATGGGGCGGGACTGGAGGTGAGGGGAGGGAAAGCCGGGGCGGGCCGCCCGGGGGGGGACGGCCCGCCGGGGTCACGCTAGAACCGGGTGATCCAGTCGTGCTTGTCGGCGCGCAGGCCCGTCTGGATGCCCACCAGCTCCTCGCGCAGGCGCATGGTGACCGGGCCCGGGGTGCCGTCGCCGACGGTGAACTCGCCGTCGTCGCCCTTCACCCGGCCGACGGGGGTGATGACGGCCGCGGTGCCGCAGGCGAACACCTCGGTGAGCTCGCCGGACTCGGCCGCCTCGCGCCACTCGTCGGTGGAGATCGGCGACTCCTCGGCCGGGATGCCCAGGTCGGGGGCCAGGGTCAGCAGCGACTCGCGGGTGATGCCCGGCAGCAGGGTCCCGGTCAGCGGGGGCGTGCGCAGCCGCGCGTTCTCACCCGAGCCGAACACGAACCACAGGTTCATGCCGCCCATCTCCTCGACCCAGCGGTGCTCGCGGGCGTCGAGCCAGACCACCTGGTCGCAGCCCTGCTCCACGGCCTGCGCCTGGGCGAGGAAGCTCGCCGCGTAGTTGCCCGCGAACTTGGCCGCGCCCGTGCCGCCCGGCGCGGCGCGCGTGTAGTCCTTGGACAGCCACACCGTCACCGGCTGGACGCCGCCCGAGAAGTAGGAACCGACCGGCGAGGCGATCAGCAGGTAGACGTAGGAGCGGGACGGGTGGTTGACGCCGAGGCCGACGTCCGTGGCGACCATGAACGGGCGCAGGTACAGGCTGAAGTCCTCCTTGGTCGGCACCCAGTCGCCGTCGTGCTCCAGGAGGAGTTCGATGGACTTCAGGAAGAGGTCCTCGGGGAGCTCGGGCATCGCCATACGTGCCGCGCTGCGGTTGAAGCGGGCCGCGTTGGACTCGGGGCGGAAGGAGGCGAGCGAGCCGTCGGGGTGCCGGTAGGCCTTGAGGCCCTCGAAGATCTCCTGGGCGTAGTGGAGGGCGGCGGTGGCCGGATCCAGGCTCAGCGGACCGTACGGCTCCAGCTTCGCGTCGTGCCACCCCTTCCCCTCGGTGTAGTGGATGCTCACCATGTGGTCGGTGAACACCTTGCCGAACCCGGGACTCTCCAGCAGTGCCTCTCGTTCCTGCGGGGTCTTCCGCCTGTCGGAGAGCTGGATGTCGAACGTCAACCCGCTTGTGGTGGTGTCGTTGTTCATGGTGTCGGTGGTCCTCTCGGGTGCATCAGGCCGGCAGCATCGCCGGCCTGGGATCTAGTCTGTCTGAAGAGCGCACCCGGTGCCAGAGCAGGAGTGATGCACGCGGGGGCGGCACCGCTCGGGGAACGGAGCCGCACGCGGACACGGCGACGGGCGCGCTCGGGAACCCGGGCGCGCCCGTCGACGGTGAAGGTGAACAGGGCCGTCAGCCGCGCCTCGGGAAAGGGCAGGGCTTCCGGCGTGTGCGTCAGCCCTGCTCGGCTACTCGCGCGGCGAGGTCGTCGCCGATCTGGGAGGTGGAGCGGACCGCGCCGTTCTGGGCGCGGGTCTTGAGGTCCGTGGCGACCGCCGCCTCGATCCGGCGGGCCGCCTCGGGCACTCCCAGGTGCTCCAGCATGGTCGCGGCCGAGAGCACCGTGGCGGTGGGGTCGGCCTTGCCCTGGCCCGCGATGTCGGGCGCGGAGCCGTGGACGGGCTCGAACATGCTGGGGAAGGTGTTGTCCGGGTTGATGTTGCCGCTGGCGGCCAGCCCGATGCCGCCGGTGATGGCGGCGCCGATGTCGGTGATGATGTCGCCGAAGAGGTTGTCGGTGACCACCACGTCGAAGCGGGCGGGCTGGTTGACGAAGAACATCGACGCGGCGTCGACGTGGCAGTAGTCCACGGCGACCTGCGGGTACTCGGCGCCGACCTCCCGGACCACGCGCTGCCACAGCTCACCCGCGAAGGTCAGGACGTTGTCCTTGTGGACCAGGGTGAGCTTGCGGCGGGGGCGGGAGGCGGCCTTGTCGAAGGCGTAGCGCACGACGCGCTCCACCCCGAAGCGGGTGTTGACGCTGTCCTGGGTGGCGATCTCGTGCGGGGTGCCCTTGCGCAGGACGCCCCCGGCGCCCGCGTAGGGGCCCTCGGTGCCCTCGCGGACCACCAGCATGTCGATGTCCTCGGGGCCCACGCCGGCGAGCGGGCTGTCCACCCCCGGGTAGAGGCGGACGGGGCGCAGGTTGACGTAGTGGTCGAAGTCGAAGCGCAGGCGCAGCAGCAGGCCGCGCTCCAGGACGCCGCTGGGGACCGACGGGTCGCCGACGGCGCCGAGGTAGATGGCCTCGTGCCCGGCGAGCTCGGCCTCGACCGAGTCGGGCAGGGTCTCACCGGTGCGGTGCCAGAGCCGGGCACCCAGCTCGTACTCGGTGGTCTCCACGGCGAGGTCGTGCTGGGAGGCCGCGACCTCCAGCACCTTGAGCCCTTCGGCGATGACCTCGGGACCGATCCCGTCGCCGGGAATGACCGCCAGTTTCACGGTGCGCGCTGCCATACGGACTGCCTCTGCTTCGACACGGCCCCACCGGCCGCTTCTCATATGGTGAGACCAGGATGAACACTGAATGAGACAACCCTACCGCCCCGGCGGAGTGCGGGTGCCTCCGGCCGGGGGTTCGCGCGGCCGTCGCCGGGACCGGGCCTCAGGCCCGCCGGTTGAGGGCGTCCTGCAGGGCGCGGTTGATCTCGTCCTGGGAGTCGGGCGCGGACGGGTACTCGATCATGTCGTACATGCGATCCTCCGGATGCGTTGCGTGACCGGAGCCGGGAACGGCGCGGCCAGGGAATGCTCTGCGGCGGTGTGCACTACGGGACCGGGGTTCGGGACGGATCGCGCCGAACGGCGGCGGAGCGCGGAACGTGGGCGGCGGTGTCCACGGCGGAAAGGAGCTTCCCCGGCGGGATCGACTGCCGTGGAACACCCGCACGGGCCCCGGGTGGGGGCACTCGCGGCGCCGGGCGGCGGCGTCCGGCTGTGGAACCGGTGCCGCTGACTCCTAGGACCTCAGAATATCGGATGTCCAACTATATGGCCAGGGTTTCTCACCATGCGAGACAGCCTGGCGTCGTGGCTGGTCAGAGCCCACCTGCTTCGGGTCTCGGGCCTACGACATAACAACAGAAATATGAAGAAAAGCCGCGAAGCGCACACAGCTCACCGCGCCGCACGGTCCCCGGACGGCACGAGGGGCCGCACCGCACGCGGCGCCCGTGAGCGCCGGATGCGGTGCGGCCCCTGTCGCGGCCACCGGAGAGGACTCCCGGGTCCCCTAGTCCTCCAGGTCGACCTGGCGGCTGATGTCGGCGTCGATCTCGGCGGAGATCGAGGCGAGGGTCTCGTCGGGCACCGCGGAGTCCACGGTGAGCGCGATCAGCGCCTTGCCGCCCTCCTGGTCCCGGATGACCTGCATGCCCGCGATGTTGACACCGGCCTCGCCCAGCAGGGCGCCGACCGTGCCGACCACGCCGGGCCGGTCCTCGTAGGACAGGAACACCATGTGCTCGGCCAGGCCGATCTCCATGGTGTAGTTGTTGATCTCCACCAGCTTCTCGACCTGGCGGGGGCCGGTCAGGGTGCCCGAGACCGACACGCGGGTGCCGTCGGCGAGCACGCCGCGGACCGTGATGAGGTTGCGCCAGTCGGTGTTGTCGTCGCTGGTGACGAGGTTGACCTCGACACCGCGCTCCTTGGCGAGCAGCGGGGCGTTGACGAAGGTCACGGTGTCCTCGACCACGTCGGCGAACACGCCCTTGAGGGCGGCCAGCTCCAGCACCTTGACGTCGTGCGAGGCGATCTCGCCGCGCACCTCGACGTCGATGCGGCTGGCGATGGTGCCCGCCAGGGAGGTGAACACGCGGCCGAGCTTCTCGGTCAGGGGCAGACCCGGCTTGACGTCCTCGGCCACGCCGGTGCCCTGTACGTTCACGGCGTCGGGGACGAACTCGCCGGAGAGGGCCAGCTTGACCGAGCGGGCGACCTGGGTGCCCGCCTTCTCCTGGGCCTCGGCGGTGCTGGCGCCCAGGTGGGGGGCCACGACCACGTTCTCGAACTCGAAGAGGGGGCTGTCCGTGCACGGCTCCTTGGCGAACACGTCGATGCCCGCGCCCGCCACACGGCCGTCCTTGAGGGCCCGGTAGAGCGCGTCCTCGTCGAGGATGCCGCCGCGCGCGGCGTTGATGACGCGCACGTTGGGCTTGACCTTGCTCAGGGCCTCGTCACTGATCAGGCCCAGCGTGTCCTTGTTCTTGGGCAGGTGGATGGTGATGAAGTCCGAGCGCTCCAGCAGCTCGTCGAGCGTGGTCATCTCCACGCCGATCTGGGCCGCGCGGGCGGGCTGCACGAAGGGGTCGTAGGCGATGACCTGGGTGCCGAAGGCCGACAGGCGCTGCGCGACCAGGGCACCGATGCGGCCGAGGCCGACGATGCCGACGGTCTTCTCGTAGAGCTCGACGCCGGTGTACTTGGAGCGCTTCCACTCGCCGTTGATCAGGGCGTTGTGCGCCGGGGCGGTGTTGCGGGCGCTGGCCAGCAGCAGGTTGATGGCCTGCTCCGCGGCGCTGATGATGTTGGAGGTGGGCGCGTTGACCACCAGGACGCCGGCCTTGGTGGCGGCCTCCACGTCCACGTTGTCCAGACCGACACCGGCCCGGGCCACCACCTGGAGGCGGGAGGCGGCGGCGATCGCCTCGGCGTCCACCTGCGTCGCGCTGCGCACGATGAGGGCGTCGACGTCGGCGAGGGCCGGCAGGAGCTGGGACCGGTCGGCGCCGTCGACGTGGCGTACCTCGAAGTCCTCCTCGAGCAGCGCGATTCCGGCGGGCGAGAGCTTTTCCGCTACGAGTACGGCGGGTTTGGGCACAACGGTTCCTTTTCGGGTGGTGCGGCCCGACCGCGCAGGTGGTGGGCGCTGCCCGGATCGGGGGTGACGGCTGGTCGAAAGTCTACCGGCGGGGTAGGGAAGCCTGACGGGGACGGGTGGCCAAGGGCCGCCCGTCCCCGTGGTCCACCGGCCCCCGGCCCTGGAGTCCGTCCTGTGAACGGGCCTCAGCGCAAGGGGGTTTGTTCGGGCGCCCACGGGGTTCTGGAGGGGCTGGAGGTGAGACTGCGAGGAACGAGCCGTCCCGCCGGAGGCACCCCTGTGCCCGTTTCAACCCGGTTCCTGCTCTCCGGGCGCCCGAACAACGAAAGTACTGCGCTTCGCGTCCGTTGAGGGCGGTAGCCCGCCTCGTCGCGTAGCGCCCCTGCGGGCGACGGCGGGCGACGGGCGGGCCGAAGCGAAGCGGAGCCCCCAGAGGAACTAGGCCTTGAGCCAGCTCATCAGCGGGCGCAGCTCGGCGCCCACCTTCTCGATCTGCTCGTTCTGCTCGGCCTCGCGGCGCTTGGTGAAGGTCGGCTGTCCGGCGTCGAACTCGTCCATGAGCTCCTTGGCGTAGGAGCCGTCCTGGATCTCGCCGAGGATCTTGCGCATCTCCTGGCGGGTCTGCTCGGTGATCAGGCGCGGGCCGCGGGTGTAGCCGCCGTACTCGGCGTTGTCCGAGACCGACCAGTTCATCTTGGAGATGCCGCCCTCGTACATGAGGTCGACGATGAGCTTGAGCTCGTGCAGGCACTCGAAGTAGGCGATCTCCGGCTGGTAGCCCGCCTCGACCAGGGTGGCGAAACCGGCCTTGACCAGCTCCTCGGTGCCACCGCAGAGCACGGCCTGCTCGCCGAACAGGTCGGTCTCGGTCTCCTCGGTGAACGTCGTCTTGATCACGCCCGCCCTGGTGCCGCCGATGCCCTTGGCCCAGGACAGCGCCAGGTCCCAGGCCTGCCCGCTGGCGTCCTTCTCGACCGCGACCAGGCAGGGCACGCCGCGCCCGGCCTCGTACTGGCGGCGGACCAGGTGGCCCGGGCCCTTGGGGGCGACCATGGCCACGTCCACGCCCTCGGGCGGGGTGATGAGGCCGTAGCGGATGCTGAAGCCGTGGCCGAAGAAGAGGGCGTTGCCCGCCTCCAGGTTCGGCGCGATCTCGGCCGCGTACAGGTCCCGGTGGATGTGGTCGGGGACCAGGATCATGACGACGTCGGCCTCGCGGGTGGCCTCCGCGGGGGTGAGGACGCGCAGGCCCTCCTCCTCGGCCTTGGCCCGGCTCTTGGACCCCTCGGCGAGGCCGATCCGCACGTCCACGCCCGAGTCGCGCAGCGACAGCGCGTGCGCGTGGCCCTGGCTGCCGTAGCCGATCACGGCGACCTTCTTGCTCTGGATGAGCGAGAGGTCCGCGGCGTCGTCGTAGTACATCTGTGCTGCCACTTGGGGTTGCTCCTTGTTTCTCAGTTTCGTGTGGGACGCGGTGGGGTCCGTGTGCGCCCGGGCCCCGGGTCGAGGTTCGGGCGCCTACGGGGTTCTGGAGGCGACGGGGGCGTGTTCGCGAGGAACGAGCCAACACGCCGTAGGCGCCGAAGGTTCCCGTTCTCCAGGCGCCCGGACCAGCGAGCGGAGCGAGTCAGGAAACACTGCTACGCGCTGCGCTCGACCGTGCGGAGGGATCGGTCGGTGATCGACCGGGGTCCGCGTCCCAGGGCGACCAGCCCTGATTTGACGAGTTCCCGGATGCCGAACGGCTCCAGGTTCCTGACCAGGGCATCGAGCTTCGCGGGGTCGCCGGTGGCCTCGATGACGACGACGTCCGGGCTGACGTCCACGACGTGCGCGCGGAACAGCTCGGCCGTCTGTAGCACGTGGGTGCGGCTGGACGCGTCGGCCTTGACCTTGACGAGCAGGAGCTCGCGCCGGACCGACGCGGTGGTGTCCATCTCCACGATCTTGACGACGTTGACCAGCTTGTTGAGCTGTTTGGTCACCTGCTCCAAGGGGTGGAGGTCGCAGTTGACCACGATTGTCATCCGGGACAGTCCTGGGTACTCGGTGTTGCTCACACTGAGCGAGTCGATGTTGAAGCCTCGACGGGAGAAGAGGGCGGAGGCGCGGGCGAGGATACCCGGGGTGTCCTCCACCAGAACGGAAAGCGTGTGACTGCTCATGGTGGTTTCGCCTGTTCCTCTTAGTCCTCGTGTTCCCAGTTCGGCGCCATGTCGCGCGCGTACTGGATGTTGTCGTTGCTGACGCCGGGACCGACCATCGGCCAGACCATGGCGTCGTGGTTGACGGTGAAGTCCACGACGACGGGGGCGTCGTTGATCGCCATGGCCTTCTCGATGGTGGCGTCGATGTCCTCGGCTCGCTCGCAGCGCAGGCCGACACAACCGTACGCCTCCGCGAGGCGGACGAAGTCGGGAATGCGGACCTTCTCGTCGCGCGGGGAGGTCTGGAGGTCGGTGTTGGAGTAGCGGCCCTCGTAGAACAGGGTCTGCCACTGGCGGACCATGCCCAGGTTGCCGTTGTTGACCACGGCGACCTTGATCGGGATGCCCTCGATCGCGCAGGTGGCCAGTTCCTGGTTGGTCATCTGGAAGCAGCCGTCGCCGTCGACCGACCACACGGTCCGGTCGGGGTCGCCGACCTTGGCGCCGAGCGCGGCGGGGACGGAGAAGCCCATGGTGCCCAGGCCGCCGGAGTTGACGAAGGAGCCGGGGCGCTCGTAGTCGATGAACTGGGCGGCCCACATCTGGTGCTGGCCCACGCCCGCCACGTAGGTGGCCTCCGGGCCGACGACCTTGCCCAGGCGCTCGATGACGGCCTGCGGGGACAGGCTGCCGTCCTCGGGGGCCTCGTAACCCTTGGGGTAGGTGTTGCGCAGGCGGTTGAGCTGCTGCCACCAGGCCCCGTAGTCGCCCTGGCGCCCCTTCTCCTGGTCGGCGCGCACGGCCACGACCAGGTCTGCGAGGACCTCGCGGCAGTCGCCGACGATGGGCACGTCGGCGTGGCGGTTCTTGGAGATCTCGGCCGGGTCGATGTCGGCGTGGACGATCTTGGCGTCGGGGGCGAAGCTGTCCAGGCGGCCGGTGACGCGGTCGTCGAAGCGCGCGCCCAGGGCGACGATGAGATCGGCCTTCTGGAGGGCGCCGACGGCTGCGACGTCGCCGTGCATGCCGGGCATGCCCACCGACTGCGGGTGGCTGTCGGGGAAGACACCGCGGGCCATCAGGGTGGAGACGACGGGTGCGCCGGTGAGCTCGGCCAGAACGCGCAGTTCGGCGGAGGCTCCGGCCCGCAGGACGCCGCCGCCGACGTAGAACACCGGGCGCCGGGCCTCGGCGATCATGCGGGCGGCCTCGCGGACCTGCTTGCCGTGCGGCTTGGTGACCGGGCGGTAGCCGGGCAGTTCGAGGCGCTCGGGCCAGACGAACTCGGCGGAGTTCTGCAGGGCGTCCTTGGAGATGTCGACCAGGACGGGGCCGGGGCGTCCGCTGGAGGCGATGTGGAAGGCCTCGGCGACGATCCGCGGGATCTCGCGCACGTCCTTGACCAGGAAGTTGTGCTTGGTGATCGGCATGGTGATGCCGCAGATGTCGGCTTCCTGGAAGGCGTCGGTGCCGATCATCGGGGAGGCGACCTGGCCGGTGATGGCGACCATCGGGACCGAGTCCATGTGCGCGTCGGCGAGCGGGGTGACCAGGTTGGTGGCGCCGGGCCCGCTGGTGGCCATGCACACCCCCGGGCGGCCGGTGGCGTAGGCGTAGCCCTCGGCGGCGTGACCTGCTCCCTGTTCGTGGCGCATGAGGATGTGGCGCACCTTGGCCGAGTCGTAGAGCGGGTCGTAGGCCGGGAGGATGGCGCCGCCGGGAATCCCGAAGACAGTGTCAACGCCGACCTGCTCCAGCGACCTGATCAGCGATTGGGCGCCGGTCATCTGCTCGGTCATCTCAAGATCCTTCAGCGAGGGTCAGAGCGGCACGGGGGCTCTGGCCTGGTGGGTCTGGCTCTGGGCCTGGCAATAAAAAAACCCCCACCGCCGACGGCGGTTGAGGGGTGGCGCGCAGCAGAAGAAACTCAGCGGGCTGCGCGCCGACCAAGTACGAGAATCAGGGAGTTGCTCTGCACGTTCACCACATTGGCCGACGGAGAGGCCGCCCGTCAACCAGAACGACATATTGTCTCGTTATTTGAGACGGAAATGTCAGAATGCGGCCCCACCTGGCGACACGACAACCCCTGTGAACTGGGAGAATACTGACAAGTCACCCCGGTTGCGTGTGACGCACACCGCACGGGCGGCGGCCGGGGTCCGAGGAGTGGGACGGGGTACGCGGGAAGCGCACGCCCGTCCGCCCGTTCAGAGGAAGAGGTCCTCCGCGCCGTCGACCCTGGCCGCCCGGCGGACCCACCGGTCCAGCTCGTCCAGATCCGAGGACGCGGTGATCCGGTCGCGCACCTCGTCGGGCACCGCGATTCCCCGGGCGTCCAGTACGCCGAGGATCGCCGCGGCCTTGCCCTCGGCACGGCCCTCACGAGAGGGACGGCCGATCAGTTCGGTCCGGAATCCGTAGTCACGCACAGACATGATCTCCCCCAGGGAGTTCCGGGCGGTCGCGGACGGAGCCGCGGTCCGCGTTGGGACCGGCTCAGAGGCTGGCCCCGGCCTCGCCGCCGACGAGCGACTCCACACCGCTCGCGGGCATCGGCCGGGCCACCAGGAACCCCTGGCCGTGGTCGCAGCCCATCGCGCGCAGCTGCTCCAGCTGCTCGGGGCGCTCGATGCCCTCGGCCACCACCTGCACGCCCAGGTCGCGCCCCAGCTGGATGATCGTGTGCGTGAGCAGCGTGACCGTGTCGTCGCGGCCCAGGTCCGCCACGAACGACGGGTCGATCTTGATCGCGTCCACGCTCAGCCTGCGCAGGTGCGCCAGGGACGCGTAGCCCATCCCGTAGTCGTCGATGGCCAGTCGCACGCCGAGCTCGCGCAGTTCGCCCAGGCGCTGCACGGCCTCCCCGCCGTCGTCGAGCAGGACCTCCTCGTCGACCTCCAGGGTCAGCACCTCGGCCGGAAGCCCCGTCTCGGCGAGGACCCCCGCCACCGACTCCACGAAGCGCGGAGACAGCACCTGCTTGACCGAAAGGTTCACCGACAGGCCGATGTCCCAGTCCGAGACCCGCCACACCGCGACCTTCCCGCAGGCCTCGCGCAGGATCCGCTCGCCCAGCGGCACGATCAGGCCCGACTCCTCGGCCGCGCCGATGAAGCCCTCCGGGCCGACCGTCTCGCCGTCGCGGTCCCAGCGCACCAGCGCCTCCACCGAGGTCACCTGGGAGCTGCCCAGGTCCACGACGGGCTGGTACTCCAGGAAGAACTCGTCCTTGGCCAGCGCCTCGCGCAGACGGATCTGGAGTTCCAGGCGCGAGACCACCGTGTCGTGCATGTGCGCGGCGTACACCTCCACGTGGCCCGCCCCGCGCTCCTTGGCGCGGGTCATGGCCACGTCGGCGTTGCGCAGCAGCTCGCCGCTGTCGGTGACCGGTTCGGCGAAGGCCACGCCGATGCTGGCGGTCAGCATGATGTCCCGGTCGGCGACGGGGAACGGCTCCGAGGCGATCACCCGCCCCAGGCGCTCGGCCAGGTCCACCACCCGCTGGGCCCGGGACACGTTCTCGACCAGGACCGCGAACTCGTCGCCGCCCCAGCGCGCCAGGGTCGCGTCGGAGTCCACCTCGCCGCGCAGCCTGCGGGCCGCCTGGCCGAGCAGGTGGTCGCCGCGCACGTGCCCGGCGGAGTCGTTGACCGCCGTGAACCCGTCCAGGTCCAGGAAGATCACCGCGACCTCGCCCTCGGGCTCCTCGTTGATCGCCCGGTGCGCCAGGACGTCGCTGGCCCGCTCCTCCAGGTAGGCCCGGTTGGGCAGGCCGGTCACACCGTCGTGGAACGTCAGGTGCTCCACCTCGTCCTGGAGCGCCACCTGCGCGCTGATGTCGCGGGTGGTCACCAGCAGCCGGTCGGGCTCGCCGGGCTGCTCGTACAGGGACATGGTGGACTCGGTGTGCCGCCAGGTCCCGTCGGCCGCCCGCACGCGCAGCCGCATGTGCACACCCTGCGCGCCGCGCTCGGAGAACAGGTCGGTGACCGCCTTGGTGCGCCCCAGGTCCTCGGGGTGGATGAGCGCGGTGACCGGGGCGGCGAGCACGTCGTCGAGCCGGTAGCCGAAGGCCTCGGCCGTGCCCGGGCTGACGTAGTTCACGCCGCCGTCGCGGTCCAGCACGAGGATCACGTCGCCGCTGTTGCGCGCCAGCTCGTGGAAGTGGACCTCGCGGTTGCGCACCATGCGGGAGAGGGTGGCGTTCTCCTCCAGCATGCCCACCATGCGCACCAGCAGCACCACCACGGCGGTGCCCGCGGCCAGCGGCAGCACCGGCGCCACCCCGGCCAGGCGGACCCCGGCCACGGTCAGCACCACGGCGGCCGCGAACACGGCGCCGATCGCGGCGAGCTCGGGCGCGAACCGGTACAGCCCCCGACCGGTGATCCGGCGCGGGTCGGTGCCGGGCCGGTGCTCCACGAGCCACGGCAGGGCGCCCAGCAGGGCGAAGCCCAGGAACCTGACCGGGTGTTCGACCCCGCCGAGGACGGGCGGGCCGGTCAGGCGGGTGAGCGCGCCGAGGATGTCCGCCCCGGCGATGACGATGAGTGCGCCGATGGCCACCAGCACCGCGCGCCGCGTGCTGTGCGGCGACATGAAGACCAGCGGTACGAGCAGGCACAGCACGACGATGTCGGCGACCGGGTAGACCAGGGCGAAGCCGAGGAACCCGGCGCCCTCACCGAGTTCCTGGTAGAGCGGGGAGAACAGCAGCAGCCACACCACGGAGAAGACCGCGGCGGCGCACACGTAGCTGTCGGTGACGTGGCGCACGGCGGTCCGCAGGCCGCCCGGCCACGGCGCGAACTTGGTGAAGCCGATCACGAAGAGTGGCAGGGCCGCGAGGGCGAAGAGGTCACCCAGAGTGAGTGACAGGGCCGTGGCGGAGCTGAACAGGCGGATCAGACCGTGAGTGACGCCACCCGCGCACCAGGCGAGCGCGGCGAAGCCGAGGTGGCGCAGCGCGGAGGGTCCGTCCGCGCCGTCGGCGTGGGCGTCCCGGTCGGCGCCGGTGGCCGCCCAGCGGCGCGAGGCGTAGAGCAGCGACAGCCCGGCGGCACCGGCCGCGACGGACGTGGGCCACTCGCCGAGCGCGGCGGTCACACTGCTCTGCGCCGAGGGGATGAGGGTCCCCACGAGGTAGAGCAGGAACAGCGCCACCAAGGCCACGATCCACAGGCGGCGTGCCCGGGTTCCCATTACCGACCTCCCAGTGGGCGCGTCACGGTCGACGCGGCGTACCGCCGCGGTCACGCTCTCTCCTCGGACATGGAGCACCCACCTCGCGTCGTTCGAGTCCGGGCGCGGCACAGCGCCCGGCACCGCGTCTGCCGCCCAGGATCTCGCGGGACTGGGACGGGCCGGTGGCGGAACGGCCCGGGGGACCGTACACGTCCCCGTGCGTCGCAACCCTACGCAACCAAGGTCACACAGCGATTGAGGACCGGATGAGAGATGACGACGGAACCATCACCCACAGTGATGCCCGCGCCCCGCCCGTCCGGTACCCGTCCCGGCGCGTCGCGGCCCCCGCGGGACACCCGCCACCGCGCGCGGAGCGCGGTGCGGTTCCCGGAACGGGGCCCCGGACCCCTCCCGTCCACCCGGCCGACCACGGCCCATGCAGGGTGCCACCTCACACCGACAGAACAGGACGAACCGGACTGCAAGGGGCACGGCCTCCCCGGAGCGGCCGTCCGCGGCGGCCGTCTTCGGAGTGCGTCCGCCGCGGGGGAAGGCCGAGGGGCACCGGGCGGGGAGGCCCGGTGCCGTACGGAGGCCGCCGGAACGGATCAGCTCGCGCCGAGTTTGGCCAGGATGAGTTCGCGGGCGCGTCCGGCGTCGGCCTGGCCGCGGGTCGCCTTCATCACGGCACCCACCAGGGCACCGGCCGCGGCGACCTTGCCGCCGCGCACCTTGTCGGCGGCGTCGGGGTTGGCGGCGATGGCCTCGTCCACGGCCGCGCCGAGCGCGCCGTCGTCGCTGACCACCTTGAGGCCGCGGGCCTCGACCACGGCGTCGGGCTCGCCCTCACCGGCCAGCACGCCCTCCACCACCTGGCGGGCGAGCTTGTTGGTGAGCGTGCCCTCGGCGACCAGGGCGATGACGCGCGCGACCTGCGCCGGGGTGATGGGCAGGGCGGTCAGCTCCACCTCCTGCTCGGTGGCGCGGCGCGAGAGCTCGTTGAGCCACAGCTTGCGCGCCTCGGCCGACGGGGCGCCCTCGGCCACGGTCGCCGCGACCAGGTCGATGGCGTCGGCGTTGACCAGGTCGCGCAGTTCGGTGTCGGTGAGGTCCCACTCGGCGCGGACACGCGCGCGCTTGGCGGCGGGCAGCTCCGGCAGGGTGGCGCGCAGCTCCTCCACCCACTCCTCGGAGGGCGCGACGGGCACCAGGTCGGGGTCGGGGAAGTAGCGGTAGTCCTGCGCCTCCTCCTTGGAGCGGCCGGAGATGCTGCGGCCGGTGTTCTCCTGGAAGTGGCGGGTCTCCTGCACGACCCTCTGCCCGGCGTCGAGCACGCCCGCCTGGCGCTCGATCTCCGAGCGCACGGCCCGTTCGACCGAGCGCAGCGAGTTGACGTTCTTGGTCTCGCTGCGGGTGCCCCACTCCGAGGCGCCGCGCGGGTTGACGGAGACGTTGACGTCGCAGCGCATGGAGCCCTCCTCCATGCGCACGTCGGAGATGCCCAGGGAGCGGACCAGGTCGCGCAGCTCGGCGGCGTAGGCGCGGGCGACCAGGGGCGCCAGCTCACCGGTGCCGGTGACCGGCTTGGTCACGATCTCCAGCAGCGGGATGCCCGCGCGGTTGTAGTCGACGATGGAGTAGTCGGCGCCGTGGATGCGGCCGGTGGCCCCGCCCACGTGGGAGGTCTTGCCGGTGTCCTCCTCCATGTGGACCCGCTCGATGTCCACGCGGAACACGCGCGGGCCGTCGGGGGTGTCGACGGTGACGTCGAGGTGGCCGTCGACGCAGATCGGCTCGTCGTACTGGGAGATCTGGTAGTTCTTCGGCATGTCCGGATAGAAGTAGTTCTTCCGGGCGAACCTGCCCCAGGGGGCGATGGAGCAGTTCAGCGCCAGGCCCAGCCGGATGGCGCCCTCGACCGCCTTCTCGTTGACGACCGGCAGGGAGCCGGGCAGCGCCAGGCAGACCGGGCACACCTGCGTGTTGGGGTCGGCGCCGAACGCGGTGGGGCAGGAGCAGAACATCTTGGAGGCGGTGCCCAGCTCGATGTGGGTCTCCAGGCCGAGCACGGGCTCGTACCTGGCCAGTGCCTGCTCGTAGGCCACCGGCGCAGGACCGCTGTTCGTGGCAGAGCTGGGACGTACCGCGTGGGCCATCGCCGCAAACCCGCTTCCGTAGACGACATACCTTCCAGCTCAGCCTACCGAGCGCGCGGGAGTGGGGTGCCCTACAGCGGAGTCACGACCGGGTCACCGGACATCACGGCCAGTACACGATTGGGACGCTGTCAGGGGAATGTCCGCTGCCCCCGGGTGCCGGACCGTTAGTCTGGGTGGCCCAGGAAGACGATTTCGCCGGTGGCCCCACAGTGTGGCCGCCGCCTTCTCACGGGAGCGCACGAGCATGTCCGGCATCCTGCGTCGGTACGCCGCGCTGCTTTCCACCTCGGCCCTGATCGGCACCCTGCTCGGTGCCCCGGCGGCCAGCGCCGACGACTTCTCACGCGTGGACCGCGACCCCGTCGAGGGCGCGCTGCTCGTGCTCGCCGACGGCCGGGAGATCGACACGGCGCTGTTCAGTCTGCGCGTGGCCGAGCACGCCTCGGTCCGGGCCTACACGGTGACCGCGGACGAGGAGGTCCAGCCGTACGCCGCCTACGTGGAGTCAGCGTGGTCCGACGTTCCGGAGTGGACCGAAACCCCACAGGAAACGGATCCCGCCGACAGGGCGCACTGGATCGTCTCCCACTCCTATCCGACGGTCGACATGGAGTCCCTGCAGGAGGGACCGGACCTGTCCCAGCTGGACGAGGCCCGGGCGATCGCGGGTACCCAGGCCGCCCTGTGGCACGTGCTGGAGGGGGTGCAGCCGGATCCCGGCGCCAACGACCCCGCGGTCATGGCCCTGTACGACCACCTGCTGGAGGGCAGCGCGTCCGCGGCGGACAACACCGTCTCCCGCTCCCTGGCGGTGTCGCCGTCCCACGTGGAGGCGGTCGCCCCCGAGGAGCCGCTGGGGCCCTTGACCGTGCACAGCTCCGGAGCGGAGCCGGTGTCGGTGTCGGTGCGCGGCGCCCCGGCGTCGTGGCTGGTCGACGCCGAGGGAGAACAGGTCACGCAGACGAGCGACGGCGAGCGGGTGTTCCTGGACGTGGACCCGTCGGTCCCGGCGGGAGTGGCGACCCTGCACCTGCACGGCCGGGACCTCCCGCTGCCGCAGGGGCGCCTGTTCACCGGCAGGGACGGCGTGCGCACCCGGTCCCTGGTGACCGCGGAGGCGGGTTCGGCGACGAGTTCGGCCACCGCGACGTTCACGTGGCACCCGGAGCAGACCGAGGAGGCGGTGGCCGGGGCGAGCCCGGAGCCCGTGCCGGAGGAGGAGCCCCCCGCCCTCGACGAGGCCGCCGAGGAGGAGGTTCCCACCGAGGTGGTATCTCCCACAGCGGAGGACCGAATCCTCGAGGACGATCTGGCCGTCACCGGAACCTGGCTGTCCGGTCTGCTGATCATCGCGGGGGCTCTGGTGGTATCAGGCCTGATCATCCTGGTCGTGGGACGCAAACGACGCGACTGACCGCGTTCGGGGACGCGGAACTCCCGCTTTCGTTGCATAGCTTTTGGCCATAATGCGGATCTACCTGCGAGGAATTTTTTCCTGCCCGTATCCGGTCACATTTTCCGCGAACCAGCTTGGAAGTGGCGAAGGGGATCGCTAGTATCAGGCGAGCGTTGGCACCCACGGCGAGCGCGACCGGCTCCCGCGTCACAGCGAGCCCTACCGGAAGATCGCGCCCACCCCACACGGCGCCACGATCCGACCCCGACGTGGTGACCCCCCGGAACGGGTGAACGCAGCAGGCGGCACCGGTTTTTCTCCGGCGACCGTCGCGCCGTGGCCACCGTTGTCCGTCCCATCGGTTCCCGACGCCCTTTGGGAAGGCATTCTTCCATCCGGTTACCCCTAGAACACACCGGGACACAATTTGAGCAACTCCTCCCTCCCCCGCACCGTCGGCCGCACCGGCCTGGCGGCCACCGCAGCCGCGTTCCTGGCCTTCGGCCTCGCCGCCCCCGCGGCCGCGGACCCCGCGGAGACCTACGAGGGCTCCGCCCGCGCCCAGTACCTCGACAACGCCGAGGACGGCAGCGACGTCGCCACCAGCGGCGGCACCATCGGCACCAGCCTCTTCAACCTCAAGCTCGAAGACGGCACGGTCCTGACGACCTACTGCATCGACTTCGAGACCAACATCCAGGGCGGCGCTTGGTACCGCGAGGACGACTGGGCCAACTACCCCGGCAAGGGCGAGTTCGCCGCGCCCGCCAAGGTCCACTGGATCCTCCAGAACGCCTACCCGGCCAAGACCGCCGAGGAGCTGGGCGCGGACGCCGGTGTCGAGGGCCTGAGCCAGCGGGACGCCCTGGGCGCCACCCAGGCCGCGATCTGGCACTTCAGCAACGGCGTGACCCTTGAGGAGCAGGGCAACTCCGACGCGATCAAGGCGGTCTACGCCTACCTGATCGAGAACGCCGAGGAGCTGCCGCAGACCGCCGAGCCCGCCCCGGCCCTGAGCATCACCCCGGGCACGGCCTCCGGCACCGCCGGCGAGACCGTCGGTGAGTTCCTCATCGAGACCAACGCCAGCGCCATCCCGGTCGACTTGCAGGCCCCCGAGGGCGTCACGCTGGTCGACCTGGAGACCGGTGAGCCCGTCACCGAGGTCGGCAACGGTGACACCGTCGGCTTCTCCGTCCCGGCCGACGCCGAGGCGGGCCAGGCCAGCTTCACCCTGGAGACCAGCGCGACCGTCGCCACCGGCCGCCTGTTCAAGGGCGAGGAGGAGTACCAGCCGACCCAGACCCTGATCACCGCCGAGGGCGGCCAGACCAGCGTGTCCGCGTCCGCCTCGGCCGACTGGACCGTGGGCGGCGGCGAGACCCCGCCCCCCACCGACGAGCCCAGCGAGCCGGAGTCCCCCGAGCCCAGCGAGCCCGAGAGCCCGGAGCCGAGCGACGAGCCCTCCGAGCCCGCTGACAAGCCGTCCGAGCCCGCCGACGACCAGAACGAGCCGACTCTGCCCGTGACCGGTGGCGCGCTCGCCGGCCTGGTCGCGGCCGGTGTGGCCGCCCTGGGCGCCGGTGGCGGCGCCATCTACCTGAGCCGCAAGCGCAAGGCCGCCAACGGTCAGGACCTGGAGGGCTAGTACCCCTCCCGCCGTCCGAGGACGGTGGAGCCTGAGGGCCCGCTTCCGTGGGAGACCACGGAAGCGGGCCCTTCGTGTTGTCCGGCGGGGGAAGGCGGGCGGACGGCCGTGTGCCGGGGCGGCCCGGAGCCGGGTCAGGGCACGGAATCCGCCTGCCGCGCGGGTGTGCACCGACACGCGCGCGACCCAGGACGGCAGCAGAAGTCGCGCAACCCAGGTTGACAACGCGAGGGCGCGCAACCTAGGTTGACGCCATGGATGCGGTACAGCTGGCGGCCACCGCCTCGGACACCTCGACCCCCGTGCAGGGCCTGCGCGCCGTCGCCTCGTTGCGCGCGGTGGTCGACTCCCTGGAGCTGCGGCAGGTCGAACAGGCACTGCGGTCGGGTGAGTCGTGGAGCTCCATAGCCGCCGCGCTCGGGGTGACCCGTCAGGCCGTCCACAAGAAGTACGGAAAACGGCTGAGCCACGTCGATGCAACCGAAAGCAAGAGAGGTCAACGATGACGAACCCGTCGGCGAAACAGGGCCTGATCAACAGGGGCTTCGACCGGATCGCGACCTCCGGGGCCGCGAACCGCGAGGCCGCCCGCGCGGGCCACGCCGAAGTCGGCTTCGAGCACCTGCTGTTGGGAGTGCTGGTCACCGGCGGTCCGGGTGCCCGTCTGCTCATGGACTCCGGGGTGGGCCTGACCGAAGCGCGCTCGGCGATCGACGAGATCCTCCGCGAGGACCTCGCCCTGCTGGGGGTCGACGTACCCGTACCGGCTCCGTCCGGCGAGGATCCGAAGGGGTGGCTTCGGTTCACTCCCCGACTGGAGGAGCTTGAGTACGACATCCCGTTGGCCGGGGGCGACACGGCCCTGCTCGCGGCGCTGATCGACGACGGGGGTGGCCGGGTGCGACGGGTGCTGGACCGGCTGGGCGTGGACACCGACAAGATCCGCCGCGACCTCGGCGAGCTGGCGGAGGGACCGCAGGCTCCAGAGCCGTCCCCGGCGGACGGCGCCGACACCTCCGAACAGCCGCCCGAGGGCTGGGAGTACACGAACTACGACCTTGAGGTGCCCGTGTCGCCCGAACGGGTCTGGGAACTGGTCAGCGACCCGGAGCGCCGGGGCGAGTGGGACCCGGCCTCCGTCTCGTCGCGGCAGCTCGGCGACGGCGTCGTGGAGCTGACCAACAGCACCACGGAGAAGGCGGTCAGGGAGTCGATCACGCACAGCGTCCCCGGCCGTGAGGTCACCTGGACGCAGGACGACAGCGGTCTCGCACTGCGCATCCTCATCGAACCGCTGGGGGACCGTTCCAGGCTGCACCTGCGCCGGGCCTGGCGCAACGGCCTGAAGCACCGGGCCATCGCCAACCGCGTGGTCACGTGGATCAACTGGCAGAACCTCCGGGGGCACGCCCAGTCCATCGCCCAGGCCGCCGCGTCGTAGCGGGCACCGCCGGGTGTGGGGCTGCGGCCCCCGCCCGCCGCGGTGTCACAGCCCGCCGAGGGCGATGGCCGCGACCAGCCCGTTGTTGCAACAGTGCAGCACGACCGACGGGATGATGGACTCGTACCGGCGGTGCAGCCACCCCAGCCACAGGCCCAGGACCAGGGTGTAGGGCATCAGCAGGGGGGCCACGTGGACGAGGGAGAACACGACGGCCGAGAGCACGACCGCCGCCCACGGCGCCACGTGACGCGACAGGGCGCCGTGGAGCATGCCGCGGAAGAGGACCTCCTCGACGAAGGGGAAGAGCAGCACCGAGCCCAGGGCCATGGTGATGCCCGCGGGGAGCGGAAGGTCCGCCACGAGGCTGGAGGAGGTCGAGGACGAGGAGCCGTCCGCCCCCTCCCCCGAGCCCAGGAGGGAGGCCACGCCGAGCGCGGCGCCCGTAGAGAGCGCCGCGGACACGATGGCCAGGGGGACCCACAGCAGGAGGCCGAGGGGGACGCGGTTCGGCCTGGTGAGACCCACGTCGCTCAGGGTCAGGCGCGGTCCGCGTCGCATGAGAAGAATGTGGCCCGCGGCGCAGGCCGCCAGCGGGGTGAGCAGCACCAGAGGACCGATCGCCAGGGCGATCCGGGCCACGGGCGTCCAGTCCGCGGCGGCGAACGTGACCGCCAGCAGACCCGCGCCGAGCAGCAGCGCCCCGGAAACCGCCGTGACCGCGCCGAGGAGCGCCGTGTCCCGGAGGCGCACCCGGGTTCCCAGCAGCGGGGCGGCACCGCGCCCGAGGCGCCCGACGCCTGTGGGAGCGGCCCGGCCGGGATCGCGGGCGCTGGCGGTGCCCATGTCAGCGTTCACTTCTCTCCATCAAAAAAAGGGGCATATCGTTCTTTATGCACCCATACTCCCCCATGGTGGCCGACGTAGAAGCATTCTCCTTCTCGCCCCCGCCCCCGATCCTGGAGGACCCGGGACCGCGGAGGTCGGGCGGACCGGAACCGGTCCGGTCCCGGTGGAAGCCGGGTGAGAGGCGGGCAGGCGAGGCCGAGCGGAGAAACTCCGGTGAACCGGGGGTGACGGACCGGGAGCGCCCTCGGTCGTCGCCGGTCGCCTCCACACGGCTTGGCACGCGAAGAGGGTGCGCGGACCCGGTGTACCGGTGTGAGGGCAGCACAGAGCCGGAGCCCCTGGGGACCCCCCGCTATCCACGTTAGACCTGCGCGAACACGCCGCACCAGATCCGGTTCCCGCCTGTGGACAACCCGGAACGGGAACTCGGCGTCCTCTCTGTGCACGCCCCTCGACCCTCTTCGGGTCCGGTACGCGATCCCGGAAACACGGGGTTGGAGGGGACAGGACATATCGCTAATATCGGACGGGCGCTAACAGCTTTCCGCTGTGGCCCGGGCTCGGGTCCGGGCCCGTCCCCGCAACCGACCGCGCCGGAGAGGTTCCCCCGGCCGGACGGTCTCCCGCCCCTTCCGTGGCACTCCGCACACCGCTGTTGACCTGGCCACCCCCGACAGCCGACCGCCACCGTCCGCCGTACGGCGACCGGTCATGGCGGACGGCTCGGTTGGCACCGTGACATCCCCACAGGAAAAGACGTGACGTACGTGTCCCTCCCCCATTCCGTCGGGCGCGCGACTCTCGCCGCCTCCGCCGCCGCGCTCCTCGCCTTCGGGCTCGCCGCTCCGGCCTCCGCCGACCCCGTGGAGACCTACGAGGGCTCCGTCCGCGCCCAGTACCCTGCCACCGCGCAGAGCGGTCACATCGTGACCATGCAGGGCGCCGAGCCCACCAGTGCCAGTCTGTTCGACCTTCGTCTGGAGAACGGCGACGTTCTCACGACCTACTGCATCGACTTCAGCACCGACATCGTCGACCAGGCCTGGTACCTCGAGGACGAGTGGGCCAACTACCCCGGCAAGGGCGACTTCGCCGCGCCCGGCAAGGTCCACTGGATCCTCCAGAACAGCTACCCGAGCATCAGCGCGGCCGACCTGGCCGATGCGGCCCAGGTCAGGGGGCTGACCGACGCCGAGGCCCTGACCGCGACGCAGGCGGCGATCTGGCACTTCAGCAACGGCACGGAGCTGTCCCGGGTCACCGCGAACCCCAACGTCGGCGGCAGGGTCGACAACGGTGCGGTGACCAAGACCTACCGCTACTTGGTGGACGAGGCCGTGGAGTTGGAGCAGGAGCCCGAGCCCACGCTCAGCATCACGCCGCACGAGGCCACCGGCAGCGCGGGCGAGACGATCGGTGAGTTCCTCGTCGAGACCAGCGACGAGGACGGCATCGAGGTCAGCGTCCAGGCCCCCGAGGGCGTCGAGGTCCAGTTGGTCGACCTGGAGAGCGGCGAGCCCGTCACCACGGTCAACAACGGTGACACCGTCGGCCTGGCCGTTCCGGAGGGCGCGGCGGAGGGCACCGCCTCCTTCTCCCTGGAGACCACGGCCACTGTGCAGTCCGGCCGCCTGTTCAAGGGCGAGGAGGAGTACCAGCCGACCCAGACCCTGATCACCGCCGAGGACAGCGAGGTCACCGTCTCCGCCTCGGCCTCGGTCTCCTGGACCGGCGGCGGCGAGACCCCGCCCCCCACCGACGAGCCCAGCGAGCCGGAGTCCCCCGAGCCCAGCGAGCCCGAGAGCCCGGAGCCGTCCCCGAGCGACGAGCCCTCCGAACCCGGTGACGAGCCGTCCGAGCCCGCCGACGACCAGAACGAGCCCAGTCTGCCGGTGACCGGTGGCGCGCTCGTCGGCCTGGTCGCCGCCGGTGTGGCCGCGCTCGGCGCGGGCGGCGGCGCCCTCTACCTGAGCCGCAGGCGCAAGGCCACCGACAGCCAGGACCTGGAGGGCTAGTCCCCCTCCGGCCGCCGCGGGGCGGCCGTGACCGAGGGCCCGTTCCGGAACAGTTCCGGGGCGGGCCCTCGGCGTTGGCGCCCATGACCGCCGCCGGAACGGCGCGAGGGCAGCACGAAACCGGGAAGCCCCGGGGACCCCCCGATATCCACGTTAGAGCCGCGTGCGGACACCCCACCAGCCCGGATTCCGCCTGTGGACAACGCCCCGCTGGTTTCCGGAACCCGGCGGCCTCTCCTCCGAAGCGCGCGGAGCCGTTGGCGGGCCCCAGGGGGCTCCCGGGTACCGACAGCACGGCGCCCGCCGTCCCTCCCCGGGGACGGCGGGCGCTCGGATGACGCTGTCGCGGCCGCTGGCTCCTAGCGGGCGACCGCGTAGGGGCTGCGGGCCAGCAGGTCGCCGTCGCGCTCGGTCAGCGCGCGCTCGACCGCCGCCGCGACCCGGTAGGTGCGGTCGTCGGCCAGGGCCGGGGCCATGATCTGGAAGCCGACGGGCAGGCCGTCCTCCGGGGCCAGGCCGCACGGCACCGACAGCGACGCGTTCCCGGCCAGGTTGGACGGGATCGTGCACAGGTCGGCCAGGTACATGGCCATCGGGTCCTCGGAGCGCTCGCCGATCGGGAACGCCGTGGTCGGCGTCGTCGGCGAGACCAGCACGTCCACGTTCTCGAACGCGGCGTCGAAGTCGCGCTTGATCAGCGTGCGCACCTGCTGGGCGCTGCCGTAGTAGGCGTCGTAGTAGCCGCTCGACAGGGCGTAGGTGCCCAGCATGATGCGGCGCTTGACCTCGGGGCCGAAACCCTGGGCCCTGGTCAGCGACATGACCTCCTCGGCGCTGCGCGTGCCGTCGTCGCCCACCCGCAGGCCGTAGCGCATGGCGTCGAAGCGGGCGAGGTTGGACGAGCACTCGCTGGGCGCGATGAGGTAGTACGCCGACAGGGCGGCGTCGAAGCTCGGGCAGGACAGCTCCACGATCTTCGCGCCGAGGGACTCCAGCAGCTCCAGCGTCTCGTGGAAGCGCTGGCGCACGCCCGGCTGGAAGCCGTCGCTGTCCAGTTCGCTGACCACGCCCACGCGCAGCCCGTCGACGTCGCCCAGGCGGGCGGCGTCCACGACCGGCGGGACCGGGGCGTCGATGGAGGTGGAGTCACGCGGGTCGTGCCCGGAGAAGGCCTCGTGGAGCAGGGCGGCGTCGAGCACGTTGCGCGCGAACGGGCCCGGGGTGTCCAGGGAGGAGGCGAAGGCGATCATCCCGTAACGGGAGGCGCCGCCGTAGGTGGGCTTGGCGCCGACCAGGCCGCACACGGCGGCGGGCTGGCGGATGGAGCCGCCGGTGTCGGTGCCGGTGGCCAGGGGCGCCTCGAACGCGGCCACGGCCGCGGAGGAGCCGCCGGAGGAGCCGCCCGGGATGCGGTCGGTGTCCCACGGGTTGCGGGTGACCTGGTAGGCGGAGTTCTCCGTGGAGGAGCCCATGGCGAACTCGTCCATGTTGGTCTTGCCCAGGATGACCAGCCCGGCCTCGCGCAGGCGCGCGGTGACGGTGGCGTCGTAGGGCGGCTGCCAGCCCTCGAGCATCTTCGAGGCGGCGGTGGTGGGCATGTCCTTGGTGGTGAACACGTCCTTGTGGGCGACCGGGACACCGGCGAGCGGGCCCAACTCCTCACCGGCGGCGCGGCGGGCGTCCACCGCGCGGGCCTGCTCCAGCGCGGTCTCGCGGCGCACGTGCAGGAAGGCGTTGATCTCACCGTCCACGGACTCGATCCGGTCCAGGTAGGCGGTGGTGGCCTCCTCCGAGGACACCCGCCCCTCCCGGATGGCCTCGCCGAGTCCGGCGGCGGTCAGGCTGATGACGTCGCTCACCACTACTCACCCTCTCCGAGGATCCGCGGAACCCGGAAGCGCTGGTTCTCCACCGCCGGGGCGCCGGCCAGCGCCTGGTCGTGGGCGAGGCCGGGCCTGGCCTCGTCGGGGCGGTAGACGTTGGTCAGCGGCAGGGCGTGCGAGCTGGGCGGGATGTCGCCCTGGGCGACCTCCTGCACCTTGGCCACGGCGGTCAGGATGTCACCGAGCTGGGCGGCGAGCGTGTCGAGCTCGCTCTCGTCGAGCGCCAGCCGCGACAACCGGGCGAGGTGCGCGACCTCATCGCGGGTGATGGCGGTCATGGAATGCGAACCGTTTCTTCGGCGGAAGGACTATCGGGACCAATCCTATGGCTCCGGTGCCGGTCCCGGCGCCGGTCGGTCCGCGAACGCCGGTCGGCCGGGCGGTACGGGTTCCACGGGGTCCTCGCCGCTCGGCGGCTCCCCGGTCAGACGCGGGTGCCCGCCGCGGTCCCGCCGTCGTGGGCGGCGACCCAGTCGGCGACCTCCCGCGCGGTCAGCGGTGCGGCGAAGTGGTGGCCCTGGGCGGCGTGGCAGCCGGTGTCGCGGGCGGCGCGGGCGAGCTCGGCGTTCTGGACGCCCTCCGCGGTGGCGCGCATGCCCAGCGCCTTGACCAGGGCGATGGCGGCGCGGACGACGGTGTGGCCGTTGTCGGACCGGTCCACCAGGCGGGCGGTGAAGGACTCGTGGATCTTGACCTCGTCCAGGGGCAGCCCGGCGAGCTGGGCGAGGGTGAAGTGGCCGGTGCCGAAGTCGTCCAGGGACAGGCCGACGCCGAGGTCGCGCAGGCGGCGGGCGGCCGAGGTGGCGGCGTCGGTGTCGGTGATCAGCGCGTGCTCGCCGATCTCCAGGACCAGCCGGTCGGCCGGTACGCCGTGCTCGCGCAGCGCGGAGGCGACGGTGGCGGGCAGCGCGGGGTCGAGCAGTTCGCGCACGCCGAGGTTGACGGCGACGGGCAGGTCGAGGCCCTCGGCGTGCCAGCGGGCCGCGCGGGCCAGGGTGATGTCCAGGACCTGGCCGGTGAAGGCGCGCAGCAGGTTGGACTGCTCCACGACCGGCATGAACTCCTCGGGGGAGAGCAGTCCGCGGCTGGGGTGGCGCCAGCGGGCCAGGGCCTCCAGGCCGATGGGGCGTTCGTCGCCCAGGTCGACCTTGGGCTGGTAGTGCATCTCCAGGGCGCCCTCGGACAGGCCGCGGCGCAGTTCGGTGTACAGGCTGAGCCGGGCGGTGGAGTTGCGGTCCTTGCCGGGGTCGTAGGACTCCACGCCGGTGCGGTCGGCCTTGGCGACGTACATGGCCACGTCGGCGCGCTGCATGAGGAGCGCGAAGTCGGGCGCGTCGTGGGGGTGCAGGGCGATGCCGATGCTGGCCTGGAGGTCGAAGTCCATGCCGTCCAGGCGGACCGGTTCGGCGAGGGCGCCGCGCAGCCGGAAGGCCACCTCGCACGCGGAGGCGCTGTCGCGGACCTGGGGCAGCAGGACGGCGAACTCGTCCCCGCCCAGACGGGAGACGAGGTCTCCGGGGCGGACGCTGTGGGTGAGCCTGCGCGCGACGGTCTGGAGGAGGCGGTCGCCGGTGGGGTGGCCCAGGGTGTCGTTGACCTCCTTGAACCGGTCGAGGTCGAGCAGGAGCAGGCCGACGCTGCCGCCGCGCTGCTGGGCGTGGGCGACCTCCTCGTGGGCGCGGAGGGTGAGGAGCTTGCGGTTGGCCAGGCCGGTGAGCTCGTCGTGGTTGGCCTGGTGGTCGCGTTTGACCGACAGCATGGCGCTCGTGTAGAGAGCGCCGAGCGGGAGGGCGAACAGCGGGACGTAGAGCACCGAGTGGGTCGCGGTCACGACCACGAGCGGGGCGAGGCTGAGCAGGACGCCGTTGACGTGCACCTGCTGGGCGAGACCCTTGGACATGGCCTGCCGGAGGGGGACGCGTTCGTGCATGGCCACCGCGCACAGGACCAGGACGCGGTTGACCGCGAAGTAGCCCGCCCCGGCGAGGGCGACGGCCAGGAGCTCGCCCGCGGCGGGCAGCCACGTGCCCTGGACGGCTCCGGGCAGCAGGAGGCGCAGGACGGCGTCGGCGACGCCGAGCGAGAGCGTGTACTGGGCGGCGTTGAAGGCGATGCGGTGGGGGGCGTGGCCGCGCGCGAACCCGGAGACCGCGGTGGCGACGACCTGGGCCAGGGCGGCCACGGGCAGGCCGTGGAGGATGACGAGGGCGAGGGAGAAGGGCAGCGAGGTGGGCACGCCGTCACCGGGTGCCTGGCCCGGGAGGGAGAGGGGGCGCAGTTCGCCGAGGACGATCATGCACAGCAGAACCCAGATGAGCGGTTCGACGGCGAGCGCGCGCAGCTCGCCCGTCCCCAGCCCGAGGCCGGAGACGACCAGCAGGACCGCCCCGGCGGCCGTGGCGCCCAGCATGTACAGCCAGAGCGGTGTCCCGACCCGGGGACCGATGTCCCGTGTGCTGTGGGGATCCTTCATGCCTGGTCCTTGTGAGGGGGCCGCGGAGTACGGCGGCGCCGGACGGTGCCGCCGCTCCTGCTCGGGGTTCCCAGTACCCGGCCACCCCTCATGGCCGAATCCTGGTTTTGGATACACCCGCATCCTGTGCGTTACCGTCCACCTTACGTGGTTTCGTCACCAACTGTCGCTTGCCGGGAACTATCAGTTAACCAAGGCGGGGCCGCGTGTGGTGAGAGATCCCCAAAAAGGTACGCGGGTCCGACACGGCCACGGGCCCGGTACACCCCGGGTCCCGCGGCCGTGGTCAGCGGTTGCGGTCCGTCTTCCTCAGGCGTCGCCCCTGGCAGCCTCCGCCGTCTCGGCGTCGGCGGCGGTTTCGGCTGCCTGCGTTTCGGCTGTTCCGGAGACCGGGTCCGCCTCGGACCCGGACCCGGACCCGGACCCGGTCCCGGCCTGGGCCTCGGTGGCCTCCTCGGCCCCGGGCTCCTCGGGCGCGGGGTTGATGCGCTTGACCGCGGCCGCGTCGGGACCGGCCTCCAGCAGGACGCGGAAGCCCTCCTCGTCCAGGACCGGCACCCCCAGCTTGACGGCCTTGTCGTACTTGGAGCCGGGACTGTCGCCGACCACCACGAACCCGGTCTTCTTGGACACCGACGCCGTGGCCCGGCCGCCGCGCTCGGCGATCGCCTCCTTGGCCCCGTCGCGGCTGAAGCCCTCCAGTGACCCGGTCACCACGACGGTGACCCCCTCCAGGTGGCGCGGCCTGGACCCGTCGTCCTCGTCCTCCATGCGCACCCCGGCGTCGGCCCACTTGCGGACGATCTCGGCGTGCCAGTCCACCGCGAACCACTCGCGGATGGAGGCGGCGATGGTCGGGCCGACGCCGTCGACCGACGCCAGTTCCTCCTCACTGGCCGCGCGGATGGCGTCCATGGAGCGGAAGTGGCGGGCCAGGTCCTCGGCCGCGCGCGGTCCCACGTGCCGGATGGACAGCGCCACCAGCACCCGCCACAGCGGCTTGGACTTGGCCTCCTCCAGCTGCTCGAAGAGCTTCTCGACCGTCTTCTTGGGCTCGCCCTTCTTGTTGGCGAAGAAGGACACCACCTTGGGTTCGCCGGTCTTGGGATCGGTCTTGGGCTCGGTGGTGTCGGGGTCGAGCACGTGGGTGCGGATGGGCAGCAGCATGTCGACGGTGAGGTCGAACAGGTCGCCCTCGTCGCGCATCGGCGGCTGGGCGGGCTCCAGCGGCTGGGTGAGTGCGGTGGCGGCCACGTAGCCCAGCGCCTCGATGTCCAGGGCCTTGCGGCTGGCCACGAAGAACAGGCGCTCGCGCAGCTGGCCGGGGCAGGAGCGGGCGTTGGGGCAGCGCAGGTCGACGTCGCCCTCCTTCTGCTGACCGAGCGGGGTCCCGCACTCGGGGCAGGTCTCGGGCATGGCGAAGGCCCGCTCGGTGCCGTCGCGGCGGTCGAGCACCGGGGCGACGATCTCGGGGATGACGTCGCCCGCCTTGCGCAGCACGACGGTGTCGCCGATGAGGACGCCCTTGCGCTCGACCTCGCGCGCGTTGTGCAGGGTGGCGAACTCGACCTCGGAACCGGCCACGACCACCGGCTCCATGACGCCGTAGGGGGTGACGCGCCCGGTGCGGCCCACGCCCACCTTGATGTCGAGCAGGCGGGTGGTGACCTCCTCGGGCGGGTACTTGTAGGCGATCGCCCAGCGCGGGACGCGGCTGGTGGAGCCCAGGCGCCGCTGGAGGGCGAAGTCGTCGACCTTGATGACGATGCCGTCGATCTCGTAGGCGGGCTCGTGGCGGTGGGCCGCGTAGTACCCCACGTACTCGCGGACCTCGTCCATGGTGGTGACGACCCGGTAGCGGTCGCTGAGCGGCAGCCCCCACTCCCCCAGCAGTCGGTAGGCCTGCGACTGGCTGGTGAACTTCACATCCTCTGGGGCGCCCGCAGGGGCGTCAACACCCCAACCTCCGTCTGCCTCGCCATACCCAGCGGGAACGTAGGCGCCCACGCCGTGCACGATCATCGACAGCGGCCGGGTGGCGGTGACGCGGGGGTCCTTCTGGCGCAGCGACCCGGCGGCGGCGTTGCGGGGGTTGGCGAAGGGGGTGTGCTCGCCCGAGGCGGTGATGCGCTCGTTGAGTTTGCCGAAGTCCTCCACCGGCAGGAAGACCTCGCCGCGCACCTCCAGCAGCTCGGGCGCGGGGCGCACGCTCTCGTCCAGGCGCTCGGGGACGACCCCGATGGTGCGCACGTTGAGGGTGATGTCCTCGCCGACGCGGCCGTCGCCGCGGGTGGCGGCGCGCACGAGGCGTCCCCGCTCGTACACCAGGTCCACGGCCAGGCCGTCGATCTTGAGCTCGCACAGGTAGCCGTTGACGGGCACCTCCGCACTGGCCCGGTCGGCCCAGGCGTTGAGCTCGTCGACGTCGAAGGCGTTGCCCAGGCTCTCCATACGCACCAGGTGCTCGACCGCGGCGAAGTCGACGCTGATGGGCGCGCCGACCTTCTGCGTGGGCGAGTCCTGGGTGGCCAGGGCGGGGTAGGAGTCCTCGATGCCGACCAGCTCGCGCATGAGGGTGTCGTACTCGGCGTCGGAGACCACCGGTGTGCCCAGGTAGTACCGGTAACTGTGGTCGTCCAGTTCCTGGCACAGCTCGGTGTGCCGGGCGCGAACCTCGTCGGGGATGTCGGTGGTGGTGTCGGGCGCGCTCACTCGGTACCTTTCTCGCTCTCGTGCTCGCCTGCTGCGGGCGCTACCTTCGGGGTTCGTCCCGCAGGACCCGGGCACCGGCGCGGGAGGCGCTCAGGGCCGCCCTCGCGTGGCCGGGAGAAGCGCCCGCCAGCCCGCACATGGGCGTGGTGACCACCGCGCGGGAGAGCAGGTCGGGGGAGAATCCCAGCCGGTTCCACAACTCGCGAACAGGATCGACAGTAGCGGCGGGGTCCGACATTCGGGCGGCCTGCGCGGGCGTGCCGTCGTCGCTGGAGGGGACCACGCCGAGCAGGAGTCCGATGCCCGCCTCCACGGCCGTGCCGACCGTCTCGTCGTGGTCGCGGGTGAGGAGGAGGGCGTTGAGGCTCAGCGCCCGGGCGCCGCTGCGGCGCAGCAGGTCGACGGGGACTCCGGGAGCGCAGCAGTGCGCGGCGGGGACGGCCCCGATGTCGGCGATCGCGGCGAAGAGGACGCGCAGGACGGCCTCGACGCGCACCCGGTCGACGGCGGGCAGACGGCCGTAGCCGCTGGCGGTGGGCAGGGCGCCCAGCAGGACCGCGGGCAGGGAGGGCTCGTCGACCTGGACGAGGAGCCGGGCGCCGGGGACCCGCCTGCGGACCTCCGCCAGGTGCGCCAGGACACCCTCCAGGTGGGACTCGGCCAGGTCGCGGCAGGCCCCCGGGTCGGAGACCAGGCGCTGCCCGTTGCGCAGCTCGACCGACGCCGCCAGGGTCCACGGCCCGGCGACCTGCACCTTGAGGGTGCCGGTGAAGCCGTGGGCGTGCTCGGTGAGGGCGTCGAGGTCGTAGGACATGAGGCTGGCCGCGCGGCCCAGGTCGCGCCCGGGGCTGTCGGCGACCCGCCAGCCGCTGGGCTGGACCTCCACGGGGAACTCCACCAGGAGGCCGCCGGTGCGGCCGACCATGTCGGCGCCGACGCCGCGCGCGGGAAGCTCGGGCAGGTGCGGCAGGTCGGGGAGTTCGCCGAGGACGGTGCGCATCGCCTCGTCGGGGTCCTCTCCCGGCCAGGACCCGACCCCGGTGGAGGACGCGGCGGGCCAGGGGTAGGGGTGCTGTTCGCTCACATCGCCCAAGGTTAGGGCAACGAGAGGCGGGAGGCGCTACCGGCGGGACACGCCGACGCTTAACCCGCGGAGGCGCGGCGGGAGTCGGTGACGCCGTCGTTCCCGGGCGTGTCGGCGCCGTCCTGGTCGGCGCTCCCGCCCCCGGCGGCGCCGGAGGCCCCCTCAGCGGGGTCCCCTGACTCCTCGGAGGCTCCGTCGGCGGCGCGGGAGCGGCGGGAGCGCAGCACCATCACGGCCACGACCGCCGCGGCCAGCGCGGCCACGCCGAGGGCCGCCCACGGCGAGTCCAGGAACAGGGAGAACCAGGTGCCCACCAGGCCGCCGATGACCACGCCCCACAGGCCCGCCCAGATCAGCGAGCCGACGAACATCGCGGCGAGGTAGCGGAGGAAGCGCATGCGCATGGCGCCCGCGGCGAGGTTGACGGCGGTCTGCACGCCGACGGTGCAAAAGCTCAGGGTGACCACGGGCGCGCCGTAGCGGTCGATGCGCCGCCGGGCGGCGTCCAGCCGGGGGCCGAGTCTGGCGCCCATCCGGCTGCGGGTCACCCCGGCGCCCAGGCCGCGGCCGATCCAGTACGTGGCCTGGGCACGGCACAGGACCACGCCGAGCAGCGTGAAGTAGACGATCCAGAACGGCTGGCCGTCGAGGAAATCGAACTCCGGCATGGGCAGGCCCCCTCACCTCGCCCCGCAACTATGCTATGCCTTACCTAAGTTCGGCAAGGGATCGCGGGCGACGAACCAGGTGGGGCGTCCCACTCCGGCCGTCGCCGCGTTCCCGGACGGTCCCCCCGGACCGCCCCTCAGGGCGCCCCCGGACCGCCGGGCGGGGCGGTCCGTCAGACCGCGGCCCCGGTCCTGGAGGTGGCGGAGATCGTGGCCGACCCCAGCACCGTGTCGTCCTGGTAGACCACCACGGCCTGTCCGGTGGCCACGCCGGTGGCGGGCTCGGCCAGCCGGACGACCAGCTCGGGGCCCCCGTCGCCCTCGCGCTGCCACACGCTCGCCGGGTAGACCTCCCCGTGGGCGCGCAGCTGCACGTGGCAGTCGGTCGGCTCGGTCAGGGGCTCGCTGCCGCTCCACACGGGGCGCACGCCCGTGATGGCGTCCACCCGCAGGGACGCCCGCGGCCCCACCGTGACGGAGTTGTCGACCGGCTCGATGGACAGCACGTACCGCGGGTGTGCGGCGCCGCCCAGGCCCAGGCCCTTGCGCTGGCCCACGGTGAAGGTGTGCGAGCCGTTGTGCGTGCCCACCACCGTGCCGTCCTCGTCCCGGATCGGCCCCGGCCTCTCGCCGATGCGCCGGTTGAGGAAGCCCGCCGTGTCACCGTCGGCGATGAAGCAGATGTCGTGGCTGTCGGGCTTGTCCGCCACCGACAGGCCGCGCCGCTCGGCCTCCGCGCGCACCTCGTCCTTGGTGCAGTCCCCCAGCGGGAACACCGCGTGCTCCAGCTGCTCGGCGTTGAGCACGCCCAGCACGTAGGACTGGTCCTTGGCCGCGTCCACGCTGCGCACCAGGCGCCCGTCGACCTTGCGGACGTGGTGTCCGGTGGCCACGGCGTCGAAGCCCAGGGCGACGGCCCGGTCCAGCACCGCCTCGAACTTGATCTTCTCGTTGCAGCGCAGACAGGGGTTGGGGGTGTTGCCCGCCTCGTACTCGGCCACGAAGTCCTGCACGACCTCACGGTCGAACTCCTCCGACATGTCCCACACGTAGAAGGGGATGCCGATGACGTCGGCGGCCCGCCGCGCGTCGTGGGAGTCCTCCACGGTGCAGCAGCCGCGCGCGCCCGTGCGGTAGGACTGCGGGTTCTTGGAGAGCGCCAGGTGGACACCGGTGACGTCGTGGCCGGCCTCGGCCACACGGGCCGCGGCGACCGCGGAGTCGACCCCGCCCGACATGGCGGCGAGTACACGCAAAGTCATAGTGGGTCCAGGGTATGCGCTAGTGGGGAGACAGAAACCCCGGCCGGGGGGACGGAAAACACGCGCCGGGGAGACGGGAACGCGCGTCAGGGACGCGGGGAGACCCGGTCGGTGCACGGCAGCGCCCGGCACGGGGCCCGGCCGCCGCCCCCGGGACGGGGAACCGTCCGGTGGGCGCTACCCCGGCCGCGACGGCGAGTGTGGTCGTCCGCTTCTGCGAAAATTGGGACATGGCTCTGTTCCGTCGTCGCCGCTCCGCCGACTCCACCTCCTCAGTCACCGCCTTCTGGGACGCCTGGCCCGCCGAACGCGAGGCCCTGGCCAGTGCGGTCGAGTCGGACCAGCCCGTGCCCGCCGAGGTGTCCGAGCGCGTCACCGCGCTGGTCCGCTCGATCCACCCGGACATGGAGTGGGAGGTGGGCCGCGCCCCGAAGCCGAGCAGCGGCCTGGAGGACCTCGACCTGTCGGCCGACGTGGACCCGGGCAAGCTCCTGGAGCAGCTGGCCGCCCTGGACGACCCGTCCCGGCTGACCGACGGCCCCGCCTACACCCTGACGCTGCGCCCCGGCGGTTCGGAGGAGGCGCGCATCCTGTCCGAGCGCTGGGCGCGCTCGGCCCCCGAGGACTCCCGGTGGCTGTTCCAGCCGGTGCGGCCCGCCGACCACGACCAGCTGTCCGCCACCGTCAACCTGGACGACCACGAGCTCGACCTGTCGCACGTGTCGGTGTCCATGCGGGTCGACCACGCGACAGGCAAGGTCGAGGTGGGCGTGTACCACCCCGACAACATGTTCCTGCCCGAGAGCACGCGCGCGGCAGTGGCCGAGCACGTCACCCTGCTGGCGCTGGGCGAGGACGACCGGGTGCGGTGGATCGGCGAGACGGCTCCGCTGGACGAGCCGCCGCTGGACCCGCTGCCGCCCACGTCGATGCCCGCCGTGGTGCGGCAGATGGCGGACATGCTCGGCGGTTCGGGCGGCTGGGCGACGCTGCACGGGCGCATCCCCCTCCAGGGCGCGGTGGAGATCCTGCTCCGCCACCCGCTGACCCGCCGCGACTTCCCGGCGTTCACGCTCTTCGTACAGGTGGTCGTGCCGTACACGCACACGGACGAGGACAGGCTGCCCACCGGTGCCTCCGCTTCGGCGCTGGACGACCTGGAGGCCCGGATCTCGGGTGTGCTGGGGGACAACGGCGCGCTGTTCATGCGCCAGACCGTGGGCGGCAGGCGCGACTACCGCTACTACCTGGACCCGGACTCGGGTGTGCTGCCCGAGTTCGAGGCCGTGCTGACGGACTGGTCCGAGGGGGAGGTCAAGCTGCGCAGCCAGCTCGACCCGTCCTGGGCGCAGTTCAACACCGCGCGCAGGCCGTTCCGCCGCCAGCTGGGCGAGTAGGGCGCAGCGGGGGAGCCGGCCGGGGCGGCGGTTCACCCCCGCGGGGGAGCCGATCACCGGTTCTTGGTCCGCCGCCGACTCCGGGGCCGTCGGGGTCAAGCCGAAATCCCGCCTGGCACATCTGGCTCCCAAGACACAACAGGCGTAACGTGTCATTCCCGCCGGGAGGATGATGCGGCCTTGGACGGTGTGCTGCCACGAGCACCCTCGGGCCGGCCTCGGGTCGCCGCGGTCGGCGCGGTCCTCTCCCTGTGCCTGGTGGGGGCTCCGCTGATGTCGCTGTTCCCCGTGGGGGTCTGGGACACCGCCCGCGCCCTGACGATGAGCGGCGCGGGCCAGGGGGTGCTGCTGCTCGCGCCGGTGGTCGCCGGGGGCGTCCTGCTCATGTTCTGGCTGGGGTCCCAGTGGCTGGAGAGATCCGGTGTGAACCATCCCTCCGCGTCGGCCGCGCTGGTGACGGCCACCGCCATGGCCACGCCCGTGGTCGTCACGTTCCTGGCCCCGGAGATCATGCCGCTGCCCTGGGGGACGACAGCCAACACCGCCTTCCTGTCCGGGGCCGTCGCGACGCTGGGCATGGGCGCGTCGATGCTGGTGGACCGGCCGTCCGGCCGCTGGCGGCCGGGGGTGCTGCCCGCCGTGGCGGTGGTCGCCGGCCTGCTCGCGGCGCTGCCCGCCGCGGGCGACGCGGTGCTCGCGCGGGCGGCCGACGAGCGTTCGCGCACGCAGATCATGTCCTTCGAGCAGACCATCGCGGTGCTGGACCACCCGGGCTGGTCGCTGACCCAGGTGCACGAGGTGGAAGGCGGCCTGCGCCTGACCTACCGCGACGAGGACGGAGCCCCGTTGCACGTACTGACCTGGAACGACGCGCGTTCGGCCAATACCGTGCTGCGCGCGGGCTGCGGTTTCCCCGGCACGTGGTGCCGCGACCTGGGGGAGGAGGCGGTGGTCGTGCACCACTCCGACGGCCACCCGAGCGAGCTGCGCACACACCTCGGCGACGGCACGGTGGCGGGCCTGCGCCCCGAGCCGGGCACGCCCGCCGACCTGGTCGGGGTGTCCCGGGCGCTGCGCCCCGAGGAGCCCGGTGAGCGCAGCGCCCTCGTGGAGGCCGTCACCGCGTGAGGTGTCGCGCGGGCCCGTCCCCGCCGTGCGCGGTCCGGTTGCCCGGCTCCCCAGCGTCCCGGCTACTCCGCCGCCGCGGTGTAGTACTCCAGTTCGCCGTCTCCGTAGTCCTCGGGCTCCATCGGCTCGGAGAGGTCGACCTCGACCCCGCTTCCGGCGAACGCGGCCCGCACCCGCTCCACCGTCTCCCCGCTCATGAAGTGGTGGTGCAGGTCCAGCCTGCGCAGACCGGCGAAGGCTTCGTTGCGTTCGACGAGTGCCCGGGCTCCCTTGTCGGTGAGGATGCCCAGGGACAGGTCCAGCACCTCCAGGCGCCTGACCACGGGTGCGTCGGCCAGCACCGGGATCCACGCGTCCACGTCCTCGGCGTTGCGCACGCCCAGGTAGCGCAGCCCGGGGAACGCCCCGCCCGAGAGCACCGGCTCCAGGTCGTGGGGGCGGACGTCACGGCCGTAGTCCTCCATCCCCAGCCACAGCTCCAGGTGCTCCAGCGCGGGCAGGCCCGAGGACGCCACCTCGCGCACGACCCGGCCCGGCAGACCGCCGCTCTCCAGGGTGAGGGAGCGCAGGCCGGTGTGGGAGGGCACGTGCAGTCTGAGGCCGCCCGCGCCCAGGGCGCTGGCGGCGCCCCGCGTGGCCAGCTCCTCCAGGCGGGGGAAGGCGGCCAGCAGCGGCGCCACGTCACCCTGGCTGATCCAGGAGAGCTCGCACTCGTCGGAGGTGATGTCGCCGACGAAGACCGAGCGCAGGTTCGGCAGCGCGTCGGCGTGCTCGACCAGCAACTCCACGGCCTCCTCCGGGCCGCACTGGTCGGGGCTGACCCAGTCACCGAGGACCAGTGCCGTCACATGTTCGGTGGCCACCTCGGACACGAAGAGGGCGAAGTACTCGTCGTAGTCGTCCTCTGGATGCCTCCCGTCGCTTCCACTGGTCCGCAGCCGCCAGGCCGTGGAGGCGGGATCGTGCGGGTTCCCGCCCTGCCAGCGGATCCGTTCCAGCCGTTCCTCCCGCGTGCCCTTGGCGGGGAACTCGACCACGGGCAGGCCCGCGAACTCGATGAGGTTGGCCATGGGGGCTCTCTTTCCGGGGGGATGGGGGTGGGGGCTGGTTTCCCCATGCCTAGCAGTCCCGGGCGACAGACAGGCACGCCCGTAGCCGTCATCTGGGACGGGCTCCGCTCACCTGTCTGCTCCCCACCCCCACCCTGTCGTCCCGTGCGGGTGCCGCTCCACCGATCGCACCCCGCCGTCCCGTGTTCCGCTCCGCCGACCCGCGCACCCGTCAGGGTCCGTCGAGCGAGTCCGGGAGCGCGGACCGGCAGGGGACCCCGTACAGGCGCCGGGCCAGGTTCCTCATGGCCCCGCGCATCCCCGGCGGGTCCTGCTCGTCCGAGCCCACCGACGCCAGGTGGGACGAGAACGAGCCGAAGAGGCGGTCGCCGTCGCGGATCCCCTCGGGCAGTTCGGCGAACCACCGGTACCCGCACGGCTGGTGCGGCACTCCGGCCTCCGTCAGGAAGTCGTCGATGCCGCTGTCGACACCCGCCCGGTCAGTGCGCGTCCTCTCCTCCCACCGCTGGACACGCCTCCCCCTGTTCTCACAGGTCACATGTACCGGGGAGGGCGTCCGCACCTCCGGGCACCGGACGGCGTGCTCGGGGCCGATCGCCCAGGCGACAAGGGCGTGCCAGCCGGTTTCGGGGACCTCGACGAACGACCTTCCGCGGAGTTGGGGGTGTTCGCCGGTGTCCGCCTCGTGCGGGGGCCGGGGAAGGACGGGGTACTCCGACCACGAGCGTCCGCTCAGGTCCTTCCGGCGCCCGCCCACATGGAAGTGGACCAGCTCCGCCTTGGTCTCCTCCCACGCCCTGGAGGCCCGGCGGTCGCCTTCACGCCCGTCGCTCATGGACAGCACCCTTTCCCGGGGTCTGGGGAGTCGTCTCGCCTGTTTGTACCGCGCGGCGGAAGCACGGAACCAGGGGCGAGGGGAGCGGCCGCGTGGCCGGGAGCGGCCACGCCCTCGGAGGGCCTCCCCCGCGGGACAGGAGCCCGCTCCCCCGAGGCGGAGCGGCCATGTCCGTGGAGGCTGCCATGCGCGTGGAGGCCGTCCACGGCACGGGCGGGCAGAGCCCCGGTCCCCCGAGGCGGAGAAACCGCGCGGGGACCCGGCCGCGACCCGGGCGGGAACGGACCGCGGGCACGGAGGCGAAGCCGCCCACTACCCTGGTGGGCACAGATCCCGGCGGTCGTAGGGACAACTGTTGACCGACTCCCCGTACGTACAAGCCAACTCCGGCGGCGAGGCTCCGCGCTGGCGGACCTTCGACGGGCCCGTCGTGCTGGCCCTCGCCCGCACGTTCACCTCCGCCGTACGGGTCCTGGAGAGCCTCACCCTGTTCCGCGGCGACACCCGCGTGCTGTTCGTGTTCGCCTACGACGGCACCTCCGCGTTCAACGCCGGGACCGAGCGGCTGCTCGCCGAGCACCAGGTGTGCCTGGTCCCCTGGGAGTCGCGCCTGGAGGTCGAGCCCGCGCTGGTGCTCACCGCCACCGAGAACGCCGACCTCACCGGTTTCTCCTGCCCCGTGGTCGTGCTGCCGCACGGCGTCGGGTTCCAGAAGTACGTCCCCGACCACCGCAGCGGCGGGGTCCGCCTGTCCGGGGTACCCCGCCCCGAGTTCCACGACGCCGACAACGTCCATCTCGTCCTGTCCCACCCTGCCCAGCGCGAACAGCTGCGGGCCGCGCGCGTCCCGCTCGCCGAACACGCCGTGGTCGTCGGCGACCCCGCACGCGACCGCCTCCTGGCCGGGCGGCGCATGCGCGACCGCTACCGGGAGCGCATGGGCGTGCGGCCGGACCAGAGGCTCGTGGTCGCGACCTCCACCTGGGGCCCCGAAGGACTGATCGGCAGCCGCCCCCTGCTCCCCGGCTCCCTCCTGGGCGCGCTCCCCCACGACGGCTACCGGGTCGCGGCCGTGCTGCACCCCAACGTGTGGTTCGCGCACAGCCCCTGGCAGGTGCGGCACATGCTCGCCGACGCGCTGGACGCGGGCCTGCTGCTCATCCCGCCGCACTCCGGGTGGGGCGCGGCCATGGTCGCGGCCGACTGCGTGGTCGGCGACCACGGCAGCGTCACCCTGTACGGCGCGGCCATGGACCACCCCGTGCTGCTGGCCGCGATGGGCTCGGAGTCCGTGCCCGGCACGGCGGTGTCGGAGCTGGCCCGGACCGCCGCCCGGCTGGCCCCGGAGGACCTGCGCCGCCAGGTGGAGGCTGCCATCGACGGCCACCGCCCCGGTCTGCACAGCGGGGCCGCCGACCTCGCCTTCGCCCACCCGGGACAGGGTTGGCGGCGTCTGACGGAGCTGCTGTACGGCCTGCTGGGGCTGGAACCGCGTCCGTCGGACCGGGTCGGGGAGGACACCGGGCGGAGCCTCCCCCCGCCCGTGGCGGATCCGGCGACCGGTACGCCGCGGTCGTTCGAGGTGCACGGACGGCTGGAGGGGCCTCAGGAGGTGTCCCTCGAACGCTTTCCCGCGGCGTCGCGCACGGTCCCCGACCCGCCGCACGGGACCTTCCGCCACCTGTGCGCCTACGAGACCGAGGAGCGCGACGCGCTGGCCAACTCGGCGTCGGTGGTGTGCCGCGACGCTCCCCCCGGCGAGGCGGACCACGGCACGGCGCCCGCCGGCTCCTGGGCCGCGCGGACGCTGAGGTCCTACCCGGGCGCTCTGGCGGTCGCCTGCGCGACCGGCCCGGGCACCCTCCTCGTGGTGCGCGACGGGCGCCGGTTCCTGGTCCGGTCCCGGCCGCCGCTGCCGCCCGCCCTGGCCGCGGGTGCGGTGTACACGTTCCTGCGCTCGTCCGCGCAGGTCCCCGACCATGTCAAGGTCTGGGTCGGCTCGGTGCCCAGGGAGTGCGTGGTCGAGTCCCTGCCGCCGTCCGACCCCTCGGACCCCGGCCCAGCGTGATCCTCCCCAAGGTGATCCGGCTCAGGGGGACCCGGTCCCGCCGCCCTCCGCCAGCCTCGCCGCGATCTCCCTGGCCCGGGGGCTGCCCAGCCCTTCGAGGAGCCGCCCGGCCTCCGCGAGGTGGGTACGGGCGTCACCGGTGGCGCCCAGGCCCTCCAGCACGTCGGCGAGGGCCTCATGGGCCTCGGCCTCGTAGTAACCCAGGTCCTCCCTGCCCGACTCCTTCGTCTTCTTCCTGAACTCGGCCACCGCTCCGGTGAGTTCGGCCACCGCCTCGCGAACGCGCCCCGCGGAGGCGTGGGCCAGGCCCAGGGCCGTCCGGGCCCGCGCGGCCATGCGGTCGTCCGCCCCCTCCGGCAACGACAGCAGCCGCTCGCGCGCGTCGCGGATGTCGGCGACCGCCGCCTCGGCCTGCCCGGCCGCGGTGCGGGCGCTCCCGCGGAAGAGGATCGCCAGAGCGACCCCGCGCACCGCCGACGGGCTGTCGCTGGCCTCGTTGTGGCGTACCGAGCGGTCGAAGGCCTCCACTGCGGCGGAGGGGTCGCTCCTTTCCAGGAAACGGGCGTGGAACTCCCAGACCGATCCCTTGAGCAGGTCGTCCGTGAGGTCCTCGGCCAGCTCGACCGCGCGGACGGACCGGGCGCGCGCGTCGTCCTCGCGACCCAGGTCCAGCAGGGGCCGGGTGGTCAGCGAGCACAGGCGGGCCTCGGCGACGGTGTGGCCGAGCGCGCGGGCGGCGTCGGCACCGGCCTCACCGGTGGCGGCCCAGTCGTGCAGGAAGCGCTGGTCCAGGTAGAGGGCGGTGGCCAGTTCCGCGAACCGCCAGGTGTGGTCGTGCAGGCCCAGGTCGGCGCAGCCCAGGACGACAGCCAGCAGGGTGGGGCGCTCCCGCAGCAGCCACTCGCGCGCGGCCCCGGTTCCGTCGAAGGGGTCCCGCGCGCCCTCCAGCAGGGACTCCAGGTCGACCGCGCGCAGCCGCTCGCCGCGCGCGTGCCGCTCGGCGAAGCCCAGGACGACCATGTAGGCGTCGAGCATGCCCGTCAGCCGCAGCCGCCGGTCGGCTTCGCCGTCCTCGGCCTCGGCGCGTTCGCGCGCGTGGGTGCGGACGAGGTCGTGGCGAAAGCGCAGCCCGTCGCGGTCCTCCTCGACCAGGTTCGCCGTGATCAGCTCCCGCAGAGCGCCGTTGCCCGTGCCTTCGTCTCCCGTGCCCTCGTCCTCCGCACCGCCCACCGACGCCGCGTCGACCAGGGACCGGTCGAACCTGGGCCCCGGCCACGTGCCCAGGGCCCGGTAGAGGGCGGCGGCCGGGGCGGGCAGGGCGTCGTAGGCGGCCTTGAAGAGCACGTCGAGGTTCCGTTCGTCGTCGCCGATGGCACGCAGCACCCCTCGGGCGCCCCCGATCCGGGCCGCCAGCGCCCTCGCGCTCCCGGGCCCTCCGCGCTGGAGCTGACCGCCGACCAGGACCAGTGCCAGGGGCAGGCCGCCGCACACCCTGAGCAGCGTCCCCACCGCGTCGGGATCCTCCTCGGACAGGGAGTGGTCGGTCCTGCGTTCCAGCAGCTCCAGGGAGGCGTCACGGTTGAGGGGGTCGAGGTCGCGGATCCGGGCGCCGGTGTCGATCGCCAGCTCGCCCAGTTCCGGTCCGTCCCGGGAGACCAGGACCAGGCTGCCGCGGCCCGAGGGGACCAGGGCGCGCACCTGCGCGGGCTCCCAGGCGCCCTCCACCAGGACCAGGAGCCGCCTGCCGCGTGTGCGGGTGCGGTACTCGCCGTGCCAGTCCCGTGGGTCCTCGGGCAACGCGCGCTTGTCCACGCCCAGGGCGCGCAGGAACTGGGCCAGCGCCGCGCCGCTGTCCTCCTGACGTCCGCGCGCGTAGGAGAAGGTCAGCTGGCCGCCGGTGAAGTAGGAGTCGGTGGCGTAGGCGATCTTGGCCAGGAGGGAGGTCTTTCCGATGCCCAGGGGACCCTGGTACACCACGACCTTGGGGGGCGCGTCCGGGTCCAGGAGGCCGCGCACCCAGTTCTGCGGCCCCTCGTGGTTGACGAAGTCCGCGGTCGGGGACTCCACCTGCATGGGGACCGCGGGCGTGTCGGGAGAGGCGTGGATGTTCACGTCGCCGTGGATGCTGCGCGCCTGGACGGATTGCCCGTGGTTGTCCCGCTGGGAGTTACGCGTCTGGTGAGGCCCGGGGGTTTCGGCGCTCATACGTCTCCTGCTCGGGGTGGTGACCGGCCTGCGGTCACCCTACCCAGACGGGCGTCCGGGCGGGCCTCCGTGGCCGGGTCCGGCCCGGGACGCCGCCCCCCCGAGGGGCTTCGGGGCCGGTGTGCGCCGATGTGTGCGGAGCCCCGGCACACGGGGAGGCGCTCCCGGTCGGAACCGGAAGCGCCTTCTCCTGCCCGGCCCTGCCCGGAACGCGACGACCGCCTCAGCCGCCCGGGCCGGTCACTCGCCCACCTGGTATTCGTACGCCTGGCGGACGAGGCCCATGACATAGGCGAGGTCGGTTTCGCCGTCCAGTCTGATCTGCACGTTCCCGTTGCCCCACTTGCCTTTGCCGGTCACGTCCAGGGCGATGCCGCGCTCGTCGCGCAGGGCCTCGAAGGGCATGTTGAGGGTGAGCCACAGGAGTTCGGTCCGCGCGATCACGTCGACGAAGTTGGTCTCGGCCTTGTAGGCGACGTACCTCTTCAGGAAGGTCTCGGTGACGACGTCGTCGAAGGCGAGCACCTCCTTCCTGAGCCTCTCGAACAGGGCGCGCGGCACCGGCCGCTCCAGGTTCGGGTGATCCTCGATGGAGTACTCCGACTCGGCCCTCGGCGGGTTCGCGGGCAGGACCCCCTCGGGCAGGACCGGCCGGGGCCAGATCTCCACCGCCTGCGCGGCCAGCCGGTCCGCCCGCGCCGTGATCTCCTGCTCGTTCCAGGCGTCCAGTGTGCCCAGCCCCTGGTTCAGCCGGAGCGGGCTCTCCTTGAAACCGCCCGGCATGTCCCGTTTCTTGGCGAAGGGGTGATCGCTGTACTCGGAGTTGTAGCCGGTCAGCGTCAGATTCCCGAGCGTGTGCAGGTAGCGTGCCCGCACCGCGACCCAGTCCTCGCCGAGGTCCTTCCTCCACTCCTCGGAGAGGTTCTCGTTCTGCGGGAGGATGTGCTCGATCGTGTAGTCCTCGATCGGCACGTACTCCTTGCGGCCGAAGTTCTCCAACCGCCGCAGGAGGTAGGACCTCCGTGGGAAGTTGTACAGGTTCCTCGTGGTCAGGTGGGAGACGAACTCCTCGTCGGTGGGGAAGGCCCGGTAGCTCGTCATCCCCAGCAGGTGCGCCTCGACGCTCTCGACGTACCGTTCCTTGTCGATCGACCTCGTGAACGTGCTGAACGTCCGGTTGAGGGAGTTGGTCGCCACACGGCAGACGGCCCGGCGGAAGATGTACGAGGTCACCATCCCGATGACGGAGACCAGCTCGTCTCGGTCCAGGACCCTGAGTTCGTAGTCGGTGTAGAGCTCCAGCAGCAGCGGGTAGACCACGTCCGCCTTGATCTCCCGCAGGTCGCGGAACGCCTCGGCGAGCTCCTTGTCCTGCTCGTGCCCCAGGGCGACGGCGCAGTACCGCCGCGCGTAGGCGCGGAGCTCGCTGACCAGGGACTCGACCGTCCGCCCCTGGGCGCTGGCGGCGCGGGCGTGGGCCTTGAAGGCGCCGTAGACGTCCCCCACCCGCGGGATCTCCCCCGTCACGACCGTCAGGTAGTGGCGGACGAAGTCGTCGAACTGCTTCTCGTAGGCGGCCTGGCCGAAGTCGGCCTCCATCTGCCGCCAGTACTCGGTGTAGAGCCTCTCCTGGAGGGAGGGCCTGATCCCCATCAGCACGAAGTTGCGGATCAGGTCGGCCTGTGTCAGTCGCAGGCCGGTGGAGTTCATGGACTCGAAGATCAGCTGCGGGTTGTCCTGTGTGCGGTCCAGGCGGATGTCGACGACGACCAGCTTCGCCAGTCCCCGGCACACCGCCGCCAGGTCCGTGTCCTCCCTGCCCAGGTGCTCCAGGAACCGCTCGAAGTTCTGGCGCACGCGTTCCGAGGCGTCCGACGGGAGGTCCGAGCCGCGGACGATCGCCTTCAGGGTCTCCTTGTCCCGCTCGGAGAGCAGGAGCCTGTAGTAGTCCTCACCGTCCTCGTCCTCGTTGACCAGGTAGCCCTTACGCAGCTTCGGGGGTGAGAACCCCTTCAGTGGTTCGCGCTCCCCCTCGGGCCCGCGCTCCAGGACACGGGCCAGAGCCGCGATCAACAGGGTGACCGTGGTCATCCGCTGCTGGCCGTCGATGACCAGGTTGGGCTCCTGCGAGGTCAGGTTCGACAGGCCCTTCTCCACGTGGACGATCGATCCTGTGAAGTGCGACTCCGGGGCGTCGTCGCCTCCAGCCCGCTGGATGTCCGCCATCAGCTGGTCGCACTCCGCGACGGACCAGGAGTAGGCGCGCTGGTAGATCGGGATCACGAACTGGTGACCCGTCCTCATCAGGTTGAGCAGTGGCGTCTCAGAAGCCTTCACGGTGTGGGTACCTTCTCCAGCCGGTCGCGGAGCGGCACGGGGAAGCCGCTCCCTCACAGGAACACGAGTGTTCCAGCTCTCTGCGACAAAGGCTTCCCCGAGTTCGGAGGACAAGGCCGGCGGGATATCCCGCTGGGGTACTCGCCCGGTATCTGACGGGGGGCCGTCCGCCCCCTCGAAGGCTTGGAAGGTCTGCGGGCCCGGGACCGCGGGAGGGGGGAGGAACGTGAAGGCGCCCCCGGACGGAACCGGGGGCGCCTTTCGGTGCCGGGATCAGGAGACGGGCGGAGTCAACCGCCTCGGCTGGTGGATCCGCTTTCGCGGTGCCTCAGCCGTTTTCCTTCTTGATGCGCTCGACGAGCATCTTCTTGCCCTGGTCGCCGGCCTTCTGGTTGTTCTCCTGGATCCGGCGGAACCACGTGGCGAGCTCGTCGTCACCCTGTTTCTCGGCGTCCTTGATGTAGCCCTCCAGGCGCCAGACGTTCTCCAGCGACTGGTGGACGGCCCAGACCAGGTTGTAGTTCTTGTCCTTGAGCGGGCTCTCGGGCTCAGCCATGACAACCTCCTCGGTGTCGTGTCTTTCCGCTGCCGGGGTCCCACTGCCCAACCCGCCCGCGGGTACACACAGCGACGGGCGACGGCACGGCCCCGGGCGTCCTCCCACCAGGACAGGAGCGGTCCGGCGCGCGACCAGCTGCACGCCCCTCCCGTACCGGGACCGGGGCGTACAGCGCGGGACGGACAAACCCCCGCCGGAGGACCAGCGCTCGGGCCTGGGCTCTCCTTCGGCCCCCGGTCCTGGCACCGATCCCGGGTCTGGTCCCACCAGTGGTCCTCCTGCCGCCAGCGCGGCCGATCCGGGCCCCCGGCCTCCCGCCGCCGGCGAACCGTCGGCGCCCCCTCCGGACCACGCGCCTCCCGGACCGGGACCGACGGAAGCGCCCTCCCTTCCGGGCAAGCAGACGGCACCGGACGAGGAACTGTCTCCGGAGAAGGCCGCTGCGCCTTCCGAGGAGTCCGGGGAGAACGCACCCTCACGGCAGTGGGGAGCGGCGGTTGTGCCGCCTCCCGTGGCGGTTCCGCCTTCTGCTGCCGCCCCTCCTCCGCAGGACGCCCAGGAGGTGTCGGAGACGGAAGGCCCAGGGAACACAGGAGGGCGGGAAGACCGACCAGCCGGAGGAGGAGACCGGAGAGGACGACGGCCAGGGCGGCCTCTTCGACGACCTGTGGTGAGGAGGCAGTCCCGACAGGGTTCTTCGGCCGCTTTCCGGCCCGGTCCGGCTACTCGGCCGCGGCGGTGTAGTACCAGAGGCTCTCGGCGTACTCCTCCGGCTCCTGCCGGTCGGACAGGTCGACGTCGACCCCGAGCCCGTCGAACTCGTCGTACAAGCGCTCCTCCATCTCCTCGCTCAGGAAGTGGTGGCTCAGCAGGTCGAGCCCGCGCAGACCGGCGAAGGCGTCAGCGCGGTCGAGGAGCACCTGACCGCCCCTGTCGGTGAGGCAGCCCAGGGACAGGTCGAGCACCTCCACACGCTTGACGACAGGCGCCCCGGCCAGGGCCGGGATCCACTCGTCCAGCTTCTGGGCGTTGCGCACCCCCAGGTAACGCAGTCGGGGGAACACCCCGCCCGAGAGCACCGGCGCCAGGTCCTGCGGGGTGGTGCTGCCTCCGTAGTCCTCCATCCCCAGCCACAGCTCCAGGTGCTCCAGCGCGGGCAGCCCCGAGGACACCACCTCGCGGGCGATCCGGCCGGGCAGGCCACCGCTCTGGAGGGTGAGGGAACGCAGCGCCTCGTGCGAGGGCACGTGCAGCTGGAGGGTGCCGTCCACTCCGTCGGCGCCCTTCGTGGTCAGCTCCTCCAGCCGGGGGAAGGCGGCCAGCAGCGGCGCCACGTCACCCTGGCTGATCCAGGAGAGCTCGCACTCGTCGGAGGTGATGTCGCCGACGAAGACGGAACGCAGGTTCGGCAGCGACCCGGCGTGCTCGACCAGCGACAGCAGGAACTCCTCCGGGCCTCCGGCGGCGGCGTCCCAGTCGCCGATGACCAGCGCCCGCACCTGCTCTGCGTCCACCAGGGACAGGAAACGGGCGACGTACTCCTCGATCACTTCGCCGTCGTACCGCAGGCGCCAGGCCGTGGATGCGGGAGCGTGCGGGTCCCCGCCCTGTCCACGAATCTGCTTGATCCGTTCCTCCTCCGTACCGCTGGCGGGAAACTCGACCACGGACAGACCCGCGAACTCGGTGAGTTCGGGCATAGGAAATCCCTTCGGAGGGGTGGGTATGTCCCCCATGCCTAGCAGTCGCGGGCGGCAGACGGAAACGGGCGGAGAGCGCTCGAGGCGCCCGGAGCCGCTCCCGGCCGGGCTGGCCACCGGTGGCCAGCCCGGCCCCGGCCGTGAGCGGACCGGCTACTCGGACACCGCGGTGTAGTAGTAAAGCTCGTCCTCGTACTCGTCCTCGTCCTGGTCGGGCTCCAGCCGGTCGGACAGATCGATCTCGACCCCGGAACCGGCGAACGCGGCCCGCACCCGCTCCTCCATCTCCTCACTCAGGAAGTGGTGGTGCAGGTCGAGCCTGCGCAGCCCGAAGAAGGCGGCGGCCCGGTCCACGAGCACCTCGCCGCCCCGGTCCGTGAAGATCCCCAACGACAGGTCGAGCACCTCCAGGTGTTTGACGGCAGGGGCCTCTGCCAGCGCCATGATCCACCCGTCCGCCCCCTCGGCGTTGCGCACGCCCAGGTACCTCAGCCGGGGGAACGCCTCACCCGAGAGCACCGGCGCCAGGTCCTGCGGGTAGGTGTCGCCGCCGTACTCCTCCATCCCCAGCCACAGCTCCAGGTGCTCCAGCGCGGGCAGACCCGAGGACGCCACCTCGCGCACGACCCGGCCGGGCAGGCCTCCGCTCTGGAGGGTGAGGGAACGCAGGCAGTCGTGCGAGGGCACGTGCAGCCCGAGCCGACCCTCCACACCGTCGGCGCCCTTCACGGTCAGCTCCTCCAACCGGGGGAAGGCGGCCACGAGCGGTGCCAGGTCGGGCTGGGAGATCCAGGAGAGCTCGCACTCGTCGAAGGTGATGTCACCGAAGAAGAGCGAGCGCAGGTTCGGCAGCGCGTCGGCGTGCTCGACCAGCAGGTCCGCGGCCTGGTACAGGCCTCCGTCGCTGGCATAGGACCATTCGCCGATGACCAGTGCCGTCAGCCGCTCGCCGTCCACCTCGGACAGGAACCGGGCGAGGTAGTCGGGGCCTTTGTCCTCGGGGGTTCTCCGGATGTCCTCGCTGGTCCGCAGGCGCCAGGCCGTGGAGGCGGGGTCGCGCGGGTCGCCGCCCCGCTCCCGGATACGTTCGAGCCGCTCCTCCCACGTGCCGCTGGCGGGGAACTCGACCACGGGCAGACCCGCGAACTCGCTGAGGTCGGACATGGGGACTCTCTTCTCAGGCTTCAGGGGGAGAAATGTTCCCCATGCCTAGCAGCTTCGGATGACAGACGGGGATTCGGGAGCCTTCCGGTGCGTGGAGGCCCGGGGGCGACCGAAGGCGCGGCGTCCGGTGCGGGGATCCCTGCGGATCCTGGCGGAGGCGGGTGCGGGGACGGTTACGGGCGCGGGGACGGTTACGGGCGCGGACGCAGGGGCGGTCATGGACGCGGTGGCGAGGGTGGTTATGGGCCCGGGGGCGGAGGCCTGAACGGGGCCCACGGCCGGTCGCGCCCAGGGCCGGGCTGCGGGCGGGTCGGTGTCCGGAACGGTCTGCGGGGTGCTGCACGGGGTGCCGTGCGGCCACAGGGCGAGGAGGAGGGCGTCGATGTCGGCGGCCTCGGTCAGCCCGGCCGGGCCGGCGATCCAGAAGGACTGGGTGGCCTCGCCCCACCAGATGGTCAGGTGGCGGTGGCGGGCCTGAACAGCGGCGGCCTGGGCGTGTTCGCGGGCGAACTCGGCTCGGTGACCGCCCAGGCGCGGAAGCTGCTGGGCGCGGCGGGTCCGGCAGGAGGGGTGCTCGCAGGACGGGCAGACCGGACCGACGAGCGGAGTGCGGCGCGGGAGGGGCCGGGAGATAGGGCGAACGTCGTCGGAACGGCGGGGCGAGGGGATAGGGTTCTGCATCAGATCCTCTTTTCCTTACTTATGACTGGTTTGGCTTTGGGGTTCAGGGCCCAGAAGGCGTTGCAGCGCTCTCCTGGGCCCGTCTTGCGTCTCAGGTCGATCGATACGGGCTCAGTTGCTGGATTCCCACTGGCTTCCGGTGAGGTCATAGGCCAGGTAGAACCACACCGTTCGGAAGTGGGCGTTGCCGTTGTCGCCCCACTCGGAGGCGAAGGCGTCCACCAGGGCCAGGCCCCGGCCCGATTCGGCGGACAGGTTCAGGCCGTCGGGGTTGGGCTTGAGGCGGGCGTTCTTCGTGCACAGGCCGCCTCGGTCGCGGCAGGACAGGTGCAGCCCGGCGCGGTGGCGGTGGACGAGAAGGGTGTAGCTGCCGCCTGGTTGGCCGGAGAGGCTGTGCCGGACGGAGTTGTTGGCGAGCTCGCTGCCCAGCAGGGTGAAGAGGTAGCGGTAGTCGGTGGACTTCGCGGCGGCGCAGGTGTCCAGGAACGCCCGCACCAGGGGCATCAGGGACGGGGTTCCGGCGAAGTCGTAGCGGCGCATCCGGTAGTTGGGGCGTTCGGCACAACGGGAGAAGTAGTGGCGGTGGACCGGCCGGATGAAGCTGGCCAGCGGCACCGTGACCTCTCCCAACACGGGCTTTGGGGCACTTGCGGGCATGACGAACACACTCCTTGGCATGGCAGGACATGAGCAGGGGTTTCACGGGCCCGTTGGAGGAGACTCACGGTTGACGTGATGCGCGGAACGGGCGAGGCGTAGCCTGACCGGCAGGAACTCTGTGTGATAGCTCGGTGACTACATCATCAAGCTAACCTGCATCCTGCAACTAACGCAAGCGATTCCTGCATCTACTAATGAGTAATTAGTTAGGCTCATGCCATGCAAGATCCCCGGAGCCCTTCCCTTCGCCTGCGCCGCCTCGCCACAGAACTTCGCCGAGCGAGAGAGGCCGCAGGTTTCACTGCTGCCAAGGCCGCCAAAGAGCTTCGCTGGAGTTCGACCAAAGTCACCAGGATGGAAGCGAAAGAAGCAAAGCGCATCAAACCGGATGATCTAGACATGCTGATGGACCTGTATGGGGTAACTGATCCGGAAAGGCGTGAATGCATGCATGCCTTAGCTAAGGATGCACGCATGCGGGGGTGGTGGTCGAGGTACAAGGACGTCTTCCAGAACGAGTCTCTACCTGACTTCGAGTCCGAGGCCTGCTTGCTACGCACCTACCAAGGGCAGGTCATACCTGGTCTGCTTCAAACACCTGAATACACCGAAGCTCTCTTCAGAGGCGGTCGTTACTCAAGCCCTCGTGAGGTCGAGCGGCGCGCAGAAGCTCGGATGGAACGCCGTGACATCTTGACAAGACACAAGCCGGTACATCTACGCGCTGTTATCGACGAAGCCGCGCTCCATCGACCTATCGGCGGTGCGTCCGCCATGGCTGATCAGCTCAGATACCTGCTTCACATGGCTCAGATGCCCCACATCGATGTTCAGGTACTTCCTTACGACAAGGGAGCGCATGCTGGCTTGACAGCTCCCTTCATCATCCTGGATTTCCCTCACCCGCTCGACGCATCCATCGTCTGTGTGCCAACGCTCACGGACGCTCTGTACCTTGAGGACTCAGAGGACGTAGAGACTTACAGCGCCACATTCGGGGATATACAGGGATCGGCTGTCAGTTCAACTGAGTCTGCCGAGTACATTGCCAACCGGATCAGGAATCTGGAGAGCACTTCATGAGAACCTCTGAGTTGACCTTCTACAAGAGCAGCTACAGCGGCCAAGACGTGGACTGCGTCGAGGTCGCGCACGTCCCCACAGACTTCCGGAAGAGCAGCTACAGCGGACGGGGTGTGGACTGCGTGGAGGTCGGCGACCTCCCCTGCGGCGCCGCCATCCGCGACTCCAAGCACCCGGACGCCGGTCACCTCCCCTTCCCCGCCCCCGAGTGGACCACCTTCCTCAACGCCGCTCGCGGCCGGAAGCTGTAGCCGACCCGTCGTTCCTCTTCTTCCTCCCCGCCATCCCTGACCTTTGATGAGTAGCACAGACACCCGGAAGGCTCTCCCCCTTGGGCCTTCCGGGTGTTCCGCTACAGAGGAGGGGGAGGCGGTTGCGCCGTGTCCACGTTTCCACGCCTGACGGACTCGGCCGGTTCCCCGGGCTGAACCGTCTGGACGGCCTGAGCTGTCTGGGCTGTCTGAACCGTCTGCATGTTTCCCGGGAGACCGTCAGAACCAGGGTCCGCGTCCCGCTCGCGCAGCATCCGGTCCAGGCGCTCGACCTGCTGCCCGAGTTCGACCAACCGGTTCATAACCGCCTCGTGCTGGACCTCCTCCAGCTCCTGGTCCTCCGCCCAGCGGACCTCGCTGATCTCCTGCTCCAGGGACGTGACGATCACCGCGATGACCAGGTTCAGCATGATGAACGCCGTCAGCACGATGTAGCACACGAAGAAGATCCAGGCCGTCGGATGCTCCGCCAGCACCGCGTCCGAGACGTCCGGCCAGCCCTCCGTCGTCATCAGCAGGAACATCGTGTACAGCGACGTGCCCAGATTGCCGAAGAAGTCCGGCACGGCCTCGCCGAACAGCTGGTGGGCGATGATCGCCGAGGTGTAGATGACCACCAGGAGCAGGCCGATCACGGTCCCCACCCCCGGCATGGCCTTGAACAGCGCGGTGATGATCTGCCGCATCTGCGGAACGGCGGTGATCACCCGCAGGATCCGCAGCACCCGCAGGATGCGGAGCACGGCGAACGGACCGGTGGCCGGGATCACCGAGATCAGCACCACCAGGAAGTCGAACCAGTTCCAGGCGCTTCGGAAGAACCGTCCCCGCCAGGCGTGGATCTTGAGGGCCATCTCGACGACGAACATGCCGACGACGACATACTCGACGACCACCAGATACGGAAGGGCGGAACCCCCATAAGTCATCCAACCCAAAATCACGGCATTGACCAGAATCACCGCGAGCATGATGTTGGAGAACCACCGACTCTCCACAAGCCTGGTGATCTGAGCACGCCGCAATGCAGTTTCCTCCTCGCCGATTCCACTTCCGAGAAATTTGGACATGGAGTATTCAAATATATCGAAGCGGACTCGACTCCGTGCAGCGCACCTGCCTTTGGTCGGGTGCGTACAGCTTCACTCCCACATCGGCCGCCACCGCCTCACCCCGTGCCCACGCTTCGCGGAAGGCACACCCTCACTGGTTCGGGTGGTCGCCGAGAAGGCACCGGAAGAGGAAATGGCAGGTGCCGTATCCCACATCACGGCTTTCGGTCCGAACAATGACCGAAGGCGGTGAGACCGGAAACTCCGTGTCCATAGGGGGCGCCCCGCCCGGCGAAGCCCTTCCTGGGGGACGTCGGGGCCACGGGCGGTGGTTCGGGAGGCCCCGCACGTCACTGGTATGTTCACTGCTGGCCACGGCAGGAAGCCCGACACGGTGACGAGCCCGAGCCGTCGACAGCGCCAGCGCCCGCGACACAGGAAGAGACATGGCGGAGCTGAAGTACTTCACAGGTTCGATGAACTCGGGCAAGAGCACGATGGCCCTCCAGGAGCACCACTCACGCGGTGGCGAAGGGGTGCTCTACACGAAGCAGGACCGTGCCGGAGCGGGCATCATCTCGTCCCGCCTGGGTCTGGAGTCCCCCGCCGTGGAGGTGGGCGACGACCTGGACCTGTACGACGACATCGCCGACCGCAAGGCCCCCTACGTCATCTGCGACGAGGCCCAGTTCCTGTCCGACAAGCAGGTGGGACAGCTCGCGGGCGTGGTGGACGGCATGCGGATCGACGTGTACTGCTACGGGATCCTCACCGACTTCCAGGGGCAGCTGTTCCCCGGCTCGAAGCGCCTGGTGGAACTCGCCGACAAGATCGAGGTCCTGCCGGTGTCCGCGCGCTGCTGGTGCGGCGGCCGCGCCACCCACAACGCGCGCGTGGTGGACGGGGTCATGGTCTACGAGGGCGAGCAGGTGCACATCGGCGGCAACGAGTCGTACGCGACCCTGTGCCGCCACCACTTCATGGCCGGAGTCGCCTGACCGGCCCCGAGCCGTGGATGTCCACGGCCGTCCAACTGCTGTGGCAGCAGGAGAAACGACGGGCTCCGTCCCGCCGCTTCACTCCGGGATCCAGTACTCGAATCCGTGCCCAAGGAAGCTTGCGATCTTCCTCGCTTCGTTCGCAAACTCGTTCTCCGATATCGAGCCGACCGAAGCCTCTGCCTGCTCGTCGAAACGAATGTGGTACACAGCGCTCCTCGTCTGGATGAGGGCTATGTACACCGACTGCCCCTGATCTCCGGCCCCGTAGACCGAATAGGACTTATCTCCGAAATCAGCCTCTCCCTCGGATACCACCTGGGCCAACTCATCGGAGATCCCTGACCTCAACTCCTCGTATCTGGACGACGCGATCTCCTCGGCGGACTCCCCCTCCTGGGCATCGATAACCGCCTCATAGGAGAACTTGAAGTCCCAAGGGGTCGAATTTGAGCTCGGGATAATCGTCCATACGCAATCGTCACGGACTACTCTCTCCGCACCTTCGATCTCTGGTTCCCCACCGGTAGCGGTGTCAACGTAATCTTCCCCGCCGTCCTGGCGTGTGGTGTTGATGGAGGACAGATGATCCAGGTTTTCCTGGCAGACATTCATCTCCTCTTCGGCCAGAGAGGACCTGGGCTCACCGATCTGCTCGGCCGGGTTTCCTGCGGAGGTATCTGGGTCCGTTCCGACACCGTCGGAAGTGAAGTTGAAGAAGATGCTGGCCACGCCGACAAGGACTCCGAAGACCCCGAAGGCCGCCAGGGTTCCACACCCGAAAACCGCCGCGGCGGCCTTCCACCCGTGCAGTCCCTGCTTCCTTGGCAGCGCCTTCTCGTCAACCACGACTGTCCTGTGCCTCCAACTGGGCCTGCACGTCCGGGTGCTCCAGCGGACGGGTGAAACCCACGATGTCCGCACGATTGGGGTCATCGTACTCGCGCACCGCGATCGGTCCGCAGTTGGTGCACCAGGCCTCGACCATCAGCCCGTCACCGATCACCATTCCCACATGGCCCGGGCCGGGGGCTTCCCTCGCCCGGCTCACGTCAAAGAAGACCAGGTCACCGGGCTGTTCCTCTCCCTGTGAAACCTCGGGGCCGAAACCCCACTGATGCTGGGAGATCCGCGGAATGGTGACGCCGATGCTCTCGTAGGCCTTCTGCATCAGGCCGGAGCAGTCGAACCCGACCGGCCCGATGCCTCCCCAGATGTAGGGTTTTCCGCGCTGGGCCAGGGCCCAGTCGACCACGGCCTGGGTCAGCTCGTCCGGGGCGCTCCCGATCGGGGCGCCCTGCGCGTCGAGCTGGCAGGCGACCGCGGTCTCGATGGAACCCGACGTGTCGTACTGCCCCTCCGCGTACTGCTGCGCCCACTCCAACACGTCGTCCACGTACCACCAGGCGTGGTTGTAGCCATAGATGGCCTGCCGGACGTCCTCCTTCAGGCCGTGGGCGATGAGGTAGTCGGCGGCGGCCGGGATCGCGTCGGCGGGGTCGTAGACACTGACGATCCCGTCGTCGTTCCCGTCGACGCCGTACCCCTGTTCCGGTCGCTCGTCCACGGGCTGCACGGGCTCGCCGCCCCAGCTGTTGCCCGCCGCCGAGTCGTCCAGGGAACCGAACTGCATCGGTCCGGCCGCGCCCCAGTCGTTGTGCCCCTCGGTGATTCCCGGGCCCTCCCAGCGCCCGTGGTGGGACTCCACCTGGCCCACACCCGCCAGGATGTTCCACGGGATCCCGCGGTCCTCCCCGACCTCCATGTAGATCTCCAGGTAGTTCTCCGGGATGGAGTTCATCGCGTAGCCGCTCGCGTCCGGCTGCTCGGCGTCCGCATCCGGGCCGCAGACCAGCCCGTTCGCCATCATGGAGCCGATCTGCTGGGTGGTGTTGGTGATCACGGGGATCACCAACATCGCGAACATGGTCATCAGGGCGACCGTGACGGCGACGGCCGCGCCGAACCACAGGCCCGCCGCACCCCTGTCAGAGGACCTGCGGGCGAAAAGGGAGATCACGGGGTCACTCCTCCCCTCCGAACTGCCCGGCGTCGGCGGGCTGGAAGTCGAAGACCCTCCAGGAGTCGCCGCTGCGCACGACGGTGACGGCGAACTCGCCGAGGTTCTCGTCGAACTCGGCGCTCCCCGTCTCGGTGATGGACTGCGCCGTCACGACGAAGGTGACCGAGTCGGCACCGAAGGTCCGTATGGAGTCGACCTGGGCCCGCCCCTCGGCGACCGCCTCGGCCTCGGACATCTCGCTCCAGAAGGCACCGACCCTGCTGGTCTCGGCCAGCACCCCGGCGAACTCGGGGGTGGCCAGCTCCTCCATCGAGGCGTAGTAGGACTCGGGGGACTGGGTGTAGTCGATGGTTCCGTAGGCCTCGGCGAAGGCGCGGGCCGCCGCCCCGGCCGCCTGGAGCTCCGCCTCCGTGAAGGGGAACCAGTCCAGGACGTCCACGTCCTCGGCCGCGGTGGTCGGGATCGGACTCGGCTCGACGGTGGACAGCCCGTCCGGGCCGCCGGGACCGCCCGGGGGCTCCTCCTGGGCCGTTCCGGGGTCAGGGGAGGCCGCGGAGGGGTCGGGCTCCTCCTCGGAACCCCCGAAACCGCCGAAGCTGAGGTAGAGCCCGAACACGACCAGCACGACGATCAGTCCGAGGAAGACAGACCGCTGGGCGCGTTCGGGGAGAGGGTTGGGCATCGCTTCGGGCCTTTGTTCGTCAGTCGTCGTTCAACCAGAAGGGGACGTCCCGTTTGCGGTCCCTCGTCGTGGAAGAACTGCTCTCCCCCCAGAAGGGGGTGATGGGCGCGTTGTCCTTGCGCTTGCCGGAACCGGTCAGCCAGCCGCCGTCACCGTCTCCACGCCCCCGGCTCTCACCGGAGGGAGCGGGACGGGCGGGGCGCTGGGGGGCGGGGCGCTCGCGCCGCTCCCTCGGCGAGCCCCAGCGCGAGGCGCGTGCGTTGGGATTGCCCCGGGCCGGGGTGTCCGCGCGACCGCCGAAGATGCCCTGTCCGGTGCTGGGATCGGGCCGTTCGGAACTCGCGGCGCGTCCGCTCCCGGCTGCGGGGACACCCCCGCCGAACACCGAACCGCCGCCTCCGCCGCTGTCCCGGCGCTCGGAGCCGCCACGGCCTCCCGAGCCGGTACCGAACACGGAGGCCCAACCGCTGTCACCCGTACCGGTGTAGCCGCCGCTGGGACGGGGTGGGATGGAGCCGGAGGCCGCACCGCCACCGGAGAGGCTCGGCGCCTGGTCACCGCTGCGCGCGGGCCCGGCGGGCCGTGTGCCACCACCACCCACGCCACCGCCGCCAGCCGGAGCACTCCTGGTGACGTTGAGGGGCGGGGCCGCGTTGTCGCGGACCCTGCCGTACCCGGCGGTGCCTCGTGCCCGTGCTCCGTCCGCGCGGACCGGACCGCCGTCGGCCGGGGCCTCGTCGCCGACCCCGGTGTCCACACCGCCGTTCGGGACTCCTCCCCCTCCTGCGGGCACCCCCGCGGCCGCCCCGGCGATCTGCGGTCCCCTGCGCAGCCCCCAGGCCTGCGCCTTGAGGTTGGCGACCGGCGGCAGTACCACCGCGCTCCTGCTGAGCGCCTGACTCTGTGCGGCGTCGCTGACGATGCGCGAGGTGAAGGTGTTCGCGTTGACCGAGGAGAACAGGTACGCGAAGGGCTTGCGGTAGACGAACAGGGCCACGGTGAAGAGCGCCAGCAGGATCATCTGCAAGCCCCAGCCGAGGCTGGTGGACATGACCATGCCGTAGCACATGACCAGGAGCGAGATCAGAAGCACAATAAAAATCTGCTTGAGCAGGAAGCCGATCATCAGCTCGACCCAGCGCAGCAGGACCATGCGCCCGTAACCCGGATGGATTCCGATGAGCAGGAATATGGGCGCCAGAAGGAAGAGCAGGAGGAAGGCGATCTTCAGCACGATGAGCGCCACGGACCCTGCGAGGATCAGTCCACCGGCAAAGACCGAAGCGAAAAGCGCGAGCGTGGCCACGCCAAGGCGACTTCCCTGGTCATCGCCCGCGAAGAGGGGGTAGACGCTGGGAAACGACGACTCGACACTCGAAGCGATTTCCTCGTAAGACTGCTGCTTCTCCTCGACGAGCGTCGTTGCATCGGCTTCGCCGTCCGCGATCTGCTGCTGTTCTATACGGTTGATTCCCTGAGCCGCGATCAAGTCCGTCGCGTGCTCCTGCGCGGCGATCTCCGCGATATCTCCGTTGCCGAACTGGCCAGAAACCCAAGGCTGGCACACCAAGCTCGACCAGAGCATGTCCGCGTTGCGCCTGACCTGGAAGTCGGCTTCTGACTCCCAGTCCGCGCGTTCCGGAGGCTCCGCCCCTGAGGGGCAGGTCCCCGATCCCCCTCCGTAGGGCACCTGCCCGATCGTGCTCGTCACCAACTGACTGCCGGAGTTCACCAGACCGCTGGCCATACCCATGATCTGGGCCGGGTTGACGAGGATCCACAGCCCCAGGGCCGTCGCGGCGATCATCCAGATACTGGACTCGATCGTGAGCGTCATCCTCTTCCGGATGAGCCCGTACCAGCCCAGCCACAGGGCGCCGAGGATGACGACGGTGGGGATCAACGGACGCCAGATGCCCTCCCTCAGCGTGACGACCACGTTCTCGACGAGTTCGTTGAAGCTGGCGAGGAGTCCGTCGGAGGTCGCGGCCTGGTACACCGTGATAGTCGACTGGTTGATGGTCTTGGACAGGTCCCAGGCCGTGTTGGCCAGGGTCGCCTGCGCGCCGTTGCTGATCCCGTCGACGCAGGACTCGGTGATCATGTGCCACTGCTGTCCAGCGGTGCCGTACTGGCCGTACATGCTGGCGTCGGGCGGCAGGCCGTCCGTGGAGCCCTCGATGGAGGACTGCGACTGCGGGGGCACGAGCAGGCCGTCGGAACCGCTTCCCGCCGACTCCGGCAGCGGCGCGGGCTCGCCGGGGCACAGCGGGTTCGCCTGCGCCCCGGTGAGGGGCAGTACGACGAGACCGGTCAGCATGAGGAACGTCATCAGGAGGCGTCGCCATCCCCGCCGTCGGACGTGCTGATGCGTCATCTGCTGGCTCCTGCGTCGTGGTTCGGCCGAAGGCGATGTTCGCAGACACCGGGGCCCCGTCGACGCGCCCGTACACGCGTGCACACCGCACGCGGTCGTGCGCGACCGCAAGGCCCCCGCATGTCTCTACCCCATCCTCTATGGTGCGCCATCACCGGGTTGGGTAACGGGTGCAACGCGTCGGGTTTTCCCCTTCTCTCCCCCGTTGTGGCCAGACCCTGGGGGACAAAGACGACCTCTGTCAACGTTTGCGCAGGTAGTGGGCGTGAACGGCCTTCCGAAACACCCAGAAACCACAAGGCCACAATTTCCTAGCCATCTCAGCACTATGAGGGGCGTCACACCCAGTTTCACCGCCAAAAGCGGACACCACGCCATCAATCGGACTGAAACCCGATCCCAGAACTGCCTTCGGTGGAACCCCGAGTTCGCATTGCCGCAGGACCGAAACCTGACCTAGGTCCACAACGGCATCGCCCTGTTCCCTTCCGGCTCAACAGTCCCTTGCCGCCCGGACACCCCCTCGCCACCGAATGGCGCCCCGAGCACCTCCGGGCTGCGCCCGCCCACCAGACAGAGGGCCGTGGCATCGCGGGAAGCGGTCATCTGCCCCCCACCCCCGTCCCGGAGAGTCAGCCAGGCCCGCCCCGCCGGACCCGCGCCGGGGCGGGCCCGGGTCCACACCGAACCCGGGAGCCCTCGGAGGCGTCACATGGCGTGACTCCCTTCCCCCGCTCCTGTGAGGCCCCGTGAGCACCGCCCCCGATCCGCCGCCCGGTTCCGCGCCCTCGTCCGACCCGGCGCCCGCGCCCTCGTCCGGCCCAGCGTCCGGGTCCGGGCCGACGCCCGCCCCCGGCCGGGGCGCCGTGTGGACGGTGGTCGCGGCCGCCACCCTGTACCCGCTCCTGGTGGGCGCGGCCCTGTGGGCCGGAGGGATGTTCGCCCTCCTCGGCCTGCTGTACTCCGACTGGAGTTACACGGTCCTGCTTGCCGTGGCGGCCCTCGCGTCGGTTGGCGGCGGGCACTGTCTGTTCCTGTGGATCCTGCGGCGGCAGGGCGTTCCCCGCCCCTGGGAGTTCCCGACGGTCCTGAGCACGGCGCTGGCTCTGGCCCTCTTCCAGATGCCGCTGGTGGCACTCCTGTCCCTGGACGGTTTCCCGCCCCTGCCGCTGACGTGCCTGGGACTCTCCCTGCTCGGTACCGTCACGCTGGCGGCGCTCCGGCACCGGCACAGGTTCGTGTTCGCGCTCGCCCTGGTCGTCGCGGCGGCGCTGCTGCTCCACGGCACGTCGTGGATGACCGCTGTGGAGAACCAACGGCGGGACCGGGACGAGCTCCTGGGCGAGGTCGCCGACTTCCCCGTCGCGATCGCCGTACTGGACTCCCCTGACTGGGAGCCGTCGGGCGTGCAGGTCGTCGACAACGATGTGCAGGAGAAGAGCGCCGACATCACCTACGTGCCGGTCGACCCCTCCCCCGGACTCGACGGTTTCGGGCTCACGTTGCGCAGCCACCCTCTGGAGGGGGAGCACGAGTCGGGGTGGACGCCCCTGTACGAGCTGTGTGACCTGGAGGACGGGCCCTGGGAGTGCGAGGAGCACGGGGACACCGTCATCGCCGTCGACGCGGAGGGGGAGGAGGTCGAGTTCATGGAGGCGCGCACGGAGTTCACCGACGGGGTCAGGGCCACGCTCATGACGGACCTGCCCGACGACTCGCAGGGAGTTCCGACCATGGAGTTCCCCGACATCGACATGGCGCGGCTGTCGGAACACATCCGGGAGGCGGGGCCGGGAGAGGCGGAGGAGATCGTTTTCGCGGTGACGGAATGACATTCCACGAGCACGCGGGACAACGGGTCCTGTCCTGCGCGCCGTGCCCCGCAGGTGACCGCTACCGGCCACCCTCCCGACGGGGTGTGGGGAACTGTCCGCAATCGAGGGAGAATGGTTCAGGAAACATGGACGAGTGTCACAAAGTGCTGCTGTAGGGCTTTTCTCGGATAGATTGTCCTGCGCATCGTCACCCCTCTCCCGACCCCCTGAAGGGATGCGCGCCTATGTCCTCCTCCGGCCACTCCTCCGTCGGCCGCTACGAGCTGCGGGAGAGGCTCGGCGCTGGCGGGATGGGCACCGTGTGGCGCGCCTGGGACCCCTCCCTCCAGCGCGACGTGGCCATCAAGGAGGTCCTCCTCCCCCAGGGCATGGACCCCGAGGCACGCGCCGAGGCACATGCCCGCACGCTGCGCGAGGCCCAGGCCACCGCGCGGATCAGCAACACGGCGGTGGTGACGGTCCACGACGTCCTCGAACACGAGGACAGCCCGTGGATCGTGATGGAGCTACTCAGCGGCACGTCCCTCCAGTACCAGCTGGACCACCACGGTCCGATGCCGGTGGAGCGGGTCGAGGAGGCCGCCAGGTCGCTGCTCGGCGGCCTGAAGGCGGTGCACGCGGGCGGGGTCACCCACCGCGACGTCAAGCCCGCCAACATCATGCTCACCGACGACGACCGGACCGTGCTGACCGACTTCGGGATCGCGAACGTCGACGGCGGCGCCGCCCTCACCCAGACCGGCGTGTACATCGGGTCGCCCGAGTACATGGCTCCGGAGCGGTTCGAGGGCAAGCGCGCGCTGCCCGCGTCGGACCTGTGGAGCCTGGGCGTCACCCTGTACGCGCTCCTGGAGGGACGCTCGCCCTTCAAGCGGGAGAGCGTCACGGGGATCATCAGCGCGGTGCTGACCGCGCCGATGCCGCCGCGGCTGTCGCTGGACGAGAGCGAGCACAGCCCCGCGAGCGCACCGCTGCGGGCGCTGATCGCGGCGCTGCTGGCCCGGGACGTGTCGGCGCGGCCCAGCCCCGACGAGGCGCTGGCCCTCCTGGAGCAGGAGAAGCAGGCACAGGACGGCAGCGGCAGTGGCAGCGGTGGCAGCGGCACCGGGGCGCAGGACGCGGTCGGCACCGGAGGCCAGCCCGTGCCCCTCACCGGCCCCCAGGACGCGGGCAGCGGCTCGTGGAAGGCCCCCGGCACCGGAGCGCAGAGCCCGCCCGCAGGAGAGGCGCGGAGCGCGCCGGGCGGCGGTGCCGTTCCCACCGGCCCCTCGGGGGGCTACCGCCCGCCGTTCCCGGTTGCGGGTGCGGGAGCGCCCGGTCAGGGAGCTCCGGGTCAGGGTGCCCCCGGCCCCCACCCGCCGTGGCACGCGGGCCCGAGCGGCCCGCACAACCCCGGGTTCGCGGGCGGCCCGCACAGCCCCGGTGGACCTCAGGGCGGACCGAACGCCCCGGCGTTCCCGGGCGGTCCCCACAACCCCGGCGGCCCCCAGAGCGGCCCCAACGGCCCCGGCTTCGCGAGCGGACCCCACGACCCCGCTTTCCCCTCCGGTCCCCACGGCCCCGGTTTCCCGGGCGGGCAGACCGGTCCGAACCTTCCGGGGGGCCCGGCGGCGAACGGCCCGGGCGGGCGTCCCGGGGCCTACCCGCAGGCTCCGCACGCCGCCGGCCACCAGTCCGTGCCGCAGACGGCCCCGCCCCCCGGGGCGACCGGCCAGTTCTCCCTTCCCTTCCCCGCCGCAGGCACGCCGACGGGGCGGGGACCGCTGCCCGGCCAACCGGTCGGCGGCCCCGGGCACCCGGGGATGTTCCCCGGGCACGGCGGCGGCCCGCCCACCGGCGGCCAGATGCCGTGGGAGCGCCCCCGGACGCGCATGCCCGGGACCGTGGTCACCGCGGCCGTGATGCTGGTGCTCAACGGGCTCTACCTGCTGGTCCTCGCGGTGCTGTTCACCGTGGAGTCCACCAGCGGTTCCCTGGAGGTGAACGGGGCCTCCATGGCCCAGCTCTACGTCTGGGGTCTGCTGTCGACGGTCGCGGCGCCCGCCCTGATGACCCGCTCGCGCCTGGTCTACGGGGGCGTCGTGCTCCTACAGATGGTGGCGGCGGTGGTCCTGGTGCTCAACATGTTCACGGTGGTGGTCTACGCCCCCGAACAGCTGCTGGTCTACGTGCTGGTGCTGGTGCTGAACCTGGTGGTCGCGGGCCTGCTGCTGGTCCCGGCGGGGGCGCGGGCCTACTTCGGGTTCGGGACGGCCTTCCGCTGACGTCACCCCGGACGCCTCTCCGTAGGACCCCGGGGCAGGGCGCGCTGGTTCGCACGGCGCTGTGGGCGCCGGGGCGCCGGGGCAGTGGCATGCTGCTCGCTATGCACGAAGATCCGCGGGACGGGCGGGACGGGGCGGCGTCGGGACTGTGGGGGCGCGTCGCGTGCGCCTGGGCGGTCGCCTTCGCCGTGCTCCACCTCTACTGGGCGCTGGGCGGCAACTGGGGCCTCAGCATGTCGGCGGGCCCTGTGGCCGGGGAACGCCCCGGGTGGTTCGTGGCGGTGGGCCTGTGGGGCGTGGGGCTGCTGTGCCTCGTCGGCGGTGCGCTGGGCTGGCTCCTCTCCAGGCCGCGGCCTCCCGGCCCGGCGGGACGGGTGGTCAGGGTCCTCGGCTGGTGCGTCTGTGCCGTGCTGCTGCTACGCGCCGTCACCGTCGAGGTGATGCTGCTGGCCGACCCCGCGGGCCGGGACATCACCGTCAGCCCGGAACAGCGGCTGTGGTCGCTGCTGCTGTGGAACCCCTGGTTCCTGGTCGGCGGACTCGTCTTCGGCCTGGCCGCGCTGGGGTTCGCACGCGCGCGGAACCCGGAGAACGGCGCCTGAGGGCGCACCGCGGAGCGCCGGGCAGGGCCGAGGAGCACCGCGGAGCACCGGGCAGGGCCCGTGACCACGGTGTCGGCGGCGAGCCGGACCTCCGCTGACCGCTCCGTACGCGGGAACCGACACCCCACGCGGAAACCGACGACGCACGGAGCCGACACCCCACAGGAAGACCAACGCCCCACGGGGAGAGCGAAGCCCTGCACGAAGGCCTGCCGCGAACGAGAGGCGACCGGTCCCCGACCGCCCCCGAACCGCTCACCAGCGGGTGACCCTCAGCTCTCCCAGGTCCGCCAGGGCGACGCGCCCCTCCTCGGCCAGGACGCGCACCGTCTCCTCCGCCTCGGAGAGGGTGACGTGGCGGCCCCGCGACACGGCCTCGGCGGGCGAGGGGCTCTCCATCCACAGCCGGGGCCCGCTCTCCCACACCATCTGCACGACCGCGCCGCCCGGTGCGGTGAACACCGCGAACGTGCCCTTGCTCGGGGTGAGCCGGTGGACGACCAGGCGCGCGGCGGCCGTCTCCAGGGGTTCGGCGTAGTCCATGAAGCCGAGGCCCTCCTCGGCGGCGTCCGCGTAGTGGACCTCCAGTAGTCCGGTGTGGGCGGAGCGGGCCTCCTCGCGCGGCCAGACGGCGCCCACCACCCAGCGGCTGAGGGGTTCCTCGACGCGTTCGCGGGACAGCGCCGGTCCGTGCCGGACGCGCAGGAGGTCGAAGTCGCGTTCGAGGGCGATGGTGTGGCCCCGGTCGCTGCTCAGCGTGGCGACGAAGAAGCGCGGCAGCCAGGGCAGGACCATCCGGGACAGCTCGCGGACGCTCACGCGGCCCTGGTAGTGGGAGATCCACTCGGGGACCTCGTAGGGCCCCGGGTTGTTGAAGGACACGTGGACCATGGGCTCGCCGTCCACGGCGGGTCCGGGGAAGGCCGCCCCCCGGCCGAAGCGGCGGCGGCTCCAGTCCATGCCGACGTGGAGCTTGCGGTCGGGGTCGCCGTCCCACTCGACCGTGAGCCCGTGGGCGCGCAGGGCCTCGGCGACCTCCTCGCCGACGGCGGCGCGGCGGACCGGGTGGCTGGCACCGAAGCCGATGGTGAGCGAGGAGCCCGCGACCGCGTGCGCGGCGTCCTGGCTGTGGTAGAACGCGTACCCGCGCGCCGCGGTGTCGGCGGGCCGGGAGTTGCGGGCGGCGAGTTCGCCCTCCAGCGCGGTCCTGGCGCAGCGCTCGCAGCAGGTGAACTCCTCGCGGGCGATGACGCCGGACTCGTCCAGCGCGCGGAAGGCTCGCGTGAGGCGCTCGCCGTCGGTGCGGGCGGGCCAGCGTCTCTGGCGCTGGACGTGCTCGGCCAGGGCCCGGTCCACGTGGTCGTGGAGCCGGGCGGAGGCCTCGCGGACCCCCCGCCCGCCGGGGTCGCCGTCCTCCAGCGTGTCGAGCAGGCTCCGGCGGGCGTCCCGGAGGAGTTCGACGAACCCGTCCCTGCCCGAGGCGACCCCCACCGCCACCGTCTCCCTGGCGGAGACGAGGGGGTGGACGCTCTCCCTGACTTCACTCATTCGCCCAATGTGTCAGAAGCGGGAGGCGTTTGGGGACGATTGCCGAAGCCGCCACTGTCCGCATCCGGACAACTACCGCGACACCGGTCACAGCAGGTGCCGCGGGGTCTCACCCGTGGGCGACCAGGTCGTGCCCGGCCAGGCGGCTGACGCGCTCGTCGCGGACCTGCCGGGCGAGGGCCGCGGTGGCGGCGAGCTCGGCGACGTCCGCGGCCCGGGTGCCGAGGAAGCCCGCCGACGCCAGGTGTTCGGCGTACTCGGCGGTGGAGTCCACCGCCTCCTGGCACTGCTCCCACTCACGGTGGGACGCGACGGCCTGCTCGACCAGGCGCCCGTACTCGGTGATCTGGGCGACCCGGGCGCGCACGGCGGTCTCCACGGCGTGCAGGTGCTCGCGCTGGGGCTTGAGCGCCTCCCTGACCCGGGGCGAGACCGCCCGCTGCCAGCGGCGCTGGTGGGAGCGGCGCAGTTCGCGCTGCCGGGCCAGGAGCGAGGCGATGCGCCACTCCTGCTCGTGCAGGACGGCCAGCGCGCGGTCGGTGTCCAGGGACTCCCCGCCGAGTTCGGTCCGGGCCCCGCGCACCAGGTCGATCGTGCGCTGCACCTCCACCAGCAGGGCGTGGTCGCCCTCGCTGACGTCGTCGGGCAGCACCACGCGCTCCCGGCGCCCCTCCCGCCCGGTCCGGCGCACCCGCGAGGTGAGGGTGTCGGCGGTGACCACGGCGACGAGCACCCCGAACACCACCCACGGGATGCCCGGCGAGGGGTCCTGGGGCACGACGTCCATCAGCCAGGCCGGGGCGGCGGCCAGCGTGCCCGCTCCCGCCGCGGCGCCCGCGGCCCGCACGGCGGGGTGGGCGTCCCGCCGGAAGGCCAGGGCGGCGACGTAGGCGACGAGGCTGACGCTGGCGATCACCATGCTCAGGTACCAGCCCGCGGTGATCAGGGCCATGGCCGTGGTGAACCCGACGCCGAGCAGGTGGACACCGCTGTCGGACAGCCGCGGCGGACGGGCCTCGGCGGACCCGCCGCCGCGTCTTGGCGGGGGCCCCGGGGGCTCCGCCCCTCGGAGGGCCTCCTCGCGCTGGCGGTCGGGCAGGGCGGGGTCGATGACGGGTCGCGGCCGGATGGCGTCCTCACGCATGGGCGGTCCCTCGTGAGCGGTGGGGGGTCGGAACGCGGGGGCTGGGGAGGTCGGGCACCCGGGGCGGAACCCGACAGGGTAGGAGATTCCCACCCGGGAGCGCCCCGAACCAGGCGCCGCACACCCCCGTGTCCGGAAAGGCCCCTCGGCCCGCCCCATCCGCCGTGATCTTGCTCCCAGGGGCACTGTCGGCGTCCCACAGTGCCTCCAGCAGCAAGATCACCGGGAGGAGAGGGCTCCTGCGTCACACCCGCAACGGTTTCGGACGACCGCCTAGAGCTGTTCGTCGCGTCCGCCCGCGGGCACCAGCTTCTCCCCCGCCGCCTCCTCCTCGCCGGGGCGCTGGCGGGTGGGGTTGGTGTCCAGCCAGCGCAGCAGGTTCTCCGAGACCAGGTCGACGCCGATCCGCCCGACCCTGCCGTCCAGGTCCCGGAACAGGCACTCGCCGTTGCCGAGGTTGCGCAGCACGGCGAGGTGGTCCTCGGTGGTCTCCACGCCCAGCAGGGACATGACGCTCTCCACCTCGAAGCGCTCGCTGGAGCGGAAGGCGAACACCGAGGACAGGCAGTTGGTGACCTGTTCGTTGAGGAGGTCGCCCGCGTTCTGCGAGACGAGGATGAGCGCGGTGTTGCGGGAGCGGCCCATGCGCGAGACCTCGGGGACGAGCTTGGCGCCCTCGGGCGTGGAGGTGACCGCCCAGGCCTCGTCCAGGAAGATCGCCTTGGGCAGGTGCCGGTCCAGGCCGTTCATGAGGCGGCGGGCGAACTGGGAGACCAGGTAGAGCAGGGCGACGGACAGGCGCTGCTCGTAGGAGTAGTCGTCGCGGCCCACGCCGGAGTCGGGCAGGGTGAGCCCGCCCAGGGTGAACACGGTGGTCCAGCCCTCGGTGTCGATCTGGGCCTCGCCCTGGGGGTCGAAGCACAGGCTGGCCAGCCGCATCTCCGACATGGACTGCAGGACGGCGCCCAGGTTGCGCGAGGCAGCGCCGGGCGAGGAGACCAGGTGGTCCACGACCTTGGCCAGGGAGGGCTGGGGCTGGTTGGCGACGGCGGCCACGGCCTGGATCATGGCGGACTCGCGCTCCTCGCTCATGCGGGGCAGGAGCAGGCGCAGGGTCTCGGTGGCCATGGTCTTCTTGGCGGACAGGTCGTCGCCGAAGGCGAAGGGGTCGAGCAGGCCCGGCTGGGCCGAGCCCAGGGACATCATGCGGGCCTTGCGGCCGCGTCTTTGCAGGAGTTCGACAAGGGACTCGGCGTCGCCCTTGGGGTCGATGGCGGCGACGGTGACCCCGCGCAGGGCGAGCTGGTAGATGAGTAGGAGGGCGAGGGTCGTCTTGCCGCCGCCGGGCTCGCCGGTGATGGCGATGGCGGTGGGGCGGTTGCGGGCCGCGGCGACCATGGGGTCGAAGTGGACGATGGAGCGGGCCCGGCCGATGGTCTCGCCGACGTAGGGGCCCACCCAGCCGCCGCCGGAGTGGTCGACGCGGTCGCCGACGTCGACGGTGGCGGTGGGCATGCCGCCCGCGATGGTGCGCAGCGGCTGGCGCTGGGCGTAGGCGTTGAGGCGGATGCGGTCTCCGGGCAGCGACTCGTTGAACAGCGAGAACTGGTCGCCGGTGGAGTTGATGACGTCGATGCCGATGTCGCGGTAGTGCTCGATGACCGCCTCGACGTGCTGGCCGAGGAGGCGCTCGGTGGGCGCGGACACCATGAGGCGGTGCCAGCCGTAGACGAAGGGCAGGCGCTCCTTGGTGATGCCGTGCTCCAGCATGCGGGCGGCGTCGATCTGCTCGGCGAGCGCGATGGGCGCCTCCACCCCGGCCTCGCGGATGTGGGCGTCCATGTCGCGGGCGTGGGCGAGCTTGCGGCCGACGTCCTTGGAGGCCTTGGCGGGCGGGATGAGCTTCATCCGCAGGGACATCTCCACCGGGAACGGGAGCGCGTCGGCGTGGTGCATCCAGGGCTCGCCGTCCGGGAAGGGCATCAGGTCCGGGAAGCGGGCGAAGGACAGGAACGCGACGTGGGTGGACCCCGCGGGTTGTTCGAGGCGCAGCGCGGAGCGGCCGTTGTGCACGACGCCGTCGACGAGCGCCTCGATCTCGCCGCGGCCCCAGGTGCGCCGCCCGGCGGCCGAGGGGCGGATCTCCTCGGCGGTGCCGCTGACGGCGTGCCGGATGAGCCAGGCGATCTCGTCGGAGGTGGCGTGGCGGGCGTGCAGCGAACTGGCGGCCAGGGCGCGGCCGAGCCGCTCGGCCTGGTCGGTCCAGCGGGCGATCTCGCGGTCGTCCACGGCGTCGTCGTTGATGCCCAGGACCTGCTCGGTGCGCTGGTAGGCGCCGAAGAACTGGGAGAACAGGCCGAGTCCGGCGCCGGCGTTGCGCTGGCCGAGGCGGACGCCGAGGTAGACCTCCTTGGTCCAGAAGTCCTTGGCCCACACGTGCCGGTAGGTCTCGTCGAGGTAGTCGTACCAGCCGGAGCCGGAGTCGGAGGTGGCGTCGAGCCGGGTGGCCCACTCCGCGGCCGGGTAGGTGCGGTGGGCGACGCGCAGGTGGACCTCGGCGTCGTTCATGCGGATGGCGGCGAGGGCGATGGTGACGTTGGTGGCCAGCGCCTGGCGCTCCTCGGGCGTGGTGAACTCGTAGGAGACCGTGGGCAGGCGGAAGTAGGCCCAGGCCTCGCTGTCGCTGAACAGCACGCGGTCGTCGAAGTAACGGACCGCGAGGCGGGTCGCGCCACGGGTTCCCCTGGTGCCGGTCATCTCTTCGCCCTCCTGGTCGCGTCGCGTGGCGGGGTCCCGTCGTTCCTACCCGGACCCGCCGCCCCGCCCCCTTCATAGTGGAGTATCGCCCCGGAACGGGAGAAGCGGACGGGGTTACGGCGCGCCAGAATCCCTGCGGACGGCGACGGGCCCGCCTCCGGGCGGGGAGACGGGCCCGACCTGCCGCGGGGGAGCGTTCGACAGCCCCCTTAGCAGGCGGTGTCGATGGTGTCCTGGATGGAGGACCTCTCGGCGGAGGTGACGGTGAGGTCGTAGCGGTGCTTCACGTTGACCCAGGCCTTGACGTAGTCGCAGTGGATCGCGGTGTTCTCCGGCATCCACTGGGAGGGGTCCTTGTCGCCCTTGGAGCTGTTGCTGCTGACGGTGACCGCCCACAGCTGGGGGGAGTCGACGTCGTTGGCGAAGTCGCGGCGCTGTGCGGTGGTCCAGTCGGCCGCGCCGGTCTTCCAGGCCTCGCTGAGCGGGACCATGTGGTCGACGCTGATCTGGGAGACGTCGCCGTCCCACCACACGTCGTCGAAGGTGCTGTACCAGCGGCCGGAGGTCGGCTGGCAGTCGGAGTCGGTCACCACGTCGTGGCCGTCGCGGACGAGCACGTACTGGCGGGCGGTGCAGGGGCTGTCGACGACGTTCCAGTGCGGGAAGAGGCTGCGGTCGTAGCCGGTCTGGGGGCCCTTGGCCCGGACGGTGAGGGAGTCGAGCTGGCTCTGGGCGGTGGCGGTGCCGGGGATGCCCGGGGGCAGGACGTGGTCGGCGGCGGCCGGGGCCGACCAGCCCAGGACGACGGCGAGGACGGCGGCGCTGAGGGCCGCGAGCGCGCGGGCAAGCGCGCGGGGGCGGGGGGACGACACGTTTTCTCCTCTGTGAGCGGGTGGGAGGAAAGCACGGACCCCACCACTGTGCGACAGCCGCCCTTCTCCCACCAGTACCCCGCGGGAAATTCCGCCCGAATCGGGGATGACGCCCGAACGCTTCCCGCGGAGTTCTGCACCAGCCCCTGAACCGTATTCGTGTGAGCTAGCACACAGCAAAAGTGCGTTCTTTCACAAACACCCTCGGAGGCGAAGGGTGCACCTGGACGACCTGGGAAGACGCGCCCTCCGAGCGTTCCATGGTCACTCTGGGTGACGCGGCGCAGGTGAACGACCGGGTCCAGCCTCGGCGAAAAAGGGAGAACAGAAAGGAAAACCGGCGGCCCCCACAGTTTTCCCCCATATAGTATAACTGTCATACCCGGCAAAAAGGACACTAAACACCGCGCATAAAGAAGCCGTAAGTAGGCTTGCCTGCCCTTTGTTAAGTTCGCATGTCGTAGGAGAAACCGTCGACCTCAGAGAGGATGAGCCCCGCCAGGGGATCGACCATGACTCTGCAGATGGACCTTCCGACAAGCACCGCGGACGAGTACCCCACACGCAAGAGCACCGAACCCGCCCTGCTGTACCGCAGGGACCCCGCCGTCTGGGGGACCGACGAGGGCCCCTTCTCCCACGACGAGCTCTGCGCCTATGACGGGCGCGGCTACACCCAGATCGAGTCCCTCGTCACCGGGGACGAGGTCAGGGCCTACAGCGCCGAACTGGAGCGGCTCGGCTCCGACCCCGGACTGCGCGGCGACGACCGCGTGGTCGTCGAGCCCTCCTCCGACGAGGTGCGCTCGGTGTTCGAGGTGCACAAGGTCAGCAAGGTCTTCGCCGACCTGGTGAACGACCCGCGCCTGGTCGACCGCGCCCGCCAGCTCCTGGGCTCGGACGTGTACGTGCACCAGAGCCGCGTCAACTACAAACCGGGCTTCGGCGGCGGCTCGTTCTACTGGCACTCCGACTTCGAGACCTGGCACGCCGAGGACGGCATGCCGCGGATGCGGGCGGTCAGCTTCTCGGTCGCCCTGACCGACAACTACGCGCACAACGGCGCGCTGATGATCATGCCGGGATCGCACAGGACGTTCGTCTCCTGCGTGGGCGAGACCCCGGACGACCACTACCGCGACTCGCTGAAGAGCCAGCACGTGGGAACGCCGGACCAGAGCTCCCTGTCCTACCTGGCCGACCAGCACGGCATCGACGTGCTCACCGGCCCCGCGGGCGGGGTGACCGTGTTCGACTCCAACTGCATGCACGGCTCGGGCGGCAACATCACGCCCTACCCGCGCTCCAACGTCTTCATCGTCTTCAACAGCGTCGAGAACACCTGCCACAGGCCGTTCAGCGCCCCCGCCCCGCGCCCGGAGTTCCTCGCCTCCCGCGAGTTCGACCCCGCGGGCCGCTGACGCGCCCGAGCGCACCGCGTGGACGCCGCCCGCCGCGAGCGCAGCGCGTGCCCGCCGGGAAGGAATGACCCCCGCGCCCCCGTGTGGGGCGGGCCCCGAGCCCGCCCCACACGGGGGCTTCCCCGTACCGGGGAGCCGTCCGGCCCCGACTCCGGGACTGGAGCTGCCCGGGCCCGCATCCGGGGGCCGGGCGGCTCGCGTTCGGCGCTGCTGGGTTCGGTGCTACTGCTGGGTGAGGGAGTTGACCAGGACCCCGCCCAGGGCGCCGTGGGCACGCTTGGTGGCGGGACGCAGGGCGCCCACGTCGATCCTGGTGTAGGACGAGCCCAGGTGGTCGTCCCAGGGGATGCGGACGATGGCGCGGCACCGGCCGCGGGCCACCCGCTCGGCGGCGTCCACGTCCTGGAGGCTGCGCTTGCTGACCCCGTTGACCACGAGCACGGACCTGGCGCGCAGGGCGCCGTAGCCGTTGCCGTCCAGCCAGTCGAAGGTCATGGAGACCGCGCGTTCGGCGTCGGCGTTGGCCGGGGCGACCAGCACCAGCCCGTCGGCGACCGGCAGGGCCCGCGCCACTCCCGTGGCCGCCGGGTCCAGCAGGGTGACGCCGTAGAACCCGCCGAGCAGCGAGGCCAGTTGGCCGTAGTCGCGGTCGTCCAGGGTCTGCACGTAGGGGTCGTCCAGGGTCTGGACGACCTCCAGGCCGGTCGCGGTCCGGCTGGTGTAGCCGCTCATCCGGGAGTAGTCCTGGATCGCCTCGGCGTTGGCGAGCAGCCCGGTGAGGGTCTCGGGCGTCTGGGCGCCGACGCGGCGGGAGAGGCCGTTGGGGCCGGGGTTGACGTCGACGGCGACGACGAGGTCGTCGCGGTGCGCGGCCAGGGTGTGGCCGATCATCAGCGCGGTGACGGTCTGCCCGGCGCCGCCGGTGCAGCCCAGCACGACGAGGCTGCGCGGGCCGTCCAACGGGGTGCGCAGGCGCTCGATGTCGCTGGGGGGCAGGTCGGAGCGCACTGGGGCGGCGCCGCCGGTGACGACCTTGGCCAGGCGCCGCCAGCCCCGGGTGCCGCCGGAGTCGCTGGCGGCGGACTCCTCGACCCGCCGCCGGGGCTCGGGCTCCTCGGCCCGGTACGCGGGGACGCCGTTGGGGGTGTCGCCCAGGCGCTCCTGCTCACCGGTGCCGTGGTCGAGTTCCAGGGCGGTCCTGGGCTCGCGCGCGGACGGTTCGGGCTCCTCACCGGGCGCGGGCTGGCCGAAGAGCTGGCCGAGCCTGCGCGCGTTCTGTGCCACCCGGTGGAAGACGCCGTCGTGCGGGTCGTCGGACCCCTCGGACCCCTCGGGCCCCTCGGGCCCCTCGGAGGGGTGTTCCCGACCGACGGTCGGGGCGGGGCGGTCCGCGAAGGCCTCGTCCTCGGCCCGCCCGGCGTCCTCGGCCCGCCCGATGTCCTCGGTGTCCCAGCCGGTCGGCGTGGCGGTCCGCTCCTTCCCGGAGGAGGTGGTCCGCTCCTGCGTGAGGGCGTCGGCCATGCTGGGGTTGGCCCTCGGGTCGCGGGCGGCGCCGGTGCGGTGCTCCTGGTCCCCGGAGGCGGAGTGTGCGGTTCCGGGGTCCGCGTGCCCGCTCCGGGGGTCGGCGGCTGACGGGGGCTTTCCGGAGGCGCCGGTGTCCCGGCCGGTGGAGTCGGCGATGCCGGCGGCGCGCATGCTCCAGCGGGCGCGGAAGGACGCGTCGCCGCGGTCGGCTCCGGCGGAACCGGTGGCCGGAGGGGGCGCTACGCCGTCGGAGGCCCGGGCGTCACCGGGGTCGCTGACGTCCCTGCGCGCGGTCTTCCGGCGGCGGGCCAGGGCCTCGGCCTCGGCCCTCTCCAGGTCGGAGGCGGTGCGTCGGCGGACCTGTTCGGTGCCCGAGTCCGCGCGGACGTTGCTGTCCCCGCGCCCGTGGTCGTCCCGGACCTCGACGAAGCTGACGAGTTCCCCGGTCCCGTGGTCGAGCTGGGTGGGTGGTTTGGGCTCGTCGGCGGAGGCCTGCCCGGTCGGCTCGGCCTTCCGGGCCGCCTCGTCGGCGATGTCCTCGGATCCGGTCGGGGCGGCGTTCTCCTCTCGCTCCCCACGCTCCTCGCGCAGCTCGTTGGCGGGGATGACGGGGTTGCCCCGGTCGCCGACCTTGGGCTGGTCGGGGTGGCGCTTCCTGCCGTCCTCGAACCACCGCGAGGGGTCCTTGGCGTCGCGCTCCTGGGTGGGAACGGCGTCGGCGAACTTCGGGCGCGGCGGTGCCGGGGTGTCGGCGGTGATGAGGTGGTCGTCGAGCACGGACATGTGCTCGTTCCACTCGGGGCCGCGGTCCTCGGACTCCTCGCGCGGCTTCCCGGGCATGGCCTCCTGCTCGCCGGTGCCGTGGTCGATCTCCAGGACGGGCTTGTGGGCGGAGCGTTCGGCCTCGGAGGCCACGGGCGCGCCGGTGTCGGAGGTGTCCGGAGCGGCCGTGTCGACCCGGGCGGCCGTGCCCTGGGCCGCCGTGTCCGCGGCGGCCCGGGTGTCCGGAGCACGCGTGTCGTCCGGGGTGGTCGTGCCCTGGGCGGCTGTGTCCACGGCAGCACCGGTGTCCGCGCCACCGGAAGCGGTCCGCGCGGGGGCCGCCTCGGGGACAGCGGTGTCCTCGTGCCCCGTGGTGGGGCGGTGCTCGACGGCGTCCTCGGGGACAGCGGCGCCCCCGAGTCCGGCGAGGCTCCGGTGCGCGACGGTCTCCTCCTGCCCCGTGACGGACCGGCCCTCGGCGCCCTCGGTCCTGGTGGCGCTCCGACGGGGAGCGACCGAGGGGCGTTCCCCGGCCGCCCCGGGGAGGGCCGTGTGTCCGGGAGCGTCAGCGTCCCCCGTGCTCACGCCGGGAGCGGCCTCCGCGGGAGCCTCGCTCCCGTCGTCGGCCGCGTCCTGTTCCGCCCGCGTCACCGGGCGGCCGGTGCCGGCCGTCCCGTCCGTGTCCGCGGTTCCGGGCGCACCGGCCGCGTGCGCGGTGTCCTCGGCTCCGGCCGCGCCGTCCCGCCGGTCGGTGCGGGCGGGCACGTCCCCGTCCAGGTCCGCGGTCGCGCGGGTCTCCTCCTCCGGCGCCGAGGAGGAGGGCGGCAGCCAGGGCAGGGCACCGGCCTCGGCCGGGCGGCCGGTGGCCGCCGCGTAACGGGCCGCGTAGTCCGACAGGTCGCCGTAGCCCCCGGCGGGATCGGCCTTCTTCTCCAGCTCCCACGGGGCGGCGTGGGGGCGCCCCCGGCGGCGGGGCCGCTCCGGCTCCTCGCCGGTGCCGGGAAGCCCCTGGCCCCGGGCACGGGAGGTCGGCAGTTCCCTCGGTCCGCGCTCGCGCACGCGCTCGGTGCGGCGCTGTTCCTCCAGGTCCTTGGCGACCCTGAGGCCCTGGGTACGGCCGCGCAGGCGCCGGGCTGCGGCCGTCTCCTCCTCGTCGAGGTCGGAGGCGCGCCGCTCGTCCACCGCGTCGGCCAGCTCCCCCTTGCTCATGGCCGCGGTGTCGCCGACGCTGTAGGCGCTCTTGGCGGTCAGACCGACGGGGGTCTCACCGGAGGACGCGCGCAGGCGGGCGAACCACGCGTCGCTGTCGCGCTGCTCCTCGCCCTCGGTCTCGTAGACCCTCTCCCGCGCGAAGCCGTCGTCGAGCTCCTCCCCGGCGTCCGCCTCGGAACCTCGGGGTTCCTCCTCCTGGGCCTCCCGGGGTCCTGACCCCAGGGCGAAGCCGAAGTAGTTGAGCACGCGGCGGCCGACTCCGCGCCGGGGCCCGTCGGGCGTTCCGTCGTCCCCTCCGGAAGCGGCGGACGCGACGGGCTCCTCCTCGCGCGGGTGTGACGGGGCGCTCCGCTCCTCGGGTCCGGGGCGCGCGGCGACGGCCACGGGGGCGCGTTCGGAAGCGGCCGGAACCCTCTCCGCCGGAGCCTCGCGCTCCAGAACCGGAGCGGCCTCCGCACGGGCGGGGGCGGCCTGCGACCTGACCGGAGCGGCCTCCGCACGGGCGGGGACGGCCTGCGACCTGACCGGAACCCGCCTCTCGGTCTCCTCGTCGTGCCGGTGCCGGATGCGCGGAGCCTCGGCCGGAACCCTCTCCTGCCCCTGCCCCTGGCCCGGCATCCCGGACCCGGTCCGTGCGGGGGCCTCCTCCTCGGTCTCGACGGCCGGAACACGGTCGGCGGGTCCGCGCACACCGAGCAGCGGCGGCGCGTCGGAGCGGGACGGACGGACCGCGGTGTCACCGGTCTCGGCGGCCCCGGCCCCGACCGCCTCCGCCTCGGGTTCGGCGCGGCGCCGCGCCGCCAGCGGGAGCGGACCGGACTCGGGGTCGCGGTGCCACACCCGCACGGTCACGCGGACCTCGGCGGGCTCGTACTCGGGGGCCAGGCGGTTGTACACCCGCGCCTCGGCGAGGAAGCGCGCCTGGGAGATGAGCAGCTCGGTGAGGCGCTTGCCCTCGACCACCGGCCGGGTGGCCAGCACGGTGATCACACCGGGCGGGACCACCCACAGCACCAGGTGCCAGCCGTTGCCGAACACGAAGGGCGCGTTGACGAGGCTGAGCAGGACCACCCAGAGCGCGAACACGCCCAGGGCGACCCCGAAGGTGCCCACCGGGAGCGGCATGGGCAGCCGGAAATCGTAGAGCTTGTAGAGCCGCTTCTCGATACGCCAGATGTTGGTGTACGTGGGCAGATCCACGTTCCCGGCCTCCCTCGCCTATTCGGTCGATACGCCCATCGCTCGGGCGAGCGCCACGGCGATGACCTCGATGATGCCGGGGACGTAGAACACGATCCCGATGAAGATCGCCAGGATGATGAACTGCGCGAACCTCGTGATCTCCCTCGTGAACAGGAAGAACACCGCCACGATGGACACGATGACGAGGAAGAGCGGCCCGAAGAAGCCCCTCAGGAAGTCGGCGAGGCCACCGGTGTCGGGGGCGTTCTCGGTGGTCTGCGCCGCGAGGAAGAGCAGGTCGGCACCTCCGGCGGCGTGGAACACGTCCGGTGTGGAGGACAGCAGGGGGAGCATGTCAGGCGCCGCCCCCCGGTGTCGTTTCTGGTGTGCGCATGGTCCTTCTCTTCTCCTTGCCTACAGGCCCCGTCATCCGCCGAACGAGCGCGGGGCACCCTGGATGTCACGCACGTGCCACTCGCTTCCGGAGTCCACGACGGTGACCAGGTAGTTCTGCGTGATCTGCCCGGTCTCGGTCCCGTCGGAGGCCGGGACGTTCCACCGGACGGTGGCCGCTACCTGTCGTACGTCATCATTCCCGGTCGAGGCCTGTGTTGGCACCGTGATATCGGACAGTTCACCAAATTCCAGGCTGTTCTCCGGAAGCGGGGCGATAGTGACACCCGGTTCCACATAGCGCTCCAGGTGCGCCGGCTCCCCCGCGTAGGCCTCGAAGAAGCCGGACAGCACCCCCCCGAGCTGCTCCTCGGCCTCCGGGTCGGTCTCGAAGGCCGAGCCCTCGGGCAGGCTGGCCCGGGTCGGCGCGGCCAGCAGGGCCGGGTTGCCCGAGACCACCAGGGCCTCCCCGTCGGCGTAGACCGGCACGTCCAGGCGCATGGGCTCGCCGTTGACGTCGGCCCGCACGACGACGACGCCGTTGTGGTCGTCCTCCACCTGCACGGCGACGACCGTGAGGTTGTCGCCGGCGAGGCTGTCGGCGGGGACGTCCAGGGCGGCGGCCTCCCCCTCGGGGACGAACGCCGCCAGGTCCGACAGGCGCGCCTCGGGGTCCGCGGTGTCGAGGTAGGCCTCGGCGAACCGCATGCCGAAGGCCGCGGCGGCGGTCTCCGGATAGGTCACCGTGTCGCCCTGTTCGGGTTCCTCGGAGGCGTCCGGAAGGGCGAGACCGCCGCGCAACGGGAACCAGATGCCGTTGAAGACGACGACGATGATGAACGCCCACAGGACGGCGCGGCCCACACCGACCCACCAGCGCCCTCCGGCTCCGGCCCGGGGCCGTCGGCCGCGGGGGGCGTCGAGCCCCACGCCGCCGTCATCCGGCTCACCCGCGGCGGCACCGCGCCGCGACGCCTTCGCCATCCCCGCCTCCTGCACCCAGGTCCGTGCCGTCCGCTTCGGACGGCGTCTCCGCCATGCCCTTGTCTACCCCATCCCTATAGTGAGGCATTGTGCGGGTTGGGAGCGTCCTTGGTGACTCCGCGTTTCCCCGCCAACCGCACATTACGCACATGGGCTTAACTTCCCAAAAGGTGCACAACACGGCAAGAGTTGCACTAACTACCGCCGCGGTCACACACTTCGCCGCAATTATGGTCAGACCGGAAAGGGATTAGTTTCCTCGGGGGGAGCAAGATGTGTCCCCGCGGACCGGGAAACCGTTGACGGGATGTGACCGGGGCCCCGGACTGCCGTGCGCCCGTTCCCGCGTTGGTCCGGCCGCCCACCGGCTCCCGGCCGTGAACGCAGGCGGGCGCCCACCAGGGCGCTTCCCCGGCTTCGGGCCGTTCCGGCCCCGAGCACGGATCACCGCGTGAGCCCGGGAGCGTGCCCTAGATTGGCGGCATGCTCCGATACCTCGCAGCCCGGGTGTTCTGGTCCCTCAGCCGGTGGAAGCTGGTCACCGAGCCCAAGCCCGACCGCCCCACCGTGCTGATCGGTGCCCCACACACCTCCAACTGGGATTTCGTGCTCATGCTCGCCATCTCCTGGCGCCTGGGCCTGGAGCTGCACTGGCTGGGGAAACAGAGCCTGTTCACGGGCTGGCGCGGCCCGGTCATGCGCGCGCTCGGTGGAATCCCCGTCGATCGCGCGAATCCCGGCCGGGTCGTCGACGACGTCGTCCGGCGCGTGCGGTCCGGCGAGACCTTCGGCCTGGTCATCACCCCCGACGGCACCCGCGGGGCGCACACGCACTGGAAGTCCGGCTTCTACCGCATCGCCCGCGAGACGGGGTTGCCGGTGACGCTCGGTTTCGTCGACCGCACCACGATGACCACCGGGCTCGGCCCGACCTTCGAACTGAGCGGCGACGTCGCGGAGGACATGGGCCGCGTCCGCGTCTTCTACGCCGACAAGGCGGGGCACAGCCCGGAGCGGCGCGTCGAACCGCGCTTGCGCGAGGAGGGCGGCGCCGACTGATCCCCGTCCGGGCCCGCCGACCGGCATCCCGCCACGAGACGGAAACCGTCGACCCTCAGTAGTGGGAGCTGGCGGAGACGACGATGACCTCGCGGTCCGTGCCCGGACACGGTCCCGACGGCGCCTTGGTCGTCGTTGACCCTCGTGGTCAACGGGAAGAGGGGTCTACGTGCTTCGCTCGCGGTGACGGACATTCCGACTCCTTCGATGAGTGGTACCGCATGTCGCACCACTCGCGTGCGGACGGGGCCGGAGGGACTCCGGCTCCGGGGCACACGGAGGGGCCGCGGGGTCGCGCGCTCGGCGCGCTCCCACGGCCCCTCGTCGACTCGGTCAGACGTTGAAGCGGAACTCCACCACGTCGCCGTCGGCCATCACGTAGTCCTTGCCCTCGATGCGGACCTTGCCCGACGCGCGGGCGGTCTGCATGTCGCCCGCGGCGACCAGGTCGTCGAAGGAGACCACCTCGGCCTTGATGAAGCCGCGCTGGAAGTCGGTGTGGATGACTCCGGCGGCCTCGGGGGCGGTGGCGCCCTTGCGGATCGTCCAGGCGCGGGCCTCCTTGGGCCCGGCGGTCAGGTAGGTCTGCAGCCCCAGGGTGGCGAAGCCGACCCGGGCGAGCTGGGCCAGGCCCGACTCGGTCTGGCCCATGGACTCCAGCAGCTCCTGCGCCTCGTCCTCGTCCAGCTCGGCCAGCTCCGCCTCGATCTTGGCGTCCAGGAAGATCGCCTCGGCCGGGGCGACGAGCTCCTGGAGCTTGGTGCGCAGCGCCCCGTCGGCCAGCTCGTCGGTGTCGAGGTTGAACACGTAGATGAACGGCTTGACCGTGAGCAGGCTCAGCTCGCGCAGCCGGTCCAGGTCAACGCCCTTGGCCGCGGACAGCGAGGTGCCCCCGTCGAGGACCTCCTGGGCGTCGCGGGCGGCCTGGAGCAGCTCCTGGGCGCCCTTGTCCTTGGCGTTGCGCTTGGCGTCCTTCTCCAGGCGGGGAAGCGCCTTCTCCAGGGTCTGGAGGTCGGCCAGGATCAGCTCGGTGTTGATGGTCTCGATGTCGCGGGAGGGCTCGACGTCACCGTCGACGTGCGTGACGTCGGGGTCGTCGAAGGCCCGGATCACCTGGCAGATGGCGTCGCTCTCGCGGATGTTGGCCAGGAACTTGTTACCCAGGCCCTCACCGGTGGAGGCGCCGCGCACGATACCCGCGATGTCGACGAAGTCCACCGTCGCCGGGATGACCTTCGCCGAGTCGAAGATCTCGGCCAGCTTCCCGAGCCGGGCGTCGGGAACGCCCACGACCCCGACGTTGGGCTCGATGGTCGCGAACGGGTAGTTCGCGGCCAGGGCGTCGTTCTTGGTCAGCGCGTTGAAGAGGGTGGACTTGCCGACGTTGGGCAGGCCGACGATCCCGATAGACAGACTCACAAGGTCAGAGTCTATGCGGACCCGCGGGTGGGCGGTCCCGCCGCCTCCGGGTCCCGGCCGCCCCGCCCGGGGCCGCGAACCTCCTCACCGCCGCACCCGGCCCGGTCAGCGGGTCGGGTCCCGCTCCGGACGGCGGGGTGGAAGGCGGGACGCGGGACCGCGGGCGGTACCGGACCGGAAAAACAGGGCCAATCGCCGAAACGCAGTGCGCAGGAGACGCTACTCACAGTAGGTTCGACAGATGCTGCCGGGAACCGGGGCGGCGACCGTCCGGTGCGCGGACCACCCGTCGCACGCACGACTCCGCCTTCCCGGACCTGGACCGACACACCGCCGCTGGCGCGGCAGGCGCGCGGTGCGGCGGCCGGTGGGAGGACCGGCCCCGGACCGCGTCGGACGGGGGCGCCGGAGCACACGGCTGACGCCGTGGACCGGCACTCCCCGTCGCAGCACCTTTCCTGGGGGGAGACAACCGTGGTCACCGACCAACTGAGGGCGCTCGTGCGCCGCTACCCGCTCGTCCGCTTCGCGACCCGCAAGATCCGCGTCCGGCTGCCCAGACGGCTGGGCGGGCTGGACCCGGACCGGGTCCCGCCGTGGACCCGCGAGGTGGCCTTCTCCCTGCCCCGCCTGGATTCGGACACGCGCCGGATCGGCCCGGACGGCCTCTCCCTGCGGCTGCCCGGCGACCTCACCGTTCCGCGGCGGCTGGCCGCCTTCGGGCTGTCCCGGCACGAGCCCGACAGCCTGGCCTGCTTCATGGCGATGCTCGACCACACCCGCCCCGGCGCGGTGTTCGACGTGGGCTCCGGCGTGGGGGTGTACTCGCTGCTGGCCGCCGCGCGCACGCGCCGACCGGTGTTCGCGTTCGAGCCCACCCCGGAGATCGCCGCGGCGGCCCGGGTGGTGTCCTCGTCGGCGGACCTGGGCTTCACCGTGGTGGAACTGGCGCTGAGCAACCACACCGGCACCGCCCATCTGCGGCGGGCCCGGCACAACGACATGTGCAACACGCTGGTGCGCTCGGCGCGCACCGACCTGTCGCACATCACCGTCGAGGTGACCACCCTGGCGCGGTGGAACGAGGACGCGTCGGCCTTCCCGACCGTGCTCAAGATCGACACGGTCGGCACGGAGCCGGACGTGGTCGCCGGAGGGCTGGAGGTCCTGCGCCGTTACCGGCCGTGGATGCTGGTGAAGGTGCGGCCCGACCGGGGCGTGGAGGAGCGGCTCATGGCGCTGCTCGACCCGCTGGAGTACACCTGGTACCCGGTGAGCGGACCGCCGCCCTACGAGCCGCGCCCGGAGATCTCGGGTCGGGCCTCCCCCGCGTGGGAACGGATGTGGCTGTTCACGCCGGAGCCGGTGACGGAGGAGTTCTGGCCCTCGGTGCGCGGCTGGCGCAGGGCGCTGGAGTCCTGCCGTCCCGGCTCCCGCGGGAACCCGAACCCCTAGGTCGTGCTCCTTGGAGCATCTCGTAGGCCGTGCTCCTTGGAGCATCTCGGTCCCGCCCGTCGCCCTCCACCACCCTCAGCGGAGAGCCTGCGGCTCCAGCTTTGCCGCGGGCACCGGGCTGCCTCTCGCCGCGCCGGTTTCGCTTGACCAGCCGACCGGGCTGACCTGCGCGAACCGTCTTGCGAGAAATTGCCCGGACGGCCGCTCGCTGATCCGAAGGCCTCCGCGGAACACTCCCTAGAGCCAGCCCTCCAACGCGGCGAGGAACCCGGGCAGGTTGTCCCGGTGGACGCAGTGCCCGGCGCCCTTCACGACCCGGACGGTGAAACCGCGTCGGGTCATCTCGTCCGCGGTCTGGGGCGTGACGGTGACGCTGTCGCCCGCACGCAGGACGAGGGAGGGCACGACCGGTTCGCCGGGCAGGAGGTCGTGCCCGGCGATCTCCTCGGCGACGAAGTCGAAGAACTCCGGGTCGAAGGCGGCGAAGCCCCTGACCTCCCTCTCGACGTCGTCGTCGGTCCACCTGGGGTTGCTCTGGCGCACGCGCGTGGCGTCGGCGGTGACGAAGACGCGGCGCACCCGCTCACCGGCGTCGGCGTGCATGGGGGGCAGGCGGAACGCCGGGTCCACGTACACCGCACGGGCCGGGCGCAACCGCTCCACCGCCAGCGAGAGCGCGACCGCGCCCATGGAGTGGCCGACGGCCAGGTCGGCCCCGGTGGGCAGGGAGTCCGCCAGGTCGTCGCCGAGCGCCGCTACGGAGTAGGAGCCGCGCGGGCTGTTGCCGTGGCCGCGCATGTCGACGCTGACCACCCGGCGGCCGCGTTCGACCAGCGCGTCCTCGACGGCGTGCCAGGTCTCGTGGGTGGCCATGGATCCGTGGACGAGGAGCACGGTGAGGTCTCCGGTGCCGCGGGTGTAGGTCTCCAGTCTCATGGGAGCGGGCCTCCTGGGGAAGTGAGGGACTGCCAGGCGCGGGGACCGGTGAGAGGTGGTCCGGCCCCGGACGGAGACCTCAGGTTCTCGAAAACTTTTGCACAAGGGAAGTACATGACCGGAAGCGGCCTCGTGTCCGGCCCCGCTTCCCTCCGGAACCCCGTACCGCCCGGGTCCGCGCACCGGGAACCCGCCCCCGCTGGTCGGGCCCGCACGCCCGGCGCCTGGGAACGGCGGGGCCCGGCGCGAACGGGCCCCACCCACCGGATGCCCGGGGCCGGTGGACATGCCGGACTTGGCGGTTCTGCTCACCGATGTCCTGCGTGGCGGGGAGCCGCACGACGGCGCGGGCTGACACCATAGACGGCCATGAACGGCCTCGCACTCGTACTCATGCTCCTGATCGGCCTGGCGGTCGGCACCGCCGTGGGCTGGGTCCTGGCCCGCGGCCGGGAGGCCGAGACGCGGGCCGACGCCCGCGCGGCCCAGGAGCGGGCGGCCTACGTGGAGGAACAGCTCGCCGACCGGTTCCGCGCCCTGTCCGCGCAGGCACTGGACCAGACCAACCAGCGCTTCATGGAGCTGGCGGAGGGGCGGCTGCGCGCGGTCAGCGCCGAGGCCGGGGGCGACCTGGACGAGCGGCGTCGCGCGGTGGAGCGCATGGTCGAGCCGCTGACACGGACCCTGGACCGGGTGGAGCGCCAGCTGCGGGAGGCCGACGCGGGGCGCGCCGCGGCCCACGCGGAGCTGGCCAAGCAGGTCGAGTACGTGCGCGAGGGCTCGGAGCGCCTGCGCGACCAGACACAGTCTCTGGTGACGGCGTTGCGGCGGCCCGAGGCGCGCGGCCGGTGGGGCGAGCTCCAGCTGCGCAGGGTGGCGGAGCTGGCGGGGATGGGCTCGCACTGCGACTTCGAGGAGCAGGCCGCCACGCGCGACGGGACGCGGCGCCCGGACATGGTGGTGCGCCTGGCGGGCGGCAAGAACATCGTGGTGGACTCCAAGGTCCCGCTGGCGGCCTACCTGGACGCCGTGGAGGCGGGCGCGGAGGAGGCCGCGCGGCACCTGCGCACGCACGCCAGGCACCTGCGCACGCACGTGGACCAGCTGGCGGCCAAGGCGTACTGGTCGGCGTTCACCCCGGCTCCGGAGTTCGTGGTGCTGTTCATCCCCGGGGAGGCGTTCCTGGCCCCGGCGCTGGAGTACGACCCGGAGCTGCTGGAGTACGCGATGGGGCGTCGGGTGCACATCGCGACGCCGACGACGCTGATCTCGCTGCTACGGACGGCGCAGTACGCCTGGCAGCAGGAGGCGCTGAGCGAGAACGCGCGGGCGGTGTTCGACCTGGGCAAGCAGCTGCACGAGCGGCTGGGCACGCTCGGCGGGCACGTGGAGGGACTGGGCCGGGCCCTGACCCGGACGGTGAGCGCCTACAACCAGACCGTGGGGTCGCTGGAGAGCCGGGTGCTGGTGACGGCCCGCCGGTTCGGCGAGCTGGGGCTGGTGGACGGCGAGCTGGACCGGCCCGTGGGCGTGGAGGAGCGTCCGCGCGCGGTGGTGGCGCCCGAACTGTCGGACCCGGGCGGCACCGGAGCAGGCCCTGGGAGCCGGAGTGGTCCGGGATCCGGCGGGCAGAGGAACGGAACGGACGTCCGTCGCGAGACGTCGGAACCGCAACGGCCCAAGCCGGTGTCCAACGGGGAGGAAGGCGTGTTCGTCACGGATGGGACAAGTAACCGGAAGGACGACACGATCCATGAAAAAGACACCGAACATTCACGAGAAGTGACACACTAAACACCGTGAGTAACACACTGGGGAGGCGGACGGCTATGCCCCCGCGGAAGGCGGACGGCCCCGAACGCGGGCGCGCACCGTACTTCGTGCGGCCCGACGGCCGCGTCCGGGACGTGCCGCATGTCAGGAAGAGGGAGCGCCCGGTGTCGAGGCCGAAGGAGAACGCCCCCGGGACCCCGCCCCGCCTGACCGGACGCGGCGGTGTGCTGGCGATCATCGTGTTCAGCTTCGCCGGGGCCATGGTCTCGCACTGGGCGGGCACCCCCGCGGCTCCGGGAGTCGCCTTCACCCTCGCCTGCCTGCTCGGTGCGTTCCTGGTCCGGCCCAGCGACCTGCTGTCGCTGTCGGTCAGTCCGCCCATCGCGTTCTTCGTCGCCGTGGTCGCCGCCGAGAGCGTGCTGGCCCTGGGCAGCGAGGGGTTCGCCCGGGTGCTGCTCCTGGGGCTGGCGTCGCGGCTGGCCGAGGTCGCCCCCTGGCTGTTCCTGGGTACGGCGCTGGTCCTGGTGATCGGGGTGTTCCGGGGCCTTCCCGGCAACATCCGCGATCTGGGCGACCAGCTGAACGGCCGCGGGTAGGGCCCGGGCCGCGCGACCCGGTGCGGGCAGGTCAGCGCGGGAGGGCCAGCACACGCGGAGGAGTGCACCGCACAGGCCGTGCGTGTCCCAGGCCGCGGGACGCGGACCGCGAGGCGGCCCCGATCCTCAGAAGGGCGTGTCGCCGTCCCCCGGTTCGTCCCCCCGGCGCTCGTCCATGGCGGCGGCCAGTTTGGCGCGGGCGCCCTCCAGCCACTGCTCGCACACCCGGGCCAGTTCCTCGCCGCGCTCCCACAGGGCCAGCGAGTCCTTCAGGCTGAGTCCGCCCGACTCCAGCTGCCGGACGACGTTGTTGAGCTCCTCCCGGCTCTCCTCGTAGCTGAGCTCGGGCTCGGCGGTGCCCTCGCCGCGGGTCTTGGCGCTCTTGGCTGCCATTTCCTACCCCTCCTCGGAGGTGTCTTCGGTGTGGACTGACTCCACGGTCGCGGTCAGGCTGTCCTCGGCGAACCGTACGCGCAGGGACTCCCCCGCGTCCGGTTCCCGGGCCGAGCGCACCACCGACCCGTCCTCGCGCTGCACGATCGCGTAACCGCGCGCCAGCGTGGTCGCCGGGGACAGGGCGTGCAGGCGCGCCCGGGTGTGGCCGAGGCCGTCGGCGGACCGGTCCAGCGACACGGTCAGGCTCCGGCGGGCCCGGTCGCGCAGGTCCGCGACCTGCTCGGCGAGCCGGTCGACCTCGCGCACCGGGCTGGCGAGCACCGGACGCGAGCGCATGCCCTCCAGCCAGGAGAGTTCGCGCTCCACCCCGCCCCGGAGGACCCGGCGGCCCCGGTCGCGGAGCTGGCGGATGGTCTCCAGCTGCTCGCCGACGTCGGGAACCGTCCTCTTGGCGGCGTCGGTGGGGGTGGAGGCGCGCACGTCGGCGACGTGGTCGAGCAGCGGGGCGTCCTGTTCGTGGCCGATCGCGCTCACCACGGGGGTGCCCGCGGAGGCGACGGCGCGTACGAGGGCCTCGTCGGAGAAGGGCAGCAGGTCCTCCAGGGAACCGCCGCCCCGGGCGATGACGATGACGTCGACGTCGGGGTGCGAGTCCAGGTCCTTGAGCGCCTCCATCACCTCGCGCACGGCCCGGTCCCCCTGGACGGCGACCGGGCGCACCTCGAAGCGCACGGCGGGCCAGCGACGGCGCCCGTTCTCCAGCACGTCGCGCTCGGCCGCGGAGTCGCGTCCGCAGATGAGCCCGACGGTGTTGGGCAGGAAGGGCAGGGGACGCTTGCGCGCGGCGTCGAAGAGGCCCTCGGCGGTCAGGGTACGGCGCAGCTGTTCGAGCCGGGCCAGCAGCTCGCCCAGACCGACGTGGCGGATCTCCAGGGCGCGCAGCGAGAAGGTGCCGCGGACCTCGTAGAAGTCGGGCTTGGCGTGCACGACCACGCGCGCCCCGGGTTCGGGTGGCGGGCTCTGCGCGTCCAGCACCGAGGTCTGGCAGACCACGCGCACCGACACGTTGGCGACGGGGTCGCGCAGCGTGATGTAGGCCATGCGGCCCCGCCGGTTCAGTTCGGCGATCTGGCCCTCGACCCAGATGCGGCCCAGGCGGCCGATCCACTGGCCGACGGCGTTGAGGACGACGCGTACCGGTTGCGGCGCCTCTGCGGAACTGTCCATGCCCATGCCAACCGAGCCTAGGCCAGGGCGGGGACAGTTCGGGGCAGGCCCGCCAGGCACGGGGGGTGGAGCGGCGGGGCCGGGGCGGTCGGAGGCTGCCGGGCGCGGCGGGGCCGGGCGGGGCGCCGGGCGGGGAGCGGTCAGGCGGTCGCGTCGCCGCCGGCGGAGACGGTGTTGTTCAGGCCGATGTCGGTGACGGAGGGCTCGCCCTCGGCGTGGTGGACGGTGTTGTCGGCACCGGTCACGCGGATGGAGTCGGCGCTGCCGATGTGCACCGTCAGCTCGTTGCCCAGGATGGAGACCTCGCCGCACTGGCCGTTGAGGACGACCTCGGCCCCGCTGGCGGTCACGTTGACGTTCTGGCCGTCGCACTCCTCGGTGACGCTGCCCTCGACCGTGGCTATGGTGAGGTCGCCGGTCTCGCTGTCCACGGAGATGCCGCCGCCCTCGTCGAGGGTGATGTCGCCGTCCTCGTTACCGACCGAGACGTCACCGTTGGAGTCGACGGAGACCTCTCCGTCCTCACTGCCGACGGACACGCCGTCGGGGTCCACGGAGACCTCCTGGTCGGTCCCGGGGATACCGACCGAACAACCGGTCAGCCAGAACGCGGTGGCCGCGAGGAGCGCGGCGGCGGGGGCAGCGGAACGCATGTGGTGTCCTTTCGGACGGGAAGCGCTGGTGTGGTCACCTCTATGACGTTCCGTACCGCCCCGCGGTTCCCGTGCCCCGCGGACGCGGCCGTCAGCGGGGCCGACGGCGCTCCCGCCCCGGCGGTCCGCGCGCGTCAGGCCTCGGCCTCCAGCTTGGCGATGCGGTTGTCGTACATCTTGATGAACTCGGGACGGCTCTGGTGGGCGACCTCGTAGGCGCGCAGCTCGCGGACCTGCTCGATGGTGAGCTTGCGCAGGCGTGCGCGGACCGAGGGCAGGGTGAGCTCGTCGTAGGTGGGCACGGCGAGGTCCTCCATGGAGGGGGCGGCGCCCTTGCGCACCCTCTCCAGGATCTCGTCGCTGCTGACCTTGGTGTGCGCCTCGGCTGCGGCGAGCTCCTCCGCGATGGCGGCGCCCTCCTCGGGGACGTCCGCGGTGGCGGGGGTGGCGGGTTCGGTCCTCTCCTCCCGGCCGCTTCCGGCCTCCTCGGGCTTCTTCTTCGCGGCGGGCTTGACCGGCTCAGCGGGCTTCTCCTGCACGACCGGCTCGGCGGCCTCAGGGGTCGCCGGGGCCTCGGAGGTGGCAGGGGTCTCCTCGGGCTTCTTCTTCGCGGCGGGCTTGACCGGCTCAGCGGGCTTCTCCTGCACGACCGGCTCGGCGGCCTCAGGGGTCGCCGGGGCCTCGGAGGTGGCAGGGGTCTCCTCGGGCTTCTTCTTCGCGGCGGGCTTGACCGGCTCAGCGGGCTTCTCCTGCACGACCGGCTCGGCGGCCGTGGGCTCCTCGGTCTTCACCTCCGCGGTCACGGGCTCCTGCTCGGCGGCGGGCTCAGCGGCCTCAGCCTTCTCGGCCTCGGTCGCGACGGCCTCGTCCGCGGCCGTGCTCCGCGCGGTCACGTCCTCGGTCTCCGCGGGCGCGGGGGCGGGGGACTGGGGGGTCCCGTCCGCCTCCTGGGCCGCGGGCTCAGGCGTGGCCGCCGTTTCCTTGCGCCCGAAGATGCCCTTGACCAGGGCGACCAGCTTCGTGGCGAGCGTCGGGTTCGACATAGGACGGGGGCTCCTGGTGATCTCGGCGGGTGGGGTGAGCGGCGCGCGAACAGCCGACCGGCAGGGCCGAGGTGAGGGCGAACCGCCTGCAATGCGTGTGATGGTGAACCAGGATAGAGGAGGGAGGAACACCATGAGCAGGGGAGAAGTGAACGATTTCGCCACTTCGAGGCGCAACCGGATGCGCCCCGTTGCGATACCGTCACCTTGGCACCGGTCGCGCGCCGAAGCGGCCTGTTCAGTGCCGTCTCCCACACCCGGGTCGCACGCCGCCCAAGCCACCTAGGATGTAACACATGACTGCGATGACGACTGCCACGAACCAACGCCGTGTGCTCCTCGCCAATCCCCGGGGCTACTGCGCCGGTGTCGACCGCGCTGTCATCACCGTCGAGAAAGCCCTGGAGCAGTACGGCGCGCCGATCTACGTCCGCAAGCAGATCGTGCACAACACCCACGTGGTGCGCACCCTGGAGGAACGGGGCGCGATCTTCGTCGAGGAGACCGAGGAGGTGCCCGAGGGGGCCATCGTGGTCTTCTCCGCGCACGGCGTCTCCCCGGTCGTGCACGAGGAGGCGCACAGGCGCAGCCTCAAGACGATCGACGCCACCTGCCCGCTCGTCACCAAGGTCCACAAGGAGGCCAAGCGCTTCGCCTCCGAGGACCGGGACATCATCCTCATCGGCCACATCGGCCACGAGGAGGTCGAGGGCACCAGCGGTGAGGCCCCCGAGCACATCCAGATCGTGGAGAGCCCGGACGAGGTGCACAAGGTCCAGGTGCGCAACCCGGACAACGTGTCGTGGCTCTCCCAGACGACCCTGTCGGTGGACGAGACCACCCAGACGGTGGACGCCCTGCGCGAGCGGTTCCCGAACCTGCTCGACCCGCCCAGCGACGACATCTGCTACGCCACCTCCAACCGCCAGGACGCGGTCAAGGCGATGGCGCCCGAGTGCGAGCTGGTCATCGTGGTCGGCTCCGACAACTCGTCGAACTCGGTCCGCCTGGTGGAGGTGGCCCTGGACGCCGGCGCCGACGCCGCCCACCTGATCGACAACGCCTCGCTGATGGACGACTCCTGGCTGGAGGGCGTGACCACGGTCGGCGTGACCAGCGGCGCCTCCGTGCCGGACATCCTGGTGCGCGAGCTGCTCGACAAGCTGTCCGGGCACGGCTACGGCACGGTCACCCCGGTGACCACCGCCGACGAGACGCTGACCTTCTCGCTGCCCAAGGAGCTGCGCCGAGACCTGCGCGCCGAGTAGCGCCCAGGTTCCCGGTCCCCGGGAGCACACCCAGCACGCGCAGGCGCCCGGTCGGGACAACCGACCGGGCGCCTCCTCATGCGGGGAGTCGGACGCGGAAACCGCCCGGCGCGCCCGCGAGCGTCCCCCGGCGCCGTCAGCCCCGCAGGGCGGCGTCCACCTCCGACAGCAGCCGCGCCTTGGACCGCGCGCCGACCAGCTTCAGCATCGGCTCGCCGTCGCGGAAGAGCATCAGCGTCGGCAGCGACATCACCCCGTGCCCGCGTGTGGTGAGGGGGTTGTCGTCGGCGTTGACCTTGCGGACGGCGAGCGTTCCGGCGCGCTCGTCCGCGATCTGGTCGAGCACCGGGGCCAGCATGCGGCAGGGCGGGCACCAGTCCGCCCAGAACTCCACCAGGACGGGACCCTCACCGCCAAGGACGTCGCGTTCGAAGGTCCCGTCGGTGACGGCGGACACCTCGGCGGTCGAATTCGTGGACGGCATCACGGCTCCTTGGGATCGTTCGCTTCGCCGGTGCACAGCCCGGCCGCCCCGCAGCCCCCGGTCTCGCGGACCAGGGCCTCGGACAGCTTGGCCGTGAGACTGTCGCGCATCGCGCCGAGCCGCTCCAGGCAGGCGTCCACCTCCGCGAGCCTGCGCCGGTAGACCTCGATCGAGTCGGGGCAGGAGTCCCCGGTCGCGTGGCCCGAGCGCAGGCACTCGACGAACGGACGGGTGTCGTCGAGGCTGAGGCCGACGGCCTGGAGGGTCAGGATCTCGCTGACCAGCCGGTAGTCGTCCTCGCCGTAGTCCCGGTAGCCGTTGGCCGAGCGCCGTGCGCTGAGCAGTCCCTGGGTCTCGTAGAACCGCAGGGCGCGGGCCGTGGTCCCGGTACGTCGGGCGAGTTCACCGATGCGCATGGGACGACCGTAAACCCTGACGTTGGCGTCAAGGCAAGGAGGCGGGCACACCCGGAAACGGCCGGGATCCGCCGGTCCCGCTCAGGCGCCCGAGGACTCCCCGCCACCGTCGGCGTCGGTCTCCAGGCCCTCGGCCAGGCGGGTCAGCTCGTCCAGGTCGGCGGGGCCGAACACGACCAGGGTCGCGCCCTCCTCGCGCAGGACCAGGGCGTTCTCGTCCTCGGACTCGTGGTGCTCCCACTCGCGGCCGTCGATCGCGACCGTACCGGCCCGCTCGGCGCCCGGGACCCTCTCCGCGAGGACGGCGCCGGGGTCGGCGTCGCTCTGGACCAACATGGCGTGGCTGTCCTCGGCCGTGGCGAATCCCACGCTCCACTGGACCGGCCCGGACACGTCCAGCGTGGAACTGGTGGGCGTCCACCCCTCCTGTTCCAGGTCGGCGGAGGGCACCGTCACCGGGTAGTCCGCCGACTCCCGCAGGACGTCGGCGTCCGGCCGGTACTCCACCGACGGAATGCTCTCGCCCGAGCGCGTGGCGACCACGAACGCCATGACCAGGACGATGCCGACGATGACGCCGAGGGAGATGGCGTAGTTCTTGAAGGTCGCGCTGGACCGGCTGTACTCACTCATGACCTCTCCAGCTTGCCGCAGGTCCCGGGCCCCGGGGACCCGGGGTGCGCTTAGCGCCGGGGTTCGAGCTGGGTGAGCAGACCGGTGATGTCGTCGGCGAGCCGGCGGGCCTCGGCGTCCTCGCGCCGGACCACCTCGGCCACGGCCAGCAGCATGGCACCGCTCACGACGATGAGCAGGGCCTCGTCCACGGGCTCGTCGGCCTTGCGGAACAGCGCCACGTTGCGGTCGGTCCACTGGGTGAGCCGGGCCCGCAGCTGGTAGTCGAACCCGGGGGGACCGTCACCGCTGAAGAACAGCCGTGTGGTCTCCCTCTCCTCGATGCACCCGAGCAGGTAGGCGCGGGCGGCGATGTTCATCAGCCGCGTGGGGTCCTTCTCCCCGCCGGAGCGGGCCTCCACGACCGCCTGGTGGGTGCGGTCCTGCTGGCGCTGCTGGAACTCCTCGTACAGGGCGAGGTAGAGGTCGGCCTTGCCGCTGAAGTGGTGGTAGAGGCTGCCGACGCTGGCCCCGGCCGCGGCGACGACCTCGCTCACCCCGGCCTTGGCGAAACCCACCGTGCGAAAGACCTGGGATGCCGCGTTGAGCAGGGCGCTGCGGGTGGCCGCGCCGCGCGGGGAGATCCTCGCGGGCTTGTCCGTCTTGTCCACTGTCACGCCTCACTCCAGTCCGGGTCACGCCAGAGTAGTCCGTCCCCGTCCACCCGTGAGCGCCCCGAGGGGTACCCGTGACCCCGCGGGTGTCACATCGGGTGACTACCCTAAGACCTGCCCCCGCCCTGTTGTCCCGACGGAAGGTGTGTCCATGTCGCAGTCCAGCAGCCAGCCCAAGGCCCCGGATCGCAACCTCGCGCTGGAACTGGTCCGTGTCACCGAGACCGCGGCGCTCGCCGCGGCCCGCTGGGTGGGCAAGGGCGACAAGATCGGCGCGGACGGGGCCGCGGTGCGCGGCATGCGGCACATGATCAGCACCGTGTCCATGAACGGGACCGTGGTGATCGGCGAGGGCGAGAAGGACAACGCCCCGATGCTCTACAACGGCGAGCGGGTCGGTGACGGCGGCGGCCAGGACTGGGACGTGGCGGTCGACCCGATCGACGGCACCACCCTGACCGCCATGGGCATGCCCAACGCCGTGTCGGTGATCGCGCTGAGTCCGCGCGACACCATGTTCGACCCCTCCGCGGTGTTCTACATGGAGAAGCTCGCCACGGGTCCCGAGGCCGCCGACGTGGTGGACATCGCCGCTCCCGTGGCCGACAACGTCCGGGCCGTGGCCCGCGCCAAGGGCAAGTCGCCGCAGGACGTGACCGTCGTCATCCTGGACCGCCCCCGGCACAAGCAGATCGTGCAGGACGTGCGCGACGCGGGCGCCCGGATCAAGTTCATCAGCGACGGCGACGTGGCCGGGGCGATCATGGCGGCCCGCGCGGGAACCGGCGTGGACCTGCTGCTGGGCATCGGCGGCACACCGGAGGGCATCATCACCGCGTGCGCGATGAAGTGCCTGGACGGCGTCATCCAGGGCCGCCTGTGGCCCAAGGACGAGGAGGAGCGCCGCAAGGCGCTCGACGCGGGGCACGACCTGGACCGCGTGCTCCGCACCGACGACCTCGTCTCGTCCGACGACGTGTTCTTCGCCGCGACCGGCATCACCGACGGGGAGCTGGTCGGCGGCGTCCGCTACGAGTCCGCGCGGGTCATCACCGACTCCCTGGTCATGCGCGGCCGCAGCGGCACCGTCCGCCAGGTGCTCAGCGAGCACCGCCTGGGCAAGCTGGCCTCCTACAGCGGCGTCGACCTGACCTCGGCTCCCTACCGCGGCGAGGAACCCCAGTCGGTCTAGGCGCTGGCCCGAGGACCTCCGCGGAAAGCTCCACCCCGGTGTCCCGTCCCGGCCGGTACGGGACACCGGGCCCCTTCCCCACCGGCCGACCGAAAAGGGCGCGGGACGCGAACCACACCGGGTCGATGCGGCATCAGACCCGGCGTTGGTTGCGCGGTGCACGCGCCAAGGAATTCCCCGCCGGAGGTTTGATGTCCTACCCCGATCCCCCACAGCAGCCCCCGTGGCAGCCCCAGCAGCCAGGGCAGGGCCACCCTCCGCCGCAGGCTCCCGGCCAGTACTCCGCGGGCTTCGGCGGCGGCGCGCCCGGCGGTCCGCCCCCCGCGGGCCCCTTCCCGGGGGGCCAGCACTCCGGCGGGCACGTGCCGCCCTCCGGCGGCGGCGGCCGCAGCAGGGGCTGGCTGATCCCGACCGCCGCGGGCACCGCGCTCCTCCTCATGGGCGGCACGGTGTGGGCCACCGTCTCGCTGGTCAGCTTCGGCGGTCCCCAGCCGGAGGAGGTGCTCCCGGGCAGCGCGCTCGCGTTCGGCAGGATCGACCTGTCCATCGACGGCTCCCAGGCCATGGAGCTGTTGCAGTTCGTGGACCGGCTCCCGGACGAGGTCACCGCGGAGATGGACGAGCCCGACGGCGACATGACGGGGCTGGTCGCCGAGGGGTTCGTGGCCGCCTTCCCCGAGGCGCAGCAGTCCGAGGTCGAGGAGTGGATCGGCCAGCGCGTGGGCTTCGCGATGTGGCCCGCCAGCGGAGAGGCCGAGCTGGGCGAGGGCGCCGGCGTGGCCGGGGCGTTCGCGCTCGCGGTGGAGGACGAGCGGCTCGCCCAGGAGGAGCTGGAGCAGCTCAGCGGCGACTACGACGACCTCTACTTCGAGGTGGTCGACGACTTCGCGCTCCTCACCACCTCCGACGCGGCGCTGGCCGACCTGCACGCGCAGGTGGACGAGCACGGTCCCCTGGCCGACGCCGACACCTTCTCCGACGACATGGCCGACGTGCCCGGCGGCAGCCTGGCCGCGGGATGGGCGGACATCGCGCGCCTGATGGAGGTCGAGGAGTTCGCCCAGGAGTTCGAGGCCGACCTGGCCGCCGAGACCGGTGAGCTGAGCGGCCGGATGACCGCGTCCCTGCGGGTGGACGGCGACTACCTGGAGGCGCGGACGGACGTCTTCGACCTCACGGTGAACGACACCGACCTGGCGTGGCTGGCCGAGACCCCGGGCGCGAGCGTGGCGGCGATGGAGTCGCTGCCCGAGAGCACGGTCATGGCCTTGGGCGCCAGCGGCCTGGACACGGCGCTGGCCGACGCCTACGAGAGCGACTCGATCCCGTTCATGACGAGCAGCGGCCAGATGCAGGAGATGGAGCGCCAGTTCAACTCGATGGGCGCCCCGCTGCCGGAGGGCTTCACCCAGCTGCTGGGCTCCTCGACCGCGTTCGGTGTCACCGACATGAACCTGGAGGGCTTCTTCGGGTCCTCCTACAGCGACGGTGGGGAGGCGTCCTTCCAGTACCGCGCGGTGGGCGGTGACGAGCAGATCCTGAGCGACTTCGTCGAGGGCATGGTCGTCGACTCGTACAGCACCCCGCCGGGGGTGAGCACCGACGGCGACGCCGTGGTGGTGTCCCAGGGCAGCAGCGCCACCGGGCGTCTGGGCGACGACCCGGTCTTCCAGCAGACCATGCAGGAGATGGACTCGGCGGTGATAGCCGGGTACATGGACCTGCGCCAGGTGCTGACCGACAGCGAGGTGGAGGCCCCCGGCCAGTGGGGCGCCGTGGGCGTGGCGCTGAACGTCACCGAGGAGGGACAGCGCAGCAGCGTCGAGCTGCGCTGGTCGCCCAGCGGCGGCGAGTAGCCGTACGACGCACGGGTGCGCGGACGGCGTGGGGGGACGGTGGTCCCCCCACGCCGTCCGTGTGTGTAGGGGGTCAGCCGACCACGCGGTGTCTCATCCGGGCGCACGCCAGGAACCACATGAGGACCACGAACACCAGCAGCACTCCGAGGTGGAGCAGTGCCGGTCCGACCCCGAGGTTGCCGAAGACCGCCCCGCGGGTCAGTTCGACCGAGTGGTAAAGCGGGTTGACCATGGCCGCGTTCTGCACCCAGCCGGGCAGTTCCGTGAGCGGGAAGAACGTGCCCGCCACCAGGAACAGCGGGGTGAACAGGCCGCTGAACACGTAGTCCATGGACCGCACCGAGTTGATCAGGGCGGAGATCCAGATACCGAAGAGCGCGAAGGCGAACCCGGAGAGGAAGGCGATGAGCGGCACGAGCAGCAGGCCGGGGCCGGGACGCAGCCCGAACCCGACCGCGACCAGCAGCGGCACGCACCCGTACACGCCCGAGCGCATCGCCAGCCACAGCGCCTCGCCGGTGACGAGTTCGCGCACGTCCACGGGGGCGGCGAGGATGCCCTCGTAGGTGTGCAGGAACCGGCGTTTGATGAAGGTGTTGATGACCCCGGGCATCATCGACTGGAACAGCACCGACACCGCCACGATGCCGGTACCGAGGAAGTCGATGTAGCTGTACCCGGCGAGGGTGCCGATGAGGGCGCCCATACCGAAGCCGAAGCAGAGCAGGTAGAGGGTGGGCTCGACCACGGCCGCGAAGGTGGTCGCCCGCCAGGACTGGCCGTACAGGATCCACTCGCGGGCGACGACGCCCATCACCGCGTCGGCTTCCAACCGGCCGGGGCGGGCGTGGATCTCGGGCCGGGCGTCCTCCCGGGCCTGCTGTGTCTGGACTGTCATTCCGTACTCTCCCCGGTCAGGGTCACGAAAACGTCCTCCAGGGTGCTCACCCGTCTCAGCGGCACGCCCAGCCGGTCGCGCAGGGAGTCGGGCAGCTCCTCGGCGCGCAGGACCGACACGGTGGTGCCGGTGCGCCGGGTGGTGAAGCCGTGGCCGTGGACGAGGCGTTCGAGCCCGTCGGCGCCGTCCTCGCCCGGGACGTACTCCTCGACGGTGGCCCCCGCGTACTTGGCGACGAGGTCGGCGGGGGTGCCGCGCTCGACGACCCTGCCCGCGGCCATGAGCGCCACCTCGTCGGAGAGGCGTTCGGCCTCCTCGATGTAGTGGGTGGACATCAGTACGGTGACGCCCTCGGCGCGCAGCGCGGAGATGACGCTCCACAGGTCCTGGCGCACCTGCGGATCCAGGCCCACGGTGGGCTCGTCCATGAGGACGAGTTCGGGCCGGTGCAGCAGGGCGCGGACGATGAGCAGGCGGCGGCGCATGCCCCCGGACAGGTCGTCGACGAGGGTCGCGCCCCGGTCGGCGAGCTGGGCGAGCCTCATGGCCCGGGCGATGGCCTCGCGGCGCCGACGGCGCGGCACCCGGTAGAGGTAGGAGAACATCCGCAGGTTCTGCTCGACGGTGAGCTCCTCGTCGAGGTTGTCGTGCTGGGGCACGACGCCCATGCGGGCGCGGGCCCACTTGGACTCGTCGGGGATGGCGTGGCCGAGGATGCGGATCTCGCCCTCGTCGGCGAGGGACTGGGCGGTGAGCATCTTCATGGTCGTGGACTTGCCCGCGCCGTTGGGCCCGAGCAGGCCCAGGACGACGCCCTGCGGGACCTCCAGGTCGAGCCCGTCGACGGCGGTGAGCGAACCGAAGCGCTTGACGACCCCCCGGAGTCGCAGGGCGGGGACGACCGGTGTGTCGTCGGCGTCCATCGTCGCGCTCCCGGACGGACGGCGGCCGGGGTCAGGTGTGGTCATGGACACAAAGGTAGACAGCGGGGGCGACGGATTTCCAGCGGGTTTCTCCGGCTGTGGAAACACTCCCCCGCGCCGTGCGCGGCCGCCGCGCGCGGGCCGCGCACGCGTCCCCGTCGCGCGGTCCGACCAGCGGAAAACCCGTTGCCCCGGTCGGGGCGTCCGCCTACGATCGTCCTCCGGACCCGTAGGAACGAGAGTCCGGAGGACGACTCCGGACGGAGGAAGGGTGAGTATGCCCCGGAACGCGCCGAGCGCGCCTGACAGTCACGCGGGCCACCGCCGTACCCGGTCCCCGGGTACCTGAGGCGGCCACGCCCCTTCCGTCGAGAAGCGCTCGGCCTGCTCCCTGCTGTCTGTCACCGTTTCCAGCAAGGAGTACCTCCGGGTGTCCACCACCGATTCCTCCGGCCGTTCCGGCCGACGCGCTGGCTCAGGCCACCGCTCCGACTCCGTTCCGCGCGCCGGCGCCTTCGCCTGCGTGCGCTGCGGTCTGTCCGTGTCCCTCCTCGGTCCCGAGGGGGAACCGCGCGACCACTGCCCGAGCTGTCTGAGTTCCCGCCACGTCCTGGACCGGGTCGGGGGCGGCGCCTCCGACTGCGGCGGGCGCATGGCGCCGATCTCCGTCGCGGTCCCGCGCGGCGGAGCCTGGACGCTCATCCACCGCTGCGGCGTGTGCGACGAGATGTCCGAGAGCGCCGTCTCACCGGACGACAACCACCTCGTCCTCATGCGGATCGCGGTCCGGCCGTTGGCCGAACCGCCCTTCCCGCTCGACCTGTTCGGGGAGGTGTGAGCGTGGGCCGACGCAACACCCGTGTCCCCAGGCGTCCCCAGCGCCCCAAGACCGTGCTGCACGCCCACGGAGAGGCGGGCGGCGCGGGCTCGTTCCGCTGTGTGCGGTGCCGCCTGGAGATCCCGGCCCGCGCGCCGGGGACGGCCCACCGCAACCACTGCCCGCACTGCCTGGCCAGCCTGCACGTGGACCTGCGGTTCCCCGGCGACCGCGCGTCCGACTGCCGGGGCGCGATGGACGCGCTGAGCATGGCGGCGCGACCGGACGGGGAGTGGATGATCGTCCACCGCTGTGTGCGGTGCGGCGAGCTCGGCTCCAACCGCGTGGCGGGCGACGACAACGCCCGTGCACTGGTCAGGGTGGCGGTCCGGCCGCTGGCCGCCGCCTCCGACGCGGTCGCCAGGCGGGCGCTGATGGACCTGTAGCGGCGGGCGGGGCGGGGCCGTGCGGCTCCCGTCCCGCCCGGGTCCGGCGCGCCACGCTCCCCGGGCGGACCGGCACGGTGTGCTCCCGGGCGGACCGACGCGGGGCGCCTCCCGGGCAAGCCAGCGCGGAGCGCTCCCCGGACGCCACCGACGCGCGGTGGTCCACGGACGGGCGACCGTTCCGGGGTTTGGCCTAATGTGGGCGGTGTGAGTGAGGAAGTGTCCCCCGATCGGCTCCGCGCCTCCAACACCGACCGCGAACGGGTCCTGCGGGTCCTGCGCGATGCCGCCGCCGACGGCCGCCTGGACCTGGAGGAGTTCGAGGAGCGCTCCTCCCTCGCGCACGAGGCCCGGACCCTCGGCGAGCTGCCCGGGATCACCGCCGACCTCCTCCCCGCCGAGCAGCAGCCCATCCGTCTGGACCGCCAGCCCGTCCTGGGCCTGTTCGGCAGCGCCGAGCGCAGGGGCCGCTGGGTGGCCTATCCGAACGAGCTGGCCGTGGCGCTGGTCGGCAGGGTCGAGGTGGACATGCGCGAGGCGCTCCTGATGCACAACCACCACCGGATGACCGTGACCGCCGTCCTGGGCCGCGTGGAGATCGACGTCCCCGAGGGCGTCGAGGTGCGGCTGACCGGCTGGTCGTTCCTGGGCAGGCGCACCACCACCGCGCGCCGCTCCGAGCTGTCCCACCCCCCGGTGCTGGAGATCGACGGGTTCTCCCTGTTCGGCGTGGTACGCGTGCGCACACCCAGGAGGCGCCGCCTCCTGGGATGGCGCCGCCGCGAGCGCCGACGCGGCATCGGGGCCTGACCCCGCGGCCCGCACGGTGCCGCCGCGGGCCGACCGGCACACCCTGGTCCACCCCGTCCCCGAGGAGGCCCCGCGGGCCGACCGGCACACCTCGCCGGTCCCGCCCCGCACACCCCCGGAGCCGCCGTGGGCCGCACCGGACCCGCACCGACCTGCGAGGACCGCCGCCCGGGCACAGCGGACGGCGGCGGTGTCAACATGACGCGCGCAACACCGCCAACCCCGGGTGAGGTGGCGGTGTGCTCCGGTGCGTCTGGCAGTCTGGGGCTCACAGGTTTTCCCAGGGAGAGTTGGGTTGCAATGAGCGAGTTCCGTATCGAGCACGACTCGATGGGTGAGGTCAGGGTTCCGGCCGAGGCCAAGTGGAGGGCCCAGACGCAGCGTGCCGTCGAGAACTTCCCGATCTCCGGCCAGGGCCTGGAGGGCGCGCACATCGCCGCCCTCGGCCAGATCAAGGCCGCCGCGGCCAAGGTCAACGCCGAGCTCGGCGTCATCAGCGACGACCTGGGCAAGGCGATCCGGGAGGCCGCCCTGGAGGTCGCCGAGGGCAGGTGGAACGACGAGTTCCCGATCGACGTCTTCCAGACCGGCTCGGGCACCTCCAGCAACATGAACACCAACGAGGTCGTCGCGACGCTGGCCACCGAGCGCCTCGGGGCTCCCGTGCACGCCAACGACCACGTCAACGCGTCGCAGTCCTCCAACGACGTGTTCCCCTCCTCCATCCACATCGCCGCCACCTCCGCCGTCCAGAACGACCTGGTCCCGGCGCTGCGGCACCTGGAGGAGGCGCTCAGCGCCAAGGCGACCGAGTTCGCCTCCGTGGTCAAGAGCGGCCGCACCCACCTCATGGACGCCACCCCCGTCACCCTGGGCCAGGAGTTCGCCGGGTACGCCGCCCAGGTGCGCTACGGCGTGGAGCGCCTGGAGGCCGTCCTGCCGCGCGTGGCCGAGCTGCCGCTGGGCGGCACCGCCGTGGGCACCGGCATCAACACCCCCGAGGGCTTCTCCGCCCGGGTCATCGCCGAGATCGCCGAGCACACCGGCCTGCCGCTGACCGAGGCCCGCGACCACTTCGAGGCGCAGGGCGCCCGCGACGGCCTGGTCGAGCTGTCCGGCCAGCTGCGGACCATCGCGGTCGGTTTCGCCAAGATCGCCAACGACATCCGCTGGATGGGCTCGGGTCCGACCACCGGCCTGGGCGAGATCCTCCTGCCCGACCTCCAGCCGGGTTCCTCGATCATGCCGGGCAAGGTCAACCCGGTCCTGTGCGAGGCCATGCTCCAGGTGACCTCGCAGGTCGTCGGCAACGACGCCGCGGTGGCCTTCGGCGGCGCGAGCGGCAACTTCGAGCTGAACGTGCAGCTGCCGATGATCGCCCGCAACGTGCTGGAGTCGATCCGCCTGCTCTCCAACGTCTCGCGCGTGTTCGCGGACCGCTGCGTGTCCGGGATCGAGGCCGACGCCGAGCAGTGCCGCGTCTACGCCGAGTCCTCGCCGTCGATCGTGACCCCGCTCAACCGCTACATCGGCTACGAGGAGGCCTCCAAGGTCGCCAAGCAGTCGCTGAAGGAGAAGAAGACCATCCGCGAGGTGGTCATCGAGCGCGGCTACGTCCAGGACGGCAAGCTCACCGAGGCGCAGCTGGACGAGGCCCTCGACGTGCTGCGGATGACCAACTCCCAGTAGTCCGGACCCGTCGCACCACGGGGCACCCCGCGCACGGGGTGCCCCTTCCGTGTGCCGGTCGGGACGGTCGTGTACCGGTCGGGGCGCACGGTACGCGTGGGTCGCGGTTGTGCCCCTCCCGGCCGCGGAGGGCCTCGGCCAGGAACCTTCCGCGCGCGGAAGGCGTCCGACATCCTTGAACAGAGCACCTTGGAAGCCCGCCTTCGAGAGGGCAGTACATGTCGAGCAACAGCGACAGTGAACGCATCGTCGCGGACCGCTACGTCCTGCGCCGTGAACTCGGCCGCGGCGGCATGGGGGTGGTCTGGGAGGCCTTCGACCCGACGCTGGACCGCGACGTCGCGATCAAGCAGGTGCTGCTTCCCGACCACTTCACCGACTCCGAGCGCGCGGACGCGCACGGCCGGGTCCGGCGCGAGGCTCGCTCCGCCGCACGGATCAGCCACCCCACGGTGATCACCATCCACGACGTCTTCGAGTACGACGGCAACCCGTGGGTGGTCATGGAGCTGGTCGAGGGCGGGTCCCTCCAGGACCGGCTCAACGAGCGGGGCGCCCTGCCGCCGGACGAGGTCGCGGAGATCGCCGAGTCGCTGCTGCGCGCCGTTCGGGCGGCGAACGCGGCCGGGGTCCTGCACCGCGACATCAAGCCGGGCAACATCATGACGTCCCTGGACGGCCGGGTGATCCTCACCGACTTCGGCATCGCCACGATGGAGGGCGGGCCGAGCATCACCCGTACCGGCGCGCTGATCGGCTCCCCCGAGTACATGCCGCCCGAGCGGCTGTCGGGCGGCCCGGCCGAGCACCGGGGCGACCTGTGGAGCATCGGTGTGACCCTGTTCGCGGCGGTGGAGGGCACCTCCCCGTTCCGCCGCGACAGCCTCACCGCGGCGATCGCGGCGGTGATGTCCGCTCCGCTGCCGCCGATGACGCGCGCCGGGTGGCTGGAGCCGATCATCTCAGGCCTGTTGGAACGCGACCCGGACCGCAGGCTGAACGTGGACGAGGCGCTGGCGCTGCTGCGCGAGCGCGGCGGACCGAACCCGGGCGGCGACGGCAGCGGCGGCCCCGGTGCGGCGGGTGCCGTGGGAGCCGCGGGAGCGGGCGCCTTCGGAGTCGGAGCCCCGGCCTTCGGCGGCGGACCGCACACGGCCCCTGGTGTCAGCGGCCCGCAGAACCCCCACCACGCGCCGAGCGGCGGCTATCCCGGCACGGGGCCGCAGGGCGGCTACCCCCACACGCGGACCCCGCTGCCGCAGGGCCCGATGACGGGGCCGGGCGTACCGCGGGGCGGACCGGCGAACCCGGTGACGCCCGCGACGCCCTTCCCGCACGGGCACCACCCGGCCTACCAGCACCGGTCGACCCACTCCGCGGGAAGCGGTCACGGCGGCACGGGCCGTGGCCCCGGAGGGCCCGGGGCTCCCGGTGTCCCGCTCCACTCGGGCGGTCACGGCGGCACGCGCCCGGGTTCGGGGAACACCAGGCTCCTCATCGGTGTGGGCGCCGCGGTGGTGGTCCTCGCTCTGATCAGCGGCGTGGCCGTGGTCGGCGCGACCCTGCTCGCGGGCGCCGAGGCCGAGGGCGGCGCCTCCGAGGCGCTGTCGGCGTCCGAGGGCGCGAGGCCCCCGGCCGAGCCCTCCACCTCGGTCGGCGGGGACGAGGGCGGTGTCGGCAGCGGCGGTGAGGGCCGGGGCGGCGACGGCGGCCAGACGGGCGGCGAGAGCGGGGACGAGGACGGGGAGCCGCCGTCCTACGACGATCTGGAGACCTTCCAGTCGCAGTGGTTCCACGTGGACTACCCGGCCGGGTGGCAGGTGGACGACAGCGAGATCGAGAACACGCTGGCGGTGTTCGTCGCGCCGGGCGGTGACCACCAGGTGTGGGTGACCGGCTGGACCGAGCAGGAGTTCACCGGGACGAGCGCGGAGTACCTGGAGGAGAGCAACGGCGGGACGAAGGTCGAGGGTGACGTCACCGCCGACTACACGCAGCTGGAGCTGGAGGAGTTCGACGACGGCGACTTCGAGGAGGGCTGGGACGTCGCCATGGTGGAGTCCGACTTCACCAACGAGACCTGGGCGAGCCAGGAACGGCGCTTCTGGGCCTACGCGGTCAGCTCCGAGTACGAGGGCGACCGGGTGTTCTACCTGGTCAGCGTGAACGTTCCGCGTGAGGACGCCGACTACTACGACGACCTGCCCGAGGACGTCATGGAGTCGTTCGACCCGAAGCTGTGAGCGCGCCGCCCGGCGGTCTCGGCGGGCGTGGGCACCGAACGGGACGGGGGCCGTTCCGGAGGGGAACGGCCCCCGCGTCTTCCGTACGTTCCGGAGGAGGCGTCCGTCGGCGGAGGCGTGGACGCCCCGGGCGGATCAGTACCAGCCGATGGACTGGGAGTGGGCCCAGGCCTCACAGGGAGTGCCGTAACGGCCCTTGATGTAGTCGATGCCCCAGGCGATCTGGGTCGCGGGGTTGGTCTCCCAGTCGGAACCGTGGGAGGCCATCTTGCTGCCCGGGTTGGCCTGGGGGATGCCGTACGCGGGAGAGGTGGGGTTCTGCGCGCTGGGGTTCCAGTTGCTCTCCTTCTCCCACAGGGGTTCGAGGCAGTCGTGGAACTCGCTGGCGGCCCAGCCCTCGTCCAGGACCATCTGGAGGGCGGTGCCCTTGGGGTCGCCGGTGAAGACGGGAGTCTCCTCCTCTTCCTCCTCCTCTTCTTCCTCCTCCTCGATGTCGCTTCCCTCGACCTGGGCCGTCAGGACCCCTTCGGTGAGGGCCGCGTCACGCTGCTCCTGAGCCTGGCTGCGCAGGGTCTGGAGTTCTTCCGGGGACAACTGCTCGGAGAAGAACGCCTCCTCCCCGGCTTCGGTGTCGGCGGCGGGTTCCTCGGCCTCCGGAATGGCGGCGCTGGCCACCGTGTCCGGATCGATGCCGTCGTCCGCGAACGCGGTGACGGCGAAGGTCGCACCCGCGACGAGAGTCGCCGCACCGACCGCCGCCGTACTACGCAGCGACATTCGGTTGATTAGCACGATTGCCTTTCCCAAGAGGGGGTTATTGGCAGGGAAAGCCCTATTAATACCAGTTGTTGGACTGGGAGTGGGACCAGGCGCCGCAGGGGTTCCCGTAGCGGTCCTTGATGTAGTCGATGCCCCAGGCGATCTGGGTCGCGGGGTTGGTCTGCCAGTCGGAGCCGTGGGAGGCCATCTTGTCGCCGGGCAGGGCCTGCGGAATGCCGTAGGCGCCCGAACTGGCGTTCTCGGCCGTGTGGTTCCAGTTGCTCTCCTTCTCCCACAGGGGTTCGAGGCAGTCGTGGAACTCGCTGGCGGCCCAGCCCTCGTCCAGGACCATCTGGAGGGCGATCTCCTTGGGGTCGCCGGAGGGGGCCGATCCGGCGGAGCCGCCGCCGGAGGAGTCGGAGCCGCCGGAGGTGTCGGCCTCGGGCTCCTCCTCGGGCTCGGGCTCGGGTTCGGGGATGTCGCTGGCCGTCCCGCTGTCGGCGCGGACGGCCTCGTCGACGGCCACCCTGGCCTGCTCCAGGTTCTCCTCGCGCTGGGCCTCCCGCTCCTGGTCGCCCTGTTCGGGCTGCGCGGCGAAGAAGTCCTCGGGCTCGCCGTCACCGCCCGCCGCCGACTGCTGGTCGGGGACCACCGCGGCGGAGCTGAGCTGGCCGGGGTCGATCGCGTCGCTCTGGGCGAACGCGGCGACCGAGAACGTGCCGCCCGCGACGAGGGCCGCGGCGCCGACGGCGCCCGCATGTCGCAGTGAGATGAGGTTGAGTAGCAAAATCGCCCTTTCGCGTAGACGCACACGCGCCCGACGGGATCCGCGTGTGTGAGAGTTCGCCGCCGCTGACCACGTGGCCCGGGGTGGTGCGCGCGAGGGAAGGGACTAGCCGTTCGACCGACCGCGGCGCGGGTTCCCACGTGGGAGGGGATGTTCGTGCAGCGGGTTCAGCCTGCATCATCGTCACGATGAAGTAACGCCAGTTTTGCTATGTCTTGGATCACATCACGGAATGCATCCGGAATGCAGTGCTTTGACCTGCACATCGACACGCAGAGTCAAGTAGCGACCAAGCCTCCGGTGCTGTGGCGGGGGTCTCCACGTCTCCTGGAAGGAGACGGAGGACACCGGGAACGGTGTGCCTGAGTACCCGTACGGATGTGCGCGGACGGCTCCGGGGGTCAGGATGGCGCCATGAACGTCCACGGATCCCCGCCGTCCCCCGCGGGCCCCGGGCTCAGGTGCCCGGACTGTCGCGCCCCGCTCCCCGCGCGGCCCCGGACCTGCCAGCGGTGCGGGCTCCTGCTCGTCGGCTCCACCGCCCAGCGGCTGTGGCACATCGACACGGAGATCGCGCTGCTCGACAGCCGTAAGCGGAACCTGAGCGAGGAGCGGGCCGCCGTCGTGGCGCTGCTGCGCGAGGAGTCGGACCGGGGCGCGACCCCGGCCGGTTCCGGATCCGGGCCCGCTCCCGGGCTCGCGGACGGGCAGGCCCCGTACGCGTCGGCGCGCGGCCCGGCCGCGGGGGCTCCGGCCGGACGGCTTCCCGCCGAACGGACTCCGGTCGGCCGGGACGCGTACGGACGGTCCCCGGCCGGGTGGGCGCCCGGCGCGCAGGTGCCGGGCGGGCGGTTCCAGCCCTCACGGGTCGCGTCCGGGCCGCCCGGGGAGGTCACCCGCCGCTCGGCGCAGAACCTCATCCTCGGGCTGGGCGGCGTGCTCGTCGGCATCGCGGCCCTGGTCTTCGCCATCTGGACGTGGAGCGACATGGGCACCGGCGCCCGCGCCGGGGTCCTCGGGCTCACCACGGCGGCCTTCGCCGTCCTGGCCCTGCCGCTGCACCGGCGCGGCCTCAGGGCGACCGCGGAGACCTTCGGCTGCCTGGCCGCCGTGCTGCTGTGCGTCGACGCCCTCGCGCTGTGGCTGCTGATGTCGGAGCGGCTCGGGAGCGGGCCCGGCTACACCGCGGCCGCGCTGGTCGTCATCGGCGCGCTGCTGGCGTCCTATCCGCTGCTCGTGCCGCTGAGGACGCCGCGCGTCCTGGCCGTCCTGCTCCTGCAACCGGTTCCCGTCCTGCTGGTGGTGGCGTCCGGCTCCCCCGGCCTCTGGTCCTGGCTGCTGCCCGTCCTCTCCGCGACCGGGCTCGTCGACCTGCTCCTGGCCCGGTGGTTCGGACCGCCCCGTACGGGCCTCCCCGCGCGCACCCTCCGCGTCAGCGCGACCGTGCTGTGGGTGCTGACCATGGTTCTGGCGCTGCTGTACACGGCGTTCGTCCTGGCCGCCTCCGCCGCGGGCGTCGACCACATCGGAGCCTGGTGGTTCGTGGCCGTCGCCCTGCTGCTGTCGGGCGTGACCGGTCTGCTGCTGGCCCGCGGCCCGCTGTCCCGCGTCCCGGAGGGCCCCGGTCCCGCGGGCGCTGCGGGCGGTGCCGCTGGCCCGGGCGTTCCGAGCGGTACCGGAGCTCCCGGCGGCGGTGCCGCCTCCGGGGTGCCCTTGGTCATCGCCCTGCTGGTCCTGGGGATGGCGCCGCTGGCCGCCGGACCCGCACACCTGCCCGCGCTGCCCAGGGTGCCCCTGCACCTGTGGAACGGCGGCCCACCGACCGCACCGGTGTCCGGCGTGCTGGGTCTGCCGACGACGGCCCCTCCGGACGCCCGGTTCCACCTGGTCGCCGTGCTGGTCTGCGCCGTACTGTCCCTGGGAGCGGTGTTCCTGCTGCGCCGCCGGGCGCTGCTGCCCGCCGTCGCCCTGACCGTTCCCCCGACCCTGCTGACGGTCGTGCACCTGCTGGACCCGCCGCACGCGGTGGCCGTGGTCTGCGTCCTCCTGGTCGGCGCCGCGTTGGTCCTGGCCACGGCCCTGTCACCGCGTCGGACCGGCGCCTGGGTGCCCGCGCTCACCGGAACCCTGACCCTGCTCACCGGCGGCCTGTGGTCGCTCCCGGACCAGTACACCTCCCTGGTCGCCCTCGTGCTCGTGGAGGCGGCGGTCCTGGTCGCGCTGCTGCCGTACCGCCGGTCCGGCCGTCCCGCCGCGCTCTACGCGACCGGTCTGCTCCTGTGGGCGCTGGCCCTGCTGACCGGCGCGTTCTTCGGACTCGGCCTCGTGGTATCGGACACCGTGCCGCCTCCGGCGTGGTGGCTGCTGGCCGCCTGCGCGCTGGCGGCCGGGGCGAACGCCGTGGTGCTCGGACGGACCCCCCTCCCGGCGACGGGCGGTGCCGGGGGCGACCCACGGCCGGTGTTCACCGTGGTCGGGCTGCTCCTGCTCTCGTCCGCCCCGCTGCTGGTCGGGCGGGGGCACAGCCCCGGCCTGCCGCTGCTGTCCGGCGCGTACGGGCCGTGGGCGGCGCCCGTGCGGGCGCTGGGCGACCCCGCCTACTCCGTCCTGGGGCTCCACCGCGTGGCGGGCCCGGCGGAGGCGGTCGTGACGGCGGTCGGGATGCTGCTGGCCGGTGCGGTGGCGGTGGCCCTGGTCGCCCTGCTCGACCGCGGGCGGACGGCGGCCGCGGCGGTGCTCGCCGCTCCGCCCGCGCTCGTCGCACTGCCCCTGGTCCTGGACGCGCCGTTCCTCGGCGCCCTGCTGTGGGTGTTCGCGGTGGGTTCGGCCCTGGCTCTGTGGTCGGCGCTGACCCGGGACGGGCGGCTCGGCTGGCTGGCGGGGCTGACCGGACTCCTCACCCTGCTGCTCGGTGCGGGCTGGGCGCTGGTCCAGGAGCACGCGGCCACGGGCGCCCTGATGGGGGTCGCGGTGGTCGCCGCGGTGGTCTCGGCCCTGGCCCGGACCTCCGTCGCGGCGGTCGGCGCCACGGCGGTGGCGACGGCGGCGACGGGAGGGTTCGCGCTCGCGCTGCCCCTGGTGCTGGGTGCTCCGGTGGAGTACGCGGCGCTGGCGCCGATCGCGATGGTCGCCGCGGTGGCCGTGGCCGCGCCGCGGCTGCGCGGTCCGCTCGTACCGGCGGCGGAGGTCCCCGCCTGGGTGTGGGCGGCGATCTCGCTGGTCGTCACCGTGGCGGCGGGGGCGCGGCTGGAGCTGGTCGCGCTGGCGCTGGCCGTGGCCGGGGTCGTCGCGCTGGCGACCGCCGCGCGGCCGGACCGGCGCTGGTTCGCTCTGGTGGGCGCGCTGCTGATGCTGGCCGCGCTGTGGACGGTGCTCTCCGCGTGGGACGTGGCCGTGCCCGAGGCGTACACGGTGCCGCCCGCCCTCGCGGCACTGGCCGTGGGCTGGGAGTGGAGCCGCAGGGCGGCCGAACCGCCGTCGAGCTGGGCCGCCCACGGCGGCGGCCTGGCGCTGCTGTTCCTGCCCACCGTCGTGCTGGTGCTGGCGGAGGACGGCATGGTGTGGCGGGTGCCCGCCGTGCTCGTGCTGGGTCTGGCGGTGACCGTGTGGGGCCTGCGCCGACGGCTCCAGGCGGTCCTGCTGACGGGCGGACTGGTGTTGGTGGCGACCTCGCTGCGGGCGTTCGGGCCGCCGCTGTGGGACCTGACCCGCCTGGTGCCGAACTGGGTGCCGTTCGCCGTCGCGGGTGTGCTCCTGCTGGTGATCGGCGCCCGCTACGAGGCGAGCCTGGAACGGCTGCGGCGTCTGGGGCGCCTGGTGTCGGGGATGCGCTGAAAGGCTCGACCGCACGCCCGTGGAGCGCGGGCCGGCGGTCCACCGAGGAGCTCCACGGGGCGGCGGGCCCGTCCGGCTGGACGGGCCCGCCGCGGTACCGCGTCAGTTCTCCAGCATCTCCGTGACCAGGGCGGCGATCGGCGACCGCTCGGACCGGGTCAGGGTGACGTGCGCGAACAGGGGGTGGCCCTTGAGCTTCTCGATCACCGCGACCACGCCGTCGTGGCGGCCCACGCGCAGGTTGTCGCGCTGGGCGATGTCGTGGGTGAGCACCACCCGCGAGTTCTGGCCGAGGCGGGAGAGCACGGTGAGCAGGACGTTGCGCTCCAGGGACTGCGCCTCGTCCACGATCACGAACGCGTCGTGCAGCGAGCGGCCGCGGATGTGGGTGAGCGGGAGGACCTCCAGCATCCCCCGGTCCACGATCTCCTCGATGACCTCCTCGCTGGTCACCGCGGACAGGGTGTCGTGCACCGCCTGACCCCACGGGGTCATCTTGTCGTTCTCGCTCCCGGGCAGGTAACCCAGCTCCTGGCCGCCGACCGCGTACAGCGGCCGGAACACCATCACCTTGCGGTGCTGGCGGCGCTCCAGGACGGCCTCCAGACCGGCGCACAGCGCCAGCGCCGACTTGCCGGTACCCGCGCGCCCGCCCAGGGAGACGATGCCCACCTCGGGGTCGGTGAGCAGGTCCAGGGCCACGCGCTGCTCGGCGCTGCGGCCGTGCAGACCGAACACGTCGCGGTCGCCGCGCACCAGCTTCACCGACTTGTCGGGCTGGACCCGGCCGAGCGCCTTGCCGCGCTCGGAGACCAGCACCAGCCCGGTGTGGCAGGGGAGCTCGCGAGCCTCCTCGATGTCGCTCTCACCGCTGGTGAACAGTTCGCCGATCTGGTGCGCGGGCACGTCCATCTCGGCCATGCCCGTCCAGCCGTGCTCGATGGCCAGTTCGGCCCGGTACTCGTCGGCGACCAACCCGATGGAGGACGCCTTGATCCGCATCGGGAGGTCCTTGCTCACCAGCACGACGTCCCCGCCCTCCTCCTGGAGGTTGCGGGCCACCGTGAGGATCCGGGTGTCGTTGTCGCCGAGCCGGAAGCCCGCCGGCAGGATCTGCGGATCGCTGTGGTTGAGCTCCACCCGCAGCGTGCCGCCGAGGTCGTTCACCGGTACCGGGACGTCCAGACGGCCGTGGGCGACCCGCAGGTCGTCCAGGCGGCGCAGCGCGTGGCGAGCGAAGTACCCGAGCTCCGGGTGGTGACGCTTGCTCTCCAGCTCGGTGATCACCACCACGGGGATGACGACCTCGTGTTCGGCGAACCGGCTCATGGCGGCCGGGTCGGCGAGCAGGACACTGGTGTCGAGCACGTAGACGCGTCCGTCCTGGCCTACCTCCGTACGGGGGTCGGGGGACTGGGTGTCGCGGCGATCGGTCGAGGAACTAGCCACTCGTTCTCCCCTTGGGCACCGCTGGGGCGCCCTACTGTCACGGGATCATGGAGGACCGGGACCTGGCCCGCGAGGGCCGGGTCCGGCCCTCCTCGTTGACGTTCCGCGAGGGCGGAGGAGATCAATGAGACGGGGCCTCCCGAACGGGTGGACGAACGCCACCCGTTACTTCCGACGCTACGCGTCCGTGCTCCCGTTTCCAAGGGACCTCTCCCTCCGCGCGGTGAACTCCGCGTTAAGGGGTAGGGCTTCGAAGGGTCAGGATCCGTAGCGGCGGTTGCGCGCGCCGTACGAGCGCAGTGCACGCAGGAAGTCCACCCTGCGGAAGGCAGGCCAGTAGACCTCGCAGAAGTAGAACTCCGAGTGCACGCTCTGCCACAGCATGAAGCCGGACAGGCGCTGCTCCCCCGACGTGCGGATGAGCAGGTCGGGGTCAGGCTGACCGCGCGTGTAGAGATGCCGTGCGATGTCCTCGATGTCCAGGCGCTCGGCAAGCTCCTGGATACCGGTGCCCTTGGCCGCCTCCGCCTGGAGGAGGGACCGAACCGCATCAGCGATCTCACGTCTACCTCCATACCCGACGGCGACGTTGACAACCAGTCCGGGGTTGCCGGATGTGGCCGTCTCCGCCTCCTTGAGCGCCTGGGCGGTGGAGGCGGGCAGGATGTCGAGGGCTCCGACCGGCCGCGTGTTCCACCCCTCCTCGCGCAGACGGGCGATGGTCTGCTCGATGATGCGCACCAGCGGGCCCAGCTCGGACTCGTCCCGGGTGAGGTTGTCGGTGGACAGCATCCAGAGCGTGACCACCTGCACGCCGACCTCGTCGCACCAGCGCAGGAGTTCGAAGATCTTGTTCGCGCCCGCCTGGTGGCCCTGTTCGGCCGCGCCGAGCCCGCTGACCTTGGCCCAGCGGCGGTTGCCGTCCATGGCGACACCGACGTGGCGGGGGATCTCCTGACTGGTCAGCCGACGCTCCAGGCGCCGCTCGTAGAGCCAGTACAGGGGGTCACGAAGCCCCATTGGCGAAACCTCTCAGAGCTGGATCTGGAACAGCACACCGCTGGAAAGGATGTGCCGACGGGGATGCTTCCAGCGTAGTTCGCCCGCGGGGGGCTACGTCACGGCCAGGGACTTGCGCACGTGCTTGCGCCCCTGGTGGATGCGGGACTTGACGGTGCCCAGGGCCAGGTTGAGCTCGGAGGCGATCTCGTTGTAGTCCATCTGGCACAGGTCGCGCAGGACCAGGGGGGCCACCAGGTTGGGACGGTCCTTCTCCAGCTGGTCGAGGGCCTCCAGCAGGTCGATGCGGGAACCGGCGATGACGCTGGTGGTGCGGGGGTCGCTCTGGTGGGGCATGCGCTCGGCCTCGGTGGGGAACTCCGCCGAGCGCCGCTTCATCGAGCGGTAGGTCTGCCGTGCGGAGTTGGACACCACGGTGTACAGCCAGGTGGTGAACAGGGAGTCGCCCTTGAAGCTGTCGATCTTGCGCGCCACGCGCAGCAGCGCGTCCTGGCACGCCTCCTCGGCGTCCTGCCGGTAGGGCAGGAAGCGGGAGCAGCGGCGCAGCACCTCGGGTTGGATCCGCCGGAGCAGGTCGTCCAGGGCCATGGCGTCTCCGGCCTTGGCCCTGCGCGCGAGCTCCTCCAGCTCCTCGTCGACATTGCTCGCCACCCGGCGCCGCGGCGCGGGGCTCCCCTCGTGGTCTGCGTGGTCACTACTGCGCATGGCTGGTCTCTCCCTGACTGACGGCAGACATCCGGCCGTCCGCTGCGGACGCGGGTGCGCCCCTTGTGTCCGAGGGTCACACGTCACTGGGACGTCTACGGCCCCGGTCCGGATCCGCACTCGCGAAAAATCGTCGCCCTCTCGCCGCCGCGCACGGCGCGGAGCCCGACGGGCCCCCTCCAGTCTCCACGGCCCGAGGGCATCGGCGCCACCCGGAGAGGGGATCATATCGGCGGGAGGCAATGTGAAGGTACAGATGGTGTATTAGTGGGCAACGACCGCGTGTTCACCCCTGACACAGACCGAGGCGGAGATGAGCCAACCTGAGGCCTTCGGGCGCTACCGCGTCATCCGGCGCCTTGGGTCGGGTTCCTTCGCCACGGTCTGGTTGGCGCAGGACGACCTCCTGAACTACTCGGTGGCCATCAAGGTACTCGCCGAGAACTGGGCGCACCAGATGGACATCCAGCACCGCTTCCTGGAGGAGGCGCGCATCCTGCGCCAGACCGACTCCACGTGGCTGGTGGCGGTGCACGACGTGGACGTGCTCCCCGACGGTCGGCCCTACATGGTGATGACCTACGCCGACCAGGGAAGCGTCGCCGACCTCGTCCACCGGGGCACACTGCCCCTGGACGAGGCCCTGCGGCTGCTGACCGAGATCGGCCAGGGGATCACGGTGCTGCACAACCACGGCACGATCCACCGCGACATCAAGCCGTCGAACGTGCTGCTCCAGTCGTCGCCCGTGGGGCAGCGGGTTCTGGTGGCGGACCTGGGGTTCGCCAAGTCGATCGACGAGGCGTCGGGTTTCACCGCTGCGGCCGGGACCCCCGGCTACATGTCCCCCGAGCAGAGCATTCCCGGCGGTGACCTGGACGTCCGGTCGGACGTGTACTCGCTGGGCGCGGTGGCCTACGAGCTCATCACCGGCCGTCCGCCCTCGCGTCCGCCGGTGAAGGTGGCGCCTGGCCAGATCCGGCCAGGTCTGCCCCCGGCGCTCGACGAGCTCATTCTGTCGGCACTTTCGGTGGACCGGGAAAGCCGTCCAGCGGACGCCAAAACCTTCACCGACCAGGTCAGAACCATCCGTATGGCGCCCGACCTGCCCAAGGCGGCCGTGCCGTGGTGGCAGCGGTTGCGCATGCCGTGGCGGCGGGCGGCGGCCCTGGTGACGGCACTGACGCTGATGGGCGTCACCCTCTCCGGGTCCCTCGGCAGGCCGGGGATGTCCCTGACCACCGTGTACGACGCCGCGCAGGGGGTCCACATGGAGGTGCCGTCGGTGTGGGCCCACGAGATCCACACCGCGCAGGAGGCCCGCCCGGCAGCGGCCGAGGCCGGTGCGGGGCCGGGGCTGCTGGTGGCGACCGACGCCGAGGACTGGGACTCCACCGGGGCGGCGGCCTACGGGGTGTACGCGACGGTGGTGCGGGGCCCCGCCGACCTGAGCGGGATCGCCGGCGCCGACCCGTGCGAAAGCCCCCCCGAGGAGCGGCCGCTGGACACCGGGGCCTGGGAGGGCACGGTGTGGGACTGGCCCGAGTGCCACGGCAACGGTTCGCTGAGCAGCGCCGCCGTGCACGAGCCGGGCGAGCCCACGACCGTGTACATGGAGATCCGCCAGCCGAGCTACCGGCCCGACCTGGTGGACCGGATCATCGCCGGTACGCACCTGCGGTAGGGCACCCGTCAGGCCAGCAGCTGCTCCCGCAGGTCCTCGGGCGAGGTGACCGGGAGCTTGCAGACGAAGCCCTCGCACACGTAGGCGGTCGGCCGCCCGCCCACCGGCGCGCGGTCGCGCAGCAGCGGCACCCCGCCGTCGTCGCGGCCGTCGCCGCGTGAGAGCACGGTGCCCAGCGGCGCCCAGACCAGCGCGGCGCGCACCAGCTCCGCGGTCCCCGGGTCGTCGGGGTCGCCCACCACCGCGACGGCGCGCGGCCCGGTCAGGAGGGCCTCGCCGGTGGCCAGGCCCCATCCGGCGAACCGGGCGGCCTTCTCCGCCAGCAGCGCCACCGGGGACAGCGCCTCCTCGGCGGCCGTGCGGTGACGCTCGGAGCCGGTCAGCGCGGCGTAGGAGAGCAGAGCGGACGCCGCCGCCGACCGGCCGGACGGCGTGACGTTGTCGGTGGGGTCCTGGGGGCGGTTGAAGAGGCGCTCGGCGTCGTCGGCGGTGTCGTAGAACCCGCCGGAGCCGTCGCCGAAGCGCTCCAGGACGGTGTCCAGCAGGCGCCCGGCCTCGTGCGCGTAGCGGGCCTCCCCGGTCACACCGTGCAGGGAGAGCAGCCCCTCGGCGACGTCGGCGTAGTCCTCCAGCACCCCGGCGCTGGTGCCCGCGCGCCCGTCCCTGGAGGTACGGGCCAGGCGCCCGTCCCGCAGGTGCACGCGCAGCAGCAGGTCCGCGGTCGCGCGGGCGGCCTCCACCAGTTCGGGCCGCTCCAGCAGCACCCCGGCCTCGGCCAGCCCGGCGATCGCCAGACCGTTCCAGGCGGCCACCACCTTGTCGTCGCGCGCGGGGGCGACCCGCTCGGCACGGGCCGCCAGCAGGGCCTCGCGGACCCGCTGGTAGCGCCAGGCGTCGGCGGGCGGGACGGGCAGCTGGAGCACGGAGGCGCCGCGTTCGAAGGTGCCCTCCTCGGTCACGCCGAACACCTCGGCGGCGAAGGCGGCGTCCTCCTCGCCCAGGACCTCCCGCAGCTGGGCGGGCGTCCACACGTAGTAGGTGCCCTCCTCGCCCTCGCTGTCGGCGTCCAGCGCGGAGGCGAACCCGCCCTCGGGAGTGCGCAGGTCGCGCAGCATCCAGTCGGCGGTCTCCCCGGCGATCCGGCGCAGCAGGACGTGTGTGGCGGCGTCGGAGACCCCCGGCCCCGAGGGGCGGCGGCCCATCCGGGTGTAGGCGCGCAGCAGCAGCGCGTTGTCGTACAGCATCTTCTCGAAGTGCGGCACGGTCCACTCGCGGTCCACGGAGTAGCGGGCGAAACCGCCGCCGAGCTGGTCGTACATGCCGCCCTGCGCCATCGCCAGGGCGGTGCCGCTGGCCATGAGCCAGGCGGGCGTGGACTCGTCCGCGCTCTGCAGGGGCCGGGTGCGCTCGTCCTGCGCGGTGAGGAAGGAGAGCAGCATCGACGGCGGGAACTTGGGCTCGGTGCCGAAACCGCCGTGGGCGCTGTCGTAGTCGCGCACCAGCGCGCGGACGGCCAGGTCGAGCCGGTCCGCGGAGGGCGGCGGCGCGGCGGCCAGGGTGCGCGGGCCGCTGAGCGCCTCCACCACGCGCGCGCCCTGGTCGACCAGTTCGGTGCGCTGGTCCCGCCAGGCGTCGGCCACCCCCCGCAGCAGGCGCTGGAAGTGCTCGCGCGGGAAGTAGGTGCCGCAGTAGAACGGGGCTCCGTCGGGGGTGGCGAACACGGTCATGGGCCAGCCGCCCTGGCCGGTCATGGCCTGGGTCGCCTCCATGTACACGGCGTCGACGTCGGGGCGCTCCTCGCGGTCCACCTTGACGTTGACGAAAAGGCTGTTCATCAGGGCCGCGGTCGCCTCGTCCTCGAAGGACTCGTGGGCCATCACGTGGCACCAGTGGCAGGCGGCGTAACCGACGGAGACGAGGAGGGGCACGTCGCGCCGACGCGCCTCGGCGAGGGCCTCCTCACCCCAGGGCCACCACTCCACGGGGTTGTCGGCGTGCTGCAACAGGTACGGGCTGGTCGCGTCGCTCAGGCGGTTGGACATGTCCCCAACTCTGCCATCCGGGGCGATGGGACGCCGCGCACCCGCCGGAGCGGGGCGGGGCCCACCGCCCGGGAGGAGGTCGGGCTGCCCCGTCCTGCGGGCACTGGAGCGGCCCGGAGCGGTCGGCCCGGGACGGTGCGCCGGGCCCGCCCTCCCGCGGGGGCAGGGCGGGAACGGTCCCTCAGGTCCGCGGGGCGGCGTCCTCGGCCGAGGCCTCAGCGGGGACCCGCTCCGCGTCGGCAGATCCGTCGTCGGAGGCCGCGGTCCTCGCACCGAAGTCGTCGTCCTTGGGCAGGGCGCGGAGCTTGCCCATGAGACTGCGCATGAGGAAGTACAGCCCGACGCCGATGACGAAGATGACGAGGAAGCCGAGCACACCGGGCGTCACGGTGTCCCTGTCGAGCTCGAAGTCGCTCGCCAGCACCGTCGCGGACGTGAGAAGGGTGTTCATACCGCTCATACTCTCACTGCTTCTCGGACACCCGCGAAGAGGTCCTTCTCAGGGACCTCGGTGTCCACCAGCGAGCGCACCAGGTGGTAGTCCTCACTCGGCCAGGCCTCCGCGACGACCTCGTTGGGCACGGCGAACCAGAACCCGTTGGGGTCCACCTGGGTGGCGTGCGCCTTGAGCGCCTCGTCGGCGACGTCGAAGTACTCGCTGCAGTGCACGCGCGTGGTGATCTCCCAGCGGGGGCGGTCGCGGTCCCCGATCCGCTTCATCCACTCCTCGAAGGGGTTCTCCAGGCCGCGCGCGGCCAGCACGTCGGCCAGGGCCTCGAACCGCTCGGGCGGGAAGGAGACGAAGTAGTACAGCTTGAGCGGCTGCCAGGGGTCTCCCGCGTCCGGGTAGGCGTCGGGGTCGCCCGCGGTGTCGAAGGCGTGCATCGACACCTTGTGGGTCATGATGTGGTCGGGGTGCGGGTAACCGCCGTTCTCGTCGTAGGTGAGGATGACGTGCGGCCGGAACCGGCGGATGGACTCCACGAGGGGTGCGGCGCCCTCCTCCACCGGAAGGGTGGCGAAACAGCCCTCGGGCAGGGGCGGCAGCGGGTCGCCCTCGGGCAGGCCGGAGTCGACGAACCCGGCGAACTCCTGCTGGACGCCGAGGATCTCCCTGGCCCGTTCCATCTCCTCTCGGCGCACCTGCGCGATGTTCTCGCGGATGTCGGGACGCTCCATCGCGGGGTTGAGGATGTCGCCGCGCTCGCCACCTGTCATGGTGACAACGAGCACGTCGACGCCCTCCTCCACGTAGCGGGCCATGGTGGCCGCGCCCTTGCTGGACTCGTCATCGGGGTGGGCATGAACGGCCATGAGCCGCAGGCGCTCGGACAACGAAGGGTCTCCTTGACTAGGTGGACGGACGCGGGGGCGCGGCCGTCCGGCTCCCCCCGTACACAGGCTCGGACGACTTCCGCGCGGGGCGCGTGGGGAGGCTGTCAGGTCGGGGATATCTTAGACAACACCGTCCCCTTGTTCGGAGATTCCCGATGCAGCCGACCCCGGAGGAAGACGCCGTGAAGAGCGCCGACACCACGGCCGACACAGCGGCCGACTCCTCGGCCAGTACCGCTCCCGCGCTGCGCAAGCGCCACGGGAACGGACCCGTCTTCTTCGTCATCGCCACCCTCTTCGCGGTGGTGTGCGCGGTCGGCTGGGGCTATTCCGTGATGAGCTTCAGCGGTCTGGGCGGTGGCGTGTACCACCAGGTGGTCACGTTCTCGGCGCCCACGCCCGAGGAGGCCACCATCAGCTATGAGGTGAACAGCAGGAACGGCGCCGAGTGCCTGATCGTGGCGCTGGACGAACAGCTCGTCGAGGTGGGCCAGACGCGTTCCGAGGCCGAGGCCGGGAACCGGATGGTCACCACGACCGTTGAGACGGTTCGTCAGGCCGCCACGGTAGAAGTGGCCTCGTGCAGGGAACAAGGTTCGCAGGACTGATCCACCGAGCCCCTTAGCCCGGCTCCGGAGGCACCGCCGAACCGCGGGAACCCGTGTGTCACGACGCACGGTGATATTCTCGTAAGTTCAGCTCTGGCCGCCTGGTGGCCTTTGCTACTAGTACACAAGGAGTTCCCGTGACCCAGACCCGCGATGACAACGTCACCTGGCTCACCCAGGAGGCGTACGACCGGCTCAAGTCCGAGCTGGACCACCTGTCGGGGAGTGGGCGCATCGAGATCGCGGAGAAGATCGAGTCAGCCCGGGAAGAGGGCGACCTCAAGGAGAACGGCGGTTACCACGCCGCCAAGGAGGAGCAGGGCAAGATGGAGGCCCGCATCCTTCAGCTCACCGAGATCCTGCGCACCGCGCGGGTCGGCGAGGCGCCCCACACCGAGGGCGTGGTCGGCCCCGGCATGACCGTCACCGTCAAGTTCGACGGGGACGACGACGAGGTCACCTTCCTGCTCGCCTCCCGCGAGGAGAGCGGCTCTCCCATCGACGTGTACTCCCCGAAGTCGCCGCTGGGCTCCGCCATCAACGGCAAGCGCGTGGGGGAGAACGTCAGCTACACGCTGCCCAACGGCAAGAGCCTGGGGGTCGAGATCATCGACGCCGTACCCTACACCGGCATGTAGCAGCGGTTCGGCGATCACGGGGGCGGTGTCCGACCGCCCCCGCCGCTTTGGGGGCGCCCCTCGCCGGGGCGCCCCCTCCGTGTTCGGGGCGGACGTTGGCCGCCTCCGCGCCCGCATCGGGACCCCGGCGTCCGGATCGGGACCGGGGAGGCCCGCGCGCCCGCGCCCGGATCGGGGGTCCCGACGAGGGATCCTGCGGAGGGTCCCCCACGTCGTAATCTCGAAGCACACTCCCACGGCGGCTTCCCCAGGCCGCCGATCCGACGAACCGAGGGATCCCCTGCCGACATGTCCTCGCCCTACTGGAATCCCCAGGAACCCCGTCCCGGTGCGTACCCGCCCCCGAGCGGGGGATGGGGCCCCGGCGGCCCCGCGCCCGGCCAGGGCGCTCTCCCGCCCGGTGCCGGATGGGGCATGCCTGGGCAGGGCCTGCCCGCTCAGGGGGTGCCGGGACAGGGGGTGCCGGGACAGGGTGCGTTCCCGGGTCCGGTGCCGGGTCCGGTACGGGAGAAGGCCACGTTCGGCCGCCGCCTGGCCGCCCGCGTCATCGACTACGTCCTCGTGGTGATCGCCGCGTTCGTGTTCTTCGTCCTCATGGCCGTCGTGACGGTGATCCTGACCGGTAGCGAGCAGACCACCGACGCCGAGGGCACGCTGTGGGCCCTGCTGTTCGTGTTCGGGTGGGGTCTGCTGCTGTTCTTCTACGACTGGCTGTACCTGGTCACCTGGGGGCGCACGCTCGGCAAGATGATGGTCGGGATCAAGGTGGTCAGCGCCGCCGACGGCGGCAGGCTCGGCCAGGGGCAGGCGATGGGCCGCTCCGCGTTCTTCGGCCTCCCCCAGTCCCTGCCTGTCGTGGGTCACGTCTTCACGCTGGCCGAGTCCATGGCGGCGCTCGGCGACGAGAGGCGCGCCCTGCACGACCGGGTCGCCGGGACCGTGGTCATCCGCACCTGAGCCGCCCGCCGCCGGGTTGTCCACAGACGGGAACTCCCCCTTCCGACGCGGGTCCGCCGCAGCCTAGCGTGGTAAAGGGGGGTCCCCGCCCCGTCCGCCCCGTGCTGCCCGCACACCGCCGACGCTCCGTCCCGCGCCCCACACCCCGCCTCACGGTTCCGCACAGGCCGGGGCGTCGGTCCCGCCGTCGGCGAACACGGCCGGGACGTAGTCGCCCTCCCCGATCCGGTACCAGGCGCGACTCGTCCCGAACGTCCCCGCCATCACGTCGCCGACGGCCTGGCAGGCCACGTCGACGTCGGCGCTGTGCGCGGCCAGGCCCACCGGCTCGTGCTCCAGCCCCGGCCCCCCGCGCACGACCACGGGGTGCCGCTGGTCGGCCGCGGTGATCCGCGCGCGCCTCCGGTACTCGCCGGTCCACAGGTAGTCGACCCGCACCCATCCGTTGGTGGGCAGTTCCAGCCCCTGCCGGAACGCTCCGTCGGCCAGATCGATACCCGCCGGGTTGCGCACCCTGCGCCCGAACCCGTCGAGACCGCCGTTGTGTCCCAGCGTGTAGGCCGCCTGCGCCTGCGGGCGCCCGCGTGCCAGGTCGGGCCAGGACTCGCGTTCGGCGTTCCAGTGGTCGTCCCTGGTGTTCCAGGGCCCCACGTCCCACACCGGCAGGTAGGCGCAGCGCGGCCGGTGGTTCTCGGTGTCGCCCCGCCCCTCGGGGCCCAGGGCGCCGGTGGTGCACACCCGGACGGTGTACTCGCCACCGCCCCGGACCGCCAGGCCCCGGCGCGAGGGCAGGGCGGCGAAGTGGTCGTTCTCGCGGATCCTGTGGCCGTTGGCGGTGGTGCTGCCGACCAGGCCGATACGGGTGGCGAAGAGGATGGCCGAGAACGGTTCGGCGTGGTCGGCGTGGTCGTCGGGCTCTCCGGCGTCACCGCCCTGCGGCGGCTCCCCGTCCTCCTCCAGCGGGCGGATCCGCAGGTCCGTGAGTCCGGTCTCCTCCCCGCTGACCCGCACCCGCAGCTGCACCCGCGCGACCTCGTGCGGCAGCGTCACCCGCCCGGTCCCGACGGGGTGCCACTCGGTCCACGCCCCGCCGGTCCGGCCGCCGCGCAGCTCGGTGTCCACCTCACCGGGGCCGCCGTCCGTCCGCACCCGCACGTCCACGGTGTCGGCCGGTGCGTCCAGCGGCTGCGGGGGAAAGACCGCCAGGCCGCTGCGCCGGGGTACCGCCCCCCGCCGGGCCACGGTGCCGGATCCGTGGCCCGCGTCGCCGTCCAGGCGCAGCGTTCCGGACTCCAGGACCAGGCCGATCCGGTCGGCGGAGCCCGGCTCCTGTCGCAGCCAACCGTCCTCCGCGAGCGCCGGGGCCGGGGTCAGGGGCGTGAGGAGGACGAGAGCGCCCAGGGACGCCAGGGTCTTCGCTGTGCTGGTGGCGCGCCCGCGCCTTGTGTGGGACATTCCCGCCCTACCAAACACGTGGAGTCACCGGAATGGACACTCCCAGTAAGCAACCTGACACGAACGCACTCAAGCAGCCCGTGCCGGGTGTCGGTGTTATGGCGGCAAAAGTCCGACTTGGGAATACGGCGAAGCCTGTTCCTGAAGCAGGCGCGGCCCGGCCCTCGGCCCTGGTGGCGGCGGACACGGACCCGGTAGGCACCCGCACCCGTTCCGTGACGGGTGCGGGAGGCGGCGTTCTAGGCGAAGGCCAGCAGGCAGGCCGTGAACCCGTGCACGTGGTTGACCCCGCCGACCGGACCGATCTCCCCCGCGGCGAAGAACCCGGCGACGGCGTCGACGCCGAGGACGCGGTGGACGGCCAGGACGTCGTGGTCGGACTGCGGGAAGAGGGAGGACCCGCGGCCGTTGCAGGAGAAGAGCAGACCGGCGCCGACGGGGTGCTCGGCGCCGAAGTCGCTGAGGCGGCGGGCCAGGTCCTCGTCGGCGGTACCGGCGTCGCGTACCTGGAAGCGGACGGTCTGGCCGACCTCGACCATGTCGTCGATGGTGAGGGCGCCGAGCTCGGGGTCGGCTCCGGCCAGGGTCCGGACGAGGAAGTCGCCCTGTTCGTGGCGGTCGACGTACTCGTCCATGGCGATGCCGATGTGCAGGCCGTGTTCGGCGAGCTCGCGGTCCTCCTCGGAGAGGGACTCGACCAGCTCCTCCAGCTTCTCGTAGGCGTTGGTGCCCGCGAGTTCGAGCAGGAGGTTGCCCTCGGCCTTGGTGACGGTCATGGGCGAGCCGATGGGGCGGCAGCCCTGGCTCACGACGGTGCCGAGGACGTTCTCGCCGCCGACGAGGACTCCGATGGCGCCGTGCTCGGCCACCTCGCCGTCGCAGAAGAGCCGCACGGACTCCTCGCCGCGCATGCCGTCGGCCATGCCGCCGACGAGGGGCAGGCCGCCGAGGGCCTCGGTGGACTCGCGGACGAAGGCCTGGGTGGGGAACTCGTAGGGGTTGGTGAGCAGGATGGCCACGCTGTCGCGTGGACCGGGCTCCTGCATGCCGACGACGGCCAGGTGGTCGTCCTCGACCACGGTGTCCAGCCGGAACGGGGTGATCTCCACGCCGGGCAGTCCGGCGCACCACACGCTGACCGAGCCCTGGCCCTCGACGCTGCGGCCGCCGCCGATGACCCCGGTGGAACTGCATCCGAGGGTGGCCGCGTCACCCGCCAGCTCCATGACGCGCTTGCCCGCGAGGGTGACCTCCTCGGGATCGGCGCCGCAGACGAAGAAGCACACCAGGTCCGTGGGCCCGTCCACCTGTTCCAGGGCGCTCAGTACGGCGCGCTCGGCCGCGTTCACGAGGTCCGCCCCCGTCGTCAGTGCATCGCCGAACCGTGCCACCAGCTGCCACCCCCGGTTTCGCCGGCCGTCGCGGCCGGACACAGGACTCCACCGTCACGTCCCATTCTTCCACCTCGGCGTCGAACAGGAGGTTTTCCGGTGAACGAACACGGACTCCGACAGCGGCGCGGTGTACGGGCAGCACGATGCGGCCGGAGCCCCTGGGCCCCCTTTATCCAGGAAACAGCACGCCAATCCCGGAAACCAGGCGCTCCTTGACGGCTGTGGATAAGTTCGTGGGGTGAGCGCCCTTCCCGAACCCCCCTTCCCCGTTCCGCCCCCGTTCCCGCGCACCCGCGCGGACCTGCGCGAGTCCGGGCACGTCCACCGGCCGGTCACCGCCGAGGTGCGGGAGAACCTGCTGCGGCGGATGGGCTCGGGACAGCCCCGGTTCCCCGGGGTGCACGGGTTCGACGCCACCGTGCTGCCGCAGGTGGAGCGGGCCCTGCTGGCCGGGCACGACATCGTCCTGCTGGGCGAGCGCGGCCAGGGCAAGACCCGGCTGATCCGCACCCTGGCGACCCTGCTGGACGAGTGGTCACCGGCGGTGGCCGGGTGCCCGGTCAACGACCACCCCTACGCGCCGGTCTGTCCGGCCTGCGTGCGCCGTTCGGCGGAGGAGGGCGACGGCCTGCCGGTCGTGTGGCGGCACCGCGGGGAGCGCTACGGCGAGAAGCTGGGCACACCCGACACCGGGGTGGGAGAGCTGGTCGGCGACGTGGACCCGGCGCGGCTGGCGCAGGGGCGCTCCCTCGGCGACCCCGAGACCATCCACTACGGCCTGGTGCCGCGGGCCAACCGGGGCGTGTTCTGCGTCAACGAGCTGCCCGACCTGCCCGCACGCGCCCAGGTGGCGCTGTTCAACGTGCTGGAGGAGCGCGACCTCCAGGTGCGCGGCTACAGTCTGCGGCTGCCGCTGGACCTGCTGCTGGTGGCGAGCGCGAACCCGGAGGACTACACGAGCCGGGGGCGGATCGTCACCCCGCTCAAGGACCGCTTCGGCGCGCAGGTGCGCACCCACTACCCGTTGACCCTGGCGGACGAGCTGGCGCTCGTCCGCCAGGAGGCGGCGCTGCCCGAGGGCACGACGGTGCCCTCACACCTGCTGGAGGCCGTGGCGCGCTTCACCCGGCTGGTCCGCGCCTCCAAGAAGGTGGACGCCCGCTCGGGGGTGTCGGTGCGCTTCTCGGTGTCGGCGGCCGAGACGGTGGCGGCGTCGGCGCTGCGCCGGGCGGCCCTGACCGGCGAGGAGATACCGGTGGCCCGGGTGTGCGACCTGCCCGCCGCGGTGGAACCGCTGCTCGGCAAGGTCGAGTTCGAGATGGGTTCCGAGGGCCGCGAGGCGGAGATCCTGCACGCGCTGCTGCGCCGGGCGGTGGCGGAGGTGTTCCGCGAACGCCTGGGAACAGCGGATCTGTCCGGGCTCGCTGACCGCTTCTCGGGCGGCGGCACGGTGGAGACCGGGGACCTGGTGGGCGCCGCCGAGCTGCTGCGGCGGGTGGGCACGGTGCCGGGGCTCGCGGTGATGATCGGGCACGCGGCCCCCGATGACGAGGACGGCCCGCCGACCCCGGGGCTGGCCGCCGCGGTGGTGGAGTTCGCTTTGGAGGGCCTGTACCTGGAGCGCCGCCTGTCCAAGGACGCGCTTCCCGAGGGAGGGGTCTACCGCTTCTAGGCGGTGTCCTCCGGGGACGCCCGCGTACCGGGCCCCCGTCGTGGACAGGACAGGCTCGGTGGCCGGCGCGCCCGGACAGGACTGCCGGTCCCCGAATCGGGAAGGTAGCCGGTGCGTGTGTGCGGGGCGAGCGGTGCGTGTGTGCGAGGCGAGAAGGAGGCGGACGCCTGTGAGGTTCCGGTACCGGGCGTACATGGGCGGCCCCGACCCGCTGGCCGAGCCCGACCCGCCGCCCGAGGAGGCCGTGGCGGCGGCGCGTGAACTGCTGGTGCTGGTCAGCTCGGCCCTGGAGGCGGCTTCCGCCACCTCCTCGGAGGGCCCGGAGGCGGGTTCCGCGACCGGCCCGGAGGGTTCCGCGACCGGCCTGGAGGGTTCGGCGACCGGACCGGAGGTCCTGGGGGCGGGACCCCCGGCCGGTCCGGGGGTTCTGGCCGAGGAGGACCGGCGGCGGCTGTCCGCCCTGGAGAAGGTCCTGTCCCGGTACGCCGACGGCGACCGCGCGGCCCTCGGCGAGGCCGACGTCACCGCCCTGGGCCGTCTGCTGGGTCTGCTGGGCGGGGAGGCCGGGCAGGCCCTGGACCGCCTGGACCGGGCCGACCACGGTCTGAGCCCGCGTGAGCTGCGCCGCCTGGGCGAGGTGGCGCTGCGCGAGGTGGAGGCCTCCCGACGCGGGCACGGCGGGCTCGGCGGCGCGCACCGGGGCGGCACCGCGCCCGGTGGGGAGCCCACGGGCCTCTCCCTGCCCCGCGGCGAGGACGGCGACCGGCCGTTGGACGCGGTCGCGACCGTGCGCGAGGCGGCCCTGCGCCGGGCCCGCCCCGGAGAGCACGGCGTGGCGCTGCGTGCCGAGGACGTGCGGGTGGCCGGGGCGGAGCCCTCGGAGGCCGCCGCCGTGTCCCTGCTGGTGGACCTGTCCCACTCGATGGTGGCCCGGTCGCTGCACGAGGCCGCCACCCGGACCGCGCTGGCCCTGCACACACTGGTGTCCACGCGCCGCCCGCAGGACCGGCTGCACCTGGTCGGCTTCGGGGAGCGGGCGCGCGAGCTCACCCCCGCCGCGCTGGTCGCGCACGACTGGCGCCGCGTCCCCGGGACGAACCTGCACCACGCGCTGAGGCTGGCCCGCGCCCACCTGCGGCGCCACGGAGGCCTGCGCCCGCAGGTGCTGGTCGTCACCGACGGCGAGCCCACCGCGCACCTGGGCGAGGACGGCGACACCCGGTTCTCCTGGCCTCCGGCTCCCCGCACGGTGGAGCTGACCTTCGCCGAACTGGACGCCGTACTGCGCGAGGGCGCGGAGGTGACCTTCTTCCTGCTGGCGGACGACCCGCGGTTGCGCGCCTTCCAGGAGCTGGTGGAGCGGCGGCGCGGGGCGCGGGTGGTGCACGCCGGAGCCGAGGAGCTGGGGCCGCTGGTGGTGAACCGCTACCTGCGCTGATCCGGGTGGGGGCGGGCCTGAGGGTAGACGCGGTCGGCCTCGGGCTCCGCCCGGGCTGCCAGCGGGTCAACGGCGCAACGGACCAGCGGGTCAGCGGGTCAGCGCTCGAAGATGCTGACGTCCGAGGCCAGCACCAGCAGCTCCTCCGGGGCGCCGCCGCCGGAGTAGAGCAACTGGTGCCGGTTGGCGGGCATGACCGTCTCGGTGAACCGCAGCGGGCGCATGCCCTCGTAGACCACCCGCTCCTGCACCAGCAGCGGGATGCCCGGTCCCAGCCCGAAGGAGTCCGCCTCGTCCTGGGAGGGCATCCGGGCGCCGACGATGTCCCAGTTCCACTCCTCCCGGTGCCCCAGCGACCGCAGGACGGCGGTGACGCCCTCCTCCAGGCGTTCGGGGGACATGAGCGGGGTGTTGCTGGCGATGCCGTACGGGAAGTAGGTGACCTGGGACTGCCACAGGCCGCCGTCGACGAACCGGTCGGAGGCGCGGATGACGACCAGGTCCCCGTGCGGACCGCTCCCGGCTCCGTCGCTGCGCAGCCGCTTGGCCACCTTGGGTCGCATGGTGTCCAGGCTGACCTTGATCTTCTCCTGGACCTGGTCGTATCCGGCCTCGCGCAGGTGGGGCTGGTAGCCCGCCTCGAAACGCTCGGAGTCGCCGCCGCCCGTGACGGGGGTGGCCAGGTGGACGATGGGCCGGTGGTCGGCGACGAAGGCGCCCCGTCCGGGCTGGATGGCGACGCGCCCCTCGTCCTGGAGGATGCGCATGCCCAGGCGTGCGGTGGCGCGGGAGACGTCGAGCTGCTCGGCGATCTCCTCCTCCCCCGGCAGCCGCTCACCCGGCTTGTAGTCGCCCCTGGCCAGCGCCTCGCGCAGGTGGTCGGCGACGACCGTCTTCCTCGACGTGCTCATGCGTGTGCTCAGTCCCGGTGGTAGGCGTTCATGTTGCCGTGTTCGTACTGGTAACGGATGCTGTGACCCGCGTAGACGGTGTGCACGAGCCGGATGGGGCGATCCTCGGACAGGTCGGTCCGGTGGACGGTCAGCACCGGGACCCCGGGCGGGAGTTCGAGCTGGCCCGCCTCCTGCGGGCTGGGCATGCGGGCCTCCAGCTCGTCGACGAACCCGACCTGGCGCTGTCCGTACTCGGCCAGCACCGCCAGGGCGCTCTCCACGTCCTCGGGCAGCATGAGCGGGGTGCCCTCGACGAGGTCCATGGGGTAGTAGGCGGTGCTGACGGAGGCCGAGACCTCCCCGGAGAACCGGTACATCCGGCGGACGACCGTCATGTCGCCCTCGGGGACGCGCAGGCGGCTGGCGATGTCGGGGGTGGCGCTGAGGAGCTGGAGCTCCTCCAGGACCTGCCCGGTCATACCGGACTCGTTGAGGCCCTCGGGGCCGCCGCGGTTGGCGTGGAAGGTCTCGGGGACGACGTCCTGGACGTAGTGCCCGCGTCCGGGACGGCTGACGATCAGTCCCTGGTTGCGCAGCATGCCCAGGGCCAGCCGGATCGTGTTGCGGGACGCCTCGAAGCGCTCCTCCAGCTGCTTCTCCGACGGCAGCTGTCCTCCCCGGGGCAGGGAGCCCTCCTGGATCTCGCGCCGCAGGGTTCGGGCGATCTGTCGATATCTGCTTTCGGCCCGCATATATCAGTCCTCGCCGGGGTATGAGACCAACAACCTAGCTTGTACCAACAAGGTGATCGGAACACCAGGAGATCAGGTCCATCCGGTCAACATGAGCCCATCTTAAGTGAAGGCCACCCTCAGTACACAGCGCCGCCGCCGGAAGGACACCCCCGAGGACGAGAATCGACGGCCCCCACCCCTTCGACCCAGGCGCCTGACCCCCGCGGCACAGCAAAGGAAGACACGACGGTGAGACACCGCTCGGCGTCCCCCCTCTCCGGAGGAGGGCACGCAGGACACAGATAGGAACTTCCCCCCGAGGAGAACACCATGATCCACATCGTTATCGCCCTCGTAGGAGTCGTACTCCTGGGCCTGGCCGCGGGGTTCTTCCTCGCCGTCTCCATCGGCATCCGCCGGCAGGACCGCCGGGGCACCTACCGCTCCCTGCGCAGGGACGACGAGGGCACCCCCCTCTCCCGCACCGGGAGCCTCGTGGTGGGGCTGCGTTTCCGCGACGGGGAGCACCCGGCCGCCGCTCCCTCCACGGACCGCACGCCCAGCGCGGTCTGAACGGGGAGCGGTGAGACGAACGCCGCGGCAGCGGAGCCGCGGCGCGGATCGTCCCGGCGCCCCCGTCCCCCGAGAACCCTGACTCCCTCTCCCCGACCACGGAGCCGAGGCGGCCGAGGCCGCCGACGCGGACCGGCGCGAGCCGATCCGCGCGACGCCCCCTCCTAACCCTCCAGGGCCTGGAGCAGGTCCGCCACGAGGTCGTCGGCGGACTCGATGCCAACGGAGATCCGCACCAGGTCGGCCGGGACCTCCAGGGGGGAACCCGCGGTGGACGCGTGCGTCATCCGCCCCGGGTGCTCGATCAGGGACTCCACCCCGCCCAGGGACTCGCCGAGGGTGAAGACCTCGGTGCGCTCGCACAGAGCGAGCGCCGCCTTCTCCCCGTCGCGCAGAGCGAAGGAGACCATGCCGCCGAAGGCTCTCATCTGCCTTTCGGCGGTCTTGTGCCCCGGGTGACCGTCCAACCCGGGGTAGAACACCCGGCGCACCGCGGGGTGGCCCTCCAGCGCGGCCACGACCTTCTCGGCGTTGGCGCTGTGGCGGTCCATGCGCACGCCCAGGGTCTTCACCCCGCGCAGGGTCAGCCAGGAGTCGAACGGCCCCGGGACCGCGCCCATGGTGTTCTGGTGGAAGGCCAGCCGCTCGCCCAGTTCGGCGTCGGAGACCACCAGCGCTCCCCCGACCACGTCGGAGTGCCCGCCCAGGTACTTGGTGGTGGAGTGCACGACCACGTCCGCGCCCAGCGTCAGCGGCTGCTGGAGGTAGGACGAGGCGAAGGTGTTGTCGACCACGTGCAGGGCGCCGGCGTCGTGCGCGATCTGCGCGACGGCCTCGATGTCGGTGATGTTGAGCAGGGGGTTGGTGGGGGTCTCGGTCCACACCACCCTGGTGTTGGGCCGCACGGCCGCACGTACGGCCTCGGGGTCGGACTGGTCGACCGCGTCCCACTGCACGCCCCACCGCTCGACCACCTTGGAGACCAGGCGGAAGGTGCCCCCGTAGGCGTCGCCGGGGATGATCAGGTGGTCGCCGGGCGAGAGGACCGTGCGCAGCAGGGTGTCCTCGGCGGCCATGCCGGAGGCGAAGGCCAGGCCGCGCACCCCGGACTCCAGGGCCGCCAGGCACTCCTCCAGGGCGGCGCGCGTGGGGTTGCCGGTGCGCGAGTACTCGTAGCCCTGGCGCAGACCGCCCACGCCGTCCTGGGCGTAGGTGCTCGTCTGGTAGATCGGCACCACCACGGACCCGGTCCCGGCGTCCGGCTCCTGCCCCGCGTGGATGGCCAGCGTTTCAAACCCGTCGAACTTCATAGGGCCACCTTAGTGCCCGCTGACCTCACCGATCGCGTTTTCCACAGGCGGTGTCCGCGGTGCCGGAGGACGCCCCGGTCCGCTTCCGCGAAGGTCGCCGGAGCGGCCCTAGGTCTGTTTTTCGAACCGGCCTCAGTTTGTGGGGGGTTGGTTCGGGCGCCCACGGGGTTCTGGAGGTGGTGGAGGCGGGTTCGTGAGGAACGAGCGAACCCGCCGTAGGCACCGAAGGTTCCCGTGCTGCGGGCGCCCGAACACGGGCCGAAGCGAAGCGGAGGTCCCAAAAAACACTGTCTAGACCGGCGGGAAGCGGGTGGAGGACCCGGGCCGGGGCGGCTCGGCGGGCACCTCCGGCGGCAGACCGGTGACGGGGGTGGGCACCCGGGTGGGGGTGCCGGTCTCGCGCAGCGGCGGGTCCCAGCCCAGTTCGGGGTCGTGGGTGCGCACGACCTTCCCGGGCACGCCCGCGATGACGGCGTGGTCGGGGTAGGTGCCCGGCCGGACCACGGTGCCCGCGGCCACGACCGAGTTGCGGCCCAGGTGCACGCCAGGCAGGATCACCGCGTTCGCGCCGATCCAGGTGCCGTCGCCGATGCTGACGGGGTCGTCCACCGGCCACTGGAGGCCGACGGGGACCTCGGTGTTGCCGTAGGCGTGGTTCTGGTCGGTGATGTAGACGTAGGGGCCGGTGTACACGTGGTCGCCGATGTCGACGGACCTGTGGGCGACGATGTGCGAGCCGCGCCCGATGGCGCAGCCCGAGCCGATCCGCACGACCGTCCCGGGGCCCAGGTCGTAGTCGGGCCCCATCCCGGCGGCGAGGGTCATGTCCCCGCCCAGGACGGTGTGCACGCCGATCTCGATCCAGGGCTCGCCGTAGAGGGTGGCCGTGGGGAAGGCGATCGCCGAGCCCGTGCCGAAGCGCGCGAACCTGCGGGCCGCCCTGGAGTCGGCGCGGATTTCGGCCTTGGTACGGGCGTAGGACCAGACGGAGCGGAGAATCCAGGACAACAGCCGCGACACGCGTGCCCCCATTTATTACCTACCAGTAACTGTCGCGAACATTAGCAGTGTTCGAGTATGCGCTGACATGTCCGGTCGGTACACAGCGGGGCCCGAACCGCGCTCGGTTCGAGCGCGGTCCGGGCCCCGTGGCGGTCCCGCGGGGGCTCCCGCGGACGGGATCAGCCGGACAGGTGGGCCAGCAGGTCCTGGCGGGTGAGGATTCCCACCGGCTTGCCGTCGCGCAACACCACCAGGGCGCCGGACCCGCGCAGCAGGCGGACGCAGTCGCTCACCGGCGTGCCGGTGCCCACGGTGGCCAGCGGCCTGCCCATGTGGGTCTCCACCAGGTCGTCCAGCTCGGCGCGGCCGTCGAAGAGGGCGTCGAGAAGGTCGCGCTCGGCGATGGAGCCGACCACCTCGGCGGCCATGACCGGGGGCTCCTCCTTCATCACCGGCAGCTGGGAGACGCCGTACTCGCGCATGATGGCCACGGCCGTGCCGACGGTCTCGTCCGGGTGGGCGTGCACGAAGTCGGGCATCTCGCCGCCCTTGGCGGCCAGCACCTGACCCGCCGTGGCCTCCTCGGTCTCGGCGGACAGGAAGCCGTAGTCGGCCATCCACTCGTCGTTGAAGATCTTGCCGAGGTAGCCGCGGCCGCCGTCGGGCAGCAGCACGACGATGACGTCGTCGGGACCGGCGTCCCGGGCCACGCGCAGGGCCGCCTCGACGGCCAGGCCGCAGGAGCCGCCGACCAGCAGGGCCTCCTCCCGGGCCAGGCGGCGGGTCATGAGGAAGGATTCCTTGTCGCTGACCGCCACGATGTCGTCGCACACCGAGGTGTCGTAGGTGCCGGGCCAGATGTCCTCGCCCACGCCCTCGACCAGGTACGGGCGGCCCGAACCGCCGGAGTAGACCGAGCCCTCGGGGTCGGCGCCGACGACGCGCACCGCGCCGCCGGAGACCTCCTTGAGGTAGCGGCCGGTGCCGCTGATGGTTCCGCCGGTGCCGATGCCCGCCACGAAGTGGGTGATGCGGCCCTCGGTCTGCTCCCAGATCTCGGGACCGGTGCTGTGGTAGTGCGACTCCGGGTTGTTCGTGTTCTCGTACTGGTTGGGCTTCCAGGCACCGGGGATCTCGGTGGCCAACCGGTCGGAGACGGAGTAGTAGGACTCGGGGTGGTCGGGGGCGACGGTGGTCGGGCAGACCACGACCTCGGCCCCGTAGGCGCGCAGGACCGAGAGCTTGTCCGGGCCGACCTTGTCCGGGCAGACGAAGACGCAGCGGTAGCCCTTCTCCTGGGCCACGATGGCCAGGCCGATGCCGGTGTTGCCCGAGGTCGGCTCGACGATGGTGCCTCCCGGCCTGAGCTCGCCGCTCTTCTCGGCGGCCTCGACCATGCGCAGCGCGATACGGTCCTTGACCGAGCCGCCCGGGTTGAAGTACTCGACCTTGGCGAGGACCGTCGGGGCGTTCGGGCCGAGGACCTGGGTGACCTTGTTCAAACGGACGAGCGGAGTGTCCCCGACCAGATCGATCAGTGAGTCGTATACCCGCACTTGCGCTCCCTCTACGTCTTGGCGACCGGGTTTCGGCCCGCCATGTCCTCGCCCCGGTGGCGAGTCCGGGGCCCTGGGCCGGTCCGGCCCGTCTCAGTTCAGACCCTAATGGTCTCCACCAGCGGGTTCTGCGGCCTCAGGAAACCGGTGGTCCTCCCCCGGAGGACGGCTGGGCCGGGCGGTGGCCGAGCGCCCGCAGCAGGGTGGGGCGGAGCGCTTCGGCCGCCTCCTCCCGGGACAGCCGCCCCGCGTCCGCCTCGGCCGCCGCGGCGTGTCCGAGGGCGACGACGACCGCGACCAGCCAGTCGACGGGGAGCCGGGAGTCGAACTCCCCGCTCCCCTGACCGCGCCGGACCACCCGTCCCAGCCGGTCGGCGACCGGCGCGTGGCGCTCGGCGTCGGCCTCCGGGTCCGCCGGGCGCGAACCGGCGGCGCGCATGAGCCGGGGATACCGGTCGGCGGCCCGGGAACCGGCCTCGACCAGCCGCAGCAGGGCGTCCGCGGCGGGCCCGGAGTCGAGGTCGGCGGCGTCCATCGCGGCCACGGCCTCCTCGGTGACCCGGTCCAGGGCCGCCCCCAGCAGCTGCGCCCGGGACGGGAAGTGGGCGTAGACGGTCTGGCGGGTCACGCCCGCCGCGGCGGCGATGTTCTCGACGCTGGCGTCGGGGCGTTCGTCGAGCAGGCGGACCGCCGCGTCCAGGATCGCGGCCCTGCTGCGGCGGGCGTCGGCTCTGCGGTGGGAGGAGGAAGGCAATTCTTACGCCTTGTCAAAGTTGGCGAACGATGCATATCGTACAGACTGTAAGACTTGCATCGGAGGCGCGCGACATGACAGGGAACACCTTGGTTCCGTTCGACGGCACCGACCCCCAGCGGTTCATCACCGACTTCTTCACCGGCTTCGGGGAGGAGGTCGCGTACGGAGAGGAGGACCTGGCGGCGGTCGTCGACCGCTACCACACCCCGGACGTCGTGCAGGTCGCCGACGGGCACCGGATGGACCGGGACAGGCTCATCGCCCACGCGCGCCCCTCGCGCAGGAGGCCGGGCACGTCCCGGATGGAGGTGCACGAGGCGATGGCGGACGGCGACCGGCTCGCCGCCCGCTACACCCTGTACGTCCAGCGGGGCAGGAAGGACCTGGTCATCGACGTGTACTTCTTCGGCCGGTTCGCCCTTGACGGCAGGATGCGCGAGGCCACCATGCTCACCCGTATGGAGGACCGGGCCGCCTCCGGGAGGGCGGACGCCCCGGCGCCCGTCGGGCAGGAGGTGTCGGCGTGACCACGCGCACCTACACCGTCACCGGCATGGCCTGCGGACACTGCGGGGGCTTCGTCACCGAGGAACTGGAACGTGTCGGGGGCGTCACCGCCGTGGTGGTGGACGTCGAAGGCGACCGGGTCACGGTGACCAGTGAGAGGGAGCTCGGCGCCGCCGAGGTGCGGGCCGCCGTCGAGGAAGCGGGATACGAGCTGACCGGCGTGGTCGACTAGGACCACGGCCGGGCCGCCGGAGGGGTCGGCCGGTACGGCCTGCCCCACCGGCGCTCCGCCGTCCACCCGACGGAGCCGCCGTCCGTCCCTGTCCCGCCCATGCCGGTCCCCTCACCCCGGGGCGCGGATTGTGTACCGCGCAGGTACGTGATTCCGGGGTTCCCCACCGGTAACCTCGCTCGTATCCGTCCCGCCCAGGGCAGGCGGGTCCGAGCCTCGGGGGTGTCCGGTGCTGCGAGCCGCACGCGCAAGACGGATCGCCGCTGCCACCGCGTTCGGCGGCGGCGGGCTCACGCTCGTCGGCGGCGGCACCGTCGCGCTCCTCTATCTCCAGGCCAGGCTGGCCCGGCGCGCGGTCGGCTCCCCCCGCTGGGACAGGCCCGTGGTCAACGGCGTCTACGGCGAGGGGTCCGGGCCGCCGATCCGCATGCTGATGATGGGTGACTCCACCGCCGCCGGGTTCGCGGTCGAGCGGGCCGACCAGACCCCCGGCGTCCTCCTGGCCTCGGGACTGGCGGCGGCGGCCGAGCGCCCCGTGCGCCTGCGCTGCACCGCCTCCCCCGGCACCACCTCGGCCAACCTGGCCGCCCAGATCGAGCGTTCCCGCGCCCTGGAGGAGGCCACCCGCTACGACCTCGCGGTCATCTTCGTCGGCGCCAACGACGTCATCCGCCGCGTGCGCCCCAACGACGCCGTCGGCCAGCTCCGCGAGACCGTCCGCCGGCTGGTCGGCCACGGCACGCAGGTGGTGGTGGGCACCTGCCCCGACCTGGGCACCGTCCGGCCCATCGGCTGGCCGCTGCGCTCGGTGGCCCGCCGCGCCTCCCGCCAGCTCGCCGCCGCCCAGGTCATCGCGGTCACCGAGGCCGGGGGCCGCGCGGTCTCCATGAGCGACGTCCTGGCCGACGATTTTCGGACAGACCCTGGTTCCATGTTCGGACCCGACCGTTTTCATCCGTCAGCTCTCGGGTACTCGCAGGCCGCCTTCGCCGTCCTGCCCTCGGCCTGCGCCGCCCTGGGGCTGCTGCCCGAGCTGGACGACGCCGAGCGCAGCAGCGGCGTCCTGCCGGTGGACCGCGCGGCCGTGGTCGCCGCCCAGACCCCCGGAACGGAGGTCTCCCGCGTGGACACCCAGGTCAGCGGGAACACGCCCGGTACACGAGGGCGCTGGGCCGCACTCGTCCGGGGCCCGTTCCACCTCCGGGGCTCCCGCGGGCACCCGGACGGGGCGGCCAGGGTGGGCACGGCCGAGAACGCCGACCGTTCCGGGGAGGGCGGCTGAACGTCGCCCCCGGGTGGCGTGCGGGGCCCCGGCCGGGTTTACTGGTCGGTAACAACCGAGGCCGGAGCAGGTCGCCCGGCCCTCCGGATCCACAGCTCCACACGCAGCACCTCAACCGTTAGGGACGCAGCCATGCCCGAAGCAGTCATCGTCGCAACCGCCCGCTCCCCCATCGGCCGCGCCTTCAAGGGCTCGCTCAAGGACATCCGGCCGGACGACCTGACCACCCAGATCGTCCGTGCGGCGCTGGCCAAGGTCCCCGAGCTGGACCCCCGGAGCATCGACGACCTGATGCTCGGCTGCGGCCTGCCCGGCGGCGAGCAGGGCTTCAACATGGCCCGCGTCGTGGCCGTCCAGCTGGGCCTGGACACCGTCCCGGGCACCACGGTCACCCGCTACTGCTCCTCCTCCCTCCAGACCACCCGGATGGCCTACCACGCCATCAAGGCGGGCGAGGGCGACGTCTTCGTCTCCGCGGGCGTGGAGACCGTCAGCCGGTTCGTCAACGGCAGCAGCGACGACGGCGCCAACGAGAACCCGCTCTTCGACGACGCCAAGGCCCGCACCGCCAAGCGCGCCGAGGGCGGCGCCGGGGTCTGGACCGACCCGCGCGAGGACGGCAACCTGCCCGACGCCTACATCGCGATGGGCCAGACCGCCGAGAACGTCGCCCAGACCACCGGCGTCTCGCGCCAGCGCCAGGACGAGTTCGCGGTGCGCTCGCAGAACCTCGCCGAGAAGTCCCTGGACAACGGCTTCTGGGAGCGCGAGATCACCCCGGTGACCCTGCCCGACGGCACCGTGGTCAGCACCGACGACGGCATCCGCCGCGGCACCACCTACGAGAAGGTCTCCGAGCTCAAGCCGGTGTTCCGCCCCGACGGCACCATCACCGCGGGCAACGCCTGCCCGCTCAACGACGGCGCCTCGGCCGTGGTCGTCATGAGCGACACCAAGGCCGCCCAGCTGGGCATCACCCCGCTGGCCCGCATCGTGTCCACCGGCGTGACCGGCCTGAGCCCGGAGATCATGGGCCTGGGCCCGGTGGAGGCCTCCCGGCAGGCGCTGGCCCGCGCCAACATGGCCATGGGCGACATCGACCTGGTCGAGATCAACGAGGCCTTCGCCGCGCAGGTGCTGCCCTCCGCCGACCAGCTGGGCATCGACATCGACTCCCAGCTCAACGTCAACGGCGGCGCCATCGCGATCGGCCACCCGTTCGGCAGCACCGGAGCCCGCATCACCGGCACGCTGATCAACGGCCTGCGCTTCCACGACCGGACCTTCGGCCTGGAGACCATGTGCGTCGGCGGCGGCCAGGGCATGGCCGCCGTCTTCGAGCGCCTGAGCTGACGGCCCCTCGCAGTCCCGGGCCCGGAACGCGCCGCTTGGATTCCAGGGGTGCTTCCGGGCCCTTCGCCGTGGCCGGCCCCTCTCGGCCGTTCCACGCCGCGACCTGCCCGCGCCGCCTCTGGCGACCGCGTTCCGGACGCTCTGTCACGCAGCCGCTGGGCGGCCCTTCCGTCGCCGGAACACGCGCGGAAACCCGTATGCCACAGAAGAGTTCGTCTGGGAAGCCCCTCAAGACGAACGTTCTCACACCGGCAAGGTAAAAGCTGGTGACCGGGGCTTGTCCAAAACGTGATCCTGATGCAGGGTCGCAGGTAAGTGCCACACGCCAACGCGCTGCCGGAGGTGCCCATGTCGGTAACCCACTCGCCGGAGATCCACGCCAAGCTCATCGAACGCATCCCGGTCGTCACCGGCCGAGGACTCCACGAGTGGTTCGACGCCCTCGACGGGGGGCCGGGCCTGGTGCGCTGCCAGGACCGGTCGAACTGGCTCGCCGACGAGTACGAGTTGCCCCAGTGGTACGCGCAGGCCCTCGTGACGGAGTACGACCGCCGCCGCAGGAACCGCTCCATCCCCGCGCCCCGGCGCGGGAAGGCCTGAGCGCACCGCGGGCTCGCCGACCACGGCGAAGGGGCCGCCGCCCGGACGGATATCCGGGTGGCGGCCCCTCGCGTGGGTGTGCGGACGCCGTGGGCGACCGCGGGAGACCTCCGCGCGTCGGACGCGGACTACTCCGCGAAGATCGTCTTGATGATCCAGAGCAGGCGCAGGATCTCGATGTAGAGCCAGACCAGGGAGACGGTCAGGCCGAAGGCGAACTGCCAGGCGAACTTGTTGGGGATGCCGGCGTTGAGGCCCTCCTCGATGCCGCGGAACTCCACGGCCAGGGTCAGCGCGGCCAGGACCACGAACACCAGGCCGATGAGCAGGCCCAGCGGGCTCGGCTCGCGCAGGCCGATGCCGCCCGCGACGAAGAAGCTGGCCACGAAGTTGACCAGCATCAGGGCCGCGGCGCCGAGCACCGCGTACGTGACGACCTTGACGAAGCCGTCGGTCACCTTGATGATGCGGAACTTGTACAGGGCGAGCATCACGGCGAACACCACGACGGTGCCCAGTACCGCCTGGGTCACGAGCGTGCCGCCCGCACCGGCGTCACCGGTGGTGGCCGTCAGGCTGGTGGCCAGGATCGCGGAGATGCCGCCGACGAGCAGGCCCTCCAGGGCGGCGTAGCTCAGGATGGCGACGGGGTTGGTGATCTGCTTGAAGGAGATCACCAGGCCCAGCACCAGGCCGCCGAGCGCGCCCACGAGGGTGAGCGCCACGGCGATGCCCGGAGCCGAACTGAAGAGGAAGTAGTTGACGACGGCGAAGGCCGCGACCACACCGAGCGTCATACCGGTGCGCACGACCACGTCGTCGATGGTCATCGGCTGGCTGTCGGCGCTCTGCACCGGGCCGCCGGGGTAGCCCTGCTGGGGGTAGGGCTGGCCGTAGCCCTGCTGCGGGTACGGTTGTCCGTACCCCGACTGGCCATAGCCCTGCTGCTGACCGTAGCCGTAACCCGGCTGGCCGTTGAGCCCCTGCTGGGCGCTCCCGGCAGGACCGGCCTGCTGGAGCGCCCGCTTGAGGACGGGGTTGGAACTCCGCATCCGCATGTCTAGTCAAGACCCTTTCACGCGTGGATTGCTGCCCACAAGGTAACGTACGCGCCTCATCCGGGGTTCCACGGGCAAGGTCACTGTTCAGACACGGCGCGGCGGGTCCGCACCGACCGCGCTAACCGCGCGTGACCAGGGACCGGGCGAAGAAGAGCATGTTCGCCGGACGCTCCGCCAGACGGCGCATGTAGTAGCCGTACCACTCGTCGCCGTAGGGCACGTAGACCCGCATCCGGTTGCCCTCGGCGGCCAGCCGTACCTGCTCGGCGTCGCGGATGCCGTAGAGCATCTGGTACTCGAAGTCGTCCTCGCCGCGGCCGTTGGCGGCGGCCAGCGCACCGGCGATGGCGATCATGCGCGGGTCGTGCGAGGCCACCATCGGGTAGCCCTCGCCCTCCATCAGTACGCGCAGCGCGCGCACGTAGGCCTTGTCCACCTCGGCCTTGTCGCGGAAGGCCACCGACTCGGGCTCGTCGTAGGCGCCCTTGCACAGGCGCACGCGCGAACCGGCCCCGCTCAGGTCGCGGCAGTCGGCCTCGGTGCGGCGCAGGTAGGCCTGGAGCACCGCGCCCACGAAGGGGAAGTCCTGGCGCAGTTCGCGCAGGATGCCCAGCGTGGAGTCGGTGGTGGTGTGGTCCTCCATGTCCAGGGTCACCGTGGTGCCGACCGCCCGGGCCGCCTCGGCGATCCGGCGGGCGTTGTCCAGGGCGATCTTCTCACCGTCGCTGTTGAGGAACTGGCCCACGGCCGAGAGCTTGACCGAGACCTCGGCGCGCTCGGCCAGACCCGCCTCGCCCAGCGCGGCCAGCAGGTCCCGGTAGGCGGTCACCGTCGCCTCGGCCTGGGCCGTGTCGGTGGTGTCCTCGCCCAGGAAGTCCAGGGTGACGTGGCGGTCCCGGGTCAGCTCTCCGACCACGGGGAGCGCCTCCTCCTGGGTGGAGCCCGCGACGAACCGCTTGACCATGGCCCGGGTGACGGGAGTGCGCTCGACGATGGTGCGGCAGGCCTGGGACCTGGCGGCGAGCAGCAGGGGTTTGCGAAGCATGGTGACCTCGGGAAAGACGTGCGCGAGCCGGTGGGCTGGCGCGGGCGGGGCGCGGCGGGTTCGTTCCGGCCGCGCCGGTGGATACGGGCGGGGTCCGGGCCCCCTCAGGACGGGAGGGGGCCCGGACCCCGGCGCCCGAACAGGGAAAGTACTGCGCGTAGCGTCCGTTGAGGGCACTGGCCCGTCCCGGCGCGAAGCGCCACTCGGGCGGTGGCGGGCGACGGCCGGGCAAGGCGAAGCGGAGCCCTCGAGGGGCGCTGTCAGCCCTGGTGGGGGTAGGAGGAGACCGTCGGCGCGACGAAGGTCTCCTTGATGGCGCGCGGGCTGGACCAGCGGGACAGGTTCTGCGCCGAACCGGCCTTGTCGTTGGTGCCGGAGGCGCGCCCGCCGCCGAAGGGCTGCTGGCCCACGATGGAGCCGGTCGGGCGGTCGTTGACGTAGAAGTTGCCCGCGGCGAAGCGCAGGGCCTCGCTGGCCTTGGCCACGGCGGCGCGGTCCCGGGCCAGGACGGCGCCGGTCAGGGCGTAGGCCGAGCCCTCGTCGACGACCTTGAGGACCTCGTCGAACTTCTCGTCCTCGTAGACGTGGACGGCGACGACCGGGCCGAAGTACTCGGTGCGGAACACGTCGTGGGACGGGTCGGTGCCCTCGATGATGGTGGGGCGCACGAAGTAGCCGACGGAGTCGTCGGCGGTGCCGCCCGCCAGGACGGTCAGGGTCGGGTCGGACTTGGCGTCCTCCAGGACCTTGGCCAGCTTGTCGAAGGCGCGGCGGTCGATGACGGCGCCGACGAAGTTGGACAGGTCGGTGACGTCGCCCATGGTCAGGGCCTCGGTCTCGGCGACGAGGTCGTCGCGGACCTGCTCCCACACCGAGCGGGCGACGAAGGCGCGCGAGGCGGCCGAGCACTTCTGGCCCTGGTACTCGAAGGCGCCGCGCACGATGGCGGTGCGCAGGACCTCGGGGTCGGCCGAGGAGTGGGCGACGATGAAGTCCTTGCCGCCGGTCTCGCCGACGATGCGCGGGTAGGAGCGGTAGTTGGCGATGTTCTCGCCCACGCTCTTCCACAGGTGCTGGAAGGTCCTGGTCGAACCGGTGAAGTGCACACCGGCCAGCTCCGGGTCGTTGAGGGCGACGTCGGAGACGGCGAGGCCGTCACCGGTGACCATGTTGATGACGCCGGGGGGCATGCCCGCCTCCTCCAGCAGGCGCATGGTCAGCTCGGCGGCGAACTGCTGGGTCGGGGACGGCTTCCACACGACCACGTTGCCCATCAGGGCCGGGGCGGTGGGCAGGTTGCCCGCGATGGCGGTGAAGTTGAAGGGGGTGATCGCGTAGACGAACCCCTCCAGGGGGCGCTGCTCCATGCGGTTCCACACGCCCTTGACGCTCAGCGGCTGCTGGGCGATCAGGTCGCGGGCGTAGGAGACGTTGAAGCGCCAGAAGTCGATCAGCTCACAGGCCGAGTCGATCTCCGCCTGCTGCACGGTCTTGGACTGGCCGAGCATGGTGGCGGCGTTGATGGTGGCGCGCCAGGGGCCGGAGAGCAGTTCGGCGGCGCGCAGGAGGATGGCGGCGCGGTCGTCGAAGGACATCGCGCGCCAGGCGGGGGCGGCGGCCTTGGCGGCGGCGACGGCGTCGCGGGCGTCCTCACGGGTCGCGTTGCGCATGGTGCCCAGGACCGCGGCGTGGCGGTGCGGCTGCACGACGTCGATGGGCTCGCCGCCGCCCATGCGGCTCTCGCCGCCGATGCGCATCGGCAGGTCGATGCTCCGGCTGCCGAGCTCCTCCAGCTTGGCCACGAGCTCCTCGCGCTCGGCGCTGCCGGGCGCGTAGGACAGAACCGGCTCGTTCTGCGGCAGAGGGACGTTGGTCACGGCGTCCATGGGCACCTTCCCGGTGAAGAATGTCCCTGAAACAAGCAGGGTTGGCTGACTCAACGCTCCCAGAACCAGGGCGTGCGAACCTTGTGGACCAGGCCACTCTTTGCCCGCCTTATTTGTTCTCCAGGACAAAATGGGACACACATGAGTAATGACCGTCCAGCATCAGACCCGCTCCCCGCACCCGGCGGCGGGGCGCCCCGACCGACACCGAAACCGGAGGTTCCACCTGTTCAGACTGGTTCGTCCGATGACAGGACCACAGGCCTGCCCCTGCGCGGACTGCTACTGGCCCTCGGCGATCCCGTCGTGGACGTGGCCGCCGCCCCGGATGGGCTCGATGTCCAGGTGGACAACGTCGTCATCCTCGACCCGGAGGACCACACGGAGGTGCGCGAGGGGGACCTGGTGCTGCTGATCGGGGCGCGGGGCGCCTCCGCGCGGCGCCTGGTCAGGACGCTGGCCGAGCGGGGCGCCACGGCCGTCGCGGTCAAGACCAGCGCGCACGCGGCGCCGGAGGAGGTGCTGCCGCCGCCCGCGGGGACGCGGCCCGGCCGCCCCCGGCCCGGAGGCGGCGACGAGGCGCGCGCGCTGCGCACCGAGGCGCAGGAGGCGGGGATCGCGCTGCTCGCCGTGCGCCCCGAGGTGCGCTGGGACCAGTTGCAGTCGGTGTGCCGGTCCATCCTGGACGACGTCCGCCTGACCGCCTCGGAGGACCTGAGCGAGTCCGGCGGCGACCTGTTCTCCATGGCGCAGACCATCGCCCGGCTCACCGGCGGGCTGGTGAGCATCGAGGACGCGGCGAGCCGGGTGCTGGCCTACTCCAGCGGCGCCGAGGTGGACGAGCTGCGGCGGTTGTCGGTGCTGGGGCGGCGCGGCCCGGAGTCGTACCTGGCGCTGCTGCGCGAGTGGGGGGTGTTCGCCAAGCTGCGCGCGGGCGAGGAGGTGGTGCGGGTGGACGAGCACCCCGACCTGGGCATCAGGCGCCGGTTGGCCGTGGGCATCCACGCGGGGCGCCAGCCGCTGGGCGCGATCTGGGTGCAGGAGGGGGACCGGCCGCTGGCCGAGCACGCGGAGGAGGCCCTGCTGGGTGCGGCGCGCACCACCGCGCTACAGATGATCCGTCAGCGAACGCAGGCCAGCGCGGGGCTGCGGCTGCGCGAGGACCTGCTGTCGAGCCTGCTGGAGGGGAGGATCGACGCCAGCGCGCTGGCCGACACCGTGGAGGTACGTGCCGACCGGGGCGCGCTGGTGGTGGCGTTCGCTCTGGTCGGGGGGCCGGAGAGTGCGGCGGAGGAGCGTCCTGACCGGCCCGAGCGCGAGCTGCGCCGCCGCCAGCTGATCGACCTGGTGTCGGTGCACACCGCGGCCTACCGGCGCAGCGCCCTGGTGACCGCGCTGGGCGGGCGGGTCTACGTGCTGCTGCCGGATCTGGCGCGCGCCCGGGAGGGGCGGCGCGGGGTGGAGCAGTCGGTGCTGGCGCTGACCCGCAAGACGGTGGCGGCGGCGCGCGCGGCGCTGGGACTGGAGGTCCACGCGGCGGTGGGGTCGCTGGTGGAGCGGCTGGGGGACGTACCGGACTCGCGCGCGGAGGCGGACCGGGTCCTGGACGCGATGGAGCGCTCCCCGGACCGGAGTCCGGGTTGGGACGTGGCGACCATCTCCGACGTGCGCTCTCGGGTTCTGGTCAGCGAGACGCTGGCGCGGCTGCGCGAGGACCCGTCGCTGCGGGACCCGCGGGTGAGCCGGCTGATCGAGCACGACCGTGCGGGCGGCGCCGACCTGGTGCGCTCCCTGCTGGCCTACCTGGAGGCGTTCGGGGACGCGCGGGCGGCGGCGGAGCGGCTGCACGTCCACCCGAACACGCTGCGGTACCGGGTGCGCCGGGCGGTGTCGGTGAGCGGGATCGACCTGGGGGACCCCGGCGAACGCCTGTTCACGCAGTTGCAGCTGTTGATGGAGCAGCAGGGCCCGACGCCCTGAGGGCCTGCCGCCGGTGCCCGAGGGGCGCACGGGGCGGCGTCCGCCTCGGAAAACACGCGACGCCCGCTCGGTGAGCAGGCGTCGTCGGGGCTGGTGCCGTGGGTACCCCCGGTCGGACTCGAACCGACACTTGTGACCCTTTTAGGGGGCCTGCCTCTTCCATTGGGCTACGAGGGCGTGGCCCATCATACCGGGCGGGCTGATTGCCCACTTTGACTTGGCTTGGCCGCATTGGGACAGGAAACGACCGGCTCCCCTCCGGGAAGCCGGTCGTCTCGCGCGCCTGTCGCGGAGGGCGCGCCCGCGGGCGCGTCCCGTCCGGTCAGCTGACCCGGCGGAGGCGGCCGTCCTCGATCTGCGGATGGCTGGCCTCCTCGAAGGCCTGGCGGGGCTCGGCCATCTCCGGGAGCGCGGCGTAGTCGCGGCGCAGGAAGAGGGCGAGCGTCCAGTCCGAGAGCACGCGCATCTTGCGGTTGAAGGTCGGGACCGCGAACAGGTGGTAGGACCGGTGCGCGTACCAGGCCAGGCGGCCGTTGAGCTTGATCTTGCCGAACAGCTGGGCGGCGCCCTTGTGGACGCCGAGCCCGGCGACCGCGCCCAGGTTCTTGTGGCGGTAGGCCTTGGGCTCGGTGCCGCGCAGGGCGGCGATCACGTTGTCGGCCAGGACCGGGGCCTGACGGACCGCGTTCTGGGCGTTGGGCGGGTAGTAGCCGCCGTTGCCGTCGGGCACCTGCGCGTTGTCGCCGCCCGCGAAGGCGTTCTCCACGCCGTTGACGGCCAGGTACTCGCTGGTGTCCAGGTGGCCCTTGGGTCCGAGCGGCAGGTCGCTGGCGGCCACGACCGGGCTGGGCTTGACGCCCGCGGTCCACACCAGCGTGCCCGAGTCGAACTCGGTGCCGTCGCTCAGCTTGATGTGCTGGTCGACCGCCGACTCCAGGAAGGTCTTGAGCCGGACGTCGATGCCGCGTCGGCGCAGCTGGTTGAGCGCCTTGCCGCCGACCTCGGGGCCGACCTCGGGAAGGATCTTGTCAGCCGCCTCGATGAGGTAGAACTGCACGTCCTCCAGGCCGATCGAGGGGTGGTGGCGCACGGCATCGCGGACCATGTCCTCCAGCTCGGCGATGGCCTCGGCCCCGGCGAAGCCGCCGCCGACGAAGACGAAGTTCAACGCCTTGCGCCGGATGGCCTCGTCGTCGGTGGAGTCGGCGATGGAGAGCTGGTCCAGGACGTGGTTGCGCAGGAAGGCGGCCTCCTCGACCGTCTTGATCCCGATGCCCCACTCGGCCAGGCCGGGGATGGGCAGGGTGCGCGAGACCGCTCCGGCGGCCATGACGAGGTAGTCGTAGGCGAGGGTCTCGGCCTCGCCGACGTTGGGCTCGTAGCGGACCGTGCGGTCGGCGTGGTCGATGCGCACGACCCTGCCGCCCAGGACGCGGACCCGCTTGAAGACCTTGCGCAGCGGGACGACCACGTGTCGGGGCGAGATGCTGCCGGACGCGGTCTCGGGCAGGAAGGGCTGGTAGGTCATGTAGGAGTTCGGGTCGATGACGGTGATCCGCGCCTCGCCCGCTCCGAGCTTCTTCTCCAGCCGCCTCGCGGTGTACATCCCGAGGTAACCGCCGCCGACGATGAGGATGTGCGGGATCTCCGCGTCGTCCCCTCCGCCGTGTACCAGCCGGTAGTTCCTGCTCTCGGTCATCGCATTTCCGCCCTAACGGTTCTTCTGTGTGGTGCCCCTTCCCAGGGGCCGCGAGGTTGTCACGGTCTTCGGTCGCCCGCGCCGTGGTCGCGGCGGGGTGCCGCCCGGGGCGGAGCGAGGTACTTCGTCCCTCCGCTTGTGCATTCTTTCACAAGCCCCCGCCGACAGAGAAGGTTCACACCGCCCCACCTTCCGACCACTTCCCACCGCACCTTACCGACGTTTTCGCAGGTCAAAGTGGTTGTGAAAGCATTCACAAGGCCCCTGGGGGGTGACACGTCTCACCCGGGACACCCTTGCGCGCGCTTCGGGAGGCGCCCTGCGGGACGCCCCCCGGAGGCGGTGTCAGACGACCAGGCTCCAGGCCACGCCGTCGAGGATGTCGTGCTCGCTGGCCGTGAAGGAGTCGGCTCCCGTGCGGGCGAGCACCCGGGACAGCACGAGCGCGCCCGCACCGATGACGTCCACCCGGCCCGGGTGCATGACGCCGATCAGCGACCGCTCCCGTGAGGTGGCCTTGAGCAGCTCCCCGGTGATGCGCTCCAGGTCGGCGACGCCCACGCGGGTGTGGTGGATGCGCTCGGGGTCGTACTCGGGCAGGTCCAGGGCGATACCGGCGACCGTGGTCGCGGTGCCCGCGACACACACGACCGAGGCGGCCTCGCGCAGCGGGACCACCCGCTCGACCTCGTCCAGCGCGGCCTCGATGTCGGCGGTCGCCGCCGCGACCTCCTCCGCCGTGGGAGGGTCGCCGCGCAGGTGGCGCTCGGTCATGCGCACGCAGCCGACGTCCACCGACAGCGACGCGCGGACCAGCTCGCCGCCGTCGTCCCCGGACAGGGAGCCGCCCAGGACGAACTCGGTGGAGCCGCCGCCGATGTCCACGACCAGGAACGGCGGGGCCAGGTCCTCGCCCGGGCCCTCGGCCTCCAGCTCGGCGGTGGCACCCACGAAGGACAGCTCGGCCTCGTCCAGGCCGGTGACCACCTCGGGCTCCACACCGAGGATGTCGCGCACGCCGTCGACGAAGACCTGGCGGTTGCTCGCGTCCCGGGTCGCGCTGGTGGCGACCATGCGCACCGCGTCCGGGCCCAGGGCGATGCCGTGCGCCTCGATGGCCTCGGCGTACCCGCGCAGCGCCTCGAAGGTGCGCTCCAGAGCCTGGGGCGCGAACGCCCCGGTCTCGTCCACGCCCTCGCCCAGGCGCACGATCTCCATGCGCCGGTCGACGTCGACCACCTGCACCTCGTCGTCGCCCACGTGGACGACGTCGGCGATCAGCAGTCGGACGGAGTTGGTTCCGCAGTCGATGGCCGCGACACCGTTCATGAGCCGTTCCCTTCGTCGCCCTCGGGGGCGTCCTCGTCGACACACACGCACGGGCCCCTGTCCCACCAGTGCGGCAGTTCCTCCAGCGCCTCGGCGCCGAAGGGGTTGGTCCCCGGCTCGGCCAGCTCGTGGGCGACCAACGCGTGCAGGCACTTGACCCGGGTGGGCATGCCACCGGTGCTCTGCATGCCCTCGGGCAACGGCTCGACGCCGTCCAGCCGCGCCTGCTCGGCGCGCTCGGCCAGGTAGGATTCGTGCGCCCTGGTGTAGGCGGCCCGGAGTTCGGGGTCCTCGCCCAGACGCTCCTGCATGCGCCGCATGCGGCCCTCGTTCTCCATCCGGCCGATGGCCGAGGCGGCGCGCGGGCACGTCAGGTAGTACAGGGTCGGAAAGGGCTCACCGCTCTCCAGCCGGGGCGCGGTGCGCACCACGTCGGGCAGGCCGCAGGGGCAGCGGTGCGCGATCGCGCGTACGCCGCGCGGCGGGCGGCCCAGTTGGAGTTCGACGGCGGCGGTGTCGCGCTCGGCGACCGGGGCGTTGCGCCCGGCGGCGTGCCCGGGCGCGGGCTGATCTGCGGAAGTCATGGCGCACCCAGCATAGGGCCGCACGCGCACCCGCGGGCGCGGGCGGTCCACCGGCGGCCTGCGCGCGGGCCCTCGCCGCAAACACGCGGGCGCGGGCCGTCAGCGCACACCACCGCACCGGTTCCCGCGCGCCGGAGCCGCCGAAGGGAGACGTCGACGTGAGCAACCCGTCCGGGCCCGTCCCCCTCCGTGCGCGGGACGTGGCCGCCATGGCCGGGATCGCCGCCTGCGGCGGGGCCGCGGGGGCGGTGGCCCGCCACCTGGTGGCACAGGCCTGGCCGACCCCCGACGGCGGGCTGCCGCTGGCCACCCTGGCCGTCAACCTCGCGGGTTCGGTGCTCATCGGCGTCCTGGTCCCGGCCGTCACCGGTCCCCGGCCCGCACCGCCGTGGGTCAGGCAGCTGCTCGGCACCGGTTTCCTGGGCGGGTTCACCACCTACTCGGCCCACGTCCTGGACACGGGGACGCTGGCGGCGTCCGGGCGGGTCGCCGAGGCCGCGGCCTACACGGCGCTCACGCTGGTCGGGGCGGTGGCCGGAACCGCTCTGGGCGCGTGGGCCACGGGGCGCGCGGTCCGCGCCCTGGGGCGTGGGAGGCGCTCGTGAACTGGGAGGTGTGGCTCGTCGGCCTGGGCGGCGGCGCGGGGGCGGCCCTGCGCTACCTGGTGGACCGGGCCGTCTCCCGCGCGGTCGGCGCGGGGCTGCCCTGGGGCACGTTCACCGTGAACGTCGCGGGCACCCTGCTGCTGGGCCTGCTGGTCGGCGCCGCCGGGGCGGCGGCCGTCTCCCCGCGGCTGTGGGCCCTGCTCTCCGTCGGGCTCTGCGGCGCGCTGACCACGTACTCGACGTTCTCCCACGAGGTCCTCTCCCTCGTCCGGGAGGGCCGCGCTCTGGCCGCCGGCGGCTACGCGGCCCTGACCGGGTGCTGCGCGCTGGTCGCGCTGGCGGCGGGGGCGTGGGCCGCGGGCGCCCTGTTCTGAGGGCGCCCGGAGGGCTCAGAGCCCGTCGCCGGACGGCGGGTCGTCGGCCTCCTCCACCGAGCGCCACAGGGTGGTGAACCAGGGCTCGCTGGGACCGGTGTCGTCCTCGTCCTCGTCCTCGGAGTCGGGCGGGATGACGATGTAGGCGGTCTCGCCGGGGTACTGGTAGTGCAGCCGGACGCGGGCCTCGCGCTCCACGTAGGAGTCCTGGGTCATCTCCTCCTCGCGCTGGCGCAGGTCCCGCACGCTCTGCTCCATGCGCGCGCGCTCCTCCCGGAGTTCGGCGAGCTGGGCGCGCTGGGCGACGTACTCGCGCAGCGGGTAGGCCAGGCTGAGCGCGATCACGCACATCACGAGCGCGAGGATGGCCGCCCGGCTGGTGAGCATGGGCCGCACCCGGTGGGTGCGGCCCGTGCCCGTGCCGGAGGGTCCCGTCTTCCGGGCGGTACGGCGCTCGGGCCTGTCGGCTTTGGTCGCCTTCTTGGCCTTTGGACGCTGCTGCTCGGATTCGCGGGACACTGGGGCAGACTAGCCGCGCGCGGCGAAGCGCGGGAAGGCCGACACGCCCGCGTACACGGCGGCGTCGTCGAGTTCCTCCTCGATGCGCAGCAGCTGGTTGTACTTGGCGACCCGCTCACTGCGCGCCGGGGCGCCGGTCTTGATCTGCCCGGCGTTGGTGGCCACCGCGATGTCGGCGATGGTGGTGTCCTCGGTCTCGCCGGAGCGGTGGCTGATCATGGCCGTGTAACCGCTGCGCTGGGCGAGGGAGACCGCGTCCAGCGTCTCGGTGAGGGTGCCGATCTGGTTGACCTTCACCAGCAGCGAGTTGGCGGTGTCGGCCAGGATGCCGCGCTGGAGCCGCTCGGGGTTGGTGACGAACAGGTCGTCGCCCACGAGCTGGACCTTGTCCCCCAGCTGGGCGGTGAGCTTCTTCCAGCCCTCCCAGTCCTCCTCGTCGAGGGGGTCCTCGATCGAGACGAGCGGGTAGGCCTCCACCAGCTCGGCGTAGTAGGCGGCCATCTCCTCCGAGGAGCGGGCCTTGCCCTCGAAGGTGTACACGCCGTCGCTGAAGAACTCGCTGGCGGCCACGTCCAGGGCGAGCGCGATGTCGGTGCCCGGGGTGTAGCCCGCCTTCTCGATGGCCTCCACGATCAGGTCGAGGGCGGCGCGGTTGCTGTCCAGGTTGGGGGCGAAGCCGCCCTCGTCGCCCACGCCGGTGGCCAGGCCGTGGGCCTTGAGGACCGCCTTGAGGGCGTGGTAGACCTCGGCGCCCCAGCGGACGGCCTCGGAGAAGGTCGGGGCGCCGATCGGCGCGACCATGAACTCCTGGATGTCGACGTTGCTGTCGGCGTGCGCGCCGCCGTTGAGGATGTTCATCATCGGCACCGGCAGCACGTGTGCGTTGGGGCCGCCGATGTAGCGGAACAGGGGCAGCCCGGCCTCGGCCGCGGCGGCCCTGGCCACGGCCAGGGAGGCGCCCAGGATGGCGTTGGCGCCGATCCGGGACTTGTCCGGGGTGCCGTCCAGGTCGATGAGAGCGCGGTCGATGATGCGCTGTTCGTCGGGGGCGTGGCCGAGCAGCTCGTCGGCGATCTCGTCGTTGACGGCCGTGACGGCCTTGGTCACACCCTTGCCGCCGTAGCGGTCGCCGCCGTCACGCAGCTCGACCGCCTCGAACTGGCCGGTGGAGGCGCCGCTGGGGACGCCCGCGCGCGCGATGGTTCCGTCGTCGAGCAGAACCTCGACCTCGACTGTCGGGTTGCCCCGGGAGTCAAGGATCTCCCGCGCCTGTACTGCCTCGATGGACGCCAAGGTCTCTCTCCGTCTCTTGGGGTTTCTCGGACCACTGGTTCAGGACCCGACACGAGACTAGCGACCCCGCACCGGGGAGGGAGCGCGCACCCGGCGGAATTGGTCTAGTCCATGTCGGACATGCCCGACTCCAGGGCGGCCATGGCGATGTCGATGGCGCGTTCGCGGTGGTCGGCGGCCTCCTCCGCGGAGAACATGACCGAGAGGTCCTGGATGCCGCCGAGGGCGATCACGGCGCCCATCCGGGCGGGCACGCCGCCCTCGGGCCCCACGAGCAGGGTGTCCAGGCGTCGGCGCCAGGAGATGACGGACTCGACCAGGCCGATGTCGGCCAGTGCGCCCAGGTCGTTGAGGACGGCGAGCAGCAGGGCGCTGTGGCGCACGCAGACGTCGAAGTAGTCGCCCAGCAGCGCGCGCGGGTCGTCGGCCCCGCCGTGGCCCCCGTACCTGGCGAAGAGCGCCTCCATGTCCTCACCCAGGGGGCTGACCAGCGATGTGAGCAGGTCGTTCTTGGAGGGGAAGTGGTAGTACAGCGCGGCCTTGGTGATGCTCAGGCGCTCGGCGATCTCGCGCAGGCTGGTCTTCTCGAAGCCCTTGCGGGCGAACAGCTCCAGGGCCACCGCCCGGATCTCCGCCTTGGTGTCGTTCCGCGCTCTGGGCACCCGTGTCACTTCCGTTCCCTCGCCACCTGATCGGACGAGTCTAACGGCGACCTTCCGGCCGGTAGTTTACTTGCCGATAGGTAAGTTACTTGACGCACGGTAAGTAGCGTTCTAGCGTGGGGACAACGGCACCCGAAGGAACGAGAACGCCATGACCGCCGTACGCAGCGTCCTGATCTCCGGCGCGGGCATCGCCGGGCCGACCCTCGCCCACTGGCTCCACCACCACGGCATCGAGGCCACCGTCGTCGAACGCGCCCCCGCGCCCCGCACGGGCGGCTACGCCATCGACGTGCGCGGCACGGCCCTCGACGTCGCCGAGCGCATGGGGGTGCTCGACGGCATCCGGACCTCGGCCACCGAGATGTCCACGGCCACGACCGTGGACGCCCGCGGCAGGCGCAGGGGCGGCTTCGAGGCGAGCGCGCTCACCGCCGACGACCGCTCCGCGGAGCTGCTGCGCGGCGACCTGGTCCGCCTGGTCCACGCACCGACCACCGCGCACACCGAGTACCTGTACGGGGACTCCGTCACCGCGTTCGAGCAGGAGGGGGACGGGGTCCGCGTGACCTTCGAGCGGAGCGGGCCGCGCGTGTTCGACCTCGTCGTGGGGGCGGACGGCCTGCACTCCACGACCCGGCGGCTCGCGTTCGGCCCGGAGGTTCCGCACCGCCGCTTCCTGGGCAGCTACATCAGCATCTTCACCGTGCCCAACCACCCGGGGCTGGACCGCGAGGCCGTGCTGTTCAACACCCCGGGGCGGCTCGTGGCCATGTACCACACGCCCCGCGCGGAGGGGGCCAAGGCCATGCTGGCGCTGTCCGTGCCCGAGGAGAGCGGCGTCGACCGCAGGCCGCCCGAGGAGCAGAGGGAGTTCCTGCGCCGGGCCTTCGCCGGGCACGGGTGGGAGGCCGACCGCGTCCTGGACGCGATGGAGCGGGCCCCGGACTTCTACTTCGACTCCGTGGCCCAGATCCGCATGGACCGCTGGTCGGCCGGGCGCGTGACCCTGCTCGGGGACGCCGGGTACTGCCCCTCCCCCATGTCGGGGCAGGGCAGCAGCCTGGCCATGGTCGGCGCCTACGTCCTGGCCCAGGAACTCGCCCGCAACGACGGCCACGGCGCGGCGCTGGCCGCCTACGAGGCCCGGATGAGGCCGTTCGTGGCGGCCAACCAGGACATCGCCGACCGGGGCCAGGCGTTCCTGCTCCCGCGCACCCGGCCGGCGCTGCTGGCACGTGGCCTCCTGCTCCGGCTGGCCCCGCTGCTGTCCTCCCTCGGAAGCTTCGACAACCGGCTGTCACGAGCGTCGGAGGCCCTGGAGCTGGACGCCCCCGCACCCGCCGGGGCCTGACGCGGACCGACGCCCGGCGGATCCACCCGCCCCCTTCGCCGTGGTCTTGTACTTATAGCGAGGTTCGGGCGCCGACATCGGCTACAAGTACAAGATCATCGCAGGCCAGGCCCCACGCATCACATCCGCGACACCCGCGGCCAGCCCGTCAGGCCTCGCCCGCCTTGTCCCAGTAGGTCCGCCACTCCTGTCCGGACAGCTCGCGGGGCTCCCTGCCGTCCGCGCGGGCGGCGTCCTCGGCGGCGCGCACACGGGCGTCGAACCGGCGGGCCGCCGCCCTCAGGTCGGTCTCGGCGTCACGGCCCCGTCCGCGCTCGGCCGCCACCGCCGCGAACAGCTCCCCGCCCTCGGCCCCGTCGTCGCCGACCAGGTCGGCGGGGAAGCCGTTGCGCACCGCCCTCCTCTGCAGCTCGTCGGCCAGCAGCACCGCCGGCTGGGCGAACGGGACCCCGTCCAGGACCGAGTTGCGCCCGTCGCCGCCCGCCGCCCGGGCCTTCTCCGCCCGCTCGGCGGCCTTGATGGCCTCCCAGTTGGACCCCACCTCGTCGGCGCCCGACACCTCGACCCCGCCGAACACGTGCGGGTGGCGGCGGGTCATCTTGTCGATGATGGCGTCGGCGACGTCGTCCACCGTGAACCGCGCCGGGTCCCCCTCGGGCCGCTCTGCGGCGACCGCCGCGTGGAAGACCACCTGGAGCAGCACGTCGCCCAGCTCCTCGCGCAGCAGCGCGAAGTCACCCTCCTCGATCGTCTCCAGGGCCTCGTAGGCCTCCTGGATGAGGTACTTGGCCAGCGTCCCGTGGGTCTGGTCGCGGTCCCACGGGCACTCCCGGCGCAGGGTGTCCATCACCTCGACCAGGCGCAGCACCCGGTGCCCGGCCGGCGGGGCGCCGCCCCTCCCGCTCCGCGCGTCCTGGGGGTCTCGGGGGTCGTTCAACGCTCTTCCTCCACTGTTCGCGCCGCCGTTCAGCCGTCGTGCTCGGGCAGCCAGCCGCCCGCGCGCAGGGCCGACATCACCCGGGCCACGGACTCGGCCGGGTCCACGTCCTCGGTGTCCACCACCAGGTCGGCGTCGTCCGGCTCCTCGTAGGGGTCGGAGATCCCGGTGAACTCGGGGATCTCCCCCGCCCGCGCCTTGGCGTACAGGCCCTTGCGGTCGCGGGCCTCGCACACCTCCAGCGGGGTCGCCACGTGCACCAGGAAGAAGTCGCCGAACTCCTCCACCATCGCGCGCACCTCCGCCCGGCCCTTGGCGTAGGGGGCGATGGGCGCGCACACCGTGACACCGCCGTGCCGGGTGATCTCCGAGGCCACGTAGCCGATCCGGCGGATGTTGAGCTCCCGGTCCTCGCGGGAGAAGGTCAGCCCGCTGGAGAGCATGCGCCGCACCACGTCGCCGTCCAGCAGGGTCACCGGGCGGCCCGACCTGCGGATGCCGTCGCACACCCCCCGGGCGATCGTGGACTTGCCCGAGCCCGACAGGCCGGTGAACAGCACGGCCAGCCCCCTCGCGGTGCGGGCCGGGCGCAGCCGCGCCAGCTCCGCGCCCACCCGGGCCGGGGTGAACCACGAGGGCAGCTCGCGCCCGTGCGCCAGCTCGGCCTCCACCTGCTCGTCGGTCAGCTCGGCCCGCGCGGACGCCGGGTCGATCCGGGTCACGGGCAGCCACAGCCCGTCGGAGGAGTGGTAGCGCCACGGTTCGGGGTCCAGCACGGTCAGGGGCGGCCGCAGGGCCATCACCCGCTCGACGTCGGGGCCGTCCCCGCCGGTCACCGCCAGCATGTGGGTGGCGCCGTAGGACGCGGCCACGTGCGCGGCCAGACCCACCTCGCGCGCCCCCCACGGCCCGCCGAACAGGCCCCGGGAGCGGTCGGCGCTCCTGGGCAGCGTGCACACCACGAAGGAGGTGCGCGCGGGCAGCAGGGGCCCGGCGGCCAGCACCGCCGTGGCCATGCCCACGTCCTCCAGGCCGGTGTCGACGATCACCAGCACGTCGGCGCGGCCGCCCTCGCCGTGGACCAGGCCCAGCGCGTCGGCCTCGGCCCTGACCTGGTGCAGGGCGCGGTGGTGCAGCGGACGGTCGGTGACCACGGCCAGCAGGGGGCGCTCGGCGGGCTCCAGTTCACGCTGGGCCCGCACCTCCGCGGGCGAGGGGCGCAGCTCGCGCAGCACGCCGTAGGTGGGCGGGCGCAGCAGGGTCACGGAGCCGGCCAGGAGGTGGCGGCCCCCGGCGTCCCGCCAGTGCTCGGTGACGTCGAGCCCGGCCAGCGGCGCCCCCTCCGGGTCGGAGAGGGTCAGGTGGTCGGCTCCGGACAGCTCCTCGGGCACCTCCAGCGTGACCGGAACCGGCCAGGGACGCCCGTCGGGCAGGCGGCCGTCCCGCTCCACCGACCCCGCCTCGTCCCGCGTCATGAAACCGGGCAGCGGGTAGGCGCCGTTGAGGATCAGCTCCAGGTGGGCGAGCCCGTCCGGACCTGGGGCGAAGACGGGGGCGTCCGGGCTCCCCACACCGCCCTGCGGCGCACTCCCACGCCTGTTGGCACTCACCACGCGCTTCCTCTCCTCGGGCGGTCCGACAAACGCACCCAGCGTATGCCGCGGGCACGGGACGACCCGCCCTCACACCGTGTCAGACGGAATAGAAGCAGTTCGGAGACGGTTCTACCCGGTGCGCCGCCGCCCGCGCCACCAGGCCGGGGACGCGGGCGGCACGGGGCAGCTCCGTGTCGCCGGTTGTCCACACCCCGCCCGCGCCGGACCGCCGGACTCGATAGTCTGAAGGGTGCCGGGCGTCCACTCACGCAGCCGCCTTCTTCCCGTGCAGGCCGCGACCGCCACCGCCTGATCCGGACCACTTCCACTTTCTGGTGCTATGAGCCTCATTGGACTTCTCGCCGACGTCTCCAGGGACCCGGCACTGCACAGCGCGATCGAGGCCGCCCGAGGCGGCCGCGATCCCCATCTCGACCTCGTCGCCCCGGCGGCGCTGCGCCCCTTCATGGTGGGGGCGCTGGCCGCCGACGCCCCCGTGGGCGCGCAGCGGCCCGTGCTCGCCGTCACCGCCACCGAGCGCGAGGCCTCCGACCTGGCCGACGCCCTGGGCTGCCTGCTGCCCGAGGACTCGGTGGCCCTCTTCCCCGCGTGGGAGACGCTGCCGCACGAGCGGCTCTCCCCGCGCTCGGACACCGTCGGCCAGCGGCTGGCCGTCCTGCGCCGTCTGGCCCACCCCGACCCCTCCGACCCGCTGACCACCCCGCTGCGCGTGGTCGTGGCCCCCGTGCGCAGCGTCCTGCAACCGCTGGTGTCCGGGCTGGGCGACCTGGAGCCGGTGCGCATCCGCCCCGGCGACGAGGCGTCCCTGGAGGAGGTCGTCCAGGCCCTGGCCAACACCGGCTACGCCCGTGTGGACCTGGTCGAGAAGCGCGGCGACATGGCGGTGCGCGGCGGCATCCTGGACGTGTTCCCGCCCACCGAGGAGCACCCGCTGCGGCTGGAGTTCTGGGGCGACACCGTCGAGGACATCCGCTACTTCCAGGTCGCCGACCAGCGCTCCATCGAGTCCTCCGAGGGCGGCGGGGACCCGCGCACCAGCGCCTCCTCCGGGCTGTTCGCGCCGCCGTGCCGCGAGCTGCTGCTCACCGACACCGTGCGCGGGCGCGCGCGGGCGCTGGCCGAGGAGCACCCCTCCCTCGCCGAGATCCTGCACAAGATCGCCGACGGCGTCGCGGTGGAGGGCATGGAGGCCTTCGCGCCGGTGCTCGCCGAGCGCATGGAGCCGTTCCTGGCCCACCTGCCCGAGGGGGCGATGGTGGTGGGCTGCGACCCCGAGCGCATCCGCACCCGCGCGGTGGAGCTGGAGGCCACCAGCGCCGAGTTCCTGGACGCGTCGTGGATCAACGCCGCCTCCGGCGGAGAGGCGCCCATCGACCTGGGCGGATCCGCCTACATGTCCATCTCCGAACTGCGCTCCACCGCCACCGAGATGGGTCTGCCCTGGTGGGGGCTGACCCCGTTCGCCGCGGACGAGACGGGCGGCGCGGCCGAGGAGGACGACGCCGTCGTCGTCGGCGCGGTGCCCTCCGAGTCCTACCGGGGCGACACCGAGCGCGCGCTGGCCGACATCAAGGGGTGGCTGCACGACAACTGGAGCGTCGTCCTGGTCACCCAGGGGCACGGCCCCGCCGAGCGCCTGGTGGCGATGCTGCGCGACGCCGGGCTGGGCGCCTCCCTGGCCGCGGACCTGACCGAGCAGCCCAGACAGGCGGTCGCCACCGTCACCACCGGACTGGTCGACCACGGCTTCCTGCTGCGGTCGGTGCACACGGTGGTGCTCACCGAGACCGACCTGGCCGGGCAGAGGTCCTCCACCCGGGACATGCGGCGCATGCCCAGCAGGCGGCGCGGCACCGTCGACCCGCTCCAGCTCAAGCCCGGCGACTACGTCGTGCACGAGCAGCACGGTGTGGGCCGCTACCTGGAGATGGTCAGCCGCCAGGTGCAGGGAGCCACCCGCGAGTACCTGCTCATCGAGTACGCGCCCTCCAAGCGCGGCCAGCCGGGCGACCGCCTGTTCGTGCCCACCGAGCAGCTGGGCGAGGTCACCCGGTACGTGGGCGGTGAGGCGCCCACGCTGTCCAAGATGGGCGGCACCGAGTGGAGCAAGGCCAAGAGCCGGGCCCGCAAGGTGGTCCGGGAGATCGCCGGCGACCTCATCCGGCTGTACTCGGCGCGCCAGGCCTCCCCCGGGCACGCCTTCGGCGCCGACACCCCGTGGCAGCGCGAACTGGAGGACGCGTTCCCCTACGTGGAGACGCCCGACCAGCTCGCCGCCATCGACGAGGTCAAGAAGGACATGTCCAGGTCGGTCCCGATGGACCGGCTGATCTGCGGCGACGTCGGCTACGGCAAGACCGAGGTGGCGGTGCGCGCGGCCTTCAAGGCCGTGCAGGACGGCAAGCAGGTCGCCCTGCTGGTGCCCACCACGCTGCTGGTGCAGCAGCACCTGTCCACGTTCACCGAGCGGTACGCCTCCTTCCCGGTCACCGTCAAGCCGATGTCGCGGTTCCAGACCGACGGCGAGGTGGAGGTCACCCGCGAGGGGCTGCGCTCCGGCGAGGTGGACGTGGTCATCGGCACGCACCGGCTGCTGTCCTCGGAGACCCGCTTCAAGGACCTGGGCCTGGTCATCATCGACGAGGAGCAGCGCTTCGGCGTGGAGCACAAGGAGGCGCTCAAGCGGCTGCGCACCCAGGTGGACGTGCTGGCGATGTCGGCCACCCCCATCCCGCGCACCCTGGAGATGGGCCTGACCGGCATCCGCGAGATGACCACGATCCTCACCCCGCCCGAGGAGCGCCACCCGGTGCTCACCTTCGTGGGGCCCTACGAGGACAAGCAGATCACCGCGGCCATCCGCCGCGAGCTGATGCGCGAGGGACAGGTGTTCTTCGTACACAACCGGGTGGCGTCCATCGACAAGGTGGCGGCGAGCATCCAGCGCCTGGTCCCCGAGGCCCGGGTGGCGTACGCCCACGGCCAGATGAACGAGCAGCAGCTCGAGAAGGTGATGGTCGACTTCTGGGAGAAGAACTTCGACGTGCTGGTCTCCACCACCATCGTCGAGTCCGGCCTGGACGTGCCCAACGCCAACACCCTCATCATCGACCGCGCCGACACCTACGGCCTGTCACAGCTGCACCAGCTGCGCGGCCGGGTGGGCCGCGGGCGCGAGCGCGCCTACGCCTACTTCCTCTACCCGCCGGAGAGGCCGCTGACCGAGACCGCCTACGAGCGGCTGGCCACCGTGGCCCAGCACACCGAGACCGGCGCGGGCATGTACGTGGCCATGAAGGACCTGGAGATCCGGGGCGCGGGCAACATCCTGGGCGCGGAGCAGTCCGGGACCATCGCGGGCGTGGGCTTCGACCTGTACGTGCGCATGGTCGGCGAGGCCGTGGCCGAACTCAAGGGCGACCCGGACGCGGTCAAGGAGATCGAGACCAAGGTCGAGCTGCCCATCAACGCCTACATCCCGCACGACTACGTGCCGGGTGAGCGGCTGCGGTTGCAGTCCTACAAGCGCATCGCCAGCGTCACCAGCGAGGAGGACATCCTCGCCGCCTACGAGGAGCTCACCGACCGCTACGGCACCCCGCCCGAGCAGGTGGACAACCTCATGGCGGTGGCCCGCTTCCGGGTTCTGGCCAAGTCCGCGGGCCTGTCGGACGTGGTGATGCAGGGCAACCAGATCCGCTTCGCCCCGGTGGAGCTGCGTGAGTCGCAGGAGCTGCGGCTGCGGCGCCTGCACCCCAAGTCGATCCGCAAGGAGGCGACCCGGACCCTGCTGGTACCGGTGCCCAAGTCCGGCGGACTGGGCGGCAGGCCGCTGCGGGACCTGGAACTGCTCAAGTGGTGCACCGACCTGGTCAACTCCATCTTCGAACCGCAGAAGAGGAAGACCGCGCCCAAGGAGAACGCCTAGGACCTGCCGCGAACGGGTTTCCCGCCTGAGAGTGCTGTGTCCGGGCGTCCGGGCGCGGTGTTCGGCCCACGGGCCGGAGCGCGGCACCCGGCAACGCCGTGGGCCGTCCTGGAAGACCGGGGCGGCCCACGGCCGCGCTCAGCCCTGCGGCCCTGCAGTCCTGCGGCCCGGAGACCACCGGGCCGTCGGCCGGAGGCGGGCGAGGGCTTCGACGGGGGACGGCGACCGGTCCCACCCCGGCCGCGGACAGCCTTCGTGGAGACCGACCGGGGCGGGACGGATCATGGCGTGGTGCCGTCAGGGAACCGGGGCAAGGCGTCAACATCCCCCCGCGGCCTGAGGAACCCGCGCGCCTCGGGGGAGTCGGGCAGTGCCTCGGCCACCATGCGCACGGCTTCGGCGCGGACGGCGGGACGGGCACGGCCCAGGGCGTACGCGAAGGACACCGCCGCACGCGGCCGCGCAGAGGCGAGCAGGTCCCGCAGCAGTTCCAGCCCGGGGTCGGGGCCGGTACCGGAGTCGGGGCCGCTGTCGGTGGGAACCAGGTCGCGGGCGACGTGGTCGAGGAGACCTCCGATGCGGTGGGTGCCGGGGAAGAAGAACGGGTCTCCGTCCTCCGCGCCTTCGGCGATCGCGCGGGTGGCCTGCAGCGTCCACGGCCACGGGGAGCGGGCCAGCGCCCACGCGGCCGCCACCCGGACCGTGTCCGGGTTCCCCGGTGCGAGGGCCGCGGTGATCCACTCCCGGTCCGCGCAGGCCAACGCAGCCAGCGACACCGCCGCGCACTCGCGCTCGACGGCCGAGCCGTCGGAGGCGAACCGCTCGCGTAGCGCCGCCACCGCGGGCGCGGGATCCTCCGGGCGGGCCCAGGCCAGGGCCAGCACGGCGGACTCGCGCACGCTCGTGTCGGGATCGGCGAGAAGGGCCAGCAGTCCCGGCACGGCGGCACCCAGTGCCAGGTGCACCCGTTCCATCAGCGCCGGTTCGTCCTCGGCGAAGACCGCCAACAGCAACGCGTAGAGCAGATCACCCCGCCGCAGAGGGGAGTCCGGATCGACGGCCGCCGCCACCAGCGCGGTAACCATGTCCGGTGTCTCGGGGTACAGGGGACCGATCTCGATCAGAATCCAGGACAGCAGATCCAGGGCTTCGGAGGCCCGGCCGGGTTCCCCCGACCCCAGGTCGGCGAGGATCGCGGGGATGTCCGCCTTCCCCTCCGCGTAACGCAGGGAGTCCCAGTCGGTGAACCCTGGTTCGACACTGACCACCGGAACGCTCCTCTCCTCGGCTCGGTACCCGCTCAGGGCACCGAGCCTAGGGCCGCTCACGGCAGGGGCGTCCCCTCGGGGCAGCGGCTGAGGGACCGCTTCCGGCCCCGCGCACACCGCCTCACCGCTGCGGGGTGTCGACCTCGTCGGGCTCGGCCTCGTAGGTGATTCCGTACATCTCCTCGGACTCCTCGTCCTCGACGGACCCGCGACGCCACCAGCGCCCGCCTCCGGCCCGCCCTGCCCTGCGCTCCTCGCGCCGCTGCCTGCGCAGCTCCCGGCGCTCGCGTTTGCGCTCCGCGCGTTCGGCTGCCCGGTCCGCCCTGCCCGAATCCGGCTCCTCGTCCTCGGGGGCCTCGTCCCGCGGAGCGTCCCGGTCGGGGTCCGGCTGTGCCTCCCCCGCACGGCGGCGCAGCGGCGTGACCGTGGCCAGGCCCTCACCGACCGGCACGTCCGGGGGCAGCTCCACCTCCGGCCGGGCCCGCGGTTCCTCCTCGGCGGGGCGCGTCACGTCCTTGGCGGAACGCGCTGTCTCCTTGGGGGAGGGCACCGTGTCCCTCGTGGCGGGCGTCTCGTCCTTCACGGAAGGCGCCGCGTCCTTCGCGGGGCGCCGCTCACGCTCGGTCGCCGAACGCGGAGCCCTGCGCGCCGACGGACGCCGCCCGCGCGTGTACCACCAGTTGGCCACCCACGCCACGACGGCGGCGGCCACGCCCACCTCCAGGGCGGCGACCAGGCCCACCTGCCACGCCGACGGCCCGACCTCGCTCAACCTCTCACCACCGAGCGGCCCACCGGCCATCACGGCCAGCGCCGCGCACAACAGCCCCGTGGTCACCCCGCACACGAAACCCCACAGCGGAGCGGCCTCGCTGACCACGTCCGGGGCGCTGCGCTGGGTGAGGGCGCCGCCCACCGCCCCCGCCACGAACGGCACCGCCAGCGCCAGCAGCGAGGCCACCGGCGCGGCCCCGTTCGACGGCAGCGCGGCCAGCATCGGGAGCATCGGCAGGGCCCCCACCGAAACCCCCGTCGGCGCGACGACGGTCCCCGCCCCCACCGCGAACCCCGGGCCCAGCGCGTAACAGACCGCGAACACCACCGCGTTGGGCAGGTAAGCCAGCTGGACGACGACCAGCAGCGCGCCGCCCACCAGGCCGGGACCGAGCACCCGGGTCGTCTCGACGACCTCGGACAGACTCATCCCCAGAGCCACCAGGAACAACAGCAGCCCGCCCAGCAGGAGCGTTCCCGTGGAGGCGAGCATCCCCACCAGCAGGGAGCGCGACCGGGCGGGCATCAACCGCAGCAGGTCCCGGGCGGGTACCTCCCTGTCGCGCATCAGCTGGCGCAGCACCCCCAGCCCTCCGGCCAGGAAGGCGATGACGAACCCCATGACCAGCGCGCGCGGCATGCTCGGCTCGACCGCCTCGGTACGCGCCAGCAGGGCCAGGGTGCCCGCGATCGCCGCGTAGGGCCCGGCGATCGCCAGCGCCGCCCGATACACGTACCGCAGGCGGGGGATGTCGCAGGAGCGCGCCAGCCACCGTCCCGACCGGTACAGCAGCAGCCCCGGCAACAACACCAGCCCCAACGGCAGCAGGGCGATCTGGCCGTCGGGCACCGAGAACGACACGTGGTGGCCCACCAGCCAGGCCAGCACCGCACCCTGGAGGATGTCGACGATGTCCTCGCCGAAGGTGTCGTGCGGCGCGGCCACCCACCCGATGATGGTGAGGGTGACGATCACGGCCAGCCCCAACGCCGCGGCGGTGGCCGCGGCGATCCCGCCGGTCGCGTAGACGGGTCGGGGCGCGACGGCCGCGTCGGGCTCCGCCGCACCGCTGGACCGCGTGCGCTGGGAGGGGCGGCCGCGGTCGGGGGGAGATCCTGGCGTACTCACCCGACTTATGCTGCCAGGGACCGGAATGCTCCGTGGTATCCCGGCCGCGCGTGTCGTGCCCGGAAGGACGGAACCGGAACCGCGGCCCGGCCGTCCTACCCGGGGAACGAGGCTCCTCCCCAGCCCGAACGGATCGGTCCCGCATGGCAGGCCCCGAGCACCAGCGCCCCTACCGCCTCTCCGACGCCGAACGCGACGACGCCCTGGTCAGGCTGCGCACCGCCTTCGAGGAGGGGCGCCTGGACATCGACGAGCACGAGGAGCGCGTCTCCCTGGCGGTGCACGCCGTCACCTCCTCGGACCTGGTCCCCCTCTTCGACGACCTGCCCGCGGCGGACACGCGCGCCCCCGGTTCCGGACACGGAAGCGCCCGGGGGCCCGGGTACGGGCGCGCGCCGGTTCCCGAACCCCGCCGTGAGGACCGGAAGGCCGCACCGGCCGCCAACTCGGGTTGCGCGGACACCGGGAACCGCTCCGCGCCCTGGTGGGGCGTACTGCCCTGGGTCGGCTTCGTCTTCCTGTTCTGGGGCCTGCCCGCCGTCCTGGACGGAAGCGCCGAGGCCCTCGTCGGCTGGGGGATCTTCCTCGCCGTGATGATCGTCCCCCACGTCGTCGTGGGCATGGCCAGGCGCCGCCACCGCTCCGCCTGACCTGCGGTCGGCGGGCGCGGGGGCGCACACGACAACGGCTCCGCCTCACCGCTGAGCGGCGGGGCGGAGCCGTTGTCGGTACCGGAACGCGTCAGAACAGCGCGCGCGCCAGCTGAGCGGTCTCGCTGGGAGTCTTGCCGACCTTGACGCCGACGGCCTCCAGAGCTTCCTTCTTCGCGGCGGCCGTGCCCGAGGAACCCGAGACGATCGCGCCCGCGTGACCCATCGTCTTGCCCTCCGGAGCCGTGAAGCCCGCCACGTA